>JBBINY010000005.1:0-77141 GCA_037443645.1 Cytophagales bacterium
CAGGGAGGAAGGAAAAACAGAAGAGAAGAAGAACGGAGAAGAAAAGAAAGATGAAGGCTACAAACCTGCAGAAATCCGGGTTAAGGTTACCGTGCCGCGCGATATCCCTGCAGGTAAAGTGCTGCTTACCAATGCGCGCATCATTACCATGAAAGGTGATGAAATCATTGAGCGTGGTGATATCTTCATCGAAAACAATCGCATCAAACAAGTAGGTGCCGCAGGCAGCATTACCGTGGATGGCTCCGTTCAAAAAATGGACATGGCGGGGAAAACCATCGTGCCCGGATTTGTTGACACCCATGCACACATGTGGCCGCAATGGGGGCTTCATAAAAACGAAGTATGGATGTATGCCGCCAACCTTGCCTACGGAGTTACGACAACACGCGATCCGCAGACAGCCACTACCGATGTGCTCACCTATGCAGACATGGTGGATGCCGGTCAGGTTCCTGGTCCACGCATTTACTCCACCGGTCCCGGTGTTGGTTTTTGGGCGTACAATATCAAAGACCTTGATCAGGCGCGTAGCATTCTCAAACAATACTCGGAATACTACAACACCAAAACCATCAAGATGTACCTTACCGGTAACCGCCAGCACCGGCAATGGATTATCATGGCGGCAAGGGAGCAACAGCTGATGCCCACCACTGAAGGCGGATTGGACTTCAAACTTAATCTTACTCAGATACAGGACGGTTATCCCGGACATGAACACGCCTTCCCGATTTATCCGCTGTATAACGACTTCAACACATTTCTTGCGGAATCCGGAACGACCTATACACCGACTCTCCTTGTTGCGTATGGAGGCCCGTGGGCAGAGAATTTCTACTACGCTACTGAAAATGTGAACGGTGACACGAAGCTGAATTACTTCACCCCAAAATCTGAACTGGATGCGAAATCACGGAGAAGGCCAGGATGGTTTATGTTTGAAGAACACGTATTCCCCGATCATGCAGCCTTCCTTAAAAACTATGTGGCTGCTGGTGGCAATGCCGGTGTGGGTTCACATGGACAGTTACAAGGACTCGGCTACCATTGGGAATTGTGGTCGATGCAATCCGGTGGATTGTCTGAACACAACGCGCTGAAAGTTGCCACCATTCACGGAGCAAAAGCACTTGGTTTGGATGGTGATTTAGGTTCCATTGAAGCCGGCAAACTGGCCGACCTGATCATTCTCGATAAAAATCCGTTGGAAAACATCCGCAACACCAACACGGTTAACCAGGTGATGAAGAACGGGAGAATGTATGACGGCAACACGCTGGCCGAAGTTTACCCCAATCCGAAAAAGGCAAACTTCAACTGGCAACAGAGTAAACCAACTCCATCACTGCCCGGAATCCGATAGTACTACTTAGATGTCCTGCACCGACAAGTGCAGGACATCTTTCTTTTATCTACCTTCGCTTTGTGAGGCACTTCATCTCCATCCTTTTGCTTTCCATTCTGCTGGCCAACTTTGGCGGCTCATATGTTTACTTTGCCTTTCGTGCGCTGCAAATCAAACAACACATGCGTGCCCTCTTGGCCACGTTGCCAGAAGAAGAACTGGAGTTGATTGTACTAACACCGGAAGAATTCAAACGATCACACGTAGAAGAACACGAAATAAAAGTTAACGGCAACATGTTTGATATCGCCCGCATTATTGAGAAAGATTCAAAACTTTTCGTTTACGGTGTGTACGATGACGATGAAGACAACCTGCTCTCCTTTTTAAATGCCGTAGTAAACAATCTTGATAACGATACCAACCCTGTTCCTCCCGGTGTTGTATTGTTTTGTGTATGGCATGCCCTTCACCCTCAGTTCCATTTTGTTGCCGACCAACCGGCCGTTCAACTAAAATATTTCACGGCCTACCATGCCGTTGCATATCTTTTCAATCTGCCCATCGAATCACCTCCGCCTAAAGGGTACCCTCTCCTCCCCGTTTAAACGGGCATAACCTGCCCGTCATTATCCTATTGTTTAAACCTTAAACCCTTACATACGATGAAAGGTAATTTCATGCTTTGCCTGCTTGCTATACTGGGCGTTGCTCAGGCACAGCAACCCGGCCAGGCAGATACAACTAAACTTCTTGAAGAGGTGGTCGTTTCGGTAAACCGATGGGAACAAACCATCCGTGAGGTTCCCAACCGCATAGCGAAAATTGATGCCTCTTTAATTCAATTTCAAAATCCTCAAACTGCTGCCGACCTGCTGGGCATTTCCAACCAGGTGTTTGTTCAGAAAAGTCAACTCGGTGGCGGCAGCCCGATGATTCGCGGCTTTGCCACCAACCGCGTGCTGCTGGTGGTGGATGGCGTGCGGTTCAACAACGCCATCTTCCGCAGTGGCAACGTGCAAAACGTAATCTCGCTCGATGCGAACATCATCGAAAACTCCGAAGTTATTTTCGGACCTGGCTCCGTTATTTATGGAAGTGATGCCATTGGCGGTGTGATGGATTTTCATACCCGGCAAGCCCGGTTATCAACCTCCGATAAACTGAGCGTTGGCGGAAATGCCCTGCTTCGGTATTCGTCTGCCAATAAAGAAAACACAGGACACCTTGACATAAACCTGGGTTTAAAAAAGTGGGCTTTCCTTACCAGCGTTACCTACTCGCAGTATGATGATCTGAAGCAGGGATCAAAAGGGCCAGACGAGTACTTACGGCCTGACTACATGGCCCGTGAAAATGATACCGATGTGGTAAAAATCAACCCTGACCCGAAGATTCAACTCCCCTCCGGCTACGACCAGTTGAATATTATGCAGAAGGTGCGGTTCATGCCCAACGCAAATTGGGATTTGAATTACTCCCTCCACCAGTCAAAAACTTCGCGGTATGACCGGTACGACCGGCTGATCCTGAAAAATTCAGGTGGGAATTTTGTAAGTGCCGAGTGGTACTATGGCCCCCAGGAGTGGCTGATGCATTCGCTGCAGGCAAAGTATCTTGCATCAAACGCATTATTTGATGCCGCCCGTCTTACCCTTGCCTACCAGGATTACAGCGAAAGCAGGCACAACCGTAACCGGAACAGCTCAAACAGGAATAACCGTTTCGAGAATGTAAAAGCCTGGTCGGCAAACCTGGATCTGGACAAAACACTGAACGACAACATCCAGATTTTTTACGGAGTTGAAGCCGTTACTAACAACGTGTATTCTTCGGCTTTCCGGTACAATATAACAACGGAGGCAGAGTCGCCACTCTCCACACGTTACCCCAATGATTCTGAGTGGCGCTCAATGGCTGCTTACCTGAGCATGAAAATCAGGCTAAGTGATCCGTGGCTGCTAACGGTGAGCAACCGGTTCAACTATGTGTACACCTATGCGCAATACGACACTTCATTCTTCGATTTTCCGTTTACTGAAGCCGAACTAAAAAATAGGCAGGTTACCAACAGCGTAGGGTTGATTTACAGTCCTGTGGAACGATGGAAACTGTTTGCCAACTTCTCTACCGGCTTCCGTGCGCCCAATGTTGATGATATCGGCAAGGTGTTCGACTCACAACCCGGTTCGGTAGTGGTTCCGAATCCCAACCTTAAGCCTGAATTAGCTTATAATTACGAGGCTGGCGCAGTAGTTAAAGCCAGCTCAACATTCAGTTTTGATGCCGGCTTGTACTACACCCGAATAGACAATGCCATCGCCCGTGCGCCTTCAACATTTAACGGGCAGGACAGCATTGACTACGATGGAACCCAGAGCCGCGTGTTGGCCCAGCAAAATGTGAATGAACTCTATGTTTACGGAGTGCAGCTGGGGTTTGATTGGAGCATTTTCGATTTGCTGCGGCTCACCTCATCACTCAATTTCCAAAAAGGAAAGGAAAAGGATTTTGCCAGCGGGCTTAATGGGCCGCCCACCCACGTAGCTCCGACTTTTGGCGCTACCCATTTGCTGTTCAGCCGCAAAAAATTGCTGGCCGATCTCTATGCCGTTTACAATGGGGAGATTGCTAACAGCGACCTGGCCTTTTCCGAACAAGCCGATACACACCTGTATGCCAAAGATGAAAACGGAAATCCGTATTCACCATCATGGTGGACGTTAAACCTGAAGGCATCGTATACGGTGTTTTCACACATCACGCTTGATGCCGGTGTTGAGAATATCCTGGATAAACGATACCGGCCCTATTCCTCGGGTATTTCGGCACCGGGAAGAAACTTTATTTTTTCATTGCGTGCACGTATTTGAAACCTTGTTAAGACTGCCGGGCTTTGAAAAGCCTGGCAGTTTTCCTTATTAACAAATGTATGACTGATACCCGGACGATTGTCAAAACAACCCGCACCTATCGCAGGATTCACAGGTTCCTGGGATCGTTGTTATTCGTGTTCTTTTTTCTGATCTCCGTTACCGGCTTGCTGCTCGGATGGAAGAAACATTCAGGAGGGTTAATTCTCCCGGCAACCGAAAAGGGTATATCAACCGATATGAAAGGGTGGCTTTCGTATGACAGCCTGAATACCCTTGCTCAGCAGGCGTTACATAAGCAATTTCCGGACAACCGGTCACCACGCCTTGACCGGATTGACGCGCGCCCTGACAAAGGGGTGGTGAAATTTGTATTCAAAGATCATTACACCGAAATCCAGCTTGACTGCACCAATGGAAACATATTGGCGGTTAACACCCGCACTTCGGATATCATTGAACAAATTCACGATGGCTCTATTCTGGATTTTGCCGCAGGCTCTGACGGGCAACTTAAACTGGGCTACACTACGATCTCGGGTATTAGTTTGCTGCTGTTAACGTTTACCGGGTTTTTCCTTTGGTATAATCCGAAGCGAATCAGAAAACAAAAAACCAACCTATAGACTTGTTGCGTGTTACAAACGGAGCAAATCGTCAACGTACTCCCTGGTATTCGACAGCCTGGGAACCTTGTTCTGGCCTCCTAACTTTCCCCTTCGCTTCATCCATTCATAAAACGTACCCGGCTTAACGCTATGAATTTTTGGTTCCACAAGGGCCAGGTCATGTGTTCGCTTGGCATCATAATCGCTATTGACCTGGCGCAGGGTTGCATCAAGGATGTGCGTAAACGCTGTAAGGTTGTCAGGTTGTCGTTTAAATTCAATAATCCATTCGTGTCCGCCTTTCTTGTTGGCTTCTAAAAAAACGGGCGCAGCGGTAAAGTTGTCGATTATAGCACCGGTTGCCTCACAGGCTTTGGTAATAGCCGCTTCGGCATTTTCTACAATCACTTCCTCGCCAAAGGCGTTAATAAAGTGCTTGGTTCGGCCTGAAATTTTTATCCGGTACGGAGAAAGCGAAGTAAACTTTACGGTATCGCCAATGTTGTAGCGCCACAAGCCGGCATTGGTGGTAATAACCATGGCATAATTCTTCCCGAGTATAACATCGCTCAGCGGCACAACCCTGGGGTTGCCGGCATCGGCCTCCTCTATAGGGATAAACTCATAATAAATTCCGTAGTCGAGCATGAGCAACATTTCGTCTGAATTGCTTCGGTCCTGAATGCCGAAAAATCCTTCGCTGGCGTTGTAAATTTCCCAGTACACCATTTTCGGGTTGGGAATCAATTCATTGAATAATTTCCGATAAGGTTTGAATGAAACCGCGCCATGAAAAAAAGTCTCGAGGTTGGGCCATACCTCCATAATGTTTTTCTTCCCGGTAAGTTCAACAACACGCTGAATGAGCAGGATGGTCCAGGTGGGCACTCCGGCAAGGTTGGTGACATTTTCTTCGGAGGTCTCCCTTGCCAGCTTCTCAATCTTCTCTTCCCAGTTACTCATCAGGGCTGTTTCAAGGCGCGGGGTACGAATGAACTCGGCCCATACCGGGAGATTTTGCATGATCACAGCCGACACATCGCCATAATAAGAAGAGGCCGTAGGATCATGCTCATTCACCTGGTGGCTGCCGCCAACGGCAAGCCCCTTTCCATCAAAAATCCTGGTCTCCGGATAGTTATTCACATACATCGAGAGCATGTCTTTGCCGCCTTTAAAATGACAATCTTCCAGCGCCTCGTACGAAACAGGAATAAATTTGCTGCGTGCGTTGGTTGTCCCGGAGGATTTGGAAAACCATTTGATTTCGGTAGGCCACAGAATATTCTGTTCACCACGCATCAGCCGCTCGATAGCAGGATACAGTTGTTCATAGGTTTGAACCGGAACGCGTTGCCTGTACTGCCCGTAATTTTCAATGGAGGCAAAATCATAGGTCTTGCCGAACTCCGTAGTTGTGCCAGCCTGAATCAGTTTTTTGAAAAGTTCCTCCTGAACTTCATGCGGGTATTTCATAAAAAGCTCCATTTGATGAATGCGCTTTTTCATCACCCAGGTAAGGATTGAGTTCAGGAGGCCCATAGCAGAAGTTATATTTCAAATATACTGAAAGTGATGAAGGAACATTGAGGCTTACTGGCCTTCAGGCAGTGTAACTTTCGCCCTGCGCAATTCAAAATTCTGGCCCAGATAAACTTTCCGCACCTGGGGGTCGTTGGCCAGTTCCTGCGCAGTGCCTGACTTGAACAGTTTTCCATCCACCATCAGGTAGGCGCGATCGGTAATGGATAGCGTTTCATCCACATTATGATCGGTAATAAGGATGCCTATGTTCTTATTTTTTAGCTTTGCCACAATGGATTGAATCTCCTCTACAGCAATCGGGTCAACCCCCGCGAAAGGCTCGTCAAGCAAAACAAACTTTGGATCAACCGCAAGGGCACGTGCAATTTCCGTGCGTCTTCGCTCCCCACCAGAAAGTGACATGCCAAGGCTCTTCCTCACTTTGTGCAAACTAAACTCATCAATCAATTGGTCTACTTTCTCCTTTCGCTGTTGCCGGGTTGACTCCCGCATTTCCAAAACGGCCATGATATTCTCTTCTACGGTTAGCTTGCGGAATACAGACGCCTCCTGGGCCAGGTAGCCGATGCCCCTGCGGGCACGCTGATACATGGGCAGAGTTGTAATTTCTTCCGAGTCGAGGAAGATTCTGCCTTCGTTGGGTTTAATTAAGCCAACAATCATGTAAAAGGAAGTTGTTTTGCCGGCCCCGTTCGGTCCCAGCAACCCAACAATTTCACCTTGTGCAACCTGCACTGAAACGTGATCGACCACCGTTCTGGTTTTATACTTTTTTACAACGTTTTCGGCTCTCAATACCATGATGGTCAATCAAATTTAATATCCTTAACACGCAACTGAATGCTCACATTCCCATTAAAAATATTTTCCTCAACGGTAAACACCATTCGGAAACTTTCACCGGTGGCCAGCTGATCATAATAATCGGCCAGGTCAAAGCCTACTGCTTGTAGTACCTGTTCGCTGCCCTCCTGCTTTGCAAGAAACCGCACATGGCGGTCTTTGAAGTTTGAAAGGGCGTTGAATACAAACACATTTCGTGCCTCAAATACGGGTTTGTGATTATCGGGGCCAAATGGAGCCATCTGTTTAAGGATGTTCAAAAATCGTGTGGTGATGGCCTCAAACCGAATCGGAACATCTACTTCGATAACCGGAGTTAGCTGCTCTTCGGTTATTTGCTCCTGAACAACTTGTTCAAAACGTTGCTTAAATGCATTCAGATTATGCTTTTCGAGGGTTAGCCCTGCCGCATATTTATGCCCTCCGAATTTTTCAAGCAGATCGCTGCATCGCTCAATGGCCTGGTACAAGTCAAATCCGTTAACGCTCCTTGCCGAGCCTGCTATTTTTCCGTTCGACTCAGTTAAGATTACCGTAGGGCGATAGAACTTTTCAATACAACGGGATGCAACAATGCCAATAACACCTTTGTGCCATGTCTCCTTATAAAGGACAGTCGACCGGGCTGATTTCAGCAATTCGCTTTCTCCAATCATGGCAAGCGCTTCTTCGGTTGTGTTCAGATCAAACTCCCTGCGTAAATCGTTTTTACTGTCAACCTGTTGCGCAAGTTCCCTTGCTTGTTCGTCTGTGCCGGCTGTAAGTAATTCAACAGCAGCACTGGCATGGGCAACACGACCGGCCGCATTGATGCGGGGGCCAAGGGTAAACACTATTCCTGAAACATCAAGGTCCTGCTTTGCAAGTGAAATTTCTTTGAGTGCCTTTAGTCCGGGTTGCGGGTCTTCGTTAAGTTTCTTTATTCCGAAATAGGAGAGTATCCGGTTTTCACCGGTTATTGGTACAATGTCGGAGGCGATGCTTACTGCAACCAGATCAAGATACTGATTGATTGAGCGTTCATCGGCATACTGCCTGGCATACGCCTGGATTAATTTAAATCCTAACCCGCAGCCACTTAATTCTTTAAATGGATACGTACAATCTTTTCGCTTTGGGTCAAGAACGGCTACTGCATTTGGAATTTTTGCATCGGGCAAATGATGATCGCAGATGATGAAGTCAATTCCCCGGCTATTGGCAAACACCACCATGTCATCCGCTTTAATGCCGCAATCCAACGCAATGATAAGGGTGAAGGCATTTTCAACGGCATATTCCACCCCTGCTTTTGAAATGCCATAGCCTTCCTTGTTCCGATCAGGAATATACACTTCACACAACGGGTAAAATTGATGAAGGTAATTGTAAACCAATGCAACGGCCGTTGTGCCATCAACATCGTAATCCCCATAGATGAGAATTTTCTCGCTTGAGTCAATCGCTTTTCTTATTCGCTCAACGGCTTTGTTCATATCCTTCATCAAAAAGGGATCGTGAAGGGCTTCGAGTGACGGGCGAAAAAATTCTTTTGCAGTCTGAACCGTACTGATGCCACGCTGCAACAAAACCGTAGTAAGAAACGGATTAATGTTCAGTTCCTTACCAAGGGCATGGATCTGCTCAGCAGGAGGAATCGGTTTATAAACCCATCGTTTGCTCACCAGCTAGTTGGTTTGAAAAGTTACCTGTCCGTCTTTACCCCGCAAACCCTCTGGCCCATCAATTCCGGGAGAGCCGTCCTTTCCGTTTCTGCGAGAAGGGCCCAATCCGGCCGACCCAGGGTTTCCCCGTTTTCCGCCCAGTCCGGGGCCACCTGCGTAGTTCTTTACCAGCAACTTACTGGTTGCCCATTCCTTTACCGTGAGTGCTTGCGGAGATTGTATGAGCAGGTTACCTCCGCTTCCACCATCACCACCACGGCCGCCATTCCCTCCATTCCCTCCGTTTCCTCCGTTACAATGAACGGTTCCCGGGCTTCCATCTCCTCCAACGCCACCGGCACCACCATTACCACCTCTGCCCCCGGTTAAAATTATTGTAAGCTGACCGTTGATGATCAGGCGATCGAAATACAAAAACAGGTTAACGCCATTTACTCCGGTAAGTCCTTGCGTGCCCGGTAAACCTTCCGTGCCATTCTTACACGGACCTGCAGCAACTGTACCGGGTCGGCCGGAGCGACCGTTGGCTCCGTTTGCTCCGTTGCCCATAATGCTCGTTGCTTTGCCAGCAATAATCACCTTTGCACGGATGTAATTTTCCGGGCGCAACGGATTCAGCAAGATTGCCGATGAGTCCATCATCACCAACGTGTCAATCACCAGAATATCCGATTGGTCGAGTTTAAAAACTTCCCGTGGTTTGATCACTAGTTTTTCGGTGCGGATTTGGGAGTGCACACCCGCTGAATTGCAGGTCACCAAAATCACAACTATCAACCACCTTTTCATACCTATACTGAAATTGATTTCATACGAGAAGCATCCGGCTACCCGGTTCTTGCCTATTTTCATTCCGGATGAATGCACGTAGGTATTTCACCCGCAAACCTGCACAATCCTCTGCACTCTTAAAAATAAAAGCAGTACCGTTTCGGGTACTGCTTTTAATGACTGACAAGAATTGTCTATTCCGTGCCTTTTTTCTTTTCTGCGGTAACGTTTTCAAGAACTTCTTTAATCTCCGTGCGCTGGCCATCCTTATAGGGAACTATCCAGGCATCTTTAACGCCCATTTCGCGCATGTACTTTTTGAATTGATCGGCTTCCCAGTAATCGCGGAAAATACCGATAGTAACACGCTGCGGTTCATTTTCTCTTACTTCTCCGCCAAAATTTGGGTTATTGTCAAAGTACTTTGCCAGATCTTTGTTTTTGAAAGCACCAACCTGAACTTTAAAGACAATGCCTTTTGAAAAATCCATTGGATTAATGACCGGTGATTCCTTTAACTGGGCGATTTCAGCTCGTGCGGCCGTTAACTGTCCGCGCATTTGTGAAAGCTGGTCTTCCAGTTCGGCAATGCGCGAATCTTTGTTGCTCATGGCACTTTGCATTTCGGAGATCCTGCGATTCAAAGCAGCAACCTGATTATCGGCATTTTGCTTTTCCTCGGTGAACTGCTTCAGATTAGCGGGTTGCTTGGCGTATTCCTTGGCTTTTTTCTTCCACTCTTTCTTTTCCTGCTTGGAAAGCTGGGCGAAAGCCTGGGTGCCCGCAAAAAGTAAAGCCAGACAAAAAAGTAATGTTAATTTTTTCATTGTCGGGAGTTTAAAAAGTTTTATAAAAGTACAAAATATTTTCTATTTCCTTCTTTTCAGAGGTTTCCAACCATTTTCTCCGGCCTTACCCACTGGTCAAACTGCTCGGCAGTTACAAGCCCCAATTCAATGGCTGCCTCACGAAGTGTCTTGTTTTCTTTATGGGCTTTCTTGGCAATTTTAGCAGCATTTTCGTACCCAATGTGGGTATTCAATGCGGTAACCAACATCAGCGAGTTCTCCATGTGCCGCTTAATAAGGGCATGGTTTGGTTCAATCCCTTCGGCACACTTGTCATTAAACGACACACAGGCATCGCCAAGCAGCCTGGCCGACTGTAAAACGTTGGCGGCAATAACCGGTTTGAAAACGTTCAGCTCGAAGTGCCCTGTGGCACCACCAATAGAAACGGCAACGTCATTACCGATAACCTGCGCGCACACCATGGTTAAAGCCTCGGGCTGGGTCGGATTAACTTTGCCCGGCATAATGGATGAGCCGGGTTCATTATCGGGTATTATGATTTCGCCAATTCCTGAACGCGGACCAGAACTTAGCATCCGGATATCGTTCCCGATTTTCATCAGCCCGACAGCCGCCCGTTTTAGTGCTCCTGATAACTCCACCATGGCATCGTGTGCGGCAAGTGCTTCGAACTTATTGGGCGCTGTTACAAACGGATAGCCTGTCAGCTCAGCGATTTTCTTAGCCACCAGCACATCGTATCCTTTAGGGGCATTAAGTCCGGTGCCCACTGCGGTACCGCCCAGTGCCAATTCACTTACCATTTCAAGAGCACCTTTTATGGCGCGCATGCTGTTATCGAGCTGTTGTACATAGCCTGAAAATTCCTGGCCCAGGGTAAGGGGGGTTGCATCCATGAAGTGCGTTCGGCCTGTTTTCACAATGGCCATATATTCTTTCGCTTTCCGGGCGAGTGTGTTCCTGAGTTTTTGTATGCCCGGCAGTGTAACTTCCGCCACTACCTTGTAAGTCGCAATGTGCATGGCTGTCGGAAAGGTGTCGTTGGACGATTGCGACTTGTTGACGTCATCGTTTGGATGAAGTATTTTTTTCTCATCCGTCAGGGCTCCACCACTAAGCACATGTGCCCGGTATGCAATTACTTCGTTAACATTCATGTTGCTTTGTGTGCCCGATCCGGTTTGCCAGATCACCAGTGGAAATTCTCCATCAAGTTTACCTTCGAGAATTTCCTCACAAACTTTTGCGATTAAGTCTTTTTTATCGGCCGGCAATACCCCCAGTTCGGTATTTGCTATCGCTGCGGCCTTTTTCAAATATGCAAAGGCATAAATAATCTCTTTCGGCATGCTGCCTTCCGAACCTATTTTAAAGTTGTTGCGTGACCGTTCGGTTTGAGCTCCCCAATATTTATTGGAAGGTACTTTTACCTCGCCCATCGTGTCTTTCTCAATGCGGTATGACATAGTTGAAATTTCTGTTAGTCATTCAAAAGTAGTATAAATTTGAGTTCAGACGGATATTAAGACCAGTTAGCACTTTGTGTGTCCAGCCGTTCAATGAAGTTACGGATACAAGAACGAATTGACTTGTGCCCGAAGGAAAAAAATGTCAATTGCCGTCCTTTTTTCGGAAGTATTTATCCTCATCGAATTCATCCTCAATTGACTTTGGAATAACACCCACTTCCAGGATTTTGAATTCGGTCCTCCTGTTCCTATCCCGTCCTGCCGGGTTGTCGGTGCCGTCAGGATTTGTGTTTCGTGCAATAGGCCGCGATTCACCATATCCTTTGGCTACTAATCTGTCGTTTGCAATGCCTCGTTTTACCAGGTAATTCACTGCCGACTCAGCCCGCTTTTGCGAGAGCCACATGTTGTATTCATCGGTGTCAACGCTATCGGTGTGCGAACTCAGCTCAATTTTGATTTCAGGGTTATCCGTCAAAATCTGAACGAGTTTATCCAACTCGCGTGCTGCATCCGGACGAATATCGTACTTGTTAAACTCGTAATAAATGTTCTCCAGAACAAAAATTTTGTTAATCTCAATTTTATCAAGAACCATGATGGTATCAAACGTGATGTTGGTAACCAACTCAGTTAAGGTTCTCGCATCAACCGATTTTCCTTTTGTAGTATATTGTTGGCGCTTAACAAGGTATCCGTCCGTTTCTCCAACCAGGTTGTAATCTTCGCTGTCATAAACGCGGAACAAAAATTTTCCATCATTACCGGTAACATAATCCTGCATCAGATCGCTTTTCGCATCCAGCAGGCTTACCCTGGTGTTGGGCAGAATCTGAAGTTTTCCATCTTTATCAGGCGTATACGTTACGCCTGCGAGATAATAGTTGATCACGCGCAGATCAGGATCTTCGTTGACGAACGTGTAAATATCATCATCGCCTTTGCCGCCTTCGCGATTGGAGGTGAAGAAGCCGCGGTCGGGCCGGAAGAGAAAAATTCCGAAATCATCGCCTGTGGAGTTAACGGGGTCGCCCAGGTTTTCAATGGTTGTTTGGCCGGAAGCACGCTTTACAACGAATAAATCCAGGCCCCCATATCCCGGGTGGCCATCAGAAGCAAAATACAGTTTGGCGTCCTCAGCAACATAGGGAAACATTTCGTTACCCGGGGTGTTGATTTCGGGGCCAAGGTTCCTTACGCGTGAAAACCGACCCCGCGAATCAATTTGTGCGGAATACAAATCGGTTCCTCCATATCCGCCCTTGCGGTTCGAAGCAAAGTAAAGCGTGCGTCCATCAGGACTGAATGCCGGAGTGGAATCCCAAAACTCCGGTGCATTAACACCCCCGGTAATAACCTGTGGTTCAGTCCATGTGCCATTGCGGAACCGGGCAATGAACAGGTCCACATCCTCGGTTCCTTTTTTCTTGCCTGTGTTTCCCTTGGCAAAAACCATGGTGCGCCCATCGGGTGTAAAGGCAATGCATCCATCATTAACATTTTCAGTATTGATGGTTGAGGGAAGGGGTGTCAGTGTAGCAACATCTACATTTGCCCCGCGGCTGGCAACTTTATACAGGTTGGTAAATGGGGTGCCGGTAGCCGCATACAGTTTTCCGCTTCCGCGCGAGGAAGTGAAATATAATTCATTGTTCAGGAAGACCGGATTATACTCGCTTTGCACCGTGTTGAGTGCTTCAAGATTTCTGATGCGGTAATAGTTCGGCTTCTCGCGTAACTTCTCCAGGTATGCCAGGCCGTTTAATTCGATATTAGCCCGGTCTTTTAGTTTGTCGTTCGAAGTCCGGCTGATGAGTTGCTCCAGCTGTTTGCGGGCCTCATCGTATTTTGAGTTTGCCTTTAACGATTGCGCATAGTAAAACTGAACCGAATCTTTATCAATTCCGCGGCCGCCTGCTTTTGCGTAGTAGGGCTCGGCTTCTTTTAACCGGTTCGATAGCCGGTACGATTCGGCAACAAAGTAGTTTGCCCGAGACTGGTCTTTAGGCTTGGCCGATTTTAATACGTTAATGGTATTCTGATACTCTCCTCGCCTGAATGCCTTGGTGGCTTTCTTCTCGGGACTGCACGCAGCTATGGCACAGGCAATAATAAAAGGAATAACTACCCTCATCGTGCTCCAATCAACAACTAAATATATAAAGAAACCACATTTTCTGCTTTCGTTCAGGCGATAGCCACATCGAGGTATCGCTTCAGCCAGGTATTTCCGGCTTCCACAATCCAGCGGCTCTTCAGGTCGCCAACCCTATTAATGGTCATGTCAAAAACCAATGAATTGGCACCCCATGTTCCGGCTTTCCCTGCTGATCGCAATTCCACACGTGGAATAATTACCAGGGTTTCATTCTTCATAAAGGTCACAGCCTCCCGGTTGAACAGACTCAATCCATACTGCTCACTAATTTCTTTCATCGCTTGAGTTGATTCGTCAATCGAACAACCGCTGGCTACGGACACATCTTCATCGGCCGCCAGTACAATAAACTGTTGGTATAAAATTGTAAAGGATGCGCGGAGTGGCGTGCTATGTGCTGCCCAGCCCTCAATGAACGAATGAAGCCTGGAAGAAATTGCCTGGGTCTCTACGGAAGTCAATGGGCGAGCAGACTGGTAAATCCAGATTCTGGAAGACTCAGGTAACTGATCGAATGGAACAAACATGGGCTTTACTCATTTTAACTTAAACCCTGCGCCTCTGCAATTAGTTCGGCAAGGTCCTTCACGTTCACTTCTGCTTCCTTTTCTTTCGCTTTAACACCATCCGTTAGCATAGTCATGCAAAAAGGGCATGCCACCGCTACGGTGGTGGCACCGGTTTGCAGTGCCTCTTCTGCCCGTTCAATATTAACTTCCTTTTTACCCTTTTCTGCATCTTTAAACATTTGCGCCCCGCCAGCTCCACAACAAAGCCCGGTAGTGCGGCAGCGTTTCATTTCCACAAGGTCGGCATCCAGCGCCTGCAAAACGGAACGGGGTGCTTCATAAATACCATTGGCCCTTCCCAGATAACATGAGTCATGGTACGTTATTTTCTTTCCCCGAAATGATCCTCTCCCGGCCAGTTTGATCTGGCCTCCATCAATTAACTGCTGAAGAAAGGTAGCGTGGTGAATCACCTCATAATGGCCCCCGAGTTCGGGATATTCGTTCTTCAGGGTATTAAAGCAGTGTGGGCAAGCAGTCACAATTTTTTTCACACCATATCCATTCAACACCTGAATGTTGTTCATAGCCTGCATCTGAAACAGGAACTCATTGCCTGCCCTGCGGGCCGGGTCGCCCGTACAGGTTTCTTCCGGCCCTAATACTGCGAACTTAACGCCAACGGCATTGAGAATTTTTACAAAGGCTTTGGTTACACGTTTGTACCGATCGTCATACGATCCGGCACAACCCACCCAAAAAAGTATTTCGGGTGATTCTCCCTTTGCCGTTAATTCAGCCAAAGTCGGGACGTTCATCGGTTTGTCATTAATGGTTAGTTTTCTTTCGCCCAGTTAAACCTGTCGCCCGGAGAAAATTTCCACGGTGCAAAGTTTGTTTCAATATTTTGAAACATTGCATTCCATGAAGCCGGTGATCCGGATTCTTCCATGG
Organism: Cytophagales bacterium; assembly: GCA_037443645.1. Lineage (GTDB taxonomy): Bacteria > Bacteroidota > Bacteroidia > Cytophagales > Cyclobacteriaceae > UBA2336. The sequence goes on from JBBINY010000005.1 coordinate 15,555, forward strand.
CAACGTACCGCCTGAGTTCGAGAATAATTTCAAGCGGGTTGATCAACACCGGACAAGCCTCCACACAGGCATTGCAGCTTGTGCAGGCGTTGATCTCTTCTTTCGATATGTAGTCACCTAAAAGAGATTTGCCATCGGCTGATCCGGGGCTTCCTTTTTGCAGACTCCGACCAACTTCCTCCATCCGGTCGCGTGTATCCATCATAATTTTCCTGGGTGACAATTTTTTCCCGGTAAGATTTGCCGGACATTCGGAGGTACAACGGCCACACTCGGTGCAGGCGTAGGCGGCTATTAAGTTTGTGCGCGAAAGATCATTCACGTCCTTTGCACCAAACCGTCCCGGTTCAGCAGCGGGTGGTGCAGCTTGCGTTAACCCAAGCATTGATTTCACTTCGTTGGTAACCACCGGCATGTTGTTCATGTGTCCTTTCGACTCAATCTTTGCATAGTATGTGTTCGGAAAGGCCATGAAAATATGAAGGTGCTTGGAGTAGGTAATGTACACGGCAAAACCGAGGATGCCGATAATATGAAACCACCAGGCGAAGCGCTCAATAATAATTAGAGAGGATGTGCTTAGATCACGAAATACAGGTGTCAGAAAACTGCTGAAGAACAAGGGGCCGGTTGTCGTATAGTGCTGGTCGCGGGGCTGAAGCAACTGATCGGCCGCATTCATCGACAGAATGGCGAGCATCAACACGATCTCTGTAACAAGAATGAGATTAGCATCTAACCTGGGCCAGCTTGTCATTTCGGCCGACCAGAACCGGGGAAGTTTCAGCACATTTCTGCGGACAAGAAAAAATATGCAGGCCATCAAAACAGCCACAGCCAGAAATTCAAATCCATTCATCAGCACACCGTAAAAGGTGCCCAGGTACGGAGCGAATACGCGGTGCGTTCCTGCTATTCCATCAATTATAAACTCAAGCACCTCGAGGTTGATCACCAGAAAGCCCACATATATAAACAGGTGAAGTATGGCCGGGATAAACCGCTTGAACATTTTCTTCTGACCAAATGCCACAAGCAACACATTCTTCATTCGCTGCGAAGTGTCGCTGAGTTGACTGGATTTTTTTCCCAGCCTGATGTTATCACGAATCCGCAATGCGCGCTTGCGGATTATGAATCCAAAAAATGCGAGTGCAAAAACAAAGAGTACCTGTTGGATCATTCTGTAAGTAAATTCATAAAACCGGTAATTTCAAAAAATGAGTTGTTTGTCCCCGATTATAAATTTACATACTTTTGTGCCCCTCATCCTGATTTCATGCAGGATTGTTTTGGTGACGTAGCTCAGTTGGTAGAGCAAAGGACTGAAAATCCTTGTGTCGGGGGTTCAATTCCCTCCGTCACCACATAAATGCCGGTAGTACCGGCATTATTGTTTTATGGAGCACTACGTTTACATCCTCCAAAGTGAGGTGAACAATTCCTTTTACAAAGGTGCTACTGACAATCTTTCCAGGCGGCTTCGCGAACATAATACCGGACAGGTGATCTCCACGTCTTCTATGAGTCCATGGAACCTGGTACTAAATGGCACCGTAAGTACTACATCGGAATACGGTAGGGGAAGCCGCTTTTACTATTGCATTTAGCAAGGCCTGACTGTACTCAATAGTGTTTGAGCCGGATAATTTCGTCCGGTTTAAGAAAGCGCCATTCACCCCTGGGCAGATCTTTTTTATCAAGGCCTGCATATACAGTACGGTCAAGTTTAACAACCTGGTATCCCAATGCTTCAAAGATTCTTCGCACCACACGATTCCACCCGATATGCAACTCCAAACCGATTGTCTTGCCATCGGGTGATACAATGGCCAGATCATCTACCATGGCACGACCTTCTTCCAGTTCAACACCATCAAGTATTTTTTGGAAGTCGGCTTTTGTAAGCGCTTTGTCGATCTCCACTTTGTAAATCTTCTTTGCGTTATGGGAAGGATGCGATAGCTTTTCAGCCAGATCGCCATCGTTGGTCAGCAACAATAATCCTGTTGTGTTGCGGTCAAGCCTGCCTACCGGGTACACCCGCTCTTTAACAGCATTTCCAATAATGTGCATCACGGTGTTTCTCTCCTGCGGATCGCTGGTAGTAGTAAGAAACCCCTTCGGCTTGTTTAATAATATGTATACCGGGCGCTCGGCACGCAGCACCTTGCTTTCGTAGCGAACTTCATCTCCTGGGTTTATCTTGTAACCTAACTCGGTAATAACCTTTCCGTTTACCGAGATCAATCCCATTGTAATCAGGTTGTCGGCTTCGCGCCTGGAGCACACCCCACTGTTTGCGATGAATTTATTTAAACGTGTTTTTCCGGATGAAGCCGGTAACTCGTTCCGCTTGCCGTCTTGCTTCCCCGAATCATGCTGCCTGAATTTCTGCTTATTAAAAAAGCCACGTTTTTCTCCGCTGCTTTGGTCTTTCTTCGTATATCGTTTAGTGTACGGCTTTTTAGCGGGCTCGTCAAATGCTGACTTTCTATAGGTGGACTTTTTGTTAAACGAAGGCTGTCCCTTATTCTCCTTTTCCCCATCAGATCTTTTCTTTATAAATCGCTTTCCGGATTTGGACTCGTCCGAAAATCGTGAAGGCCTTTTCAACGGTCTTTTTCCATATCTCTCTTCGCCTTTTCGCTCCCTTTCTTCGGAAAACCGGCTTGAGGATTTACTTCGCGTGTTCCTGCGCCTGCCCGAATCGGGTGTGGGTTTTCTCCTGCCCCCGGAACGGCCTGATGATTCACGCCTGGGCATCGGGTTCTTTTAAATCAGGGTTTTCACCAATGGAGTTTATCTCGCTGGAGAAATCCTTTGGGGTTGGCAAATCCGATAAGTCGTTTATACCGAAGTACTCCATAAACTTTGCTGTAGTGCCATATAGTAATGGCCTACCGACTGTATGGGCTTTGCCGGTAATTTCAACCAATCCCTTATCCAGCAATTTCTGGATGGCATAGTCGCAGTTCACGCCACGGATGGCTTCCACTTCCGGCTTTGAAATGGGCTGCCGGTACGCGATAATGGAAAGGGTCTCCATGGCTGAAACGGATAATCTCTTCTTGGATTGCTGCTTCAACAAGATGCCAATGCTGGCTTGGTAGGCGGGCTTGGTGAGAAATTGATACCCCCCTGCGCTTTTGTTTAGCTGAAAAGAAAATTCATCGGAATGAAACTTTTCGTCTAAACGTTTGATGGCATTTGTGATATCCTCTTCAGGAACTTCTGCATTAAACATCTCGGTAAGACATACCTTCAACTCCGTAACCTTTATCGGTGTATGTGAACAGAAGATCAGGGCCTCGATATGGTTTTGAAGAAAATCCATGGTGCTTCAGCATGCGGGCAACTGAAATTCAGCCCCCTTGGTCTTTCCGGGTTTATTCGGTTTGCATCATTTTCGCCTCGATGGATTGCGTGGTGTGGGGCACTGCAATCAGTCTTTCCTTCGGAATAAGCTTACCGGTAACCGAGCAAATGCCGTACGTTCCATTCTTTATACGCACCAGGGCATTTTCAAGATTGGAGATGTATTTCTGCTGACGCGCAGCAAGCTGGCTCAGGTTTTCCTTCTCTGCCGTTTCAGCCCCGTCTTCGAGCACCTTGGTGTTACCTCCCGAAGTAGCATCGGTGCCTTCATCATTATTCCGGTTGAGGGTCTCCTTTAAAATTTTGTATTCGCTTCGCGCTTTCTCCAGCTTGTTGTTGATCAGGCTTTCGAATTCTCTTAACTCTTCGTCTGAGTAGCGTGTTTTATCTTCTGGCGTTGAGGTTTTGGCCGGCTTGTGCGCAATCGGGCGCTGGGTAAGTACAGGAAAGATATTCAGGTTAGGAACAGCCGGTCTGCCTTGCGATTTTTTTTCAGCCTTCGCTGTGGGCTTGGCGGCTTTTTTGGGTGCCGCTTTCGCAATTTTCTTTGCCGGCTTCTTCGGTTTGGGAGTTACCTTCTTCGCTTTCGGTTTTGCCTTGGCAGCTGATTTCTTCACTGCTTTAGCGGTTTTCTTTGCTTTTGCCATAATCCCCTCTTTAAAAGTTGCGCAAAAATACGTGGACGGTGGTAAAACAAAAAATAAAGCGATATTAATTGCAGTGTTACACGCAAGCCTCAATTCTTTACTTATGCGCATCCCTGGTGTTATTTTCTTTCTTTTCATCACCCTGTCATGCTCTGTTTCCACTTCTGAACTTACCCGGTGGAAAGACCGGGCTTCACACTGTACCATCATCCGTGATGATTTTGGGGTACCACACATTTATGGAAAAACGGATGCTGACGCCATATTCGGTTTATTATATGCACAATGTGAAGACGATTTCAGTCGCATTGAACGCAACTACACCTGGGCTATAGGAAGACTTGCTGAAGTGGAAGGCGTAGATGCGCTCTACAGTGATTTGCGCGCAAACCTCTTTATGACTCAAGATGAGGCTCTCGCACAATACGAAAGGAGCCCGGAATGGCTAAGGGAGTTATGCCAGGCCTTTGCCGATGGAGTGAATTATTACCTGTACACACACCCGGAAGTAAAGCCGTTGCTGCTCACCCGGTTTGAACCGTGGATGCCGTTCTATTTTTTCGAAGGCTCCATTGGCGGCAATATTGAATCTATTTCAACTGCACGCATTCAGGAATTTTATGAATCAGGCAATGGAATTATACATGAAGCGACAACTTTGCTCGAAGAGCCCCAGGGATCAAACGGGTTTGCCATTTCAGGCAAACTCACCGAATCAGGGAATGCCATGCTTCTGATCAATCCGCACACATCTTTTTACTTTCGGGGTGAGGTTCACGTGGTGAGTGAGGAAGGACTTAATGCGTATGGCGCAGTTACCTGGGGGCAGTTTTTTGTTTACCAGGGCTTCAATGAAAAAAACGGCTGGATGCACACCTCCTCGCAAACCGATGTAATGGATGAGTTTGAAGAAACTATTGTTGAAAAAGACGGCAGGCGGTACTATCAATACGGAGAAGAACTGCGCCCCCTCACCGAAAAAGAACTACGGCTGAAGTATGCTGCTGGCGATTCGCTTGTCGAAAAAACTTTTACGATTTACCGCACGCACCATGGGCCAATCACGCACCACGAAAACGGCAAGTGGGTAGCCACCGCCATGATGTGGGAACCTGCCAAAGCGTTGGAACAATCCTTCAGGCGCACTAAAACCAAAACACTTAACGAGTTCATGGATGTGATGCGCCTCCGCACCAACTCATCCAATAACACCGTTTATGCCGATGCAGACGGAAGCATTGCCCTCTTCCAGGGTAATTTCATACCCAAACGCGATACAACGTTTGATTTTTCCAAGCCGGTTGATGGCAGCAACCCGGCAACGGACTGGAAGGGATTGCATGAAGTTGAAGAATCCATTCATGTGATAAATCCCGCCAACGGATGGATCCAGAATTGCAACTCCACCCCATTCACCTCAGCTGCGGAATACAGTCCGGGAAAGCAAAACTATCCTTATTATATGGCCACCGAGCCGGAAAACTTCCGCGGGGTGCATGCCATAAAGGTGCTTACCAATCGCAGCGGCTACACACTGGATAAACTCATTGAAACCGCATACGATCCTTACCTTCCGGCCTTTGAAAAGCTCATTCCCGGTTTAGTGGAAGCCTTTGATCGCTCTGGAAAAAGGTATGCCACATTAAAGCCGGCAATTGAGGTGTTGCGTCAGTGGGATAAAACGGTTTCGAAAGAATCGGTTGGCATGACGCTGGCACATTATTACCTAACGCTCTATCTTCAAAAAGGGCCCCGACCGCCAGGCCTTTCGTTCATAGAACGGGTGGACTACCTCGGAACACAAACCCCACAAGAAGAACGGCTTCAGTTCTTTGCCCAGGTAATTCAAAAACTCACCGATGATTTCGGAACCTGGAATGTCCCCTGGGGCGACATCAACCGGTTTCAGCGACTTACCGGAGAAATTCAGCAACGCTTTGATGATGATAAACCCAGCATTGCCGTAGGGCTGGCTTCAGGCAACTGGGGAGCATTGGCTTCATTTGGTGCACGCGGTAATCAGAATACAAAAAAAATGTACGGCACCTACGGAAACAGCTTTGTGGCCGTGGTTGAGTTTGGGGAACGTGTAAAAGCAAAAAGCATATTGGCCGGTGGACAAAGCAGCGATGCCTCATCCCCGCATTTTACCGACCAGGCACAGCACTATGCCGATGCTCAGTTTAAAACTGTGGCCTATTACCCAGAAGATGTAAAATCAAGAGCCCGTAAAACCTATCATCCCGGAGACAAGTAAACTATGAAAAACAAACTACACCTTATGGCAGGCCTCATGCTGATGGCCGCCACCGCCTCAGCGCAACCATCAAACCCGCTTCTTCTTCAAACCAGCGAAGTACACAACCTGATGGTGAATTATGATTCCGACCGCGGCAGCCTGAACCGTTTTTATGCAATCCCGAATTCGCCCGAACGCAGGGAGCGCTTTAGAGCATTCTGCACCGATTACCTTAACAGGTTAAGCCAACTTCCGTTCGACAACCTGTCACAGGGTGGCAAGGTGGATTACCTGCTCTTTAAACGCAATCTTGAAGAAGAGCTTTACCAATTAAGCGTTGAAGAAAAAGAATACAACTCGATTAAAAAGCATGTGAGTCTTGCCGACCCGTTGTATGACCTTGAAAAAAAACGAAGGCGCGGGGAGGTTCTTAACAGCGAAGAAGTAGCGAAATCGCTCAACGATATGCACAAGCGGGTGGCCGAAGCCATCAAAAAACTTCCACAGGAAGCCAGTTTTACACCTGAGCTGGCCGAGCGTGCCGAACAAACCGTGCGCGGTCAGCGGGCCGCATTACGCAGTGTTTACAGTTTTTATTACGGATACGATCCTTTATTTACATGGTGGGTAGAGAAGCCCTATCAATTGCTCGATACCGCCCTGGGTACCTATGCACTTCACCTTAAAAAGAAAATTGATCCGACCAAAATCCCGAAAGATGACGGCAGCGGCATTATCGGCAACCCGATCGGCAGAGAGGAAATCATCCGCCAACTCAAATACGAAATGATGCCCTACACCCCGGAGGAACTGATTGACATTGCCAACAAGGAGTTTGCGTGGTGCGACCGTGAAATGCTGAAAGCCAGCAACGAACTGGGCTTTGGCAACGACTGGAAGAAAGCGCTGGAAAAAGTAAAGATGAGTTTTGTCCCTCCCGGAAAGCAACCGGAAGCCATGGTAGACCTGTACAATCAGTCAATGGATTTCATCCGGAAGAACGACCTTATCACCATACCGCCACTTGCTGAGGAAACCTGGCGCACCCGTATGATTCCCCCACAGCAACAATTGGTGAGCCCATTTTTTCTGGGCGGAGAATTATTTCAGATCTCCTACCCCACCAATACCATGAACCATGACGATAAGCTAATGAGTATGCGGGGTAACAATCCACACTTTTCACGGGCTACAGTTCACCACGAACTAATTGCCGGGCACCACCTTCAGCAGTTTATGAATAACCGACACAAAGCCTACCGGAATTTCCGGACAGCCTTCTGGACTGAAGGATGGGCGTTATACTGGGAAATGATCCTCTGGGACATGAACTTCCCACGCAATGCCGAAGATCGAATCGGTATGTTGTTCTGGCGAATGCACCGGTGTGCACGAATTATCTTCTCACTTAACTACCACATGGGCAAGTGGACGCCCCAGCAGTGCATTGACTTTCTGGTTGACCGCGTGGGTCATGAACGCGCCAATGCCGAAGGCGAAGTGCGCAGGTCATTCACCGGGCGGTACGGTCCGCTGTATCAACTGGCTTACATGATGGGGGCCCTTCAGTTCTATGCGCTGAAAAAAGAACTGGTTGACAGCGGTAAAATGACGTACAAACAATTTCACGATGCCGTGATGCAGGAAAACAGCATGCCTGTGGAAATGGTACGCGCAATTTTGACCAACCAGAGTCTGAAAAAGGATTTAGTAACAAACTGGAGATTTTACGGGAAGTAGAGAAGCAATTAACACCTCAGAGGGGATCTCAAAAGCCTTAATGTTTACGTTATTCTGCCGTGCCTGCGGCAGGCAGGAGCGTTAGCGAAGAATCTCTTTCAAAATCTTGTGAAAGCGATGTTTCGCTTACGCTCAACATGACGAAGGGCCTTTAAGACAGCCTCTGACTTTGCATGAATTTTAACCTGCTTTGCCTGATCAATATCGTGCGGCAACAACCACACGTTTTCGAAATGTTTCAACTGTTCCGTTTGTATCAAACGCTTCAAACCAAACCACGTAGTAACCCGGTCGCGCTTTTGTCCCGTCATCACGGTCGCCATCCCAGCGAAAGTACCCTTCGGTTGACAGTGTTTCGTTATTGGCGAGACGCTTGATTTCTCGTCCCTGCTGGTCGAGGATTTTAATATTGGCAACCCATCCGCCCTGGTCAAAGCTGTACCTGATTTCTGTAAAGTCAGGCTGCCCATACAGGGGAATAAAAATTTCAGGTTCTATTTTCACATGGCCCGCAATGAGTTGCGTGGCAAGTGCATTGGAGTTTGGTAATCCGGGTGTTGCAAAGCCAGCGGTTGAGGCAGCCGATTTCCAGTTATTCGGGTTATTACTTGGCTGTCCCGGATGAATGCGCTCCAGGGAAACGCCTTCTTTGTCGCGTAAAAATACTGAGTGATTGTCGCGCGTATACCTGAAGTTATCGAGCACAATGCCGGCCTCGGTAACGACACATGAAGTTCCCTCTGCATCTGGAAAGGCAGGAAGTGCGTTAACCCTGATGATATTGCCCTGCTGTGCCTTCGGGTAATGCGACAGGATGGTGAACGGATCCGGGGTGAACGCGGCTATTCCCCCGGGAGGTAAAAGAAAGTCGTCTGATGTAATCAATTTCAGATTAATGGCTGTTCCGTTTTCAAAATTTCCGATACTCCAGTTTTTCAGGTTCAGGTATTTCTGCGACCGGTTGATCAATTCAATGAAATCAACTCCAAACGGTTTGGGGTTAAACAATAGTTCGTTAATGACAACATCCAATGCCAGGGCTGGTTCCGGTAATCCAAACGATACGGTGCTGAAGTTTTCATGAATGACGTTACCGCTGCAATCCCGGACTTGCAATGCCGTTATCGTATAATTCTGTTGAGGTTGTACTGCTGAATTAATATCCAGTAACAAATCGCGCATCGTGGACGAAGCGAATGATACTGAAGTTACCGCAATGGGGGGTGTAATCAGGAAATCAGCAGGCAGTGGTAATTCGGCATACAACTTTTCATTGAACCTAAGCTTTACCTGTGTCGGTGTTACCGGTATTGCAGAAATAAGTTTGGGGCCGGTAAGATCGGGCTTGTTGGCATTTACCGAGTTTACTTTTCCGGGAGTGCCCCCGGCTGGATCTTCGGAAGCGACCCAGTTCTCTTCTTCGCCACAAATGTTCTGCAGGTCAATCAACTCCAGTGTCCATCCGCCTTGTCTTTTATCATCGTCTTTATACCAGCCGTCTGTATAGATCACTTCATCGATAAGCTGATCGGTTGGATCACGCAGCCTGAGCTGGTCACCGCTGTTGTTCAGGGTTGGAAATCCGGAGACTCCAAGTACAGCATACGAACTAAACATGGATGCAGCCGCGTTGGTGGTAATGATAACATAGTTTCCGGGAAGCAAAATATACGCAGGCAATGTGGCAGTCGATGACGGATCAGAAAGCTTCCAGCCGGCTAGGCTTACGGGGTTTGCACTCCGGTTAAAAAGTTCGGCAAACTCAGCTTCCGGCAGACCGATTGCCGGAGTGGGGTCAGGAAAAAGTTCGGTGAAAATAACGTCTTTGTAATTGACGGTTGATGGCTGAAAATAGAAAAAGTCACGGGTGGCCGAAACTGTGGCATTTCCGGCAAGGTCTGTAACGCCCGATACCGTTAGCTGACAGGTGGGGCCATTCGGAAAAGGATTTATGAACGTAAGGACGACTGTTCGCTCATCGCCCAACAGGTTTGCCAATGACGGCTGACCCACACCCTGATTTACCTGGTAGTGTGTTACATGCTGTGCCGATGCCGGTTCCAACCTCTCATTGAATGCCACTTGCGCCTGAGTTGACGACAAAGCGGTTACCGACAGAATCTGTGGTGGTTGCGTATCAGGAATGATATTGCCCGCATAAAAATCATCGAAATAGTGACGGTTAAAAAAAGTTGACGTGGACTGCACCACACGGATACCAAAATATGAAGATGTAGTAACAGTATTATCCACAACGGATGGCTCATCATGATAAACATTGCCTGAGCCTGTAGCATTATATGAAAGAGTCCAACGGCCGGTGGCATCGCGGATCACGCGAATGCGCAAGACATTGTTGGAAGAGTTGGTTACACCATCGGTTCCGTTTATGAGTATAGTGGCCGTTCCCGCAATGATTCTGTACAGACTAATCTCATCGGGAGTGCCGCCAATCCGTACAAAGTAGCCGCTGTTGCCGGGTGCATTCAGGTTTTGGTTAGTGGAGACAAGATAAACATCAACGTAGTTGGCGCTCGATGTATTGAATTGAAGGTTTATGAAAAAATCCCATTGTGCCCCGGTGGCCCTGGCAGAAGGCGTGGATATCCAAAACGAAGAACTTGCCACAGAGGAATTTGACCGCAGCATACCGTTATCAATGACCCAGTTTGACGGATCATCGGGAGTCCAGTTAGGGTTTGTTGTGTACTCCCCGTCAGAAAATGTGTCGGTGAACTGGGCATGGCTCGCCCCCCAAATCGCCACGCAGATGAGGATCAGCAAACGATTGAGGTTCCTGCGAAGAATTTTATTGATTAAAAACATTGCTTTGCCTGTAATCAAAAATACTATTTTTGCACCCGTTCTGCGGAAACCGGAACGATTACAGTTGTGCAGGCCTATGGGCTTTTAATCAGAAATGTCAAAACAAATGAAGTTAGCCATTGTGGGGGCCACCGGTTTGGTTGGCCAGGAGATCCTTAAAGTAATTGAAGAACGAAATTTTCCCTTCGGTGAGTTGTACCTGGTAGCCTCCGATAAGTCGGTAGGCCAGCCTGTTAAGTTCAGGGGAAAAACCTACGAAGTCAAAAGCATTGACGAAGTATGCAAGCTGGTGCCTGATATTGCCATCTTTTCGGCAGGCGGATCGACCTCCTTGCAGTGGGCTCCCCGTTACGCGGAAATGGGAACCATTGTCATCGACAATTCATCGGCCTGGCGGATGGACCCCACCAAGAAATTGATCGTGCCTGAAATAAATGGGCACGAACTCACCATTGATGACCGCATTATTGCCAACCCGAACTGCTCAACGATTCAAATGGTAATGGTGCTGGCGCCCCTCCATGTTAAATACAAATTGAAGCGTGTGGTGGTGTCTACCTACCAGTCGGTAACAGGAACCGGCAAAGATGCGGTTCAGCAATTAATGGATGAGCGCACAAATGTAAAAGGAGTGAAAGTTTACCCGCATGCCATTGACATGAATGCACTACCGCACATTGATGCATTCCTGGATAACGGTTATACCAAAGAAGAGATGAAGATGCTGAATGAAACCCGGAAGATTCTGGACGATCAGACCATTGGCGTTACCTCAACAACCGTGCGCGTACCTACGCTGGGCGGACATGCCGAGTCGGTAAATGCCGAGTTTTACACTGATTTTACGTGCAGCGAAATCCGATCCATTCTGGCCAATACTCCGGGTGTTATTGTACAGGACGACCCGAAAAACAACATTTACCCGATGCCGGTTAATTCAAAAGGACGCGATGAAGTGTTTGTTGGCCGCATCCGCAGGGACGAATCACAGCCCAACAGCGTAAACCTTTGGATCGTTGCCGACAACCTGCGCAAAGGGGCGGCCACCAATGCCGTACAGATTGCCGAGTTTATGCTGGAGCGGAGCCTGGTGTATTAGAATTTTTAAAGGATAGAAAAAGTAGGCTGTCTCAAAAGTCATCCTCATGTTGAGCGTAAGCAAAACATCTTCTGTTTGAGATTTGAATAAGATTTTTCGCTGCCGCTCAAGAATGACGCAGAACTTCAAAAGCTTTTGAGCCCGTCTCTGTGGTTGTTTATTTCATAGCCCTTGGTTTTCCGCGCTCGCATCCACACCGGTCCAGCAATCTTGAGCAAAGCTCAACTTTTTTTGAAGTGCTTCATGCCAACTTCCCGGGAAGGATTTTTAAAATAAAGTCGCTCCTGAAACCAAAAGGAATACGTGAGGCGTTTCCTTCCCGAAAGGCGAATGTCATCACCCAAAACTACCCGCTTACAGCCGAAGGCCTCCGGAAAAAATTAAGCCTGACAGATGGCGGAGAGGATTACATTTTGGGCGTCAGCAGCCGGACGAAGCACTATTTAATTGCTGAAGTGCGACTTAAATAGGCATTTCAGAACCCACTTACATTTCGCACTTAAAAAAGCCTTAACGCCCAATACATAGAATAGCAAATCAATGCCGCGGTTCCGTACACTTTAATAATCTTTCTGCGGTTCTGCACATGTTCCCACCACAGCATCAGCCAGGGTTTGTACAGGCCGATCACCAGAAACAACAGGCTGGCAAGCGTTAGCAACAGAAAAAAAAACCGTACCTGATCCATACGGCTGTAAATTACATTTACCTGGACAATACACTAGAAGCCATCTCAAAAATCCTAAACGTGCCGTCATCGCGAGCAAAGCGAGGCGATCCCATACATAATTTGACGGTTTTTCGGGGGATTGCTTCACTGCCGCTTGCCTGCCGGCCAGTTCGCAATGACGAATTGATTTTTGAGATGGCCTCTAATAAAAAAAGCAAATCGCAATTATATTTGCGCCCCGCATTACACTGATTGATTGAGGGCGACTGAATTTCTCAACCTATACTGCGCGGATGGTCTGGTAAAGACCGTAGCCGCAGGGATTGCAGCGCCCTCCTCAACCCATATCCGTATTAAAGGGCTTGCCGGAAGTTTGGACGCCCTGCTGCTTTCTGCCTGTTTCCGGCTGCACCCAACACATTATGTTGTCATCCTTCACGACCGCGAAGAAGCCGCCTACTTTCAAAATGATCTGCAAAACCTGCTGAACAGGGATGTTCTACTTTTTCCCATGTCGTACAAACGGCCTTATGAATTCGAGGAAATTGAGAACGCCAATATCCTTATGCGCACCGAGGTGTTGAACCAGATCAACTCACAACAATCTCCGCTCATCATCGTAACCTATCCGGAAGCACTCTCAGAAAAAGTGATTAATAAACGTGCACTTTCAGCACACACTTTTTCCGTTAAGGTTGGTAGCGCCCTGGACATTCCCTTTCTGGAAGAATTTTTTCACGCTTTTGACTTCGAGAAAACAGACTTTGTGTACGAAGCCGGCCAGTTCGCTGTGCGGGGTGGAATTATTGATGTTTTCTCATACGCGCATGAATTACCCTGCCGCATTGAATTATTTGGAAATGAGGTAGACAGTATCCGAACATTTGATCCGGGTTCACAGCTTTCGGTTGATAGCCTCGGGCAGGTAAACCTCATTCCTGATGTCCGGTCGCAGTTAGTAAAAGAAGAGCGTCAATCCTTTTTTGAATTCCTGTTACCTGAAGCAACACTTTGGTTCAAGGACTACCGCCTTGCCCAGGATGTTGTTCAGCAAAGTTTTGAAAAGGCAGAAAACTCCTTTCAAAAAACGCTGGCTGCGTCAGGCGGGGCCACCGTGGCACTGAGTCCGGCTGTGTTGTATGATTCAGGAACTGATTTTTTACGCTTTTCAAAACCCTACCGGAAAGTTGAGTTCGGCAACCGGTACTCGTTGCCCGGGCCTTTACTATTTGAATGGAAATCATCACCTCAGCCGGCTTTCAACAAAAACTTCGAGCTGCTTGCTTCCAACCTGATGGAGCTGCAGGCTCAGGGATTTTCCAACTTTATTGCGGCAGAAATGCCCAGGCAACTTGAGCGCTTGACCGGAATTTTTGAAGAGATCCATCCGGAGTTAACGTTCACCGCTCTTGAATTTCCGTTCAGGCAAGGTTTCGTTGACACGGTGTTGAAGATTTCCTGCTATACGGATCATCAAATATTCGAACGGTTTCACCGATACCATGCACGCGAAAAGTTCAGCAAATCAAAGGCACTAACGCTTCGTGAATTACACACCCTGCACCCGGGCGATTTTGTAACGCATATCGATCACGGCATCGGCAAATTTGCAGGCCTTGAAAAAAAGATAGTGGGCGACCGTGAGCAGGAAGCCATTCGTCTGGTATACCGCGATGATGATGTACTCTATGTGAGCATCCACTCCCTGCATAAAATTTCCAAATACACCGGTAAAGAAGGTGCACCACCGGCCATCAGCAAACTGGGTTCGCAGGAATGGGAGAACAAAAAGACCACGGTCAAAAGGAAAGTCAAAGAAATTGCCAAAGAACTTATTGAACTGTACGCCAGGCGGAAGAATGCTCCCGGATACGCCTTTTCAGCCGATAGCTACCTGCAGGCTGAGTTGGAATCTTCATTTGTATTTGAGGACACGCCCGATCAGGCTCGCGCTACGGATGACGTAAAACGCGACATGGAAGCACCTCACCCGATGGATCGGTTGATCTGCGGAGATGTTGGTTTCGGTAAAACCGAAGTAGCAATACGGGCTGCCTTCAAGGCTGCAACTGATAGCCGACAGGTAGCGGTGTTGGTTCCTACAACCATTTTAGCCATGCAACACCATCGCACCTTCACCGAACGGCTAAAAGGTTTACCGGTTACGATTGATTACATATCCCGCTTCCGCACCAACCAGGAAACCAAAAAAATCCTTGCTGCAGTAAAGGAAGGCAGCGTAGATATCCTTATCGGAACACACCGGATCATCAGCAACGATGTAGAATTCAAAAACCTGGGGCTGTTGATTGTGGATGAGGAACAAAAATTTGGTGTGAAAGTGAAAGACAGGCTGAAAGAACTAAAGGTGAATGTAGACGTGCTCACACTCACTGCCACACCCATCCCGCGCACATTACACTTTTCGTTAATGGGAGCACGCGATCTGAGCATTATCTCCACGCCCCCGCCCAACCGCCAACCGGTTACCACAGAGTTACATACGTTTCATGAAACCGTCATCCGCGATGCGGTAAGCTTTGAGCTTCGCAGGGGAGGCCAGGTCTTTTTCGTGCACAACCGGATCAACGACATCGAAGAGGTGGCCAATAGTATTTACAGACTCGTTCCCGATGCGCGAATAGCCGTTGCACATGGTCAGATGGAAGGCGATCGGCTGGAGAAAACCATGCTGAAGTTTATCAATGGTGATTGTGATGTTCTGGTTTCCACCAACATTATTGAATCGGGGCTTGACATACCCAATGCCAACACCATTATCATTAACCAGGCACATCTTTTCGGATTATCTGATCTTCATCAAATGCGAGGCCGTGTTGGCCGCTCGAACAAGAAAGCGTTTTGCTACCTGCTCACGCCTCCTGCCGCGTTGATTTCAACTGACTCACGCAAACGCCTGGCGGCCCTGGAAGAATTTTCTGAGTTGGGTGACGGATTCAAAGTGGCGATGCGGGACCTGGACATCCGCGGTGCAGGCAATTTGCTGGGCGCAGAACAAAGTGGGTTCATCAACGATCTCGGCTACGAAACCTATCACCGAATTCTGGACGATGCCGTACAGGAATTAAAAGAAACCGATTTCAAAGATCTGTTTGCCTCCGAGCTGGCCGAAAAAGTTAAGTTGATTGCTCAGGATTGTATCATTGAAACTGATTTCGAAATTCTTATTCCTGAAGAGTATGTGAGCAACACCAGCGAACGGCTACAGCTTTATGCACGATTAGACAATATCAATGATGAACCCGGACTTACCCGGTTTATCATGGAACTTAACGACCGGTTTGGTGAGTTGCCATCATCCGTTAATGCATTAATCAATACCGTGCGGTTGCGGTGGCTTGCCCGGCAAGCTGGCTTCGAGCGATTGAGCTTAAAGAAAGGAATTTTAAAAGGCTATTTCATTTCGAACCATGACACTTACTTCAATTCGGAAATTTTTGGAAAAATCCTGCGCTTTATTCAACAGCATGGCAGGCAATGTCGATTACGCGAACTCAACGGTAAGGCAACGGTAACTATTGAAAATATACTTTCCGTTGAAGCAGCCATAGCAATATTGCATCAGATCATGGGGCTTGAATACAAATCGGAGAGTGAAATACCTTCCAGGTAAGGATCCAGGCCCACCGTGTACTCAAATGCATTAATGAGTAATACGCGTTGGTATTTCAGTGAATAAAAAATTTCGACAAAGAAATTATCCAGCAAATACAAAAAGACCTTGCACTCACCCAGGTAGCGAAAGGTCAAATACCTGCCCCTTGTGCTAATCCTGTCATACTTTTGGTCAAACTCCAGAATCCTGAAAGCGGCAATCGGTTTCATGGTTGCTACTGTTTACCTTTCCGTGAGGCAAGATTGTGCCAAACTTCTGCCCTTTAATTTTGATGATTTAACCTTCATAATGCCCGGCTGCCGAAACATCCATTCCCTGATAGGGAGCACCTTTTCTCAAAACAATACAACCCTGCCGCGCTCGTTAATAGAGCAGCGATTTGAATTGTATTAAAGATTTATCAATAAAAAGTCTTCTGCTTGGAAAACACGCGTTTATCTATTTATATTAGCAGTTGCTTTAAAAACTAAAGTAAAATGAGGAATTATATTAAGGTTCTTTTCGTGCTTGCCGGGGCCTCTGCAGTTATCTCAGGGTGCTCACTTTTTGGTAGGGGGAGCGGCAAACCCACTGCACAAAACCCGGGGCGTGTCAGTTCAGCAACCGGGCTTGCTTACAACGATGAAGATGGCGGTGGATACATGGTTAATCCTTACGAAGGTCAACCTGATGCTCCGAACATGGTATTTATTGAAGGGGGCCGTGCCGTAATGGGTTCATTTGAAGAAGATGTGATGTCCTTCCGCGATAATATTGAACGAACGGTTTCGGTTGCTTCCTTTTATATGGACGAAACAGAAATTGCCAACATTCATTGGCTGGAATATCTGCATTACCTGGCGCGTGATTCTTCAGAGGACGTGTATCAGGCAGCTAAGCCGGATACTACCGTTTGGGTAGGTAAGCTTGCTTTTAACGATCCGTACGTTGAACACTACTTGCGCTATCCTGGATTCCGCTATTTTCCGGTTGTAGGCGTTACCTGGAATCAGGCAACTGCTTATGCTGTATGGCGTACCCGCGCTGTTAATATGGACCTTGCCAAGAAAGCTGGCGAAGAGTATGCTGAAACCGATGGACGCATTCCTCTAGAATCTGGTTTCGTTGTACCCGCTTATCGTCTGCCCACCGAAGCTGAATGGGAATATGCTGCGCAGGCTATGATCGGAACTCAGTGGCTTGAAGAAATGCAAACCCATCAGCGCATTTACCCGTGGGATGGCCACGCGCTCCGGAATCCGTATGGAAAGCAGATGGGTTTTATGCTGGCAAATTTTAAGCGCGGCCGTGGTGACTATGCCGGTATTGCCGGCCGCTTGAACGATGGTGCGCTCATTACTACCTACATTTATGAGTTCCCTCCCAACGATTATGGGTTGTACAATATGGCGGGTAATGTGAGCGAGTGGGTTCAGGATGTATACCGTCCGCTTTCGTTCCAGGATTTTGATGATCTTAATCCCATTCGCAGGGATGGTTTTCTTGATAAAGCAACTGGTACTGAGGGCGAGGGTAATGTTTACAATAATGTTGATCGAAACCCCGAAAGCTTTACTTCCCTTATCACGGACCGGGCACGGGTTTATAAAGGCGGAAGCTGGAAAGACGTTGCCTATTGGATGTCGCCCGGTACCCGCAGGTACCTCGATCAGGACAGCGCCACATCCACTATTGGATTCCGTTGTGCGATGATTCGCGCAGGTTCCAATTATTAGGAAAGGATCAGGTTTCTCTAAAAAAGCCTGTTTATTACCGGTAAACAGGCTTTTTTTATTCACCTGAATAAGCAATGCTAACGGCACTGATGGCCTTGCATTGGGCATTGGAAAGCGCATGACTGCACGCCTCAATGGTGGCTCCGGTTGTGATTACATCATCCGCCAACAGCACATGCTTACCTTCAACCCGTTGTGTGTCCGTTACCACAAATACCTCCCTAACATTTTCCCATCGCATCAACCGGCTTTTTCGCGTTTGCGTTTCAGTATTTAAAACCCGTTTCACCGCAAGCGTATCCACCGGAATCTTCATGCTATCGGAAAGGCCTTTGGCAAATTCTTCACTTTGATTATATCCTCTTCGCTTCCTTTTCCACTCATGAAGTGGAATCGGAACAATCAGGTTTAGTTGACTGCTGCATTCCATCTGAATCAACTCGTGTCCATAAACGCGGCCGAGTAACCTTCCAATCTCTGGTTGATTGTTATATTTCAACTCGTGCAGCAATGCTTGCACAATACTTCCCTTTCTGAACAAAAGAAAAGAAGATGCAAACGAAAGATTAACTCTTCCGCTTATCCGGCTGTAAACCGGGTTGTCGGAATACTGATGATAGTTTGTGCGCGGAAGATTGTGGATACAATGGGTGCAAACAAACTCCTCTCCTTTGGCCAGGGCGGATTTGCAAGCCGCGCAATACCGCGGGTAAATCAACGATACAAAGTCGGAAACAATATCAGTCAGGCCTGATTTCAAGATTGGTATATTTACATGTTTTTAAGATAGGTAATTAACCACATACACAAATGGGCCTGGTATCCGAGTTTAATAAGTACAGGAGCAAAATGAATGAAAAAATTCAGGCTGCCGATAACCTTATACTAAAACGCATCTTCAATCTTGATACGAATGCGTACACGCCCGGTGTTTTGGATCTGAAAACAAAGGAGCTGATCGGGCTAACCTGCTCATTGGTATTACGATGTGACGATTGTGTAAAATACCATCTAGGCAAATGCAAAGAAACCGGCCTCTCCACTGAACAAGTGAACGAAGCGATGGGACTTGCCACACTCATCGGGGGCACTATCGTTATTCCTCACTTACGAAGAGCATTTGAATACTGGGAAGAATTAAATCATGTATAAGCGCGATCTTGAACTTGACCGGAAGTGGGAGCAATTGCTTCAACAGCTGGAAAAGGCCGTGGGCAAACGACCCAAGGATTTGAATGCGGTATTATTTCTGATTGGTGTGCAGGAATTAGGACAGGGGCAAAAGTTCTTTTCGAAGGAAGAAAAGCAGGACTTGATGCACATTGCCATATGCCGGGTGCTAAGCCGCTCAGGATATTACACCCTGGTTGGCCTGGATAAGCAAGGCTGGCCGCACTGGAGGTTGGAAAAAAAGCTACCCAATTTTGACCTCATGGAGCAGGAGAAGCTGCTAAAAATGCATATTCTGGATTATTTTGAAGAGGAGTACGCCTGGAAATTCTCACCCGGGGTGTTGCGGAATGGGCCCGTCTGAATGTGGTTGTTCTACCCGCCCCCAGCCCCTATATTTAGGGGCGCCCCAAAAACTTTGCATATGAGGCTAACGTTTTCAAACGTATAAAGGAATTCTATGCGCGGGATTGAAACGATTGAAGAAAAGATAGATGCCTTCCGCAAAAAGTATTACCTCAATCTGTTGGTTCGTGGACTGCTTCTGACGCTTACCATCACAACGGTGTATTTTCTGTTGGCTGCCCTTATGGAATACGCCTTTTGGCTCAACACCTATGTCCGGTTAATGGTACTTCTATTATTCTTCAGTATTGTTCTCTACTGTATCTGGCGCTATTTGAAGAATCCGATAGAATATTTGGTAGCACGAAAAGGTATTAACAACGAACAAAGCGCAAGAATAATCGGGGACTCTTTGCCTGCAGTTCGTGATAAATTAATCAACCTGGTTCAACTGGCAGGATTTTCAACCCATTCGGGCCTTGCCTATGCCAGTGTTACACAGAAAACCACCATGCTGGAGCCCATTCGGTTTGAGCGGGTAATTGACCTCCGGGAGAATTACAGGTACTTAAGCTATCTTCTGATCCCTGTACTACTGATTCTATTGCTCCTGCTGATCAACAAAAGCATGCTGGTACAAAGTACTCACCGCATTATTCATTTTAACAGAACCTTTGCCCCTCAGGCGCCTTTTCAGTTCAGCATTCAGAATCAATCACTAACTGCTTTTCGTAACGAAGACTTTACCGTGTTGCTTAGCCTTGAGGGTAACTCCATTCCTGAGTATGCCTACATTCTTTCAGGCACACAACGTTTTAAAATGGAATCAAGTGAGATCGGACGATTTCAATTCACATTTGAAAAAATGCAGGAGCCGCGAAAAATTAGGTTTGAGGCTGCCTCTTATCAATCAACGCCTTACGAAATCCAGCTTGCCGACCGGCCTGAACTAACGCAACTCATAACAAAACTGGAGTACCCGGTCTACTTGTCAAAGAAATCGGAGGTAATAACCAATGCCGGAGCATTGGAAGTGCCCGAAGGAACGGTGATTACCTGGGATGCAAAAACATCTAACACCCTCAGGGCTGAAATGCGGTTTGATAACATGGAACAGGTGGCAATGCAACTGGTTGATAATCAATTCTTTACATTGAAAAAACTCCTCCTCAAGGATACCCCTTACGAACTTCTTCTTGCAAATGACAATAGCCAAAACAAAGATCGGATGGCGTATTCAATTCAGGTTGTCAACGATCAGTATCCGCAAATTTCAGTGAACAATTTCAGCGATTCAATTTACTACCAGCACATTGTTCTGGGAGGCCTCATTTCGGATGACTACGGACTCAGTTCGTTGCGCCTGCATTACACCGTTAAGGACATCAGGCGGCAGGAGCTTGTAGCAAAAAGTTTTGCGATACCTATTTTTCCAAATCAACAGCAACAAAGCTTCTTCTATAACTGGCGTTTAGACTCACTTTCGTTAAAACCTGGTGAGCAACTTGAATATTATTTGCAAGTATGGGATAATGATGGCGTTAACGGAAGAAAGGCAACCCGTTCGGCTTCGTACACTCTATTCGTACCGGATAAGGACCAGCTTGCGGCTGACATTGCGAACTCCCAAACCAAAACAGAGCAAGCACTACGTGAGACTGCTGAGAAAGCGGAGCAACTCAGAAAGAGCATTGAGGATGCAAATCAAAAACTTAAAGGCAAGCAATCTCTTGACTGGCAAGAGAAAAAGAAACTTGATGAAATCGTTGAGGAACGGAAAAATCTTGACCGGCTGATCAAAGAATTAAGCGATGCCAATAAAATGCTGGAAAAGAAAAAAGATGCATTTACCGAACAAGACGAACGCATACGCCAGAAGGCTGAACAGATACAAAAGCTGATGGACGAACTATTAGACGAGGAAACTAAAAAGCTTATTGAGGAGCTTCAGAAACTGCTTCGCGAGAATGCCAATCTATCCGACATCCAGAAACTAATGGACAGGTTGAACAAAAATTCAAAAAATCTTGAGAACGAACTGGAGCGGACACTCGCGCTCTATAAACAGCTACAATTGGAATTTAAAACAGACCAGGCAATTAACGACCTGAAAGAAAATATCAAGGAACAACAAAACCTTCTCGATAAAACCGAAAAACTTGAACAAGAGGAGAAGGACAAGAACAAAAAGGGGAGTAGTGACAAAAATCAAACATCCCAGGAACTCGCCAAAGAACAGGAAGTTGCGAATGAAGAATTCAATAAGACCAAAGAAAAGCTGGATGAGCTCCATAAACTGGCCGAAGAGTTAGGCGATTCCAAAGAATTGCCCGATCAGGAAGATGCCGGAGAGGTGGATAAGCAACAGAAGCAAAGCAAGGAAAGCCTGGAGGAAAATGCACCCGGCAAGTCGAAACAGCATCAACAAAAAGCCATCCAGAAGATGAGCGAAATGCAGCAAAAAATGGAAGACATGCAAAATTCCATGCAAATGGATCTGGACATGCAGAATATTGAATCACTTCGCCAGATCATCCATGGCCTGATTAAATTATCATTTGACCAGGAGAATCTCCTTAAGCAATTTGGAGAGCTCCAGGTAAATGATCCTCGGTTTAATACATTGGCCCAACGGCAGTTAAAAATTAAGGACGATGTTAAAGTGCTGGAAGACAGCTTGTTAGCCTTATCAAAACGAGATGAGATGATGGGTTCATTCATAACCCGCGAAGTCAACGAACTAAACGATCACTTAGAAAAAGCCATTGATGCAAACCGCGAAAAACGAAGACAACCAGCCTTAAGCGAAATGCAATTCAGCATGACCTCGCTGAATAACCTGGCCCTGATGCTGGACAGCCATTTTGATATGCTTATGCAAATGATGGCAAATGCCAAGCCTTCAATGAAATCCAAACAAAAAGGCAAAGAGCCAAACTTATCGCAATTACAACAACAGCTTAATAACCGGATCGAACAGCTAAAGAACAGCGGAAAGGAGGGAAGGCAACTTTCTGAAGAGCTTGCAGAAATGGCGGCCGAACAGGAGCGTATTCGGAGAGCATTGCAGGAAATGCAAGAAAAGATGAAGCAAAACGTTTCAGAGCTACCTGGCGGGGATATTACCGACAAAATGGAGGAAACAGAGGTGGATTTGGTTAACAAGAAACTTACCGATCAGCTCATCAAACGCCAGCAGGATATCCTGACAAGACTATTGGAGGCCGAGAAATCAATGCGTGAGCAAGACATGGACGAAGAACGTAAAGGGGAAACGGCTAAAGATTACCAAAACGAAATGCCAAAAGCCATTGAAGAGTATCTTAAGCAAAAAGAAAAGGAGGTAGAATTACTTAAAAGCATGCCCCCAAGGCTATATCCCTTTTACAAAAAGGAGGTTGGTGATTACTTTAAGCGATTACGCGAAAACTAAGCGATATTGCGCAAAATGAACACGATTAGTATTCACATTCCTTCTATTCCGGATAATATTCGAATCATCGAGAGTTTTATTGATAACGCGAAGGACAAATTTGAGCTGGGTGACGATTTGTATGGGAATATCATGATTGCCGTAACCGAGGCTGTGAACAATGCAATAAAACATGGGAATACAGGAGACAAAAAAAAGAGCGTTTACCTAAGCCTTTCTCTCGACTCAAACCTCCTCAAATTTATCGTTAAAGACGAGGGTACGGGCTTTAATTACCAGAGCCTTCCCGATCCAACGGCTCCCGAAAACATCAATAAACCTGGAGGAAGGGGCATCTTCCTTATGAAACACCTTTCGGATGAAGTCGAGTTTAAGGATGGTGGCCGCATTGTTGAACTTAGTTTCTATATGAATTCTTAGAGCGGTGGCTCCAATCCGTTATTTCAATGAAGGACTGGTATTTGAAGTCCTTTCCCCAATAAAAAAAGCAAACTGGATAAAGCGGGTGGTTAAAATGGAGGGTGGGTCCATTGCCGCTGTTAATTTCATATTTTGTACCGATGCCCATTTACTCAAGCTGAACACACAATACCTTCACCATAATACCCTTACGGACATTGTTACTTTTCAGCATTCGGCACCGGGTGAACCCCTGGAAGGGGATGTTTTTATCAGTGTTCCGAGGGTAAAACAGAATGCAAGGGCCTACAAAGTTGAATTTGACGATGAATTGAGCCGGGTTATCATCCACGGGGTTCTTCATTTGCTGGGTTACAAAGACAAATCAGCTTCCCAAAAAGCCAAAATGCGCCAAAAAGAGGACGCTTACTTATCTTTGCGGTAGTTTCACGTGAAACCTATCCCTTGTGGATAATATTTGTGGAATTGTTGACAACTGTAAAGCAGCTGTTTCACGTGAAACAAACCTGAGTGTAATGTTTCCATTTTACGATATAATTGTTGTTGGAGCCGGCCATGCCGGCTGTGAAGCAGCTGCAGCTGCGGCCAAAATGGGCTCAAAAGTACTTTTGGTGACCATGAACATGAACACCATTGCCCAAATGTCGTGTAACCCGGCAATGGGGGGGGTTGCCAAAGGTCAGATAGTACGGGAAATCGATGCTCTCGGTGGACTCTCCGGTATCATTGCCGACAAGTCCATGATTCAATTCAGGATGCTAAACCGCTCCAAGGGCCCTGCCATGTGGAGCCCCCGGACTCAAAACGACCGGATGCGATTTTCAGAAGAGTGGCGGATCGCCCTTGAAAAAATCCCGAATCTGGACTTTTGGCAGGAAATGATCTCAGGGGTTCTCATTAAAGATAACCAGGTAAGGGGGGTTAAAACAGCCTTGGGGATTGAGATCACTTCTAAAGCTGTAATTCTTACCAATGGCACGTTCCTGAATGGAAAAATGCACATAGGCGAAAAGACTTTTGGTGGTGGGCGCACAGCCGAAAAGGCTTCAACCGGAATTACCGAGCAGCTAATTTCTCTTGGTTTTGAGTCGGGAAGGATGAAAACGGGTACACCTCCACGAGTAGATGGGCGTACGCTCGATTACTCGAAAATGGAAGAGCAAAAGGGCGATGAGCAGCCCGCCAAATTTTCATTCACAAACACTGCCCCTCCACAAACGCAATTGAGTTGTTGGATAACCTATACCAATAGCCACGTACATGATGAACTAAAAAAGGGGTTTGATCTGTCCCCCATGTTCAATGGCAGAATCCAAGGTTTGGGACCACGCTATTGCCCTTCCATCGAAGACAAAATCAACCGGTTTGCTGAACGGGACCGTCACCAGATCTTTGTAGAGCCAGAAGGTTGGAATACGATTGAGATTTATGTGAACGGATTTTCTACTTCTCTGCCAGAAGATATTCAGTATCAGGCACTTACAAAAATTCCGGGTTTTGAGAATGCCAAAATGTTCAGGCCAGGGTATGCCATTGAGTACGATTTCTTTCCGCCCACTCAGCTAAAGCCCACCCTTGAAACACAACTAATTGATAATCTGTACTTTGCTGGTCAAATTAATGGAACCACCGGCTACGAAGAAGCGGCCTGCCAGGGTTTGATGGCCGGAATTAATGCGCATAACAAGTTAACCGAAAGGGAACCCTTCATTCTTAGACGTTCCGAAGCCTACATAGGCGTGCTGATTGACGACCTTGTTACTAAAGGTACTCAGGAGCCATACCGCATGTTCACTTCCCGTGCCGAATACCGGATTCTGCTGCGGCAGGATAATGCCGATTTACGCCTCACCGAAAAAGGAAATGCCCTGGGGCTGGCAAGCCCGCTGCGCCTCACCACCGTACAACAAAAACGTAAAGACATTGAGGAGTTGCTCCGGGAACTTCTCTTATCAAAAGTGGAACCCGGCATGATCAATACCGATCATGACACACTCCCTACCTCACTTGTTAAAGAAAAAACCAGTATAAGTTCACTGCTTAAGCGGCCGGAGGTGAGCATCCGAACGCTGTCCAGGATGAACGCTCTTAAAGACTTATTTAATAACTACTCTCAGGAGGTTCAGGAGCAGGCAGAGATAATCGTAAAATACCAGACGTATATCGAAAGGGAAGAAAAGCTTGTACAAAAGATTTCCGGGCTTGATGATTTTGTTATCCGGCCAGATTTTGATTATGACCGCGTACATGCACTTTCTGCTGAAGGAAGGGAAAAGCTCAAGCGCATCAAGCCACAAACAATTGGTCAGGCTTCACGCATCAGCGGGGTTAGCCCGGCTGATATTTCCATACTCACAGTTTATATGGGCAAGTAATGGTTGAGGTTCTTACTTGCCCGGTTTGTGGTTCAGCCTCGTTATCTCCTCACCTGACTTGCATCGATCACGCTCTGACAAAAGAAAAATTTACTTTAAAAAAGTGCTCGGGATGCTCACTGCTGATTACATCGCCCAGGCCAGAGGATGCCAACTTACTGCGGTACTACCAATTTGCAGATTACATCTCACATTCGGGCAAATCCAGGTCAACCATTACCACCAGGTTATATCGCCTTGCCCAGACTATTACATTGAGGTGGAAGCGAAACCTTATCCAGCAAGAATTTAAAACCGGCCGGATTCTTGATGTTGGATGCGGAGCCGGTATATTTTTAAATGCAATGAAACGTAAAGGTTGGGAAATTAATGGGACGGAACCCTCTGCAATAGCCAGAGAAAATGCTGAGCGCCTATTGCAGCAACCTGTTTTCCAATCGCTTGAAGTTTTGCCTGAAAAAAAATTCGATGTGATTACCCTTTGGCATGTACTTGAGCACATTGCTGATCTGCCCGTAACCATGCAACAAATTAAAAGGCTACTGAAACCAGGGGGTGTTCTTTACATCGGCCTGCCAAATTATAACTCTTTCGATGCACAAAAATATGGTGCCTATTGGGCTGGCTATGATGTTCCCCGCCATCTTTGGCATTTTAACACACAAAGCATGACTGCGTTCTTGAAAAAACAAGATTACACGCTCATACGCATGGTTCCCATGAAACTCGATGCCTTTTACGTAAGCCTTTTGAGTGCGCACTATTTGCATCCGAATAGAGGGTTTAAAAACTATATTTCAGCATTTGCAACCGGAATTATATCTAATCTTAAAGCAAGTACGCAACTCAACTACTCAAGTCTTATTTTCATAGCCAGAGCAAACCAAGGCCAATGAGGTATCTCGTGGTGTTCCTTATCCTGACTCAGCTCTTCGGGGGTTGTGCAAAACAAACTACTCCTACAGGTGGGCCTAAGGATACTGACCCGCCACAACTGGTCCGATCCACTCCTGCGAACAAACAAGTCAACTTCAACTCCCAGCAAATCGAATTGACCTTTAACGAATTCGTACAGGTAAATAATCCCAGGGAACAACTGGTGATTATTCCCACCATTGGGAAAAAATTTGAAATGACTGCCAAAAAAAACAGGGTTACAATAAAACTGAACAGCAAACTTCTTGACAGCACCACCTATACCATTAACTTCAGGGATGCCATATTGGATTTGTCAGAGAAAAATCCGGCCAGAAATCTGAAGTTAGCCTTCAGTACCGGAAGCTACATAGATTCCCTGTCGGTTTCAGGAAAGGTTTACATGTTGCTAAAGAATCTGCCGGCTGAAAATTTCACAATAGTGATTGTGCCCGTAACTGACACGTTCAACATCTTTAACCAGGCTGCTCAATTCTTTTCCCTAACTGATAAGAAAGGAAACTTTAGCATCGACAATTTAAAACCCGGTACCTATAGAATTTACGCCTTCCTCGATAAAAATAAAAATCTGAAGGTTGACAGCCGAAGCGAACCGTTTGCTTTTCGTTCCGACACCGTTAACCTCTACCAATCGATTAAGGATTTGGAGCTGTCTGCCGTTTCCCTGGATATGCGGCCCTTACTAATTATCTCCGCCAAACCGGTTGGTAATCATTTTATCATTCGTCTTAACAAAGGTTTTGCCGCTTGCACACTGGAGAGTTCTTCTTTGGACCACACTCTTCAATTTGATTACCCGGAGTATTCAACAATCCGTGTTTATAACACGCTAACTGATCTTGACAGCCTGCCTGTACGATCTGTCTTTTCAGACAGCATAAGCAACACACTGGACACCGTGCTGTACATAAAATTCAATACGTTAAAAATGCAAAAAGAGCGGTTTACCGTAAAAGCGAATAACCTGAGTTACATCGAACAAAGGCAATTAATTCGAGGTGAATTAAGCGCGAACAAACCCGTACGCAGCGTTGTATATGACAGCATCTACATTCGCTTAGACTCCCTTACGACACTGCCATTTACAGAAAGGGACTTCACCTGGAACCAAACCTTCACGCAGGCAATCATCAACAAACAACTTTCGAAACCGCTGGACTTCGCTGTACCAAAAAGTACCAAAAATCCAGTTGCTAAACAAACCCAGCGCGCACCGGGTTTTGACGGCCGGCAACAACGCCCCGGAACATCGCAGGCACCAAAGCCCGATCCGAAAAAAACAGTTAACCAATTAGTTCTATCACAGGGCTCCATTCTATCCGTTGAGAACGACTCGCTTGCATTTCAAAGTTTGCCGATCTCCGTAGTGAGGCCAGAAACCTCTGCCCTTCTAATGCTGGAACTACACGGAACCGGTAATACACTAACCCAATTACTGGATAAAGATTACAAGCCTGTTTCTGAATCAACATCCAAGAAAATCAGGTTTGAAAACCTTACACCGGGGGAATATTTTGTTCGTATTATACTTGATGACAATGCCAACAACCAATGGGATCCCGGAAATTTCTACTTGAATACACAGCCGGAAAAAATCATCTTTTATACGGATGATAATAATAACAACAGAATTAATCTTAAAGCAAATTGGGAAGTGGGACCATTGTTGATACACTATTGATAGCTTGTGGAAAAACCGCTACAAAAAACACATGATATAAAGGTGACTACGGAAAATTAACTTTTCCCGTACACCATTGTTTATTATTTACTAGTTAACCACAGGCATTAACAAGCCGTTTAATACACAATGCCCCGGCAGTGAATAAAAGAAATTTGTTAATTAAAGAGCAACTAACTAATTACGAATCAATTACGATACACATACCTATCCACAAGTAGTAAAAAGAACATTATGTGGTTAACCTATCCACATTTCCACGGAAATAACTATAACAGTAATACTTATAACTATATTTTAATTATAAGCATTATATCATGTGTATACATTCCTTTTTCAGGTAAGTCACAAAATCAGGCCGACATTCAGTTAGCAAATGAGTACGTGCTGAAAGGCGATAAAGCAAAGGCACTTGAACTCTACAGGGAGTTGTCAAAAAACGATAACAACATAACGTACATTCACAATAATTACATTAATACATTACTTGATGCCGGTGCAATTGATGAAGCACAGAATTACTTAAGACGTGTTATCAGAAAAGATCCGGATAACATCCAATTCCGGGCCGATGTTGGCATAATATATATCCGGTCGGGCGACCTTAGCCGGGCCGATAAGGTTTTTAAAGAGTTAATTGCTGAGAACAAGGGCAATGTTTCGAGGATAAAACTCATATCCGATTACTTAGCCAGCCGGTCGTTGGCAGAGTATTCGATTCTGGCACTAACGGAAGGGCGTCAGGCACTCGGTAACCCCTACATGTTTTGTCTTGAGCTGGCTTCACTCTACCGGATAAAAGGACAGAAGGATAAAATGGTGCAGGAGTATTTAACCTACGTCATGCAAAGTTCGGCCAACACACAATACGTAAAAAATGTGATGCAAGTGCTGCTAACGCAGCCAGAGGACCTGGAAAGTCTTGAGAAAATTTTGTACGAACGGGTGCAAAAATATCCCGACATGGAGGTGTACTCCGATTTACTGGTTTGGGTTACCATGCAGCAGAAGAACTTCTATGCAGCCTTTGTTCAGGCGCGTGCATTTGACAGGCGAAATAAAAAAATGGGAGAGAAGTGCGTGGAAGTAGCGAAGGTTGCACTGGATAACGAAGATTATACCAATGCATTAGCCTCCTATAATTATGTGGTAAAAGAATACCCGTCAGGACCTTTTTATCTGCAGGCGAGACTGGGGATGATTCAGACACGCGAAATGCGTATTCGCAATACATATCCCGTTCAGAATGATTCGGTGAGAG
Source organism: Cytophagales bacterium (assembly GCA_037443645.1). Classification (GTDB taxonomy): domain Bacteria; phylum Bacteroidota; class Bacteroidia; order Cytophagales; family Cyclobacteriaceae; genus UBA2336. Next base: position 45,127 of record JBBINY010000005.1, read on the forward strand.
TTTTAATCAGGGAGTATGATCGGTTTATTCGCGACCATGCGGACAATACAAACGCACTGGAGGCACAACGCAGCCAGGCATTGTTGTGGGCAAGTTACCTGGATGACAGAACCAGGGCCATTGAGTTGCTCAATGCACTCATCGAAAACCCGAGAGCTTCCCTGCAATTAAAGTCGAAAGCAAAACTCGATTTAGGTGATATCTACTTGCTAAACGGAGAGCCGTGGGAGTCAGCGTTGTTGTATTCCCAGGTTGAAAAGGCATTAAAGGAAAACCCGCTGGGTTATGAGGCAAAGCTGAAGAATGCCAGGCTATCGTACTACAAAGGAGATTTCAGGCTGGCACAGGAACACCTGGATATTCTGAAGGAAGCAACGACCCGCGAAATCGCCAACGATGCCATGGAGTTGAGCATGCGCATTAAAGAGAACATTGCTTTTGACTCGGCCGGGTATGCATTGCAGGCATACGCAGCTGTTGAGCTGTTACTTTATCAGCATAAAATGACTGCAGCTTTGGAGCGGATAGGGTTTTTAAAAGAAGGCCGGATGAAAATTTCAATTGAAGGAATTTTAAAGGAAGATCTGTTTCTTAAAAACATAACGACAGTTTCAGGAGGTGACTCAGCCTGGGTTTCGTTTAACAACCACACCATTCTTGATGATATATATTGGCTCGAAGCAAACCTGTTGTTGCAGCAAGGCGAGTTTAACAAGGCGATGGCATCATTACAAAAAATACTGGATGATTACCCGGAGGATATACTGGCCGATGATGCTTATTTTTTACAAGGTGAGATTTATGAGCGACATCTGAAAGACCTTAACAAAGCCAGAGAAATTTATCGCGAATTTTTAAACCTGTACCCGGGAAGCGTTTATGCTGCTGATGCACGAAGGCGTTATAGAATTTTACGCGGTGATAATGTGGATAATCCGGGGCTTTAGATCCTGGCGTTATTCCGTATGAATTGCCTCACGCACCATCAGAAATTCAGCCACGTTTTCGGTATCCAGTATACCCACTAAATTCTTATCCTTTAAAACCGGTGCAACTGTTTTTTGTGCAGTTCTTAATTGTATCCATGCCTGCTCCAGCAGGCTATCGGTTGCAAACTCAATAAAGTCCTTATCCATGGCCTCGGCAACAGCCTGATTTGCTTTTCCCTGGCGCAGGGCTCGGATAATCTGATCCCGATTGAGGGTACCCACCACAAGGCCATCATCCACAACAATAAAGTTTTTGTTCTGCGATGACAACAACCGGTCAGAGCTGAATTCGATTGAATCGTTTGGATGAAGAGTAGGGATGTCGCCCATCAGCGCATCGGCTACGGTATAACCGCTCAACAGGGATTTAGCTTCTGCAAATTGGGCTTCGGCCTGTGCTCCCAGGAAAATGAACACACCAATAAAGATTAAGAACGGATTGTAAAAGAAGCCGATAAACACAAAACCCACTGCGAGGAGCTGACCAATGGATGCAGCGATGCGCGTGGCTATGTTTCGGTTAAACTTAAACGACAGTAAAGCCCGAAGCACACGCCCACCATCCATGGGGAACGCAGGGATCATGTTGAACACGGCCAGCCAGATGTTTACCACCATAAGCGAAAACAGGAAGTTATGATGGCTCAACCGGCTCAGATCCATTTCTTCAATAACGGACGGGCTCAGCTTTACCAATGGAAACAGCACGGCAGCGATAACCACATTCACCAGCGGGCCGGCCAGCGCTACAACCAACTCTTCCTTAGGTTTTTCTGGAATGGATTCGAGTTGTGCCAGTCCGCCAATAGGCAAAAGCGTGATGTTTTTGGTTTTGATGTTATAGCGCTTTGCTGCCAAAGCATGCCCGAGTTCGTGGGCGGTTACACAGGCAAACAAAGTGAGAATAAAAAGCACGCTCCAGAGGATGTCAACCGTACCCATGCCTTGCTTCAGGTTGATGTACACAATCCAGCCGATGAGGATCAGAAATGTCCAGTGAACAAAAATCTCAATTCCGGCTATTCGGCCCAGGGATAGGGAGTATTTCATTTTCATACACCAATCAGTTTATTTTCCAACGAATGTAAAGGATACCCATCAACCTTATGGGCATAAACGCTGGAGTTTACTCTAAAAGTATTACTCCGATAGTATAATACCAATGACGTATGTCACTCCGGTTGTTTTATTTCAGTGCGGTTAATTGTATTTTTCTATTCCAATAAACCTGGTCTATGAACTCACGAGTACTGCTTTTACTGATCCTTTTTCCGCTGGCAGGATTTTCACAACCCATTAAAGCCCTGGTGGGCGGAACGCTGATTGACGGCTATGGTGGCAAGCCGATTCAGAATTCTATAGTTATCCTTGAAGGGGAACGCATCAAAGCCATCGGCCAGGTGGGCTCCATTGAAATTCCGCGAAATGCAGAAGTCATCTCTACGGAAGGGATGAGTGTGCTGCCCGGACTTTGGGATATGCACGTACACCTGATGATAAACGGACACAGCGATTACACCCATTGGGATAAAACCTATATCAACCTTTTTGAAAAAGTAATCATGCCTTCGTCAGCTCACCAACTTTTGCTGGCAGGCATCACCAGCGCCCGCGATCTGGGTGCTCCTCTTCAGGCGAGCATCAGCGTTCGTGACCGGATTAACAAGGGTGAAATCCCCGGCCCTACTATGTATATGAGCGGCCCTTTTATTCAGAAAAAACCCTATCCCGGTACGGAAGCTTTTCGTTGGGGTGTAAATGGCGACAAAGATGCGCGTGCCAAAGTGCAGCAACTGGCCAAAGCCGGGGTGAACTGCATCAAACTTATCGATCAGGATGACATGACCGATGCGGAATACCTGGCCGTAGTGGATGAAGCGCATAAAAACAACTTGCGTGTGGTGGCGCATGCGCACCGGCCCGATGAAATACGGAGAGGATTGAAAGCTGGTGTTGATTGTTTTGAGCACACCGGGCTTGCTGCCGCACCGGAATACCCCGCAGATATAATTGCAATGATCAAAGAGCGCACGGCAAAGATGAGTTTAGGCCCCCTGTTTTGGACACCGACTGTTGAGGGGCTTTACAATTATGAATATGTGCGCGATAACCCGGAACACCTCGACAACACCTCGTGGCATTTAGGCTTGCCCGATTCGATCATTGCAGACATAAAACAATCCATTAAGTATCCCGGCCGGCTTTCTTACTTCGGATTAAACCCGTTGCGCAAGCCCACACTCGAAACAAAAATTAATCAACTCAAAAATGCCGGAGTAGTGTTGTTGATCGGCACCGACAGCGGCATACCCATGAAGTTTCACAGCCAGAGTACCTGGAACGAACTGGATGTGTGGGTGAACAAATTTGGGTTCGACCCGATGTACACCATTCGGGCCGCAACCTACTGGCCCGCTGTGGCGATGGGTGTGGAAAAAGATTTTGGCACCATTGCCGAAGGCAAATATGCCGACATTATTGCAGTGAAGGGTGATGTGCTACGGCACATGGCTTTATTGCAACGCGTGGATGTCGTTATTAAAAAGGGGAAGCGGTATAAGTGATGAGAGTATCTGTAATTCTGCAGTTAGATAATAAACCTTTATGATTAAGAAGTTCTTTTTGCTCGTGTTAGCGGTATTTGTACTTGTTGTTTTCATCGTGCTGTACAACACCTTTCGATTTAAGTCCTCCCAGCAGGCGGTTGAATCAGTTCCTGCGCCCGAGCTTACCGACACAGCGCTTAACCATTTTCAGCTGGCGCTTTCGTATAAAACCATTTCCTATGGCGATCCATCATTATTTGACTCAGCTCAGTTTGTTGGCTTTCGCGAATTTTTAGCAACTACATACCCAAAAACGCATGAAGCACTTTCGCGCGAAATCATTGAAGGCTACAGCTTGCTCTATACATGGAAAGGTAAAAATCCGGAGTTAAAACCGGTGGTACTGATGGCCCACCAGGATGTAGTGCCGATTGAAGAAGCCACCAAATCCATGTGGACGGTCGATCCGTTTGGTGGGGTAATCAAAGATAATTTTATCTGGGGCAGGGGTACCACGGATGACAAGATCAATGTGGTCTCCATTTTTGAGACGATTGAAAAACTTGTAAGCGAAAATTTTCAACCCGACCGCACCGTGTACCTGGCGTTTGGTCACGATGAAGAAATCGGAGGCAAGGGCGCTGTTGCTATCGCGAAGCTGCTAAATGAGAGAAACATAGCTGCAGAGTTTGTACTGGACGAGGGTGGGATTATTACAGCAGAAAAAGTTCCAGGCATAACAAACCCCGTGGCCTTGTTGGGCACTGCAGAAAAAGGATACCTGTCGTTGAAGTTAACCGTTGTGGCGCAAGGCGGGCATTCTTCCATGCCCATGAAGGAAACCTCCATCGACATTCTATCAAAAGCATTGTTCAACCTGCGAAGCAATCCGTTTGAACCTGACTTTACCGAACCGATGCGCGGGCTGATGGAAAGCCTTGGTCCGGAAATGCCTTTTGTGCAGCGCATGGCCTTTGCCAATCCCTGGCTGTTTAAGAAACTGATTTTAAGTACATATTCTGAAAGTAATACCGGTGATGCGATGATCCGCACCACCATTGTGCCTACCATTATTGAAGCGGGCATAAAAGATAATGTTGTTCCTACGATAGCCACTGCTATAGTAAATTTTAGGTTGTTGCCGGGGCACACATCAGAGCAGGTAATGGAAGGTGTGAAGAAAAAAATTAATGATGATCGTGTAACGGTTGCACCGCTCAACAAGAATGTTTCAGAGCCATCACCGGTGACGCCCATGAAAAGTTTCGGGTACCAAAAAATTGCAGCCACTATTCAAAAAAGCTATCCTCGGGTAATCACGTCCCCTTTTCTGGTTATTGGCGCCACCGATTCGCGACACTTTTCTGACGTTTCGTCCAACATCATAAAGTTTAGCCCCATGGTTGACCCGATTGGTTTTCATGGAATTGATGAGCGTGTAAGTTTGGAAAGTTATAAAACAGCGCTGTGGTTTTATGAACAGTTGTTAAGGGATTTGGATTGAATTCATTGCTTCTTTGCGTCTCCGCGGTTAAAAAATTCACCGCAATGACGTTAACTTATTAGTTTAGGACTCTTTACGGATACTCACAGTGAATATTTCTTCAAACTAAAAAACTAAAAATCTGAGCATGAAAAAATTATTTACGTTAATCGTTATACTAAGCGCAATCAGCATTGCATTCTCTCAGGTTACCATCGACAACCTTCTGAATGTACCTTTTCCAACCGGATTAACATCAAGCAATGATGGCAAGCGTATTGCCTGGGTGTTTAACGATCAGGGAGTACGTAATATTTATGTAGCCGATGCCCCGGATTTTACTGCACGAAAGGTTACAACCTACAACCAGGATGATGGCCAGGAAATTTCAGCGGTGCAGTTTACCCACGACAATGCCAAAATCATTTTCATCCGTGGAGGCGCACCCAATAGTGCCGGGGAGTTGCCCAATCCGATAGCGATTCAACCAAATGTAGAGCGGGCTATCTGGATCATGAATGTTGATGGCAGTGAATTGAAAAGACTGGCAACAGGCTTTTATCCTAAACTTTCTCCTGATGGAAAGTCAATGGCCTATCTGAATGCAGGCCAGGTTTGGCTGGTGAAAATTGATTCAGCAGGCACGGGTAAAAAACTTTTCCATTCGCGCGGATCCCAAAACAACATGCGCTGGTCGCCCGATGGCGGTAAGCTGGCCTTTGTGAGCAGCCGGAACGATCATGCCTTTATTGGCGTATGTGATGTTGCCTCAGAGACCATTCGGTTTTTTGATCCGAGCGTTGATCGCGATGGCAACCCGGTGTGGTCACCCGATGGAAAACAAATCGCATTTACACGCACGCCCAACGTGCGTAATCGGTTGCCCTTCATGCCCGAACGCGAAGGACATCCCTGGTCGATTCATATAGCGGATGTGAGCAGTGGAAAAACTAAAGAAGTATGGGCAGCAAAACCGGGAAAAGGAAGTGTGTTGCATTCGGGTATTCCGGTGGTGGACAACATGTTGTGGTGGATGGGTGATCGTATAGTGTTTCCGTGGGAGCGCGATGGATGGCAACACCTGTATTCGGTTTCAGTAAATGGCGGAGAAGCCCTGTTGCTAACTCCGGGAGAGGGTGAAGTAGAAAGCGTTGCCGTAACACACGATGGAAAAAATTTACTCTATGTGTCGAACATTGGTGATATCGATCGAAGACACATTTATAAAGTTTCTCCAACCGGTGGAAAGCCCCAGCAACTTTCTCTTGGCGAGGGCATTGAATACAATCCGGTGGAAACATCTGCCGGGCTCGTTTGCCTGCGCACCGATGCTACCACCGTGGCATGGCCGCATTTTATTTCAGCCAACGGACAACCAAAAATGATTGCATCTGAGTTGTTCCCAAAAACTTTTCCTAAGAAAGACCTGGTAACGCCACAACCGATTATGGTTACGGCAACTGATGGCATGAAAATCCCCGCACAACTTTTTCTTCCTAAAGGCGCGAAAGCAGGCGATAAGCGCCCGGCTGTAATTTTTTTTCATGGCGGATCACGCAGGCAAATGGTGCTCGGCTTTCATTACAGCCAGTACTACCACAATTCCTATGCGCTCAATCAATACCTGGTCAACCAGGGTTATGTGGTGCTATCGGTTAACTACAGAAGCGGCATCGGCTATGGATTGGAGTTTCGCGAAGCCATTGATTACGGGGCCACAGGTGCGAGTGAATACCGGGATGTGGAAGGCGCGGGATTATACTTAGCGCAACGCAATGATGTTGATCCGAAGAAAATCGGCTTGTGGGGTGGAAGTTATGGAGGCTACTTAACGGCTCTCGGATTAGCGAGGGCCTCAGATTTGTTTTCGTGTGGTGTGGATATTCACGGTGCACACGACTGGAATGTGGTGATCCGGAATTTTGTTCCTGCATATCAATCGGAAAAAAATCAAAACTTCGCCAGAATGGCGTTTGAGTCATCGCCACTTCATTTCATCAAAGACTGGCGATCGCCTGTGCTGTTGATTCACGGTGATGATGATCGCAATGTACCGTTCAGCGAAACGGTGAGTTTGGCAGAAAGCCTGCGTGAGCAAGGTGTTTACTTTGAGCAACTGGTGTTTCCGGACGAAGTGCACGGATTTCTGCTGCATAAAAACTGGATTAGTGCTTATAAGGCTTCAGCAGATTTTTTTAAACGGATGTTTGACCGGAACTGAGAGCCCTTAGAAAGCAGTTGCTCAGCTATGTTTTGGGAACCATCGCTGAAAAGCGACCAAGTGTGATAAGCGGTGAACCGGAAGAGTGGCATCAGTGTGGCAAGTATGTGCTGCACGCACCCGCGCGGGTATATGCAAACCTTAATGAATGAAATTGGAGGCAGGGTATCAATTTATCAACCCCACCCGCATGAATAGAAACTGCGAACCTGCCGGCAAGCGGCAGTGAAGCAATCCCCGAAAAACCGTCAACTATGTATGGGATCGCCTCGCTTTGCTCGCGATGACGGTACGCTTAGGATTTTTGAGATGGCTAGTTATAGAAGCGGAGCATAATATTTCCTACCTTTAGTATGCACGCATACTAATTATTTTCTACATTCGTATCCTTTTGGGGATATGAAGCGCGAAGAAACCATTGATTACCACATCCGCTCGGCCTGGCACGGTATTGCCCGCATGTATAATCAACAGGCGGCAAAACACAATGCAACTATGGCCGAAGGCTTTGTACTGTTGAATATTAATGAGGAGGGAACGCCCGCTACGAAAATCGCGCCCCTTATGGGCTTGGAACCAAGGAGCCTTACGCGCTTACTTAAATCAATGGAAGAGCGTGGGGCGATTTACCGTAAGGTTGATGACAATGACAAGCGTTCGGTACGCATCTTTTTAACCGAAGAAGGCAAGAAAGCCCGTGCGCGTTCACGCGATACCGTGCTGCGATTTAATGAAGTCATCAGAGAAGAAATTTCTGAAGATAAACTCAATGTTTTCTTCGAAGTGATTCAACAGGTTAACAAGATTATTGAACGAAATAATATTTACGAACAAACCTATAGTTGATCGTTATTCGAAGTACAATCAAATGCGAACAACCAATAACAATCAACGAACAACTAACAACGAACTATGAAAAGATCTATCCGCAAAGTTGCCGTGCTTGGTTCTGGTGTAATGGGTTCATCCATTGCCTGTCATTTTGCCAACATTGGTTGCGAAGTATTGCTGCTCGACATCGCACCAAAAGAATTATCGGAAGAAGAAAAAAAGAAAGGACTTTCACTTGATAGCAAGTTAGTCAAGAACAGAATTGTTCAGTCATCATTTGATAAGTGTATCAAGTCTTCTCCTGGCCCGATTTACAGTAAGAAATTTATTTCGCGCGTTACGCTTGGCAACTTTGATGATGATTTGGCGAAGATCAAAAACTACGACTGGACCATCGAAGTGGTGGTTGAAAATCTCGATATCAAGAAAAAGGTTTACGAGCAAGTTGAGAAGTACAGAACGCCCGGAACCCTCATAACATCCAATACCTCAGGCATCCCAATTCACCTGATGGCCGAAGGCCGGAGTGATGATTTTAGGAAGCATTTTGCGGGTACACACTTCTTCAATCCGCCCCGTTACCTGCGGCTTTTTGAAGTAATCCCCACCCCGGATACCGATCCGGAGATAACCAAATTCCTGTTGCATTATGGAGATCTGTACCTGGGTAAAGTATCCGTATTGTGCAAAGACACCCCGGCCTTCATCGGAAACCGGGTTGGTGTTTGGGGCCTGCTGAAGGTGATTGACTCCATGCAGAAATACGACCTGAATGTGGACGAAATCGACAAACTTACCGGCCCGGTAATCGGCCGCCCGAAGTCGGCAACATTCCGTACCTCGGATGTGGTTGGACTTGATACACTCGTAAAAGTTGCCAACAATTTATACGCAGGTTTACCCAACGATGAAGGTCGTGAGATTTTTAAATTACCTGATGTTGTCAACAAGCTTGATGAGAACAAATGGCTCGGTGATAAAACCGGTCAGGGGTTTTACAAGAAATCAAAGGACGCAAAAGGCAAAACAGAGATTCTTACACTTGATTTAAAAACACTCGAGTACAAGCCGAAAGCAAAAGCAAAATTTGCTACACTCGAAACCACCAGGACGATCGACACCTTACGCGATCGGTTTAAAGTTTTGTTGGCCGGTAAAGACAAGGCCGGAGAATTTTATCGCGATTGTTTTTACGGATTATTTCAATACGCATCAAATCGAATTCCTGAAATCAGCGATGAACTTTTCAGAATTGATGATGCAGTATGCGCTGGCTTCGGTTGGGAACTCGGACCGTTCGATACGTGGGATGCACTTGGTGTAGAAAAAACGGTTCAGGCCATGGAAGGCATGAACTACAAACCTGCAAAGTGGGTGTACGACATGCTTGCGGCCGGTAACAAATCGTTTTATACAGTAGAACACGGCCAGCGCAAGTACTACGATATACCTTCAAAATCGTATAAAGTAATTCCAGGCAAAGAAGCCTTTATCATTCTCGAGAATCTCAGCGACAAAGTCGTTTGGAAAAATGCCGAAAGCAAAGTAACCGACCTGGGTGATGGGGTGATCAACTTCTCCTGGAGCAGCAAGAGCTACACGCTGGGCAGCTCGGTAATTGAGGGGTTAAATAAGGCCATCGATTTGGCCGAAAAGGACTACCGGGGGCTGGTTGTAGGCCATCAGGGGCCCGATTTCTCGCTTGGGGCCAATCTGGGGCTGGTTTTCATGTATGCCATCGAGCAGGATTATGATGAAATCGACTTTATGGTGCGGGCTTTCCAGAATTCGGTAATGCGACTGCGGTATTCTTCCGTTCCGGTGGTGGTAGCCCCACAAGGCCGCACATTGGGCGGGGGCTGCGAAATGACTATGCATGCCGATGTGGCCGTAGCCGCAGCAGAAACCTATATTGGTTTAGTTGAAGTAGGCGTGGGTCTAATTCCTGGTGGGGGTGGAACCAAAGAGTTCACGAAACGGGTTAGCGACCGTATGCTTGAAGGTGATGTTGAGTTAAATGCGTTGCAAAATGCCTTTATGAATATCGCCACAGCAAAAGTTGCCTTGTCGGCAGAAGAGGCCCGTGAAATGGGTGTTTTAAAAGCGCAAGACCGCATCACCATAAATAAAGACCGTCAAATTCTTGATGCCAAATCAGCCGTTATTGAATTATACGTGCAGGCGCGCAATATCAAAGTACAGGGAAGAGCAGGAATGGCCTTGTTTGCAGCCGGAGTTAACGGCATGAAAATGGGCCGCTACATTTCTGATCATGACATGAAAATCGCCATGAAGATTGCGAACATCATGTGTGGCGGTGATTTAACATCGCCTCAGGAGGTGAGTGAACAATATTTATTGGATCTGGAACGCGAAGCCTTTGTATCGCTTTGCGGTGAGCGGAAGACATTGGAAAGAATACAATCAATACTGACAGGAGGAAAACCACTTAGAAACTAAACGCTGGACGCAAGATATAAGTAGCAAGAGAATGAACTTGCTGCCAGGTCTTGCTACTTAAGTCTTACTACTAAAAATAAAAATATGGACGCATACATCGTAGCAGGTTTCAGAACCGGAGTAGGTAAAGCAAAAAAAGGAGGCTTTCGTTTTGTAAGGCCCGATGATTTGGCAGCAGATGTTATTAAGCATCTTGTTAAGTCTGTTCCCGGATTGGAAAACAATATGATCGATGATTTGATTGTAGGCAATGCCGTACCCGAAGCGGAGCAAGGCATGCAGATGGGAAGAATGATTTCACTTCTTGCACTCGGCATTGATACACCGGGCATGATTGTAAATCGGTATTGCGGATCAGGTGTTGAAACCATCGCGATAGCCAGTCAACGCATACAAGCAGGCATGGCCGATGTCATCGTTGCCGGTGGAACCGAGTCGATGTCGCTTGTGCCGGTGATGGGAATCAAGACAGCGCTCAATTACAAGATTGCTACTGAGAATCCTACCTACTACACCAGCATGGGTTTAACGGCCGAAGAAGTTTCCAAGCAGTTCAACATCACGCGTGAAGATCAGGATCAGTTTTCCTATGAATCGCACATGAAAGCAGCCGCAGCCTGGAAAGATGGAAAGTTTAAAGATGAAGTTGTGCCCATCACCGTAAAGGAAGTTTACGTGGATGAGAACATGAAAAAGAAAACCCGGGAGTTTGTGGTTGCCACCGATGAAGGCATTCGGGCTGACACTACCGTTGAGGGGCTTTCAAAATTAAAACCTGTCTTTGCTATGGGGGGAACCGTTACAGCCGGCAACTCATCTCAAACTTCCGATGGCGCTGCCTTTGTGGTGGTGATGAGCGAGCGGATGGTAAAACAACTGAATGCAAAACCCATCGCACGCATGGTTAGTTATGCAGCAGCCGGTGTTGATCCACGCATTATGGGCATCGGGCCGGTGGCTGCTATTCCGAAGGCATTGAAGTTGGCGAACATGAAATTAAATGACATTGATCTGATTGAACTTAATGAAGCTTTTGCTGCACAGGCATTGGCAGTAGTGAAAGAGCTGGGCATCGATCGTAAAAAATTGAATGTTAACGGAGGCGCAATTGCCGTAGGCCACCCGCTCGGTTCATCTGGGGCGCGCTTATCGGTACAACTATTCAACGAACTCCGCAGACAGAAAAAGAAATACGGCATGGTCACGGCTTGTGTAGGTGGCGGACAAGGCGTGGCGGGGATTTATGAACTTTTGAATTAGACTTTAGACACAAGACGCTAGTAGAAAGACAATGCATAATTTCAAAGAGTTGAAAGTTTGGCAATCATCAAGACAACTTGTAAAGGAAGTCTATGAGTTGACTGCTGATTTTCCTTTATCTGAAAAATATGGATTAATTTCTCAGCTACGAAGATGTGCCGTTTCAATTCCATCCAATATTGCGGAAGGATCAGGTCGTAATACGGATAAGGATTTTGCGCAATTTCTCAACATTAGCCTGGGCTCATCATACGAGCCTGAGACACTCCTGATTCTGTCTTTTGATGTTGAGTTGATTAGTCAGGATCAGCTTGAAAAATTCGTATTAAAACTTTCTGAGATACAAAAAATGACTTTTGGCTTGATCAAGACGTTACGCCAGGAGTCTTATGTCTAACGTCTTCATACTTATGTCAATTAAAAGAAAATGAGTGCAGTAGTAGAAACCAAAGGTGCAATCAAAGGAGGCGAGTTCCTGATTCGCGAAACGCAGGCGAGCGAAATCTTCATACCCGAAGAGTTCAATGAAGAGCAATTGATGATCAGACAGCAGTGCGAGGATTTTTTAAAGAAAGAGATTCATCCCCGGTTGGATGAGATTGATTCTATGAAACATCCTGAGTTAATGCCATCCTTACTGGATAAGGCCGGTGAACTTGGTTTGCTGGGCACATCGGTTCCGCAAGAACTGGGAGGCTTCGGAATGGATTTCAACTCGGCTATGCTTATTGCCGAGGTGTTGGGAGCCGGACACTCGTTTGCTGTTGCTATTTCAGCCCATACCGGTATCGGCACGTTACCGATTCTCTATTACGGCAATGACGCGCAAAAGAAAAAATATATTCCAAAGCTGGCTACCGGTGAATGGAAAGCAGCATACTGTTTAACCGAACCCGATTCAGGATCGGATGCCAATTCCGGAAAAACAAAGGCTACACTTACGGCTGACGGAAAGCACTACGTTATCAACGGACAAAAAATGTGGATCACCAACGGTGGCTTTGCCGATGTGTTTGTGGTGTTTGCAAAAATCGACAACGATAAAAACCTGAGCGCTTTTATTGTGGAGAAAGCTTTTGGGGGCATTACCATGAATGAAGAGGAGAAGAAAATGGGCATTAAAGGATCTTCTACCCGCCAGATTTTCTTTAACGATTGCAAGGTACCGGTTGAAAACCTGTTGAGTGAGCGCGAAAACGGCTTTAAGATTGCCGTTAACATTCTGAATATCGGAAGGATAAAATTGGGTGTCGCAGCCGTTGGCGGAAGTAAGATGTGTATATCCACAGCTGTGAATTATGCCAAAGAGCGGAAGCAGTTTGGCACACCGATCGCAAATTTCGGAGCCATAAAATATAAAATTGCTGAGGCCTGTACTAAAATCTTCGCATCGGAATCGGCCCACTATCGTGCTTCGCAAAATATTGACGATGCATACAATGCTTTTATAGCCGGGGGCATGGATGCCGGAAAAGCAAGATTAAAGGCCCTGGAAGAATTTGCCATTGAGTGCGCGGTTTTGAAAGTTCATGGATCGGAAGTGCTGGATTATACCGTAGATGAAGGCGTTCAGATCTATGGTGGCATGGGCTTTTCGGCTGAAGGACCGATGGATCGGGCCTATCGCGATGCGCGCATTAACCGAATCTTTGAAGGTACCAATGAAATTAACCGACTGCTTACGGTGGATATGATTTTGAAGCGTGCCATGAAAGGCACCCTTGACCTGATGAATCCGGCCATGGCTGTTCAAAAGGAGTTAATGTCAATCCCTGATTTTGGTGCCAGCGATGAAGAAGGGATTTTTATAAAGGAGAAAAAAGTACTGGCTAATCTCAAAAAGGCGGGGCTAATGGTAGCCGGTGCAGCCGTGCAGAAATTTATGATGAAACTTTCAGACGAACAGGAAATTCTCATGAACCTGGCCGATATGATGATTGAAGGGTATGTGGCTGAATCTGCATTGTTACGAGTTGAAAAGCTTATTGGAATACGCGGAGAAAAAGCTTGCGAATTGCAAAAGGAGATGGCATTAATTTATTTGCATCATGCAGTAAATACCGCAGCAGCAGCCGGTCGTGAAGCCATCACTTCGTTTGCCGATGGCGATGAGCAACGGTTAATGCTGATGGGCTTAAAACGCTTCACCAAGATTGATCCGTACAACCTGAAAGAAGCGAGAAGAAAAGTAGCGAATTATGTTATTGAAAAGGGAGTGTATCCATTTTAGAACAAAGACATAAGACGTAAGTAGCAGGAAAACCCGGCAGTGATTCCGGGTTTTTTATTGCTTTGGGTTGAGCAGTCTTTTCAAATCTGCCTCCAATGCCGGATCACTTGGTCGCCTGGGGTTCAAATCAATTTTTTCACCGTCCTTATGGATAAGTACAAAATAAGGTAAACTTCGTACTGCAAATTCTTTGAGTATCCCTGCCCCGCGATCTATCCGGTAATTGATTATGCCGTCAGCGAAGAGGTTAAAGATTGCAACAGACCGCTGCCAGGCTTCCTGATCCTCGTCAAGGCAGATCAGAACAAAGGTGACCTTACCGTGGAATTGTTTGTTCAGTCGCTTGAACAACTCAAGATCAACCAGGTAAGGCTTTAAGTCGCCAGACCAGAACATAAGGTACACCATCCGCTTTCCTTTGTTGTCATTACGCAACCAGGTGAATTTCTCTTCCGCCTGATTACCCCCATCTGTTGTACTCCACTCGTAATGAAGGTAGCGGAAGAATTGCCGGTTCAGTGAACTTCCACCACCCAAATCGCTGATGATACGATCCTCCAGCGGGGTTGCTTTCAAAACGGTTGTGTTGTTCCAGAAGGATGAATCATAAGGGATATTCATCAACTCCCTCTTGGTGGGCTCCTTGCCGGTGAACTTCTTGTCAGGAGCATGCTGTATCTCCACCGACATCAGTTCAATGTGAAAAGAGTGGCGGCCACTATCCGCGAAGTGAGTTTCTCCTTCGCGTATGAAATGGTACGGATAATATTTGTCGTTGTATTTCTTGTAAAATGCTGATGTTTTAATGGTCACATTTTTGTCATACTTCATTTCCTCGACTTTTACAAAAGCATACGTATCGGTAGTGATGTAAAGCATCCCTTTTGCACGGGGTGCAGGCTTATATCCGGTAGTGGTTGGGATGGAATCATTTTTATAATGGTAGCTTATCTTATACACATCACGGCCGTCAAATGCCGTGATGCCGTCAAACATAAATGTAAAATTTTCAAAGTCTGTTCTCAGGTTACTGATATCGGTGTATAAACCCAGGTAGTTACTCTTTTCAAGCGACTGGTAGGCAACTATGTCGGCCTGCAGGATGCTGTGCAGCGAAATGGGGGTGTGTCCCTGGGCTGCAAGGGTATTATCGAGGCTCCTTCGGAGCTGGGTTACACGCATCTCTTCTTTGTCGCCAGCTCTTTTCCGGAAAGGTTTATAGCCTTGGTATTTCCACACGTCAATGAAAGCTTCAATCAGCCTGCCATAAACAGAATCGTCTTTGCAATAATGCCGGTAAAAGTATTGTTGGTTAAAGGATTTACCGGAGTAGTTCCGGTTGATGTTTGAAAAGGCTTTCTGAACAACCCTTCTTGCATTGATGGCGCGGTGTGTGATAACAATTTCGTTTAGTTCAACGGTATAAGGAGTCAATTGGATAAGGCTCATTTCTTCCGGTGTGTTAACCACCATGGAAACATACCCGACACACGAAATTTTTAGTTTGGCGCCTTCAGGAATTGCCAACGAAAACTCGCCTTCAAGATTGGAGCTGGTGCCTGAAGCAGTGCCTAAAATACCAATGGATGCAAAGGGCACAGGCTTACCTGTTTCCCGATCAATAACCCTGCCTTCAATTTTATGCTGGCCATAGCTCATGCAATAACCCAAAGTGAAAAGAGTAAGTAACCAGGTACGGAAATGTAGTCCGGAGGCCATCAACTTATGTAAATCAAAATCTTTCATCCGAAAATTAACCGAATTAACAACATTTGAAAGCAATTATATGGCCATTATGCGTCTATACCGTTCAAGGTTAGCCAGGGTTCTCAGCGGACTACGCGTATAATTTATCAATTGCCGCTTTGTGCTTTTCAAGCAGGGCGTTGCGCTTTACTTTGAATGATGCCGTTAAATCACCCGAATCAACAGTCCATTCCAGATCACACAGAACAAATTTTCTGATTCGCTTATAGCTTTCCAGGCTGACGTTTAACCGGTCGATCTCCGTCTGCAGTTTCTGAACAACCTTAATGTTGTGAATCATAAAAGGCGGAGAAGTCCAGTGCACGCCATTCTCTTCGCACCAGTGTCTTAGCCAAACAAAATTGGGAACCAGCAAGGCGGTTACAAAGGGCTTGTTAAACCCAACAATGAGGCATTGCGCGATAAAGGGAGAGGATACAAAGTGCTCTTCGAGCTGTTGGGGGGATATGTAAATTCCTGCCGTGGTTTTGAAAATGTCTTTCTTCCGGCCGGTTATCTGCAAAAACTTCCGATCAACAAATTTGCCGATGTCACCCGTGTGTAACCAGCCATCAACAAGCACTTCGTGTGTCAACTCTGGCCGTTTATAATACCCCTGCATCACATTCGGTCCTTTAACAAGAATCTCTCCTTCACCCGTTTCATCTGCGTTGTCGATTTTAACAAGGATACCGGGCAGGGGTAATCCCACCGTGCCGAAGCGATACATTCCGGGTTGCGGCCTGTTCACAGAAATAAAAGGTGCGGCTTCGGTCATGCCATAGCCCGAAAGCACCAATACACCCGTGGAAGAAAAAAGCCGGGCAATATCGGGGCGCAAGGCTGCAGCGCCAACAATAACAAAGCAGGCCTTGCCCCCAAGTACTTTACGCCAGGAGTTGAGCACCAGGATGCGAGCCAGCAACAGGTATACTTTAAACAATAATCCCCCTTGAGTTTCGCTTCTGAAATTCTGACCTACGGTCATGGCCCACTGTATCAGCTTTCGTTTAATCACATTTTTTGTAGCGCGTTGCTCAAGCAGGTAGTCATACATTTTTTCCAGCGTTTTCGGAACACTGGTGAAGAAGTTGGGCCTGACGGATTGGAAATCTGTTGTGATGCTGTCTTTGGAATGACTGAAATAAACGGCTACACCAAATGCCATATAGGCAAAACAGGTTGTTCGTTCAAAAATGTGGCTGAAGGGAAGAAAGCTCAATGCCCGGTCGCCTGGATTTACAGGCAGTACCGGAAGAATGGCTTTGATATTGCTCACCACATTGTGGTGCGTCAGCACAACACCCTTCGGAATTCCAGAAGTACCCGATGTATAGAGTATTGCCAATATATCCTGTTGCGACACTCCAGCTTTTCTGATTTCCAGTTGTGTTTTTGTGGCCGCTGTTGCTTTGTAATTGAACGCAGGAAAACAGCCCTTCTCACTTTTTTCCAGATGATAGCATATCGGAGCACTTTCGGCCTTTTCGCAAACCGACTTCACTTTATAGAACAGCCCTGCGGTTGCAGTGATGCAAAGTTTGGCCTGCGTTTCATTGAGGATGAACAGCATTTCCTCAGGAGAAGAAGTAGGGTGGATGGGAACAGTTATAAGTCCAACTTGTTGGCAGGCAAGGTCGGTAATGACCCACTCAGGACTGCCCTGCATCGGCACTACGACAACGGCATCGCCCGGTTGGTAGCCGTTTTCAAGCAGCCAGCACGACACATCATCCATTTTTTTCTGAACATCCCCGGTTGACCACGGCTGCCACCGGCCGTTGACAAAGGAATTAAAACAGGCCTGCAGCGGATATTTTTGTTGCTGGTAGGAGACCAAATCAAATACCCGTGTAAAGTCAATGATGGAGGAATGAGTCATCGTTCACGGGTTGAAGCAGGTTGTACATATAAAACCTCGTAGAGCACCTCATAAAATTCCTGAAAGTCAGGAAGATTGTTATGCCGGGCTCCTTTCACCGGGTGTAACACAATTTTTTCGGGGTGCAGTGTTTTCAGCATTTCGCTTTGCCTGAAAGAAATGAGCCTGTCGTTTGTTCCATGAATAATATGGACCGGGCAACGGATGGCCTTCAAATACAGATCGGTGCGCAAATCATAACGTAACAGCCATTTTAACGGAAGCAGGAATGCATAGCGACTGGCATTATACAGAAAACTGTAGTAAGGCGAGTCGAGTACCAAAAGCCGTGGTTTGTTCCATGAGGCAATGCGTGCGGCTATTCCTGTTCCAAAGGATCGCCCAAAAACCACAATGCGATCTTCAGCGTATCGTTCAGTGAGCCACCGGTAAAGAAATTGGGCATCATCAAACAACTTTTGCTGGGTGCGCTTGCCCCGGCTCTTTCCAAAGCCGCGGTAGTCCATCATAAAAAAGTCGTACCCGTTGCTTACAAAGTCTTTGGCAAATTTTCCCCATCCTTTAATGCTTCGTGAATTGCCTTTGAGGTAATAAATAACCCCGCGTGAATTGGGAACCGTAAAGTAAATGGCATTGATGTTTCCGCCATCTTCCATTTCAAAATTTAACTCCTCGAACGGAAAGGGATATTGGTACTTAAAGTGAGTTGCCAGAATTTCGGGCCTGAAAAAAAATAAATGCTGAAGAAAGTAAAGCAGCAGGCAAAGTCCTGCATAGATAAGGATTAGCGAAAGCAAAAGACTTACCCACATAATGACAAGTTACACGGGTAAAGCCTCCATCGCAAGAATTACTTTAGCGCTTCTGTAAGCTTTTGGCGATAGGCTGCGAATTCATTAAGGTTATCATGGGTGCCGTTTTCCAGAACCACAAACTCATCGGCAGGTTGTAATACGGTTTTTAGCTTCAAAGCCGAATTCAACGAAACAATCCGATCATCGGTTCCGTGAAAAATAAGCTTCCTGCATGATGCCTGTGCTAACCGGTCGATGGTTGGAAATGTGTAGCGAAGAGGGAATATTCCAACAAGTGGCCTGAAAACCGGATTAACAGCTCCCCGCAAATTATCAAACGGGGTTTCAAGAACAAGCAGATCAGCGCTGACCCTTGTTGCCAGATAAGCAGCCACGGCCGAACCGAGTGAACGGCCGAAGAGAACAACTTTAGCGGGTTGTAAATTTTCTTTTGACCATTGCAAAACCGCATCGGCATCATGATAAAGACCTTCTTCACTTGGTTTGCCGGTACTTTTGCCGTAACCCCGGTAATCAAAAACCAGAACCTGGTAATTGTAACTTGTCAGGCCGGAAGCAATCTGGCCCCACCGTTTAAGGTTGCCCGCATTTCCATGGAAGTAGAGAATCAGGCCTTTTGAGGAATCGGCAGGAGAGAACAGCAACGCATTAAGTGTTTCGCCATCGGAAGTTGTAATTGAAATTTCCGAATGGGGGATGTCAAATGAATAGGCGTAAGAAGGTTCAAGTTCCTCAGGCCGGAAGATCAGCGCATCCTGAAAAACAGTAATCATCAGCACGGAAAGCAGGGTTAACACCAGCCCCAGAATGGCCGGCCATTTAAGCAATTGAAGGAAGCGGGGAACGCGCAAGAGTGATCGGTTTACGTACAGTTGGATTGTCCGGATTTGTACAATTAATCACCTGTTTAAGTAACGAACCCGGCTAACTTCGGCAAAATTAAACATTTCACATTTTGGTTGGCTTTTTGACTGATCCTATGGAAATCGTATCGCATGGCGAAGACAATTTCAACATTGTTAATTGCTTTTTTGCTGCTCATCACATTTCCCCTTTGGATCGGACTGGCCGCTGGCCTGTTCGGGGCAATTGCTGGTGTAGCAGGAGCACTACTTGGTGCTGTGTTTGGCACCTTTGGTGCAATTGTAGGAGCGCTAGGAAGTGCTGTCGGAGCAATTTTTGGAGGGATCTTTCCGGTGATTAGCGTAAAACCGATAACGATAATACTGATTATTGTGGTGATCATCCTGATAACCCGTTCGCGCAGCAAATCGGTTAAGTAATGGGGTGCTTGTTATAGAGGGCGGGGTTGAGAAAATACTTGCTGTAAACCGGATAGCGCCTTACGGCAACCAGGGTTGGTTTACCATTTTCAGCGAACACAACCCGGTAGAAGAATTCAAATCCCCTTTCAACACGGATCTGGCGTTTAAGCATGTACCATTCTTTGTTGTTTGGATTCAACACCTTTACGTGAACGGTGTATAACCCGGGTGTACTTCGAATTCGCACAAAATTTTCCGGATCTTTATTAAACAGCTTCCCATTTACAAACACCTGCATCGATGAAAATTTTTCGGCCTGTATGGCAATGGCCGATAGGTAAGCCAGGCTGGCAAAACCGTTTGTAATGAAAATAACAACTAACATCCACCGCTTCATATCCTCACGTTTCGTTCATCAGGTGCAACCATCATGCCAACAGCAATTCCATCAATTTACCTTCATTTCATTCCGTAACCCTTTAACAAAGTTTTTAAGTGCTTGCTGCCACGTTGTATCGGCATCCCATTTTGGCCCCAGAAATACATGGCTAAACTCAATTTGCCGCACATAGAATTTGTAAATCTCAGCATCGGCAGCAATGGTTTTTATTTGTTCCAGGCCGTTCGGATAAGTAACCGAAACCAATGCACCTTCACCTTTGCTTACATTATACCCCAGTAATTGCTTGGCTGCGCGCCCGCGGGTATGGATGTGCCGGAGTATATAAAGAAATCCCAATCTGCGGAGTTCTGCTTCGGGTATTTTTGGATCAACAAGCTGGTATTTGAACGGGTAGGTCTTCATCATCTCATCAAGTTCTTTGTCTAACTTTTCATCACCGAATTTCTGAACAGCAAGCGCATCGACTTTTAAGTCATAGGCAAATAGTTCTCTTCGGGTTCCGGTTATTACCTGAATCGGAAGATCTGTTTCGGGAATCTCACTAATGAGCAGGTTTTGCTTTTTCCTGCCTGCAAGGGCCGTGCGATAGAGTGTGAGCAACGCTTCATCCAGCACAGCGTGCTGGGTTTTCCAAACCGCTTTTGGGATGATTAGGATAGGTCCGTTACCATTCTCTGCTATTTCTAGTGGAGCAATGATGAGCTCGTAACCGGTATTGTTTTTTAAAGCAAAAATGAGTGTTGTCACTTCCCGCGCTTGAAAGTACCGGGTAAAAGCCAGTGTTACATCGGTCCCGGCAAACAGTTTGTCGGCTTCGCAGTACCCAATGGCATCAATGCCGGTTTTAATTAAGCCGGTATGGAGTTTTTCAATTTCTTTTTCGGTAAGCGTATGACTTATCAGCACAAAACTTCGTCCGCTGACAATCTTTTCAGGAACAGGCCCATCGGCTGCCTGGTACAGTTCGTCCAGGGTTTGACCAACGAGCATACCCGGCACAAAGATCAGCAGGCAAACAAATCGCTTCATAGCAGTAAAACGAACTGCTGACCGGCATATTTTTAAGTGTTTAATAAACTCCCACATAAAATCCGGTTGAATCCATTTTAATCGGATAGGTTATTAAATCAGCCGAGCGGGCTGCCAGCTCGCGGCCGGTTTTTAAATCAAAACAGTAATTGTGCCATGGACATAAAATTTCTCCCAGGTGGTTTACCGTGCCCCTGCTCAGCGATTCGCCATTGTGCGTACACCGATCCTGGACCGCGTAAAACACATGATTATGCAACACCAGGCAAATCCGCTTGCCATGAAGCATAAGAAGTTGAGGCTTTCCGGATGTAATCCGGCTGGTTGCCTCAGCTTCATCAGCAAATAACCTGACCCATTGCATAGTACCGGTTGGCCGAAGATCATGTTTTTTCTACCTTGTTTCAAATCATAATCACGATGAGAAACTTTGCAATCCTAATTTCATTGCTGTGGGCAACAGGTGTCGCAGCGCAGGTGAATCCAAAGCTGCAGGCCAGCGTCACCAAATCGGCAACAGCCATTGAACCCCGTATGATTGATTGGCGGAGAAACATTCACCAATACCCCGAACTGTCAAACCGTGAATTCCAAACCGCAAAAAAGGTGGCGGATCACCTAACCCGGCTGGGTTTGGAGGTGAAGACTGGAGTAGCCCACACCGGTGTTGTGGGTATTCTGAAGGGGGCCAAGCCAGGTCCTGTAATCGCCCTTCGTGCCGATATGGATGCGTTGCCGGTTACTGAGCGTAACAGCTTACCGTTTGCATCGCGCGAGCGCGTTGTATTTAATGGGCAGGAAACCGGTGTGATGCATGCCTGCGGGCACGATACGCACGTTGCGATTTTAATGGCTACAGCCGAAGTGCTTGCCCAGCACAAGAATGACCTGAAAGGAACCATCGTCTTTATTTTTCAGCCTGCTGAGGAGGGCCCCCCTAACGGTGAAGATGGGGGAGCTGAGTTGATGGTTCGCGAGGGCGTTTTAAACAATCCGAAAGCAGAGGTCATCTTTGGGCTGCACATCAGTTCGGTGACTCCGCTGGGCCAGGTTACCTACCGTCCTGGAGGGCTGTTAGCGGCTGCGGACAATTATTCTATCCGGGTAAAAGGCAGGCAGTCGCACGGCTCTGCACCCTGGATGGGCATTGATCCGATTGTTATTTCATCACAAATCGTGTTAGGTCTTCAAACCATCATCAGCCGGCAAACTGAATTGACAAAAGAGGCCGCGGTTATTACGGTGGGTCGGTTTCAATCAGGCATTCGTGAGAACATCATCCCTGAAGAAGCCTTTCTTGCCGGAACGATAAGGACACTGGATACGGCCATGCAGGACAGAATTCATAAAAAGATTGTTCAAACAGCCACCCGCATTGCCGAGAGCGGAGGTGCAACAGCCGAAGTAACCATACACAAAGGCACACCGGTAACCTTTAATGATCCTGCACTTACGCGAAAAATGGTTCCCAGTTTGCAAAGGGCTGCAGGCATTGAAAACACATTCGAAATAAATGCCATTACCGGAGCAGAAGATTTTGCTTTTTACCAAAAGAAGATACCCGGCTTTTTCTTTTTTGTTGGAGCCATGCCTCCCAATCAGGATCCGGCAACCGTACCAGCGCATCACACTCCTGATTTTATGATTGATGAACGCGGATTGCTAACCGGATTAAAGGCCATGCTGCAGCTTACACTGGATTATATGTTCATGAAATAGCGAAGCCGTATGCCTGCTCACATCCTCAACCGTTCAACGTTTGATTAAACCAATGGTATGGATTGATCTGGTATTCCTTCGCGGAATTATCCTGCTTTAGTTCCTCAACAAAGTTCATCGTATGAAACGCACCCTCCTTATCCTTATTCTGCTGCCCTTGTTTGCCATGGGCCAGGCCAAAAAGCCTGTCGTTGCTACCGACCTGATGAAGATCGCAACCGCTAATCAGATTGATGTATCGGCTGATGGAAGTAAGGCCATTATGGTGGTTACACGCAAGTCGGTGAAGAATGAAAACGATTACTATTATACACGTCATTTATACCTGGCCGATCTCACGGGAAGGCAGGAGATAAAGCAATTAACATTTGGCGACAAAAGTGACAGCCAGCCAACCTTAAGCCCGGATGGTAAACAGGTTGCTTTCGTTCGGACTGACGGGGAGAAGTCACAGGTGTGGATCCTTCCGTTAACCGGAGGGGAAGCATTTGCGTTAACCAAAATGGAACATGGTGCTTCCGGGCCGGCATGGTCGCCCGATGGGAAGAAAATTCTGTTCAGTTCGTCAATTCCCGCATACGCAATTGAAGGAAACATTACCTGGAAAGATGAGCGTCCCGGCCGCACACCAGGCGATGAACCCAATTTTAAAAACCTGAAGCCGGACGATCGGAAAAAGATCAGGAACAGCCCGGACGGAACACTGGAAGAAGTACGCGCATGGCTTGCAAAAAATGCGAGTGAGAGCAATCCAAAGGTATTAACGCGTCAGGATTTTCAGGGCGAGTTAACCCTTCAGCCGGGCCGGAGTTTTTCACACCTGTTTATGCAGGAAATTAATCCCGATGCAAAAGCAGAGCAGCTTACCAACGGGTTCCAGGCTTTCCAGTCACCCTCCTGGTCGCCTGACGGCAAAAAGATCATTTGCAACTCACGGAAATTCCGTATTGATCCTGATCGCGAGCCCGATACAGACCTGTGGCTTATTGATGTTGCAACAAAAGCATCAACCGAGTTTGTTACCTGGGAAAATTATTCCTTAAGCAACCCTGAATATTCACCGGACGGCACCCAGATTGTTTTTGCCGCTTCCAACACCCAAAACCGGCACGCCATGCAATCACAACTGGCAATGGTGTCGGCTTCAGGCGGGAAACCCGCGCTGCTTACAACTGCACTTGATCGCGATGCAGCCTCTGCCCGGTGGTCGGCTGATGGAAAGACGATTTACTTCACTGCCCAAACGGAGGGAGATATAGTACTCTATGCTATTCCGGCAAAGGGTGGCTCCGCGCAAAAAATTATTGGCAACGACAGTGGCGTGAATGATTTTGATTTGGCCGGTGATAAGCTGGTGTATGCCCTTACCGAAACAAAAAACCCGTGGGAAGTTTTTCTGTATAGCCTAAAAGATAAAAGCAACCGACAACTCACCCGGTTGAATGAAGATTGGCTTAAGGATAAGCTCATCATCTTTCCAAAGGAATATTGGTTCACCCGGCCTGATGGCACCCGGGTTCAATACTGGGTAATGGAGCCGGCCGGAAAAAAAGAGGGGCTTAAATACCCAACCATCCTCAACATTCACGGGGGGCCTGCCGCCATGTGGGGGCCGGGCATTTTTTCGATGTGGCATGAATATCAACTCGAAGCCAGTTGGGGATATGGTGTGGTATATTGCAATCCCCGAGGCAGCGGAGGTTATGGAGATCAATTTAAGAAAGCGAATTATCGCGACTGGGGCACTGGCCCGGCCGGTGATATCCTTGCCGCATTGGAAGAGTCAATGAAAAGCCATACCTGGATTGACGCAGAGAATTTGTTTGTGGAAGGAGGCAGTTATGCCGGTTACATGGTGGCCTGGATTATCGGGCACGACCAGCGGTTTAAAGCAGCGAATGCGCAGCGTGGAGTATATGAACTCACAACATTTATGGGCGAGGGCAATGCCTGGCGCCTCATCCCTACGGCATTTGGCTACCCCTGGCAAGAGGGAGTAAAAGAAATTCTTGATGCCAGTTCGCCCATGAGCTATGTTGATAAGATCAACACGCCCTTGCTGATCATCCATGGTGATCAGGATTTACGAACCGGTGTTTCACAATCTGAAATGCTGTATAAAAGTTTAAAGATTCAGAACAAGCCGGTGGAGTATATCAGGTATCCAAAAGAAGGGCACGAACTAACGCGCAGCGGCAACCCAGGAAGGATGATGGATCACTTGCTTAGGGTGATCGAATTCTTCGAACGATACGCAAAGCATCCTGAACCATCGATGGCGTTGCAGGCAGCACCACGCCAATAAGGCTGGTTAGATCATTGAACAAACAGCACTAACCCTTTCAGATATTCTCCTTCGGGATGAAAAATGGAAACCGGGTGATCGGCTGGCTGTCCCAGCCGGTGAAGCACCCGTATATCACGCCCTGCCTGGAGCGCTGCCGATACGATGGTATCGTAAAACAATTGCTTATCCACTACCTGCGAGCAGGAAAATGTAAAGAGGATACCACCCGATTTGATTTTTTTTAGAGCCAGGGCATTCAAGCGCTGATAACCCCTCATTGCCTGGTGGCGGGCCTCACGGTGCTTGGCAAATGCAGGCGGGTCAAGAACAATCAGGTCATAATCTTCGTTGGTTTTTTCAAGGTATTCAAACGAATCGGCCACAAAACACACATGCTTATCGGCACGAAATCCATTTAGCTCAATGTTCTTTCGGGTGACATCAATTGCCTTTTCAGAAAGATCTACAGAATGAACAAGGTGTGCGTTGCCTTGCAGTGCATACACTGAAAACCCCCCGGTATAGCAGAATGTATTGAGAACGCGTTTGTTTTTGGCGTATGTTGCCAGCAGGTTCCGGTTATCACGCTGGTCAAGAAAAAAGCCGGTCTTTTGTCCTTCCTCCCAATTCACGTAAAAACGATTTCCATTTTCAGTGATCAGGTGCGGAGTATCAGCGTGGTTGAGCAGGTATTCATCCAGTTGGGTGGTTCGCAGATGGGCGGGTAAGGTCGACCGGCTTTTATAGTAAATTGCTTGTAACCGATCCTTGAGAATTTCTTTAAGATTCGCTGCTATTATCTTCCGGTCGTTATGCATTCCGGTTGAGTGGGCCTGCATCACAGCAACACCATTATAAAAGTCGATAATCAATCCGGGCAATCCATCACCCTCGGCATGGATTAGCCGGAAAGCATTGGTTGAGTCAGACGGCAATCGGCTTGCTACCCGCAGAGCCAGGGCGTTTTCGATTTTCGTTTTCCAGAAATTTCCATCAGGTGCGGCCGGACCGAAGCTAAGCATACGCACCGTTATGCTGCCAGTTTGGTAATGACCAAAGCCCAGGGTTTGGTTTCGGGAGTCAACTACCTCAACCCAGGCACCTTCATCGGGCGTACCTTCTGTCACTCGAATGGCCCCCGAGAATACCCAAGGGTGAAACCGCTTAACAGACTGTTCTTTGCCTGGCTTGAGATGGATTTTGACTCCTGTCATAAACTGTTTATACGAGCCGACAAAGGTATTTTTAATCGAACTATAATGAGGCCATTTTCGTATTAGAATGTACTATTGGGCAAGCAGGCGTTGACCAGACAGAGCGTACATACGGCAGATCAGGTACTGACAAAATTTCACAAAAAGCCTGAAAAAATACATGTTAGGGCCAATTTGCCCGCTTTTTGCTTGAGAAAATTCCATCAAAATTTTGAACGGTTATGAAACGATTTAGTGCTTTGCTGGCTGCTGCCATACTAGGTAGCCTGTTAACCCTGGGAGGGTATCAGTATGTTTTTAAACCTGAGCCACCAGTAGCGGTACAGTATGAACCAGGCGCCCCGATAACCAGAATAGCTCTTACGAAGGATGAAAATGGAAATACGGTTCCGCTGGATTTTACTGCAGTGGCCGAGAAAGTTATGCCTACAGTTGTACACATAAGGAGCACACAAAAGAGCAGCGCATCACAGCCCAAATACATTGATCCGTTCCGCGATTTCTTCGGGCCCCGCAATTATGGCCCAAGCCAAAGTTCAGGTTCAGGAGTAATCATTAATGCAGGTGGCTACATCGTTACCAACAACCATGTTGTTCAGTCGGCTGATGTTGTTGACGTAATCTTGTTCGACAACCGCAGTTATAAAGCAGAGATTATCGGAACCGATCCGGATACAGATTTGGCAGTAATAAAAATTAACCAGGGCAACCTGCCCCATCTTTCATTTGTCGACTCAGATCAATCCAAAGTTGGAGAATGGGTTCTGGCTGTAGGCAATCCGTTCAATCTGAATTCCACAGTCACAGCCGGAATCATCAGTGCAAAAGGAAGAAATATTGACATCATTAACCGAAACAACGGAGAGGGCAATACGGCCATCGAATCGTTTATACAGACGGATGCTGCCATAAATCCTGGCAACAGCGGTGGGGCATTGGTTAACCTGAGTGGCGGTTTGCTTGGCATCAATACGGCCATAGCGAGCCCTACCGGAGCGTATTCGGGATATGGATTTGCTGTACCCTCCAACATTGTAAGCAAAATAGTTGAAGACCTGATTAAGTACGGAACAGTGCAGCGCGGATGGCTTGGTGTAACCATCACCAGCGTTAACAGTCAGCTTGCCAAGGAATATGATCTCGAAGTGAGTGAAGGAGCATTGGTGACCGGTTTTGCTGAGAAAAGTTCTGCAAAAGATGCCGGATTGAAAGAACAGGATGTTGTTGTTAAAATTGACAACACACCAATCAAAACCAGTGCAGGGCTGATTGAGATGGTAGGGCGCCATCGCCCGGGCGACAAACTGATGATTACGGTTAACCGGAAAGGCAAGGAATTGACCGTACCGGTTGTGTTAAAAAATCGTGAGGGTGAGGTTTCAGTAGTAAAACCCGAAGACAGGCCGGCTTATGCGTCTCTGGGTGTAACGCTCGAAGACCTGGACTCAAAAAAATTAAAACAGCTTGAACTGAGCAATGGCGTGCGGGTTAAATCGTTAGGCAACGGCAAACTTTCACGGTTTACCGACCTCCGCGAAGGCTTCATTATCACCAAAGTAAACGATGTGCCCGTTAAGTCAGTAAAAGAATTCAATGACCTCATTAGTAAAAAGAAGCCGGGTGAACTGGTAATCCTCACCGGAACTTATGAAGATTTTCCGCGTGAGTTCAATTATGCGTTTAGAATGTAATCACAGCAGCATGAAGCGACTGTATAGAAAAGGAGAGCGGGTTCGTAGCAAGATTGACGGTAAAGTGATGGAGGTTTTACGGTACCTGAAAAGCAACCTGGTAGAAGTGATGACCTTTGATCCGCAATCAAAAGAAGTAAGAACAAAACAGGTACGGGAAGATAAGTTGTCGAAAGCAGCATAACACGGCCGAAGCGTAAACTAAATGTTACCTTTGCTGTTATCGGGTAAAGACAACACCTATCAAAAAGTTTAATATTCCAGCCTGGTACCGGTCGTCCATAACCGGAAAAATAAAAGAAGCACGAAGGCTAACCGACCTGCGTAAGCAGGATTTTACGCCAACCCTCCTTGATTTCGGTCCGGTGCAGGTTTACCTGGCCCGTCACTTCGGATTTTGCTACGGTGTTGAAAATGCAATCGAGATCAGTTACCGGGCGCTGGAGGAAAATTCCGGAAAGAAGGTGTACCTGCTCAGCCAGATGATCCATAATCAGGAAGTAAATCAGGATCTCCAAAGCAGGGGCATTCGGTTTATCATGGACACCGATGGTACGCAGTTCATTCCCTGGGATGCGGTTGGCAAAGACGATGTGGTCATCATTCCTGCCTTTGGTACAACATTGGAAATTGAACACCTCCTGCTCGACAAGGGGGTTGATGTTCAAAAATACAACACCACCTGCCCGTTTGTTGAAAAGGTTTGGAACCGGGCTGAAAAACTGGGCAAGGAAAAGTTCACCACCATTATTCATGGTAAGCCGAAGCACGAAGAAACGCGCGCCACATTTTCACATAGCGCCCACAACGGGGCCTCGGTTATTGTGCGCGACATGGAAGAGGCTAAACGCTTAGGCGCCTACGTTGGCGGGGCCAGGCCGAAGGAGGCTTTTTATGAAGAATTTGCCTGGAAATTTTCAGAGGGCTTTGATCCCGAAAGAGATCTTCAACGCATTGGTGTCGTAAACCAAACCACTATGCTCGCTTCAGATACCCAAGCCATTGCCGAGTATTTCCGGTTGCTCATGGCCGAAATGTATGGCGAGGAAAATCTTAAGGATCATTTTGCCGACACCCGCGATACGCTGTGTTACGCCACGAATGATAACCAGGATGCAACGTATGAATTGCTGGAGACGGCCGCTGACCTGGCCCTGGTGGTGGGCGGTTACAACAGTTCCAACACCTCGCACATTGTGGAGTTATGCGAACGGAGATTCCCCACGTATTTTATCAATTCCGAAACCGAAATAAAATCTGCTGACGAAATCCATCACTTCATTTACGACAAGAAGAAAATGGAGATTACCCGCAATTTCATTCCTTCAAAGGAGCCGGTAAAAATTGTGCTCACCAGCGGGGCCTCTTGCCCGGATACGCTGGTTGATCGCGTATTGATCAGGATGCTTTCCTTCTATCCTTCCGCCCGAACAATTGAGGAAGTGCTTCAACACATGGGGGTTACAGTCTGATTATTTCTTGCCCGACTTTTTTTTGGGCTCTTCAAGACGCTTGCCTCCGCGATGTTCCCCCAGAATAACCACATCCTTGGTTACCTCGTACATTTTGGCGGCTTGCATCATGGCCTCATAGGTATCGCGAATAATGATTGTGCCGGGTGTTTTGGCGCCTTTGTTGCGAATTTCAATATAGAATCCGTCTTTTTTCTTCTTTGGTACGGTAGGAGGTCTTCCCATTGCCTGGTATGATTTAAGTTCTTTTTTGGTTAGATAACCGTTCGGAAAGCCGATTGGTTCAGGGGCGCAAGATGGCGAAAAAGACCGACATGTGGGCGCGGATTTATATTAACAGAGAATAGCTGTTACGAGCGCTTCGGCTTAACCACCAGCCGGATAAGGGTTTTGCGGTTCTCCAAAACAGCTTCAGGCCTTGAGGACACTGTGTATTGTATGGCACCGGCATCAACACCCTGTGCAGCAAGTTGACGGATGATTTCTTCCGCCTGTTGTTGTGTTCTGTTGTTGTGCCAGGTGCGTTGTATGATAAGGCTGTCGCGCTGATAAAGCTGCCCGAGCGAATCGATGTCATCAAGTTGAACAATAACCGAATCAAGGGTGAATTCAGTAAGATCCAAATGGCTTTGCCATGTATCCTCCAGGTACCCGATAAGCATTACTTGCAACTCGTAGGTAAACTGTGGGTTGCTTTTCATCAGGCGCGAAAGTCTGCGAAGCTCCGAAACAGCATCATCAAGTTTGCTGGTATAGGGTTTGAACTGCAAAGCATCCAGTTCAAGTTCATCACCGGTTTCCAGCGGTTTAAGGGTCGACTTGATTCGTTGAACATTTAAGTTGGCATCGCGGGTTAGGTCAAAGCGCTTTGCAAAGTAGGTGATGTTTCCATGTTCAGGATCAACGGAAAGCTCATACGTTGTGCCTTCTTTCAGGTAAACAAAGTAACTCCCGTCTTTCTGATCGGGCCGGCCGCTGTAAAATCGGTTTTGGTTTTTAAGATCGGTAACTGAAATATAGGCAGAGGGTAAGCCGCCCGAAGGATCGCTTACGGATCCTTCCAGTTTCATCACCCCCCGCGGCTTGAGTTCATCCGGAAACAGGTATTCTACCAACTCGGTTTTTGATTTACCCGGTGAATCGCGCAGCAGGTAACGACCATTGGACATGACACTCACGAACTGATCGTCTTTCTCGGTGTTCGCAAAATCGAGCGGAACAGGTGGCGTCCAATTGCCGTTATCCAATCGTGCCAGGTAAAGATCCATACCTCCCTTGTTGGGCAATAGTTTATCGGATGAAAAGATCAGGGTTTCGCCATCGGCCATGATGCGCGGGGTTTGCGAGTTTCCGGTATTAATATGAGCAGGGAGTTCTGTGGGTTCGCCCCAGCGCCCGCCTGGACCTTTCTTCGAAACGAGTATTTTACAATTCTCGGCTTTGTTTACATCCATTCGTTCGCAGCGCATGAAGTACAAGGTGGTTTCATCGGGGGTAATGCTGGGGCAGCCTTCGTGCCCTTTAGAATTAATGGGCATATACATGTTTTCCAGTTCGCCCCACGAATTGGCTTTGAGGTTTCCCTGCCAGATGTCGTATCCCCCAACCCCACCCGATTTGATGGATGTAATGTAAATGGTTTTGCCATCCGGGCTGAGTGAATAACCGCGCATGTAATTAAGGCGGTTGTTTATGTGTTTGGGCATAGCCACCGGTTCTTTCCAGTCGCCACCCTGCCGCTGCGTGTAAAAAATTGTTAATTGGTTCCCCTCGGAATAATCCGAAATGTAAACCAGAGTGCTGCCATCGGTGCTTATGAAGGGGGCTGAAACATTAATGGAAGGATGGTTAATCGACATCGGCAGTTTTCTGACCTTCGTCTGGCAAAAGACGGGTGAGACCAGCAACATTCCGAACACGATTGAACACAGGGCTTTCATAGAATTAAAAGTAGGTAATTCTCTATGCAAAATCATTGCCATTTAAGCGGGTTTCTTTCATCATGAAATAGTAACTTGGCCATTCGGTTTTTGCACAAAAAATGATTCAGATAATTCCTTCCATAGCAATCCGGAAAGGCCAGGTAGTGAAAATGCGAAAAGGCGACCCGACCAGTGAGAAGGTATATGGTGAAAATCCGCTGGACCTGGTAAAGCGGTTTGAAGACCACGGCATTGAAGTGGTTCACCTGGTGGATTTGGATGGAGCCGAGCGTGGGGCTCCGGTTAATTATCATATTGTTGAGCAGATTGCCGGATATACCGATCTGAAAATTGATTTTACAGGAGGGATATCAACAGACGGGGATGTAAGCAAGGCGTATGAAGCAGGCGCAGATTACATCACCGCATCCAGCATTGCCATTTCCAACCCGGAGCTGTTTGCCTCATTGATTATCTCGTATGGCCGTGAAAAAATTACGCTTGGCGCTGATGTTACCGACATAACCACGAAGAAATTATTGTTCAGGGG
>JBBINY010000006.1:0-71638 GCA_037443645.1 Cytophagales bacterium
TCTTTTACATTCACACCCCAATCATTACTGGCTCTGATGCAGAAGGAGCTGGTGATATGTTCAGAGTGACCACACTCAACCTGAATAAACTTCCTAAAGACGAAGCCGGAAAAATAAACTACAAAGAAGATTTCTTTGGTAAAGAAACCAACCTCACTGTTTCAGGTCAACTTGAAGTAGAGACGTATGCGCTGGCGCTATCGGAAACTTACACGTTCGGACCCAC
The DNA here is from genome assembly GCA_037443645.1 of Cytophagales bacterium. Lineage (GTDB taxonomy): Bacteria > Bacteroidota > Bacteroidia > Cytophagales > Cyclobacteriaceae > UBA2336. The sequence continues at coordinate 227 of JBBINY010000006.1, forward strand.
ATTCCGGGCGGAGAATTCCAATACCACAAGGCATCTGGCTGAGTTCTGGATGATTGAACCTGAAATGGCTTTCTACGACATCCATGACAACATGGAGCTGGCCGAAGCCTTTTTGAAGTACCTCTGCGGATATGCACTGGATCATTGTATTGAAGATCTTGAATTCCTGCATAAACGCGCCCAGGAAGAGGAGATGACAAAACCCAACGAGCAGCGCAGCGAACTTGGCCTGATCGACCGCCTGAAGTTTGTTGCACAAAACGATTTTCAGCGGCTCACGTACACTGAGGCCATTGACATTCTCAGGAATTCTAATCCCAACAAAAAGAAAAAATTCCAATACCTGATCGAACAATGGGGTGTTGATCTGCAATCGGAACATGAACGGTACCTGGTGGAGAAGCACTTTAAGAAACCGGTTATACTTTACAACTATCCGGCCGCCATCAAGGCGTTTTATATGCGCCAGAACGAGGATGGTAAAACCGTTGCAGCGATGGATGTTTTATTTCCAGGAATTGGCGAAATCATTGGGGGATCTCAGCGCGAAGAACGCCATGACAACCTGCTGAAGAGGGTCAAGGAATTGAACCTTCCGGAGAAAGACCTTTGGTGGTACCTGGAACTGCGCCAGTTTGGCTCTGCTCCCCACAGCGGATTTGGTTTAGGATTCGAGCGATTGATTCAATTTGTTACCGGGATGACAAACATTCGCGATGTGATTCCGTTTCCTCGATATCCCGGCAACGCTGAGTTTTAATTGTGTGGGTTCAGGAAAAACAAAACCCTGACGGATAATCGCCAGGGTTCCGGAGTATTTATTGAGAGAATCGGTTACCTGTTCCCCATTTTTTCCATTTCCTTATCAAATGTTTCTTTGAATTTTTCGTAGTCATAGTCAATCTTCAGGCGTTCTTCTTTCGACAGGCTCTCGTTGTACTTCGAAACTATGTCAGATGCGGACAATTCAATGGATACGTAGGTTTTGAAATTTCCCTTATCGGTTTTAACCTGCTTTTCGCAAATTGTTTTAATACCCGAAAGCGTTTGATTTACAATGGTTCGGTTAAGCTGTTCAAACCGCTCTTCCAATTCTTCTTTATTATTGAATTCGCGTGAATTCAGATAATTATCAGTCACGGTTTTTACGGTTGATTGGATACTGGCTGCTAATTCAGCTCGGGCATTATCCATGGCTTTCTTTTTAGAGGCCACCAGGTCCATGCTTTCGCCCAGCGAGTTCGCCCTGAAAAATTTGTTGTTGGTGAAATAATCCGGTCCGGAGCAGGGAATATTCACTTCAACTTCACCTTTTGGAAGCTTCTCTTTTCCTTTACAGCCGATCATCACAGCACCGGCCAGCGCAAAAAGGAACATGGAAGAATACGTCAGTTTTTTCATAATCAGATTGTATTTGGTTACTGGTTTATACTGTGGCAATTTTAAGACCAATTTACGAGCAGATTTTTTAGATTCTCAGAATCCTGCAAATTTCTTTCAAAAAGGTTCATTTTCACTGAAGAATGGTATTCAGTAACTCCGCCAGCCGCTCCTTCTCAAGGGTTTCAAGTGCCTTGTTATAGGCATCCTGGCTCGAACGCTCATAATCCAGTCCATACCCCTTAATCCGGTCGAGCGTGGTGGCGTAAATTTCCTTGCCTTCACGGGCTGCCGATACTTTGATAACCCCGGTAAGGAAGGTTATGTAGATACTTCCGCTTACCGATCCTTTCTCCGAGTCGGCTTGGACATCAACTACCAGATCGGCCGTACCTCGGTCGGTTGTAAATTCAAATCCGTTGTTAGACAACAGGTTCTTCAACTTATTACTTAGCTGAAAATTATTACGTGATGTACCCAAACTCTTTTCTTCTGCCACCATATACACAACAGGACGCTGCACCTTGAGCAGAACCTTGGTTACCGGCACAGTAAGCGTTTTAGCAATCAGGTTATAAATAGGCGAACTCGATCCGCTGATCGCATCAATATTCACTTTTATGGCTACCGATTGCTCCAACTCGCGACTTGCAATCTTTGTTAACAGGATTTTAGTCTGCCCGTTTTCGTTGGTTCTATAATCCGGGAAAACATCTCCTGCCCCCTTTTCAAAAGCAGCCGAAAGCGAAAGACGTTGTACCGGTGTATTCAGGTCGGTATAAGTGGCCAGTACGGTGATGGGCTGATCTTTCAGGTTTACCCTTCGGTTCACCATCATTTCGGAGGGCTGCATGGTTAGCTGAATCCGGTTAAGGATCTTTTGAATGGAGGCATACACTTCGTTGGTAAGCAGAAGTTCCTGTCCATCAACCGTAACCGGTATGGCTTCTGCCAGGTATTTTTCAACACTGCGAAAAGCCTGAAAGTAAAAACCCAGCGCCTCGAGGTAATCATTGCGCGATTCGGACGCCCTGGCTTTCTTCAGAAAATCCGTTGCCAGGATTACCGCATTTCGCTTTTGCTCTTCTTTAATTTCGCGGTACCGCGCAATGGACAGCCTGTAATAAACCCAGTAATTGCGGTCATCTTCCCAACTGCCAGTCATTTCAAACTCTTCTATTTCATCGGCAACCGAGGTCTGGATAATCTGTTCGTAGGTTTCTTTAAAATTCGATCTGTTTTCTTCAAAGGTGCTTAGTATTGAAGTACTGGAAACGGTTACTTTAATCTGCGAAACCAGGTCATCAAGTGCACTTTTTTTGGCCGCCTGCACATAATTATTGGTACCGTCCTTCATGCTATGCCCTACCCCGGTATAATAACCACGCTGCGCAGATTCACCTTTCAGCCAAGCCGGCCGGGTATCCACCGGTGGTTGCATTTTGGGGCTGCACGATGTTACCAACAGCCCAAAAAAACTTGCCAATGCAAAATTTTTTGATGCAGATAAGCGTTGAAAAAGGCAGTTCATCCGTAGGGTTTTGACAAGAAAGACAAATCTAAGGCCAATTCTGTTTAGAATGTACGTGGAGGGTGTTAAATTGAGACATTAACCAAAAATTAAGGGTATGAAACAGCTGTGGGTTTTTGTGCTGATAACGTTGTTTTTGGCCTGCCAGGAAAATGAGCAGGCGTTGAGTGATTTTACCGGTAGCGAAATTACCTATGCACTTCAGGCCGGTTCTATATATCCGGTTAGTGGAACCGTAACGTTAAAGGAAAAAAAGAATGGCACGGCACTGGTTGTAGTTGCCCTTTCGGGAACGGAAGGAAATCTCCTCCATCCGGTACATCTTCACCTGGGTGACATTAGTACACCAAATGCGGACATTGCTGCGTTACTCAACCCTGTAAAAGGCAGCACCGGCCGAAGCGAAACCCGGTTGGAATTGCTGGCCGATGAAACGCCTGTTACGTATACCATGCTCACCGAACTGAACGCGTGCATTAAAATTCATCTGGCCGATTCAGGCCCCGACCGCGACATTATTCTTGCTGGTGGCAACATCGGAAGCGCTTATGCTTCGGGCAGAGTCCGGCTTGAATTTGGCGTCTGCAAAAGCGAGTGATCCTGGATATTCAACGTTTACCAAAAGCCGTATAACCAGTAGTTCGGTGGGTTACTTTTTTTAATCACCACCCCCCTTCGAGGGAATCTCATACGAACTTAGCATGGCTGAATAATATTCACGGTTTAACCGCGCGATATTCGTTACACTGATTCCTTTAGGACATTCCGCTTCGCAGGCACGGGTGTTGGTACAGGCCCCAAATCCTTCGGCATCCATTTGGGCCACCATGCGCTCAACCCGTTCTTTACGTTCGGGTTTACCCTGAGGCAGTAAAGCAAACTGAGAGACCTTTGCACTGACAAACAGCATGGCGGATGCATTTTTACAGGCAGCAACACATGCCCCGCATCCAATGCAGGTGGCAGCATCCATGGCTTCGTCAGCGATTTTTTTGGGGATGGGAATTTCATTCCCGTCTGGCACGCCTCCAGTATTTACCGAAATGTAACCGCCAGCCTGCTGAATTCGCTCAAATGAACTGCGGTCTACCACCAGATCTTTTATAATTGGAAAAGGTTTGGCCCTCCAGGGTTCGATCGTAATGGTTTCTCCATCTTTGAACGAGCGCATATGAAGCTGGCAGGTTGTGGTCTGCAAAGGGCCATGTGGTCTGCCATTGATATACAGGCTGCACATTCCGCAGATTCCTTCCCGGCAATCGTGGTCGAAGTGAATTGGTTCTTCACCCTTCTTGATTAACTCAGTGTTCAACACATCCAGCATTTCAAGAAATGACATATCGGGCGAGACGTGTGTATGCTTGTACGTCTTAAAACCTCCTTTTTGGTTGGGGCCTTTCTGCCGCCAAATCCTGAGTGTAAGCTCCATAAATTATTTATAACTACGTTGAGTCAGTTTTACATTTTCAAATCTCAATTCTTCCTGATGCAGCACTTCGGGTTGGTTATCGCCTTTGTATTCCCAGGCGGACACATAAGCAAATTCATCATCTCTACGTTTTGCTTCTCCGTCTTCTGTTGCTGATTCTTCGCGAAAGTGCCCGCCACACGATTCTGAGCGATTAAGCGCATCGTCTACCATCAGTTCACCCAACTCGATAAAGTCGGCTACCCGATTGGCTTTCTCCAACTCCATATTCAACTCATTCCCGCTTCCCAGCACCTTAACATTTTGCCAAAATTCAGATCGAAGGTCCTGGATCTTCTTTTTGGCTTTCTTCAAACCCTCTTCATTACGCGACATACCACAATACTCCCACATGGTAAGGCCTAACTCGCGGTGAAATTCGTCAACGGTTTTCTTTCCGTTAATACTTAACAACTTCGAAATCCGCTCACTCACCTGTTGTATGGCTTCCTTAAACTCCGGTCTGTCGGTGCTTATTTTCTCATAGGACATTCCTGCCAGGTAATCACCAATTGTATAGGGTATTACAAAATAACCATCGGCCAGGCCTTGCATTAAGGCACTGGCTCCTAACCTGTTTGCACCATGATCGGAAAAGTTTGCTTCTCCAAGAGCATACAAACCCGGCACGGTTGTCATCAGGTTGTAGTCTACCCAAAGACCGCCCATGGTATAGTGAACAGCCGGAAAAATCATCATTGGTACTTCATACGGATTATCACCGGTGATCTGCTGATACATATCAAACAGGTTTCCGTACTTCGCCTCAATTACTTTTCGACCATCACGTTTAATGGCATCTGAAAAATCAAGAAAAACGGCTAACCCGGTAGCGCCCACACCACGCCCCTCATCACAAACGTATTTCGCATTGCGTGAGGCAACATCACGGGGAACCAGGTTGCCGAATGAGGGGTATCTCCTTTCAAGGAAATAATCCCTGTCATTTTCAGCAACCTTAACCGCATCGGTTGCCTTAAGTCCCTTCATGGCAACCTTAGGTACCCACACCCGGCCGTCATTGCGCAATGACTCAGACATTAGGGTGAGTTTTGACTGATGATCGCCAGAAACAGGAATGCACGTGGGGTGAATTTGTGTGAAACAGGGATTGCCGAAAAGTGCACCCTTTTTATGGGCCCGCCAGACTGCCGTGGCGTTGGAGCCTTTTGCATTAGTGGAAAGATAGAATACGTTGCCATACCCACCCGTACATAACAACACTGCGTGGGCGCTGTGGGCTTCAATTTTTCCGGTGACAAGGTCGCGGGTAATTATACCCCTGGCCTTACCGTCAACCAGTACAACGTCCAGCAATTCGGTACGGTTATACGATTTCACTTTGCCGTTTGCGATTTGCCTGTTCATGGCAGAATAGGCACCCAACAACAGTTGTTGCCCGGTTTGGCCGCGCGCATAAAATGTGCGCGAAACCTGCGCCCCTCCAAATGATCGGTTGGCCAACAACCCGCCATATTCACGGGCAAAGGGAACGCCTTGCGCTACGCATTGGTCGATGATATTGACACTTACTTCAGCAAGTCGGTACACATTTCCTTCGCGGGCACGGTAATCACCGCCTTTAATGGTATCATAAAACAAGCGGTAGATGCTGTCGCCATCATTTTGATAATTTTTGGCCGCATTAATGCCTCCCTGAGCAGCTATGCTGTGTGCCCTGCGCGGGCTATCCTGAAAACAAAACGCTTTAACATTATACCCTAATTCTGCCAGAGCGGCTGCTGCAGATGCCCCTGCCAGGCCAGTGCCTACAACTATGATATCGTATTTTCTTTTGTTTGCCGGGTTAACCAATTTCAGGTTGAACTTATGCTTCGTCCATTTTTCCGCGAGCGGCCCTTCAGGAATTTTGGAATCTAACTTCATATTGCTATAAACAGATTAATCATATTAAATGTTGAAGTACATGGCAACGGGAATCCACGCAAACAAAGCCGGAACCACAATGGCAAATGCCTTTCCTGCAAAATGAATTACCGGGTTGTATTTGAGGTGATTCAGGCCAAGCGTTTGAAAAGCGCTGATAAACCCATGCCATAAGTGAAAGGACAGCGCCCCCATGCAAAATACATACAGGGCGACATACCATTCTTTGGCAAACCAAACATCAACAAGGGCCGCCAGGTCGCGCACAGGTCGCCCATCGTAATCCACAATGGCCACAGAACCAAAGTGCATCTGCGCCCAAAAATCCTTGAGGTGAACGACAATAAAAATCAGTACCAGGGTGCCTAAAATACCCATGTTGCGTGATGCCCAAATGGAAGACTTTCCGGAAGAAACCGCATAACGCTGTGCCCCCCTTGCTTTGCGGTTTTGCAGGGTTAAGTAAAAAGAGAGTAAAACATGGAGTAGAATGAATGCAAAATTCAGCTTGGATACCAACTGAATCAAGGCATTGGTACTCATCAACTCTGCATACATGTTGAATGCCCGCCCTCCATCATCTTTCAGCAATTGCAAATTGCCTGCAAGATGAACCGCTAAAAACAAAATCAGGAAGATCCCGGTAAGGGCCATGATTAATTTTCGGCCCAGCGTACTGGTTAAAAATCGGGTAAACCAATTCATAGAAGCATCAGAAGGTTATTTGTGCAAAATACCTTCAGAAGGTTTACCAAACAACGACCTGTCCGGTAAATTGATTTAAACAAGATTACTTGAGAAACACCTCAAAGAAGAAAAAGATCAAACCGATAACGCCAAGTACCAGAAACAAAAACCACTCGCGTTTAAAAAAATTTACAACCTGATCCATAAACCGTTTCATTTTACTTTTAAAAATGGTTACCAAACAGATAGCCATTTGTGAGCCTAAAATTTAATGTATTGATTATAAGATACTTACAAAAAAGCCAATGACCTTCAAAACGGAATTTATCCCAATATGGAACTATGTTTCCAAATTGGGTTAGATAAAATGAGTGGGCATTCCCCTATTTTTGCTTTGAAAACCACTACTGTATTTTTAGCTGATGTACCTGATTTTTGATACGGAAACCACCGGTGTTCCGCACAACAAAACCGCACCGATTACCGATCTTGAAAACTGGCCACGCCTGGTTCAACTGGCCTGGCAGCTTCATGACTCCACAGGAAGGCTGCTCTCTCAGAATAATTTTATCGTAAAACCCGATGGGTTTAACATCCCGTTTAAGGCGGAGCAAGTTCATGGCATTTCCACAAACCGGGCCTTGGAGGAAGGGCAGGATCTGCACGTAGTGTTCGATCGGTTTCTGGAAGATCTCTTACGATCTTCTGTTCTGGTGGGTCATAACATTGAATTCGATATTAACATTATCGGGGCTGAATTCATTCGTAAAAACCTTGACCCGGAGCGCATCCTTCGCCCTCAAAAAATCGATACGGGTATCTCATCCACCGAATTCTGCCAGCTGAGCGGAGGTATTGGCGGTAAACTAAAAATGCCCCGCCTCCACGAGCTGCACGAAAAACTGTTTGGGAAAACGTTTACCGAGGCACACGATGCTTCGCATGACGTGGCCGCCACTGCCCGCTGTTTCTTCGGCCTTATCAAGAAGCAGGTAATCGCTCCATTCGATTCGACCCCGCTCAGTGAAATTACCTACGAAGAACCCAACCTGGATACTACCAATTTTTCGAGGCGTGAAAAAGCAAAAACATCGGGTTATTCTTTTACTGATCATGCCGGCTCTTCACCAACTGCACCGTATTGTCACCTTCACGTTCACTCTCAATTTTCGGTGCTGCAAGCCACTCCGGATATTCACGCGTTGGTAACGTTGGCCATCAACATGAAGATGCCCGCTGTTGCACTTACTGACCTGGGCAACATGTACGGAGCTTTTAAGTTTGTGGCAGAAGCACAAGCACAGGGTATCAAGCCCATTGTGGGTTGTGAATTTTATATCGCTGAAGAAAGGAAGAAACTGAAATTCACAAAAGATAACCCCGACAAACGCTACCAACAGGTGTTACTGGCAAAGAATAGAAGCGGGTACCATAACCTTGCCCGCCTGTGTTCAATCGCCTTCACCGAGGGACTTTACGGTATTTACCCACGGATTGATAAAGAACTCGTGGTACAATACCACGAAAATCTGATTGCTACCACGGGCAGCCTGTACAGTGAAATTCCGTACCTCATTTTACACGTAGGCGAGCGCCAGGCCGAGGAGGCATTTCAATGGTGGCATTCGGTATTTGGGAACGATTTTTACATTGAACTTAACCGGCACGGCCTTGCCGAAGAAGACCATGTTAACGAAGTGCTCCTCCGTTTTGCTGCCCGGTATGGCGTAAGCTATTTCGCTGCCAATGAAGTATTCTACCTCGAAAAGCAGGAAGCCAAAGCACAAGATGTTTTGGTATGCATAGGGGAAAATGAAAAAATAAATACACCGAAAGGTTCCGGTCGTGGATTCCGGTACGGCCTCGCAAATGATGAATATTATTTTAAATCACAGGAAGAGATGAACGCCTTGTTCCGTGATTTGCCGGAGTCCATCAGCACGATCAACGAACTCATTGATAGCGTTGAAACGTACACCCTCGAACGCCAGGTGGTGTTGCCCAAATTTGACATTCCGAAAACCTTTTCATCAGAGGATGCTTATTTACGGCATCTCACCTACGAAGGCGCTAAAAAACGGTATTATGAACTAACCCCTGAAATCAGCGACCGTATTGAGTTTGAACTTGAAACCATTAAGAAGACCGGATACCCCGGATATTTTCTGATTGTTCAAGACCTTACCTCAAAGGCCCGCGAATTGGGTGTTTCCGTTGGGCCGGGCCGCGGTTCAGCAGCCGGATCGGTTGTTGCCTATTGCACCGGCATTACCAATGTTGATCCGATTCAATACGATCTTCTGTTTGAGCGCTTTCTGAATCCCGACCGTGTTTCACTTCCCGATATTGATATTGACTTTGATGATGAGGGAAGGGAAAAAGTGCTCCAATATGTAATCGAGAAGTACGGTAAAAATCAGGTAGCCCAAATTATCACCTATGGCACCATGGCTGCCAAATCGGCTATTCGGGATTGCGCACGGGTTATGGACTTGCCCTTGTCGGATGCCAACATGCTCGCCAAGATGGTGCCGGAGCGCCCCGGAACTACCCTGGATGCCGCCTTCACTGAGATAAAAGACCTCGACATCATCCGCAAAGGAAATGACCTGCGGGCCGAGGTTTTAAAGCAAGCCCAGGTTATTGAAGGCTCCGTGCGCAATACAGGCACACACGCCTGCGGAGTAATCATTACACCCGATGAATTGGCAGGCTTTGTTCCGGTGGCTACCGCCAAGGATTCGGAAATGCTCGTAACCCAATTTGATAACAGTGTGGTGGAAAGTGCCGGCCTGTTAAAAATGGACTTTCTGGGCCTCACTACACTTACAATTATCAAAACCGCATTAAAGAACATCCGCAAAAGCAAAGGTATTGATATTGACATCGATGCCATTCCGCTGGATGACGAAAAGACCTATCAGCTTTACCAACGCGGAGAAACAAACGGTACGTTTCAGTTTGAAAGTGCCGGAATGCAAAAATATTTGCGGCAATTAAAGCCTGATAAGTTTGAAGACCTGATTGCCATGAATGCATTGTACAGGCCCGGACCCATGGAATATATTCCGGCCTTTATTGCACGCAAACGGGGCCAGGAAGCGTTGAAGTTTGATCTGCCCGAAATGGAAGAGTACCTGGCCGAAACGTATGGCATTACCGTTTACCAGGAGCAGGTTATGCTGCTCTCTCAAAAGCTTGCCGGCTTCAGCAAAGGCGATGCAGACGTACTTCGCAAGGCCATGGGAAAAAAGCAAAAGAGTGTGCTGGATAAAATGAAAAACAAATTCATTGAAGGCTGCAAAAAGAACGGTCACCCGGAATCCATGTGTGAAAAAATCTGGACGGACTGGGAAGCTTTTGCACAATATGCATTTAACAAATCACACTCCACGTGTTATTCTCTGGTGGCCTACCAAACCGCCTACCTCAAAGCCAACTACCCGGCCGAATACATGGCCGCTGTTCTTACGCACTCGCAAAGCAACCTCGAAAAAGTAACGTTCTTTATCGAAGAGTGCCGCAACATGGGCATTCGTGTGCTGGGCCCGCATGTTAATGAATCAGGTGTATATTTTTCCGTTAATCAGAATGGAGAAATCCGGTTCGGGCTTGGGGCCATTAAGGGAGCCGGGGAGGCAGCCGTTGAAGCCATCATCCAGGAACGTGAAGCACGGGGGCCCTTCGAAGATATTTTTGATTTCGCTAAACGGGTTAATCAACGATCAGTAAATAAAAAGACATTCGAATGCTTTGCCTTGTCGGGCGCGTTCGATTGTTTTCAGGATATCCACCGGAGGCAATACATCTTCTCAACCAATGGCGAACCGAGCCTGATCGAAAAAGCGATAAAGTATGCCGGCAAATCACAGCAAGAGGAATTGAGCGCTCAGGTTAGTTTGTTTGGAGCCTCCACCGGAACGGTATTGCCAAAACCAAAAGTTGAAGCCATCGAGCCATTCAGTGAACTTGAAAAGCTAAACCTGGAAAAAGAGGTGGTTGGCATTTACATCTCCGGGCACCCGCTTGATCATTTTCGGTTCGAGATCAGCGCCTTTTGCAATGCCATGTGCAATCAGCTTAACGATTTCGAAAAAATTGAAAACCAGGAGAAAAAAGTATGCGGAATTGTCACTTCTGTTGAACATCGAACCACAAAAACCGGCAGGCCCTTCGGAAAATTTACCTTGGAAGATTATTCCGGAAGTTGCACCTTTACCCTGTTTGGCGATCAATACCAGAAATACAAAGGGTTTATGTCGCAGGGTTGGTTCCTCTTTGTGGAGGGCTCTGTACAACGCAACACCTGGGGCCAGATGAACCTTGAGTTCCAGATCAGGAACATTTTAGGCCTCCACGACCTGGCCGAAAAGCACGTGCAAGGCATTGTCATTAAACTGCCCCTTCCTGCTGTTACCCAGGAAGTGATCCACGCTTTGGAAAAAATCGGAAGGCAGAACCCCGGTAAAACAACCCTTTATGTGCATGTTGCAGATGAGTTGGAAGGCCTTTACACCGAGTTATTATCGCGAACATTCCGCATAGCCACCTCCAACGCTGTGATTCAGGAACTTAGAAAGCTGGGTGAGATTGGGGTGATCACAGATAAAGCCGGATTGCGATGGCTCACCGATAGCGTGCCTGCAGAACTTGCTTTAGAACCGGCCGAACTTGGAACAAATTCTTCTACCTTTGTGTTGGAATCAGCAGAACTTTAAACGACTTAATCAATAATCATGGGAAAAACGATTGAACTCAATGACGCTAATTTCGATTCTATTGTAAAAACTGATAAAACCGTATTGGTAGACTTTTGGGCCGAGTGGTGTGGCCCCTGTAAAATGATCGGCCCAATTGTGGAGGAGCTGGCCGGTGACTATGACGGAAAAGCTGTGGTGGCGAAATTAAATGTGGATGAGAATCCTCAAACTGCCGCCAAATTTGGCATCCGGTCTATCCCTACCTTATTGGTTTTCAAAAACGGGCAAGTGGTAGACAAACAAATCGGGGCAGTTCCCAAGTCTGTTTTAAATCAAAAGCTTGCGGCTCAGGTTGCCTGAGTGGATGCTATTTTGAAAAGGCTGTATCGGGGATACGGCCTTTTTCAATTACGAACGACACCATACTTTTTGAGTATTCTCAACACCTCATCGTGCGGCAATGCCTCCACTTTTCGCCCTTCCTTGCCGCTCATGGTCTTAGCTGCGAACAGCGAGTTGATGATGGCTTCTTCGGTAGCCTCAATTGTCGCCATGAACAAAGGCGACATGGCATCATTGCGGACATAAACTGCCGAATCAGTCAATGCGCGTGAATCATGTTGTAGGCGCACCCGCTTATCGGTAGAAATGGCAATCACATAATCGCCACTGCCGTTTGAGCCTATTCCACCGGTTTTTGCCAGTCCCATAATGGCCCGCTGGGCAAGACGTTCCAGGTTTCTTGCATCGAGAGGAGCATCGGTGGCTACGATGATCATGCAGGACCCATCCGCCTTTTCGTTCAGAAGGTTACTCAAATAATACTTCCTGAGTTCCTCCCCTACAGGCGCCCCGTCTATCTGAAGCACACCGCCAAAGTTTGACTGCACCAATACGCCAACCGTGTACCCTCCAAGGCTTGGTGGAATAACCCGCGAAGCTGTTCCGATGCCTCCTTTAAAACCAAAACAAACCATTCCGACACCGGCACCAACGTTCCCTTCGGCTACCTTGCCGGTTGAAGCGTTGGCGATCGCATCAAGCACATACTGCTTTGTTAGATGCCTTCCGCGGATGTCATTTAGGTATCCGTCATTCGTTTCACCCACTACAGCATTTACCGATTGTACCAATTCATTGCCGGATTGGTTGATGGTGTACTCAACAACCGCATCAATGGCTGTTGCCACGCTAAGGGTATTGGTAAGAATGATTGGCGTTTCCAGATTCCCCAACTCCTTTACCTGTGTGATGCCAGCCAGTTTTCCAAACCCGTTGCCAACATATATGGCTGCCGGAACTTTGTCCTGAAAAATATTTCCAGGATGGGGCACAATGGCGGTTACTCCCGTTCGCACAGAAGTACCCTCGTGCAGCGAAACGTGCCCGACTTTTACACCCTCCACATCGGTAATTGCATTGAGTTTACCCGTTGGTAAAACACCAATGGTAATGCCCAGGTCGCGCGCACGGTTTTGTGTGTACCCCGGTGAAATCGATAAAAGCAGGAGGAGGTAATAAAGAATTTTCTTCATGACTTTAACTCATTACTTTTTTTAGCCGCTCCACGATTTCCAGAACGGCCGGACAAACCTGGGTATTCCTGTAGGTTAGATCCATAATCTGAACCATTTTTTTTCTGTCCGTATGCGGGTATTCCCGGCAAGCTTTGGGCCGCGCTTCATAAATGGAGCATCGGTTGTCGGGTTGGAGAAACGGGCAAGGAGCAGCCAGCAGCACAAAATCGTTGTCCTCATCTATTCGAAGATAGCGGGTTACAAAATCACCAGGCCTCATCCGAAGGGCTTTGGCAGCCCGCTCAATATCGGTTTGGTAAAAAATAGGGCTGGTGGTTTTGCAACAGTTGGCACAGGTGAGGCAATCAATTTCCTCAAAAACCTGTTCATGCAAATGGTGAAATACCTTGTCAACCTGGCGCGCATCTTTTTTCTTCAATGCCTCAAGAAATTTTTTGTTTTCCCTGGCGAGCCGTTGCGCCTTCCTCCTGAAATCTTCAAGGTTCAGCATCAGGCATGAGCCACCGGGGCCGTGTTGTATTTTCTTCGGTACGCCAAAGGAGACATGCCTGTAATTTTCCTGAACACATCCCGGAACGCCTTCGGGTCAGAGTAGCCCACATGGTACATTACCTCAGTCACATTCTCATCGGTTACTTCCAGGTTCTTCTTGGCTGCCTCAACCTTCACCCGTTGCATATACTCTACTACCGAATTTGACGTTGCTCTTTTAAACCTACGCTCCAGGTTTCTGCGCCCCAGGGCAAACATGGAGGCCAGTTGTTCAACACTTATTTTTTCGGTGTAATTACTCTCAATAAACTCTTGTGCCTTCCGGATTACAGGATCTTTATGATCCTTCTGTCCGGTAAAAATAGTAAATGGCGATTGGGTATACCGGTCAATCTCAATAGCATAATATTTCGAAAACAGAATGGCCATCTCCCGGTTGGTGTATTTTTCAAGCAGGTATAACAAAAGATTCCAGAATGAATTGGCGCCCCCGCTGGAGTAAATGCCCTGCTCATCGGTTATCACACGGTCGGAAACCAGTTCTACTTCGGGAAATAGTTCACGAAACTCATTAACTGCACTCCAGTGGGTAGAACATTTCTTACCATTTAACAATCCGGTAGCCGCTAGCATGAAGGCGCCTACGCACAAACTGGCCACCTCAGAACCTGCCTGATGTTGTTGGATAATCCACGGAAAAAAGTCGCGGTTAGCTTCGAGCACATCTGGAAAATGCCCGTTCACAGCCGGAACAATGATCAGATCAGAATGCCTGACCTTATCAATCGTAGTGTGCGGGCTTACGGTAAAAAAATTATGATACACCTGCACATCGCTTGTGAGCCCCACCAGTTGTACCCGAAACATGGGCTCCTTTCCCATGCTCTTCAGAAATTCGTTGGCCTTATTAAAGAGAATGAAAGGGCCCTCAATGCATCCAAGAGCCACCGCGCCCCTGGGAACCAGGATGGAAATAGTTTTCATGAAATGGTAATTCTTAATCAAAGCTAAGCCATCAAACTGTCGCAATCAACCCCTAAGAAAGGCTGATTTACACCTCTCAGATCCTTGTTCTCTGAAGTACGTTTGTACCGTATGGCACAGATTGAAGTATTCAAAACCAATGTAACTAACCAGTTTGAGGCTACCTTCTGTCTAAGCTGTATTCTTCAACTCTATCCGGGAGTACAGGCTAATTTCGACCTGGAGGATTGCAACCGGATTCTCCGAATCAAATGGTAACAGGATTTTGACCTGGGTGCTATTATGAGTTTGCTCAACTCACTCGGTTACGCTATTGACGTGCTCCCCGAAAATAAAATCGCAGAACAACCAACTGAAAACGACACGAACCTATGGCAAAACAAATTTTTGTGAACCTTCCGGTAAAAAACCTGGAAAAGACCAAGGCATTCTTTAATGCAATTGGATTTACCTTTAATCCACAGTTCACCGATGAAAAAGCTGCCTGCATGATTATCGGTGAAAACATCTATGCAATGCTTATCACTGAACCTTTTTTCAGAACATTTACCAAAAAAGAAATCTGCAATGCCACCACGCATACCGAAGTTCTGATTGCAATGGATGCTGCAAGCCGAGAAGAGGTTGATAGCATGGTACAAAAAGCTGTTCAAGCCGGGGGCACCACGTACATGAAACCGCAGGATCACGGCTGGATGTACGGCCACAGCTTTGCCGACCTTGACGGTCATCAGTGGGAAATTCTCTTTCTGGACGAAAGTACCCTGCTTAAGGAATAACCGGACACAATCATTAAATTTAAAGACTATGGAAACACAAGCTAAAACCGCCATTACCGTGCAAGCCACTGTTGATGCACCGGTAGAAAAAGTCTGGAAACTCTGGACGACCCCTGTCCACATTATGAAATGGAACAATGCCTCGGATGACTGGCATACACCGCGTGCCGAAAACGATGTGAGGCCGGGGGGCAAATTTGTGTGGCACATGGCTGCCAAAGACGGCAGTACCGGGTTTGACTTTAGCGGAACCTATACACGTGTGGATGAAAAGCAACTGTTGGAGTACATACTTGACGACAACCGCAAAGTTCGGGTAACGTTTATAGCTGATGGAAACCAGACAACGATAATTGAAACCTTCGAAGCCGAGAACATGAACCCCACCAACATGCAGCGCATGGGCTGGCAGGCCATACTCGATAACTTCAGGAAGTACGCTGAAAACTACGGCAAAATTGAAAAGCTAACATTCGAAATAACCATTAATGCCATGCCGGAAACAGTATTTAAAATCATGCTGGAAGATAAGACATACAGGCATTGGACAGCCGAGTTTAACCCTACTTCTTACTTTGAAGGTTCCTGGGGTAAGGGATCCAAAATACTCTTTCTTGGCACTGACCAAAACGGTAATCAAGGAGGTATGCTGGCACGCATTCGTGAACACATACCCAATTCGTACATATCCATTGAACATTACGGAATAATCCAAAACGGAAAAGAAGTGACGAGTGGCCATGAAGTAGATGAATGGGCACCCTCACAGGAAAACTATACCTTCACCGAAACGAATGGAAAAACGCAACTGAAAATTGAGATGGACTCAAACCAGGAATACAAGGTGTACTTTAAGGAAGCCTGGCCGAGAGCGCTTAAGAAGTTAAAATCCCTTTGCGAAGAGGGTGTTTAATTGTTCAAACCAACTTAACTACACTGGCTATGCAACCAAAAACAACTAACTTGCTATACTGGATTTTTACCATCCTGTTTGCCGCCCTTATGATTTTTTCATCTGTTGAAAGCATTATGATGACCGAAAATGCCATCGGTCTGATCCATCATACACTGGGGTACCCGCTTTACTTCGTTCCCTTTACGGGTGTTGCCAAAGTGTTGGGCTCTATCGCCATACTCATCCCCGGATTTGTGAAAATCAAAGAGTGGGCCTATGCAGGATTATTCTTCGATCTGGCTGCGGTGATTTACTCCAGCATTGCGTCTTCTCAAACATTTGACACGATGATTCTTTTCATGGCAGTCTGGATTGTACCGGGTGTCCTCTCGTAATATTTTCTGGAACAAAAGAGTGAAAGCAGCTTAAGCAATGCAGGTACACTCTATTGTAAGGCAAAAAATTTTACCACGATTATGACCAATCAGCAAATGACCATCTGCCTGTGGTTTGATAACGAAGCCGTGCAGGCCGCCAATTTTTACAAAAGCATTTTTAAAAATTCTTCCATCGGTAACATAAGCTGGTATGGTAAGGAGGGCTTTGAATTTCACCACAAACCAGTAGGCTCCGTTATGACAGTAGAGTTTACCCTGAACGGGATACAGTTTATCGGATTGAATGGCAGGCCCCAATTCAAATTCAATGAAGCCATCTCCATCGTGGTAAACTGCGAAACACAAGAAGAGATTGACCACTATTGGACCAGCCTTGCCAAGGGTGGTGAGGAAGGCCCCTGTGGCTGGCTTAAGGATAAATTCGGGGTTTCGTGGCAGGTAGTACCTGCTGTTCTTTCAAAACTAATGCGCGACCCCCAGCGGTCAGCCCGTGTAACCCAGGCTTTTTTGAAGATGAAGAAATTCGATATTGAAAAACTGATGCAGGCGTGATTTCTATTTTTAATCAAACCGATCCAATTTAGCTTAGTATACACTCTCCGCATGCAAAAAGATACCACCCCACCCCCGGCTGTAGCCATGCACCAAACAATTTGGCAGGAACTGAAAAATGCCATTCGGGGTACCGAAGCCGATTATACCCAAATCAGCCTCAACCGGGCCATCCTGTTGCTTGCCGTGCCAATGATCCTTGAGTTGGTCATGGAATCAACTTTTGCCGTAGTGGATATTTATTTTGTAGGCAAACTGGGTCCATCGGCTATCGCTACGGTAGGACTAACCGAAACCTACCTGTTCCTTCTTTACTCCATTGCAATGGGCCTTGCCACCGCGGTTACTGCTGTTATTGCGCGAAGGATTGGTGAAAAAAATGTAAATGAAGCCGGTATTTCTGCCGTGCAGTCGTTGTTTCTTGGTTTACTCTCTTCCATTCCGTTTACCGTAGCTGGCATTTTCTTCGCCAAAGACCTGCTTATGCTGATGGGTGCCGATGCATGGGCAGTATCCGAAGGTTACCGCTACACGCAATGGATGCTGGGCGGCAATGCCGTAATCGTGTTGCTGTTCGTAATCAATGCCATCTTTCGCGGTGCGGGCGATGCCGCCATTGCCATGCGCATTTTGTGGATTGCCAACGGCATCAACATAATCCTGGATCCGATTTTGATTTTTGGATGGGGTTTTATCCCGGCATTCGGAGTAGAAGGCGCAGCAATTGCCACCAACATCGGCCGCGGAACAGGCGTTGTTATACAGCTGTGGGTTTTATTTAAGGGAGGTAAGCACATCAAAACTACACTGGCACAGCTTTATTGGGATGGCGCCATTATGCTTAACATTTTCCGCACTTCGCTGGGTGGTATCGGGCAGATGATCGTGGCCATGACCTCCTGGATTTTCCTCATGCGCATTCTTTCTCAGATCGGCAGTGAGGCAGTTGCGGGAAGCACCATCGCCATTCGCGTAATGATGTTCACCATGCTTCCTGCGTGGGGCCTTTCCAATGCCGCTGCTACCATGGTGGGGCAAAACCTGGGTGCAGGCAGTCCTGAACGAGCCGAGGCATCGGTGTGGAAGATCGGGCAATACAACATGATCTTCCTCATTGGTATTTCGTTGGTCTTTTACTTTTTCAATACCGAAATCATTAAAATTTTCACTGCAGAGGCTGGTGTTATTGCCGTTGGTGCAGAGTGGCTGAAGATTCTATCGTACTCCTATTTTGTTTATGGTTGGTGGATGGTGGCGGTGCAGGCCTTTAACGGAGCGGGCGACACGCACACCCCCACGCGCATTAACCTTGTATTCTTTTGGCTTATTCAGATACCGCTGTCGTGGTTTCTGGCCATCTACCTGGGCTGGCAGCAATCAGGAGTATTCTGGGGCGTATTTATTTCAGAGACATCGGTAGGGCTTTTTACGCTTTGGCTTTTCACACAAGGCGGCTGGAAAACGGCAAAGGTGTAAACAACATGTATAATGAAAAGAAATCAATACAATTATGAACAAGAGTAGTCTGAAATTCAAAGATGTTGATGACTACATTTCGCATTGCCCGGAGGATGTGCAAATGCTTCTCAACCAAATTCGAACAATCATAAAAACGGCTGCTCCCCATGCGCGTGAGCGCATCAGCTACGGTATGCCCTTTTACGAATACGGAGGCAGTGGTTTAAAAGGCCGCTTTATTTATTTTGCGGCATTCAAAAAACACATCAGCCTGTTCATTCCTCCTTCAAACACAGCAGGCGTGCCCAGGGAATTGCAACCCTACCATACCTCAAAAGCCACGTATCAATTTCCGTTGAACAAGCCATTTCCCATTGGCATCTTAAAAAAAACGATAGTAGCGAACGTTAAGGAAAGGGACTTGCAAAACAAACACAAGACCATCAAGTCTGATGCATTGAACGAAATCACAGCGTATAACAACAAGCAATCGGCTACTGATAAAGCAATTTGCGTATGCCTGTTGAAAGAAATCAGTAAACACTTGCAAAACGCTGAACATAAAATATGGCATGGCCACCCGGTTTGGTTCATTAACGGAAATCCTGTTGTTGGGTACAGTAAACAGAAAAAAGGCATTCGCCTTATGTTTTGGAGTGGAGCAGGATTTAATGAAAACAAACTGACTCCCGGAACTGGAAAATTTAAGGATGCCTCAGTATTCTATACCAAAAGAGAAGAAATCAATATCACCGATTTAAAACGTTGGCTCAATAAATCTGTACACATTCAATGGGACTATAAAAACATCGTGAAGCGAAAAGGCAAACTGGTTAAACTGAAAATACAATGAAAACAACCCCCGAACACGATGCGCGCATCGCCCGGATGACGTTTGCTTCTGTTTATCCGCACTACATAACAAAAATTGAGCGGAAAGGCCGAACGAAAGAAGAACTGCACCAGGTAATTCAATGGCTTACCGGGTACAACTCAAAAAAACTCAAGGAACTAATTGATGAGAAGACAACCTTCGAGTCCTTTTTCAAAAAAGCAAAACTTAATCCAAAGGCAAGCCTCATTACCGGAGTGATATGCGGCTACCGCATCGAAGAAATACAAAACCCGATTACGCGGCAGGCAAGGTACCTGGATAAGCTGGTGGATGAACTGGCGAAAGGTAAAACAATGGAGAAGATTTTACGGAACTGAGAACGCTACTTTTTTAGCTTAAACCAAGCAGGCCTGACCTTCTACCCGTACGTTCTTATCTGGCCAGCACCAACTTGCCGTAGCCGTTTTTCAGAAACTTCTCTCCTTCAGGAATGGCGATGGGCACCTTAATGCCATCGGCATACACCCTTATCTGGTAAAAATATAATCCGCTGGCCATTTCGTTGCCGCGTTGGTCCAATCCATCCCACACCAGGCGGTTGGTTCCCACATAAAACTCACTCCATGTAAGCGACCGCACCGACTGCCCGTTGCTGTTTAAGATATTGACCACCACCTTATCCGGTGCAGTATCGCCAGCTACGACCAGCACAAAATTAAACGCAGCAGATGACGGATTCGGATGCGGAGCCTGCAACAGGATTTTCCGGTCATAGCGTACATTGAAGGTTACCTCATACGGCTCCGGTCCGCTGGCATTGTTACGCGCATCGCGCGCTTCAACCCGCAGGGTGTACTCGCCTTCCGGCAGGTTTTGCGGTGAAAATTCAATCCTGTAGTTCTCTGCATCGGTTTGAGAAAACCACACCACATCCGGCCTTGTGAAAAAAACCGGAGTTGGCGATGGTGCACCCGGGTAGGTAAGAAAAATCTTCATACCCAAGGTATCGGTCTTCTTGATTAATGAATTTTCATCCCACAAGCGGATGCTGATCGTTGGGTTAGGAGAAACAAAATCTCCGTTCTGCAGGTATCGGCCATCAACCGTAACCTCCAGCACCGGACTGAAGACATCGGCCTGTACCTGGAGGTAGTCATACAATTCCAGCACATTATTCTCGTAGTATTGCTCAGGAATCACACGGGGGTTAACAAACACCTTAATATCATTCAGTCCGCCTTTGTCAACCGTATTCACCGGAAAGGAGAACGGTGTGGTTTCACCGGGTGATGGCGCTTTTATCCGGATATGCTGTACCTCACTGTTCAGCGTCTGCTGGTTAAATACCTCCATTCGTATGGTAAGGGAGTCGCTAAAACTTTTCTGCGAGATGTTCCTGAATCCATAGTCACCGGTCCATACTTCTCCTTCCTTTCGTTGAACGGGGCCTGCCTCACCGGCATAGGTAAGTACACCTTCGGCAACCGGTGTGTACAACACCAGCCACTTCTTCAACTGCGGAGGTGTGAGGTTGGTGGCATCGTCAGCCTCATAGGTAAGTTGCAGGTAGGGATACTGCATGGCATCAATAAATGATAAGTCAGCCGGAGAAGCGGCATCGGCCAGAAGCAGGGTTGCTTCTCCCTGCAAGGTTACTCCATGCACATTAAAGCGGTACTGATCGGTAACGGGAACTTCAGAAACCACGGCTTGCGCATGAAGGCTCTGCCATGCGGTGGCCGGCCCGATGCGCGGGGTGGTCAGGGTTCCTGAACTGAAGCCCCCGCTGATGGTACTGGTCACCGAAAGTTCCTGCAAATCGGCCGGTACGCCTAAAGGCCGGTACATCCTTGCCGAACCCGGTGCAGCACCTCGCTTGCCGAAAAACACTACCGGCTCTCCGGGCTGCAGTGAATTGATCTGGGCTGCAGAGATTCCAATCAATTCAAATTGCGATTTGGCGGCAGCCGTCCATACTGAATACCCTGCATCGCCTATGGAAAATACCACCACCGAGTCGCCAACGGGTATGTTGGCCATGTATTGCACAATGTCGTTACCCAGGCCAGTAATTAATTCGTTGGGCCGGAAACTGTTGATTACCTGGGGTCTTCTTCCGCACGCCAACCCGATAAACGGATTTAATTCTAGACCCGCATAGGGAATAGTGGAGTTCCTGTCGAAGGCAATCAGGTTAATGGTGTTATCGCGGCACACGGCCACAAACGTTGCCGGGTTGTATTCACTGCCGTTGATTTTTACAGAAACATCGGTGTGAGGTGCAGGATTATTGCTTCCAAACGTGTGGATATCTACCGTTAAGGTGCTCTCTTCAAATTTCAGCAACCGAACTTGCGGATCAGCCACCAATCCAACGGAAGTGTTTTTAAGATACTGCGGAAAGTGAAGCTGCGCCCATCCCTCGGGCGAACCAGCAATAAAGTTGAATGACGACATGGTCCAGTCTGAACTCTCTCCCGGCAGTGGATCACTGAAACGGGTGCGCCAGTAATACACCAGCGAATCCTGCGAAAGAAGGTCGATGACCTTTTCGGCAATCACTCCGTTTACCTGGAATTGCCTGAGGTACGGACTGCTGAATGTATTTACCGTGTCTACCTCAATCAGAAACCCGCGGGCTGTACCGAGGATGTCGGTGCTGGAGACCGTAAGCCTTTCGGTGGGAGTGTTTACAATGGCAAAATCATACGGAAAAAGATTGCGCGTGATATTCAGGGGGATAAACACGTTTATTTCAGCCGTGTTGTTGGCTTCATTCAATTCGTCAAGTTGATTGAACGGATCAACCTCTACGCGGAAAACATTGTTGCCAAATCCTTTGTTCTTCTGCTGGCGGATGATGAACGCTACCGTGTCGGAATGAAAAACGGGTTGGTAGAGGGTGTCGTACGATTCGCTGCTGTTGTCGTTAAAGATGCGCGTTACCCGTACCGGCAGGGCCTTGGGCACAGCCTGCCCGAAGTTGCGGATGATAAACCGGAGTGCAATTTCATCGCTCAGTGCGGTAACCGGTTCTCCATCCAGCGATTCTACCAACAGCGTATTGCTGCTAACTTCATAGTCGGGCTTGGTTGCTCCGAAAACTTTAACAGCCGGATCGCCCAGCAGCAGCATCTGACTTACCTGGGTGAGGTTAATTTCAGTAGGCGGGCTGGTTAGCATGTACCTTCGCGCAGCCTCTCTTTGTATGTCGCCTACTCCTCGCCTGATGTATACTGAGTCGCCATAGGCAACGGAATAAAATGCATCTGAATATTTTCTCAGCGTAACGGTATATCCGAACGAGGTATGGGCCATGAATCCGGTTGCTCCCTTATTGGCGGCAAGCACCCAATCTTCGCCCCAACGCAAGGTTGTTGTAAAAAAATCTGCTGAGTTGCACCCGTTTATAAGAAACATCGGGTACTTGCCGGAATTATTGTAACCCAGTATCGGGTCAGTTACAAAGCCAATTTCAAAATCGTTGGTAGTTGGCGAACTGTGTCCGAAAAAAGTAATCAGGTTTGTACCCTTGTTCACTTCTTCGGCAATGTTAATCAACTCGCCCACATCAGTAGTATTCTTAGCCTGCGCTTTGATGCTGCCACCCAGGTACTGCCCTACGGCTATGGTTCCATATTGTTCTAAAAAAATCCTGAACAGATCGGTCTCTCCGGGCGCTATCCCTCCGCTCAGGTGTATGAGTTGCTTGCGCCATAATGCATCAAAGGGTTGCACCTCCATTTCTTTCACCTTATTCAGGTAAGCGGCCACCTGTGCTGCGGTGGTGGTGGATATCCGGCCGGTAGGAACGGCCGGTTCATACGTTGTGCCTGCCAGCCCAATCGTAAAAAACATATCGGATGCGGGCATGCCTGCGGAAGGCACAAGATTTTTATGTACGGCAAACTCGGGCGCAGAAGGATTCCGAAAGTAATTCCACGAAGGATCCAGACCTTTACCAATAATGAACAGGTATTTTGGAACATGCGTGTTGGTAAGGAATTTCATAAACCGGTAAATCGCCAGCGGGGTGGTTTCTCCAAAGGAAAACTGGTCGTACAGCTGGCCGATGTTTACTACCAGCGTATCATATCCTCCGCCATCGGCTGATGCCCGGTAGCCGCCATAGGCCGCTACCGGATCGGCATAGCCACCGGCAGATTGGCGTAATAACGGGTGACTGATGATAATGTAATCGTGCTGTGACGGATCAATATGCCGGAAGGTTACACGCCTGACTGCAGTTACTGATTTTGGGGAGGAGGTGACAAAAAGCTGCCTTGAACCGGTTGTCTCCGATATGACCGGATGGAGCGGTGATGCCGGAGTGGGCGGATTATACCATTTTACGTTTGCCGGATCGGTGGTGTCAAACAATCGCGCTCCGACTGGTGCGCTTTGTATTTCAATGTAGGATTTGTTCGAAGGGTTCTCACGGAGAGTGAACCTCTTTTCAACAGCGCCACTCATGTTGAAAGTTTGCGGGAAAACAACCTTAACATACGATGCGCTCAGGCGGGCCGCTCCGGCACCCTGGCTTAATGCACGCACGCGAACGGTCATGTTTCCATCTCCGCCAATGTCGGTCCAGTTGATAGGAAGAGACAGTGTAACAGGTGTATAGCCTGAAAAATTTTGTGCGGTAAGTAACCGGAGACCGGCCGCGTTAGGGCCTGCGTAAATTTCAACGCGGTTCTGCACATCGGCCCGGCTTACTACCTGCACTTCCAGCACCGGTGTGCCGTCAGTCTGCACACCATTGTTTACGTTTTGCAGAACATAATCAATTTGCTGGTTCTGCGATAACTGAGTACCGGTCCATCCTTCGCCCAGATCAAAAAAAGTGTTTTGTATAAAGTTATTTGGCGGTGACCCATGCCCGATGCCGGTGGCGTATTGAGTGGATAACACCAGGAGGCTTTCGTTAATATGCGATGTCTCCTTTGGAATATTGGTAACGTTAACCTCCCAGGTAATGTGCATCCGCTTGCCGGCCTGCAGCAAATTGTAGGTTAAAAAATACCAAGTGGTATCTGAAAACAGGTTATGGTAAGGATGCGGTTGTGACGAGGCCGGTTTATACAATTCGGCATCCAGGGTGCCGTCATTTCGTAAGCCATAAAACTCAATGTAGTCGCTGGGGTTAAATACTGCATCCCCCTCTCCTTCTATATAAATGGCTTGTTCCTCGCCCCGGTGAAATAACTGGAGCCTGCGCGGGTCTACACTACCCACCGGAAAGCCTGCAACTTGAAGATCAGAATAGGTGATGCGATAAAGGCCGGATTGGGCCACCGGTATTTTGTAATAAAACTGATTATACCGGATCCATTCATTACCGATCTGCGAAAAAGCGGGGATTATTGCCCCGGAAAAGGAAAAGAACAGGGTCAAACCGCGCCAAATCATCAGTATTCTGCTGAAAGCCAACGTTTTTATCCTGCAATATACGGCAGGATGAGGTTTTATACCTTTTGAGCCTGCCAAGTAAAAGGCCTATGCATAGGCCCGTTTTTATAGCTTTACGCCAATCACCCTATCGTTTCTATGGCTGGTCTCATCTCCCTGCTCTCTCTCATTGCAAATCATGGCTCGATAGACGCGCCCTTTACGAACTTTGCAGAGATCCGGAAGAACCAGTTGACCGGGTTGGATAAATTTATGCCGGATAACCAGGCACCTGAACCACCCACCCGGATTATACACCCGCAGGTTCAGCACGTGCGTGCTTTCGGGGGTTTGATTAACCATGCACTGAGAACCCGTGGCGGCCACCTGGCGGCAGAAGCGAAAAAGCTGTTCTACGTTCGCATACCCAAAGCCGCTAATACCTCGTGCTCGCAGGTTTTGTTAAAAGTAAAATTTCCGGATTTACCGGAAACACTGAATGCCCACCAGATTAATCTGCTCACCGATTGCTGGCTTAGGCACCAGGTTCCCGCATCGCTGCGGCAGTATACCGGCTTCACGGTAGTTCGCCACCCGCTGCAGCGGCTCGTTTCCGTGTATCGTAGTTTTTTCGGTCAAAGCCAGGATACCTTTATCTATGATGGCTATTTGTTCGGTGTGCTGCCAAAAAGCCTTTCGTTCGATGATTTTGTTCACCGCATCAGCCGAATTCCCGACTCCTTGAAGGATCAACACTGTCGTCCGCAGGCTTGCTTTCTTGAGGCATACAGAAAGAAGAAGGTTCCTGTTCAGGTTTTCAAACTGGAACAGGTTGATGCATTGAAAGACTTCCTCACAACTTTTTCTCTTGAAATCAGGCACCTTAATCAGGGTGCGCTTTCCTACGATTATCGCTCGTATTATTCAGCCCGAAGCCTTGAAACGGCCAGAAAAATGTACGCTTCTGATTTTAAACTGTTCAAATATGACCAGTAATCCGGCTAAGGTTTCCAGTTTGCAAATAAAAACCATCAATTTTGACCTGAAAACTGAGATTTTAAAAATCCAAGGCCTTTTGGCTTAGTACTTGGTGATGCAAAGTACCGACTGCAAAAAGTCGGCTGCTATGAACCTGGAGAACACGCAAGTACAGATGCGCAAAGGTGTTTTGGAATATTGTGTCCTTCACATTATATCGAGAGGCGAAGTGTATGCATCCGACATGCTGGATGAACTGACCAACGCCAAAATGATTGTTGTAGAAGGCACCCTTTACCCTTTGCTCACTCGGCTCAAGAATTCGGGCCTGCTGGAATACAAGTGGGTGGAGTCAAAGTCGGGCCCGCCCCGTAAATATTATAAACTCACCGACAAGGGAATGAAATTCCTGGAGAAGCTTACTGAAACCTGGGATGAGGTGATCCATTCCACGGAAATGATTACATCACGGTCTAACGCATCCACCTAACCCATTACGACTATTCCGATTATGAAAAAGAATATCAGTATCAACATCAGCGGCATCATCTTTCACATTGAAGAAGATGGGTATGAATCGTTGAAAAAATACCTCGATTCGGTAAACAAATACTTCTCTTCGTATGAAGACAGCAGTGAAATTCTTGCCGACATCGAAAGCCGCATTGCCGAAATTTTTCTAAGCAAACTCACCGAGAGCAAACAGGTAATCACCAGCGCAGATGTGAAAAGCCTGATTGCCACCATGGGTAGCGTACACGATTTTAAGGCCGCAGAAGAGCAGGATTTTGCGCAATCAGAACCACGCGGGCAAGAGGCCAAATGGCAAGCTTCCTCGGCCCCGGCCGATAAAAAATTGTTGCGCGACCAGAAACGCAAAATACTGGGAGGTGTTTGTGCCGGTCTGGGTAACTACTTTAATGTTGACCCGGTTTGGATACGGCTGTTGTTTGCATTTTTAACCCTGGCCTATGGCGTTATCCTGCTTGTGTACCTCGTGTTGTGGATTGTGGTCCCCGGCTCTTATGACCTGGACGAGCCGGAGATAACCAAAAAACTATTCCGCAACCCTGAGAAGAAAGTACTGGGAGGTGTATCAGCAGGCCTTGCAGCCTACTTCGGCATGGACGTGGTTATCATAAGAGTTCTTTTTGTCATCCTTACGGTCTTCGGAGGGCTTGGATTAATTGCCTACATCGTCATGTGGATTGCTTTGCCCGAGGCAAAATCCATTACCGACAAAATGCAAATGCAGGGCGAGCCGGTAACCCTTTCGAACATCGAATCAACCCTTAAGAAAGGCCCTGACGGAAATGAAGAAGAAAACACGCTGGTAAAAATTCTGCTCTTCCCGTTCCGCCTTATCGGGTGGATTATTTCCGGGCTGGCAAAAATCCTGGCCCCAATTGCCGAAGTGTTGCGGGTGGCTGTTGGCATCTCCATAGCGGTTGTTGGACTTGCACTGGTTATTGCTACGCTGTTCGGTTTCGGTATCTTCCTGGGCATGTTCACCTTTCAGTCGGCATGGTTGCTCGGCTGGCAGGATCTCAGTTTCCCTGTGCAGGAGTTTTCACGGGCAATACCAACCGTTACCATAACCGTGGCATTTATCGGGGCCTTGATTCCGGGTATCATCATCCTGTTGCTGGGCATCTCTGCAGTAGCTAATCGCATCGTATTCAATGCCACCACGGGCTGGTTCTTGTTCATTCTGTTTCTTGTGTGTGCGGTTGTACTGAGTGCTACCGTGCCAAAAATCGTAATGAATTTCAAGGAAGATGGGGAATATAAAGTTGAAACCGTATACGACTTGCAGGGCAAAACTGCGGTGCTCAAAATCCGTGAAACCGGATTGGACGATTATGATGTTACATCGCTTTCGTTAAAAGGATATGATGGAAAAACGTTGAAGCTGACTCAGTACTTTGAGGCGCAAGGCAGAACCAGGCAGGAAGCTGCTAATAATGCCAGGATGATTGACTATACGGTTGACCAGCAAGACTCCATACTTACATTCGATTCGAATATCCAGTTTCGCGAGGATGCAGTTTTCAGAGCGCAGCGTTTAAAGATGACGTTATACATACCCTACGACTACCCGTTTGTACTGGACGATAACACCTGGAGGCTGCTGTCGCAGTATATAGAAAGTGAAAACCGAAATGGAAATACATGGATCATCACAACCGATGGCTGGCTGAAGTGTACAACCTGTTTAACCCAAACAGAATGGAAACACGATGCCGATGATACGGTTGCAATTGATCAGTACGGTTTTGAGGATTTTAAAGAACTTGAGTTAAACGGCCTGCTGGACATAACCGTTGTACGAGGCAACACCTACGCTGTAGAATGGACCGGCCGTGACCGGGAAAAAGAAAAATACAAGATCTATACACGTGGAAATACATTGGTGATTGATTATGATGACGACAGCCGTACAACCTGGAGGCACAACCCGCTAAACCTCGAACAAATGAGTATTCGGATTACCATGCCTGAACTGGAGCGCATGGAAATACGTGGTGCAGGCAAAATAACGGCTACCGATTTTACGGAAGACAGGCTGGAAATAGAAGTGGCAGGAGCAGTGAAGATTCGCGGTAACGTGAGTGTGCGCGACCTGCAGGTTAACCTGAATGGCGCCTCGGAGTTGATCCTTGAAGGCGAGGGAACCGCCCTCGATGCCCGGATTAGCGGAGCCTCCCAGCTAAACGCATACGATTACCGGGTGCACGATGCCGATGTGCGGGTATCCGGTGCCTCAAAAGCTAAAGTTTATGTAACCAGGCGCCTTGAAATGCGCGAGGGAGTTGCCAGTAAAATATCGTACAAAGGAAACCCCGATAAAGTCATTAAAGAATAGCCTATGCTCCTTATTATACTGCTCCTTGTCGTACTCCTCGGATGGCTTCTGGCCCAGGTGTAGAGCATTTTCGGACATCTCCGCCTATATTCAGCCAAAATCAGTAGAAACCCGTTGTTTTAATTTATTTTCCAGTACGTGCAACCTGCGGAATGACAGTCGCATCTTATCAACGAACCATTTAAATGGAGTTTACCATTTACCGGGCACAGGAAGAAGAACTGATTAAAGGGTGTATCAGGCGGGAACGAACCGCCCAGAAAGCCCTTTATGACCGCTATTCGCCTAAGCTTTATGCACTTTGTTACCGGTATGTAAAAGACCGGATGGATGCGGAGGATGTGTTGGTTACCGCCTTTACTAAAGTTTTCGACCGGATTGATCAATTCAAAGGTGAAGGAAGTTTTGAAGGCTGGCTGCGCAAAGTGGTGGTAAATGAAGCACTCACATTCCTGCGCAGAAATCGTTCGATGTACCTTGAAACCGAACTGGAGGTTGCCGAGCGTAAGCCTGATTACAATACCCTCAGCGACCACCTCGAAGCGGAAGACCTCATGCGGTTGATCCAGGAATTGCCCAGCGGATACCGCATTGTTTTCAACCTCTATGCCATTGATGGGTACTCGCATAAAGAAATTGCCGAGCAATTGGGGATCAGTGAAAATACATCAAAGTCGCAGTTGAGCCGTGCACGCGCACACTTACAAAAATTACTGGCCAACATACAAAGCCTGAATACTAAACACCATTACCATGAATCAGCCCATTGATTCGCTGTTCAAATCGAAACTCGAGCACTATGCAACTCCCGCTTCGCAGGATGCCTGGACCCGTGTTGAATCGGGTTTGAATAAATCGTCAAGTCAAAAAATCTGGATACGAATAGCGGCCTCCATCACTTTATTAGCCGCGGCCTCCTTTCTTTTAGTCAATTATCTAATTCCTGATGCGCAACCCCTCGCGCAGCAAGTCACTGAAGCCAAAGGCAGCGAACGTCAATCGGATGACATTTCACCTCAACCGGTTGAATCAGTTGTCCCGGTTATGGTTGAGCCTAAAAAAGGGGAACGCCTAAAAAAATCGGTCAGTATCCAAACGCATGCAGTCGAAGTGACGGATCAAAATCCTATTAATCCTGAAACTGAAGTAACCCCAATGATTGAGCCTGCCGTGGAGATTATCGTAAAACCGGCAACCGGCTTGCTGATTGTTTACTCGGCTGAAGAAGTCAACGCAAAATATTTAGCAAAGGAAATCGTGACCGATGCAACCGTTGAACAAAAAAAATCATCTCGTTTACAAAAGCTCGCAGGACTGGCCCACAACCTCAGCAACGAGGATATACTGGGCGACTTGCGGGACAGGAAAAACGAGCTCTTTGCTTTGAATTTCCTGGACGATAAAAAGGAAAAGAAAAACTAAACGATGATGAAAACCATTTTCTTGAGTGCCCTGATCGGAGGCATATCGCTTACAACATTAGCACAGCAAAAATCCGATACCGTAGTTGTTGAATTGGCCAAAACCAGCCGGGTGGTATTTACCATCAAAGACCACGCTGATCTTTCAATTCTCCGTCAATACGATTTCCAGGCGTTGTTTACCGACATCCTGAACCGGGTTGAAAATGCCTCCTCCACAACAAAGGATACCACCCGCATAATAACTCCTTCGGAGCCTGCAGAAGTAATATGGGATGATGATGATGATGATCCCGATTACGAGTGGCGCAAATCAAAGTCGTACCACAGCCGGAGAACCCGCCATTCCATAAACCTCGACCTGGGTTTGAACAATTATTTACAGGACGGGAAATTCCCCGATGAAACCAACGAACTGTATACGGTGCGGCCATGGGGCTCGTGGTACGTAGCCATCACTTCGGTACAACATACACCGGTTAGCGGAAAGCTGTTTCTGGAATGGGGATTGGGCATGAGCTGGTACTCTTTCAAATTTGAGAACGACAACGTAGTTATGTCCAAAGATGAAAACGGTGTTGTTTTCTCCGAAGATCTTGACCCCGCTAAAAGCTATTCCAAAAGCAAACTCTCCATGAGTTTTGTTACTGCATACCTGATACCCATGCTTGACTTTGGCGGCTATGGCGACAAGACACGCTTTTGGGATTCAGGTGGAAGTAAATTCCGTATAGGCCTGGGCCCCTATGCCGGCTATCGTATCGGCAGCCACAGCAAAGTGGTGTATAAAGAAGATGGCGACAAGGAAAAATACAAAAACAAAGACAATTTTTACCTTGAGAATTTTAGGTATGGACTCAGGCTGCAACTCGGTATACGCTCAACCGATTTGTTTTTTAACTACGACCTGAACGAACTGTTCACAACCAGTCAGCCAAACAACCCAAAGCTCAACGCATTTAGCTTCGGGATCATATTCTGACATGCATTAGCCATCAACACTTCAGGCGGCCTAACTCAGGCTGCCTGATTCTATTTCCAGTCAGACAAAACCCTTCGCTCCTCTTCTTTCAAGGCCAGGTCGCGACTTACTTTATAAGGAAACGGCCAAACCAAACCCAGCAGAAGCAGGCTAATAATAAAAAGGGCAGTCAGTAACTGATCCCCGACAAGGTAAAATCCGATTACCAGGCAAAGCAGTCCATTACCCAAAAGCAGAAACCGGGTAAGGGTGATCGCGTAATACTTATCAAGGCGTTCTCCAAGACTTACTAATGCTCGGGCATTTTTCAGTGCCCGGGCAAAGAGAACCGATGTTATTATCCAGTCGATAAAAATGAGCCCTGCCAACCCATACACAATAAACAGCGCTTCCTCGCTACCGGACAGTGGATGATGTATTCCACCGCGGCTTGCTTCAATGTACAGGTAAACCAGTACCCCAAGCGGCACCAACACAATCAAGAAGAGCACCGAATAAAACCTGTAGAAGTATTCGCTTACGGTTTGGTAACGCATTGAGAGGTTTGGTTGTGACCAGAAATCCTAAATTATGCAAATCATCCTTTAAGCCGTAGTTAATTTGTCGTATTTTTGGATTGCACCATGGAAGTTGCATCAACCATATCCCGTAAAAAGCAGGTGATCCGCAAAGCAGCCGAACTCTTTAGAGAGAAGGGCTATGCGGCTGCCTCCATGCGCGACCTGGCCCAGAAACTGGGTATTGAAGCGGCCAGCCTGTATTCACACATCAAATCGAAAGAAGAGATCCTGCGCACCCTTTGCTTTGATATGGCGGGCGAATTCCGGGCCTCGTTAAATGAAGTTGAGAAAATGAAGGCTACGGCCAGCGAAAAACTGCGCTTTGGTATTGAGGGCCACGTACGGGTAATGGCACGCGACCTGACCGCCTCGGCCGTGTTTATGAATGAGCATCGCCATTTAAGCCAGCCGTACCTGCGCGACTTTCTACTCCTGCGCATTAACTACATTAACCGGTTTAAAAAAATCATTGAAGACGGTATACAGTCCGGGGAGTTTAAGAAAGACATTGATACAAAACTCTCTGTGATGACCCTGTTTTCCTCACTGAACTGGATGCCATTATGGTACAGCCCTGAAAATTCCATTGCACCGGAAGAGCTGGGCAAACAGCTTGCCGATATGCTGATTAACGGATTAAAGAAAAACTAACCGGTACGGTTTTTTGTTTACTTTTCGAACCAGCAACAATGCTTAACTTTAAAACTGACTATGTACGGAGGAGGTAACACCTTTGAAGGAATTAAAACCGATAGCCTGGCCCAGGAAGATCCGGTTAAACTTGCTGAATTTGAAGCCCGCATAGACCGGGGGGAAAAAATTGAACCCACCGACTGGATGCCTCAACTCTATAGGAAGCAACTTATCCGGATGATCGAACAACATGCGCACAGCGAAATAATCGGAGCCTTGCCGGAAGGAACCTGGATTACACGCGCACCCGGTTTTAAACGAAAATTGGCGCTGATGGCCAAAGTACAGGATGAGGTTGGGCATGCCCAACTGCTTTACAGCGCAGCCGAAACTCTGGGAAAGCCGCGTGAGCAGATGATTACCGACCTCATCACCGGCAAGTCAAAATACTCCAACATCTTTAATTACCCGGCATATACCTGGGCCGATTCGTGCTTTATCTCTTGGCTGGTGGATGCTGGTGCCATCGTGAATCAACTGGCCAATGCCAAGGGAAGTTACGGACCTTATTGCCGTGCACTCGATCGGATTTGTGCAGAAGAATCCTTCCACCTTAAATACGGTCATCATTGCGTTATTTATCTCGCGGCAGGTACAGAAAAGCAACGACAAATGTTCCAGGAAGCCATTAACCGGTGGTGGAAACCCATGATGCATTTCTTCGGGCCTTCCGATAAAATCTCAGCCCACACCGAAGTACTCATGCGTTGGAAAGTAAAAATGGCCTCCAACGATGACATGCGAAACCAGTTTCTCGACATGTATGTACCCAAAATCTGGGAACTCGGCTTTACCATCCCCGATCCTGCCCTGAAGAAAAATACGGAAACCGGTCGTTGGGAATACACCGAGCCCGACTGGGAAGAGTTTAAACGGGTAATCAACGGTGATGGCCCATGCAACAAAGAGCGCCTTGAAGTAAGGCGAATAGCCGAAGAAAGAGGCCGCTGGGTACGTGAAGCACTCCATGTTCCGAAGGCCAGGTACGTAACTCCTTTAGCCTGATTTTCCTCAGCCCGGCACACCACAGGATGCCCTATATTTACGGCTTATGAACTCACTGGATCCACGCGTTAACCGGTTGCCGAAAATCGGGCTGCCAGGCCAGGTTGAACCAAAAGTTCCCCTCGATCAGTTTGGCACATTTGAAGTATTCGTCCAGCCGAAAGAAGGGAAACCGTTTCAGCACGAAGGCATAGTGCACGCTCCTAATCTGGAGATGGCCTTTGTGCTTGCCAAAGAAGCATTTACCAGGCGCTTCTTGTGCGTTTCGTTGTATGTTGTAGAGACACGCAATGTGTACGTTTCAGCTCTGACCGAAGGAAATACCACAGCGTATGACTTCATTCACTTCGTTGATCAGCAACCTGGAGAAAAAGTTGCCTTTGAAATTTATCACCTTCCGAAACGCGGTAAGCAACATCAGCATGCCGGCACCGTATATGCCGCCACTCCTGCCGAAGCCATGAGTGAAGCAAAGAAGCAATTTGGCTCAAAACTGGTTTATAATGTATGGACCATACGCACTTCCGAAATCCGTTTCACATCGGCTGATGAGAAAGAGCTTTGGCTTACCTTACCTGAGAAAAAATTCAGAGATGCAGCCGATTACAAAGGAGGAGAAAAGCTTAAGGAATTTCTTGAACGAACCAAAGCATAACCATGAATACGGCTGCCCTTATTGAACTGCTTTACAAAATGGCCGATGACCAGCTGATCCTGGGGCATCGCAATTCGGAATGGACCGGCATGGGTCCCCTGCTGGAAGAAGACATTGCCTTTTCGAGCATGGCCCAGGATAAGATCGGCCAAAGCCATGCTTTATATCAACTGCTGCATCAACTTGGCGAGCAAGAGCCCGACACGGTTGCCTTCACCCGCAATGCCGGTCAGTTTCATAATTGCATTTTTGTGGAACTCCCCAATGGCGAGTACGACTTCAGCCTGATCCGGCATTTTCTCTTCGATACGGCCGAAGCCATTCGCTTTGAAATGCTGAGCAGAACATCCTATAAACCGCTTGCTGAACTGTCGGTAAAAATCAGGGCCGAATTGCGCTACCATACCCTTCATGCCAACACGTGGATAAAACAACTGGGCAGCGCCACAAGGGAAAGCATTGGCAGGTTACAGCACTCGCTTGAAGCGGCCATGCCGTACGCACTCGGAATGTTTGAGCCTTCTCCTCTCGAAAAGGAAATTATATCGCAGGGCATTTTTGAAGGTGAAGTCGTACTCCGTGAACGCTGGATGAATACGGTCGCTCAAGTCATCGGTCAAACTCAGCTTACACTTCCCGACTGGAAGCTTATAAATCCGGTATATGGCGGGCGGTCAGGAAAGCATAGCGAGCACCTGCAGCCCCTGCTGGATGAAATGAGCGAGGTCTTTCGGATTGACCCGTCAGCGGAGTGGTAAGGCATAAACTGTTTCTGCGATGCAGCTAACCGAAGAAAAAATACTGGAATGGCTCCATGATGTAAAGGACCCTGAGATACCTGTACTGTCGCTTGTTGACCTTGGGATAATTACCGACATCAACATTAATGCTGAATCCGTTCACATCGAGATGACGCCAACGTTTGTAGGGTGCCCTGCCCTGGACATGATGAAGAACGATGTAATTGCCCGGCTTACGAAAGCAGGAGTTAACCATGTTGATGTAGAAGTGAATTTTAAAAAAGCATGGACTTCCGAAAGGATCAGTGAAAACGGAAGAAAAGCATTAAAGAAGTTTGGATTGGCCCCGCCACCGGCCGGGAAAGTTCTCCTGGAAGACCTTGACATTCTGGAACATGTTGCCTGCCCCCGGTGCGATGGCACCAACACCCAACTTAAGAATCCATTTGGCCCAACCCTATGCCGCTCCATTCACTACTGCCTTGATTGCAAAGAGGCATTTGAGCAATTCAAGCCGGTATAAAAAAGCCCTAATTCAATCAAAACCTTACACCCCTGACAAATGTCGGCCTGTCGGACCCAACATTTTAATACTTTTGCGCGTATTTGTACTACAATGAACTACACCATGAAGAGTTTGGGTAGCCTGGCGGTGGGTGTGCTGTTTTGCTACTGCACCAGCAAGTCATCCGAACAGGCAACAACCTATACCAAGATTGACTCCCTAACAGAGACGTACCTGCTTTTGAAGGATAGCATGCTGAATACCTGGAACAGGATGATGTATGATGACAACCTGCGAATTAAGGCCATGAAGGCCATTATTCATGAACTCAAAGTAACCGGCAAATTTGATCAGGAAGTATTGAACACCCTCGATTACCGCATTGACCAATTGGTTCGGATACGGTATACCCCAAAAACCATGATGAATACCGATGTTGTGGAAGAATATGATTTTGCTTCAAACTCACTGGTAGCAGAAATCATAGCCATTACCGAATCGTACCCTGCCTATTCGTATAATTCGGTATTGCAGGAGCTATTGGAAACTGTCCGGAAAACCGATCAGCGCATTGAGACACACCGCACCGATTACGATGCGGCCGCCCGTGCCTACAATCAATTCATTGATGAGAACAAACTGCACGTACACGAAATCGATCAGAACGCAACCCTGGAAAAGAAGCCTCTTTTCTACGCGGATTCTGAATAGGTCTATGTGTGTTCAGTTGCTGATAAAAAACGAGGGCTTCAAAGTCTGCCTGAACGCAAATCATTAACAAGGCGGTGACCAAAAAATGAACTGTTTAGGTATCTTTGCTTATCATCGGTGCCTGTTATGCAAATCGCAAAAAAAATTGGCTTTTTTACCGCGTTTATTATTCCGGCATTGGTCATAGCCGGCTATTATCTCGATGGTTACTGGAATTACCTGGCGATTATATTTTCATTTATTATCATTCCTGTAATTGATCAGATAAGCGGTTTGGATACATCCAATGTACCCGCTAATCGTGTTAAACAAATTAGCGAAGAATATTATTACCGCTTTGTTACTTACTTATGGACTTACCTCCAGCTCGCCCTTATGATCTGGGGTTTTTATGCAATTACATCCGGGCAAATCAACCATCCATTCGAATGGCTTGGATTCACCATTAGTTTTGCCCTTGTTACCGGTGGTATTGGCATTACTGTGGCGCACGAACTAGGTCATAAAAAAAGCCTTGTTGAACGAACCTACAGCAAATTACTGCTGATGACCGTTAGCTACATGCATTTCTATATTGAACACAATCAGGGCCATCATGTACAGGTTGCAACGCCCCTTGATCCGGCTACCGCACGAAAGAATGAAAACTTTTATTCATTCTGGTTTCGCTCTGTGGTAGGAGGATATACCCACGCATGGACCCTGGAAGCAAATCGGCTTCGCCACAAAGGGTTGCCGCTATTCCACTGGAAGAACCAGATGATCTGGTTCTTGGTACTGCCGCTTTTGTTTTGTGCAGTGGCAACCTTCTTGTTCAGTTACTGGTTGAAGCGTCCAGCTTATGAAATCCCACTTTTCTTCTTTACCCAAAGCTTTGTTGCTTTTACCTTGCTGGAATTAGTTAATTATGTTGAGCACTATGGCATCGTGCGAAGA
Source organism: Cytophagales bacterium (assembly GCA_037443645.1). Lineage (GTDB taxonomy): Bacteria > Bacteroidota > Bacteroidia > Cytophagales > Cyclobacteriaceae > UBA2336. The sequence goes on from JBBINY010000006.1 coordinate 37,254, forward strand.
GAGATCGGTCCCAACCGGTTTGAACGGGTTAACCCGTTGCACTCGTGGAACGCCAGTCATCTGGTAAGTAACTTCTTCCTGTTTCAACTTCAACGCCATTCTGATCACCACGCCAATGCAATAAAACGATATCAGGTATTGAATCATTACGATGAAAGTCCTCAATTGCCATTCGGGTACCCTACCATGATTCTGATAGCCCTGCTTCCTCCGCTTTGGTTTCCGGTTATGAATAAACGGCTTGAGGTATGGCAAGTTAACCAGTTGCCCGTTACTCATTGATAAACCGTATTTCAACGCGCCTGTTAATGCTTCGCGCTTCATCTGTCTTTTCCGGGCGCAAAGGCCTGGACTTACCAAACCCATAGGTCGCTATCCGGGTAGCATCAATACCTTTTGAAGCCAGGTAATCGGCCACACTGCGCGCCCGATCCCGCGAAAGCTTAAGGTTATATTCATCCGATCCGATAAAATCAGTATGGCCTGAAAGATGAACCAAGATATCCCCATGTTCAAAGAGGTAGCTTACCACCTTGTCGAGTTCAACAAACGAAGAACGCATCAGCACATGGCTGTCGAATTCAAACTGAATGTTCTTCAAAATATAAACACGATTCAACTCAATCGTTTGTTCATTGAATTCTGTTACAGTAACCTCCTTCGCGGTTGGTTCAGGCTCAACAGGGGTAACGGATACATCATCAATATAAAAGTAAGCGCTATGCGTAAGCATGCTGTTCTTTCCTATGCGGTGGGGAAGCCGCCTGGATCGCGTTGAGGTGTTGTCCAGAAAATTTCCTAGTACGAGGTATCGTTCACCACCCCGCGCAGCAATCTCCGCCAGGACATGTTCCCAATCGCCTCCGGCTGCAAAGTGAACGGAGTCATTTCCAAAGGTATGTGATGCCGGTTCACGGATAACCTGGTCGTGGTTATGATTAATCTTCGTGTTGGAAAGTAAGAAGCCAATACGGTTAACTGCAAATACAGAGTGTGATGAGAGTTTATAGTAAAATTCAATTCGATACCGGCTACCAGCCTGTAACGGTTCGGCCAACTCGCACTGGACGTATTCCCGGTAGTGGGTATCATCGTCACGTTGCGACCATACATAAATGCCGGCATACCCTTTTCCGGAATGTGCATTAGACGAACCCGCCCAGTTATAGGGAACATCCGCTTCGCCCCAACTGCAGGCATGGAAAAGATCGGGCGTACCGCGTGTAGGCGAATTCCAACCGGGAACCACAAAGTCCTTCCGGTCGGTACTGAAACTATGCGGACACCGGATCAACTCTTCGAAGCCTGGATTGGGCACCAGATTTTGAGAAAATGCGGTAAAGGAAAGCCACACGCAAAGACCTATAAAAGAAACCTGCTTCACTTATAGAATGTCACTTCAACACGGAACCGCTGATCAATCGCCCCCAACCTGTCGTAGGCCGATTTTGATATTTTGATAATCAGCTTATTGGTAAGGGCTGTATCCGGAAGCTTACCCACCACGCGCACAAATACTTCGCGGCCGTTCATCTCATTACGAACCTTCAGGATGGTACCAACCGGGGCCGTGCGATGCAAGGCAAGGTACTTTCGGTTTGCTTCCGTGCCCTCAATCAATTCAGCAAGGCCTGATTCAACCATTTCGCTGCTGTTACGAACGGGCTCCGAAATCACAACCGGCTGGTTAACGGTAACCGCAGCGGATTCTTTTATCGATGCTTCAGCAACTGCCGTCTCTGCTTTTATTGGTTCAGCGGTTTGCTGATTATTGTAAACCGGTTGAGCTACCAATAATTTTTGTCCGATCTTGAGTTCATCCGAAGGCAGGTTGTTCCATTCCCTGATTTGCTGAACGGTAACACCATACTGCCTGGCAATGGAGAAGAGTGTTTCCTTAGGTGCTACGGTATGAAACGACTGTACCGACTGCATTTCAGGCAAGGGCTGTGAACTTACCGGCAAAGGGGTACTCATGGATTTTTTAATAACCAATTCCTGGCCTACGGCCAGCGAAGGATCAGAAAGGTTATTCCATTGCATCAGCTCATCCACGGTAACAGTATAGAGTCTTGAGATGGAGAACAGTGTTTCTCGTTCAGTCACTCTGTGGATATTTCCCTGCTGAGCCTGCGGCTTGCTCCTCGGTACGTACGGAACTTTCACTAGTTGGCCCACTTCAAGGCCCGCATCGGCTGTGGCATTGTACTCCAGAATCTGATTAACAGTAACTCCATACCGCCTGGAGATAGCGTATAAGGTTTCTTTTTCTTCAACCCGGTGGATAACAAAAACCTTTCCGTTAATTATCTCTGCGCCAACCGAATCAGGTTGAACATCAGGGTGAAAAAATGAGAGGCCGGCAAAAATCAAAAGTTTAATCATAGTCGCAAGTCTAAAAAATCCCGGGCACCCGGTATAATTGCCTGCTTATGATGCAGGCAAGCCATCTTTTCCATAAAGTTAACCATCGCGAAACGTTCAAAAAAGCACTTCAGGTAATTAAGTGAACAAATAGTCAGCCAAACTATTGTTGCCGGGATTTGGTTAATTTTAGCGCACTTGTTCAGATCTGTTTACCCTATGAAATACGTCCTTTTTTTACTGTTCGGCATCTCCCTGGCCGGCCATGCCCAAAAAACCAAGGTGATGCTGATGGAAATCAAAAGCGAAATTGACCCGCGCACCAGGCGCTATGTTGATTTGGCGCTGACAAATGCCGAAGCCATTAAAGCCGATATCGTGATTATTGAAATGGATACCTATGGGGGAATTTTGACGGACGCCAAGGAAATTGTTGATCGCATTATGGGTTTTAAAAAGCCGGTCTGGATTTTCATTAACTCCGATGCAGCTTCAGCCGGAGCGCTCATTTCGATTGCCTGCGACAGCATTTACATGTCGCCAGGTGCAACCATTGGGGCTGCCACTGTGGTGAGTGCAACCGGTGAAAAAGCACCCGACAAATACCAGTCGTACATGCGCTCGATCATGCGCTCAACGGCAGAAGAAAAAGGGCGCAATGCCCGAATAGCCGAAGGCATGGTGGATGAAGCTATCGAAATAGACAGCATAAAGAAAGCAGGAGAAATCATCACCTTCTCTACTTCCGAAGCGATACGCTACGGTTTTTGCGAAGCCAAAGTTGAGTCGGTTGAAGAAATCCTGAAGCGAAACAAAATCGAAAATTATGAACTCGCAAAATTCACACTAAGCAGGAGCGAAACAATTATTGCTTTCTTTCTCAACCCCTTTATCAGCGGGTTGCTGATCCTGGTTATCATTGGAGGAATATATTTTGAGCTCCAAACACCTGGGGTTGGCTTCCCATTATTTGCTGCCATCATTGCCCTGGTTCTTTACCTCGTGCCCTACTATTTAAACGGACTTGCTGAAAACTGGGAGGTAATTGCCTTGTTCCTGGGCCTGGGGCTTATTGCCGTTGAAATTTTTGTTCTTCCCGGATTCGGCATTGCCGGCATTGCCGGCATTACACTTACTGTGGGATCTCTCATTCTTATTATGGTGAACAATGATGCATTCGATTTTGAATTTGTTCCGGCCAATGAAATCCTTTATGCCGTAGCTGCAGCTTTTAGCGGCATCCTTGGCGGCATCATTCTAATATTTGTTGGCGGATCACATCTTTCAACGACCCGCTTCTTTAAACGGATAGCGCTGGTCGAAACCCAGGAGCGTTCAGAAGGCTATGTTGTAAAACCAGCGGCCGAATCGATGAAAGGAAAACAGGGAACCGCATATACAGTGCTGCGGCCGGGAGGCAAGGTAATTCTCGATGGCCAGATTTATGACGCCTATACACGCGGAGAATATATTGAAAAAGGAGATGCCATTGAGGTGTTGGATGATGAAACAACGTCCTTACGCGTTAAAAAAGTATGAGGATTTTTATTCTCCTTCTATTATGTGGCGCATGCACTACCAAACTTGTTGACCACCCGGGTCTTCCAGTTACACAACCTTCACTGATACTGCTTGGCACGGTTCAGGATGCGGGCTCACCCCAGGCGGGCTGCAAGAAGGCCTGCTGCTCAATGTTGTTTTCTCATCCCGACCCAACCCGAATGATCATTTCGCTGGGTATCATTGACCCCGAAACCGGCAAACGGTGGATGATTGAAGCGTCCCCCGATTTTTCCCGTCAGCTCACTATCCTGAACAACTATGCAGGTCATGAAAATTCAGCACCCGATGGAATTTTTCTTACGCACGCCCACATGGGGCATTATACTGGGCTGATGCATTTGGGGCGGGAGGCTATGAATTCAGGCAACACGAGCGTGTACAGTATGCCCCGTATGAAACAGTATCTTGAAACCAATGGACCCTGGAGCCAGCTTGTTACCCTGAACAACATTCAATTGCACGAAATCCGTGCTGATGAAAAAGTTATGCTTACATCCACGCTGCATGTTACCCCATTGCTTGTTCCACACCGCGATGAATTTTCCGAAACAGCAGGTTATCTTATTGAAGGTCCATCAAAAAAGGCCTTGTTCATACCCGACATTGATAAATGGGACAAGTGGGAGCGCGACATAACCGCGCTGATTTCATCCGTTGATTACGCCCTGCTTGATGCCACCTTTTATGATGCCGAAGAAATTCAAACCCGCGACATGCGTGAAATCCCACATCCGTTTGTCGTGGAGAGCATGGTGCTATTCGAAAACCTGGATGTAGCTGAGAAGAACAAAATCTACTTCATTCACATGAACCATACCAATCCGTTGCTGGAGGCATCAAGTGAGGCATACAAACAGGTAACCCAAAAAGGATATCATGTGGGAGCAAGCTATACGGTACTGCCGCTGTGATCACATTTGTCTGGCGAATCACCCGATGTCCATCAATGAGTGTGTTGTAGTATCTTTATAGCAATGAATTCAATACTTGCCATCATTCCGGCACGCTACGCTTCAAGCCGGTTTCCCGGAAAACCCCTTGCCGATATTGGCGGCATGTCGATGATCCAGCGCGTGTACAGGCAAACTACCCAGGCATCGCTGGTAAAGCGGGTTATAGTAGCCACCGATAACCTGCTGATTTATGACCACGTAAAAGCCTTTGGCGGAAACGTGGTGATGACGGACGAACAACATGCAAGCGGTACCGACCGTTGTTTTGAGGCCCTCACCCGTCAACCTGAAAAGTTTGACTATGTTCTCAATGTGCAGGGTGATGAGCCGTTCATTCAACCGGAACAAATCGATTTGCTTGCGTCATCGTTGGATCACACAATGGAAATCGCCACGCTGGCAAAAAAAATTACGGTAAGGGCTGACATTTTTAATTCCAATGTGGTAAAGGTTGTGTTCTCCGCTCAGGGTCGCGCACTGTATTTCAGCCGGTCGCCTGTTCCGCATGTGCGCAATCGTGCTGAAGAGGACTGGCTGAACCATGGCACATTTTACAAACACATCGGGATGTATGCTTACAGGGCCGATGTTCTTGAAAGAATAACACGCCTGCCTGTTTCGGCCCTGGAAAAAACGGAGTCGCTGGAACAACTGCGCTGGCTCGAAAACGGGTACACGATTAACTTAATCGAAACTTCACTGGAAACGATTGGAATTGACGTTCCGGATGATGTGGAAAAAGCCCTGGCTTTTATTAAAACCGCAGGCGGCCAAACATCTTAAAACTATTCTGTCGAGTTGCCCGAAGGCTTACCTTCCGGAGGAAGCTGTGCTCAGCATGTCGTTTTGATTGTCTTCCTGCGTAGGCCAGAACTTTTACAAGGTCAATTCTTCCACGCTGTGGCTTCACAAAAGTCTGTCCGGGAATTGCTCCAGGTATTCCTTACGCTATAGTTGAAAGAAATCTCATCCCCGTAAATTGTTCCTGTTCCCTCCACCGTATAGCCATTTACTGTTTGCCTGTGGATGGTGATCTTATTATAATTTACGGTAGCGTAAACCCTGACATCGGCCCCATAGAAGTTGACAATCCGGATTTCATTAACCGACCGGTTTGATGACTCTACCCAGATGGTGTAATTATAATATTCGGTATAGGTTTCGCTGTACTCATTCACCGAATAGCGACCCTCAACCCGGTAGCCCGGGTTGTAAGGATCATAGTAATAAAATTCGCAGGCTGACAGCCCGATCAGTCCTGCAAAAATCAACACCTTTTTCATAACCAACTAGTTACACTACCCATAAGGCAAGGTTAATGCCAATCCATCGAAAGCCTTCAGAATGGGTTGAATTTTGGCTCTTTTCAGGGCGATAATAAAAAAGCCCCGGCCGTCTGCCGGGGCTTTTCAAAGGCAAAAAAATAATCCTGCTCAGGCAGAATTGATAAGAAGGCATTCCGGTGCCGGCAAAAAGTATTTACAACCAACAACCACTACGAATGGAGTAAAATACCAGTCACACCGGAAATGCCATACCTTTGAAATCGTTGAAATCATGGATCGCATAGCGCTATTCAGCAGGCCCGCTAATCAACATTGTCGTGCAAAAACTTATTGTTGCCCAGCAGGCTGTTTTCATCATTCAAGTTGAATTTCGAAATAAACTGATCGGAGGAGTGTGGCACATTATCCATCTTCACCCCTTTTCGCAAGTAAGCCGGCAATGACCATTTTTCATTAAACTCCTCCTTGGTCATCTCCTGCTTTCGGGCCTGTTTCAATTTCTCTATGCGTTGCTCCGCCTGTTGACGTAACCGCTCCTTGGTGGTACGTAATTCCATCAGGCCCTCTTCATTGATTACCTGATCGGAAGACTTTTCAGGCATGGCATCAAACTCTTCATCGAATGAGCCAAACAATCCGTCATCGCCCTCGTCACCATAGTCGTCAGTCACCGGTTTTTCTAAACCAGCATAGGGCTCATCGTAAATGATTTCGCGTTGCTCTTCAATTTCCTCTTCAGGCTCCTCAACCCGGGAAACAGGAATTTGAGCCGGAGGCTCATTGGTAACTTTGAGTTCAATTTCCTTTGGGGCATCCACGGCCTTGTCCTGCTCGAAGAGCCATATCTGGCTTCGGTCCAGGTCATGAACTTTCACCTCCGGCTGAACAGGCCTTTCCTCTTCTTTTGCAACGGGCTCATCCTCGGGGGTCTCACTCTCAAACCCGGTGGCAATTACCGTTACCCGGAGGCGGTCGCCCAACTCGGGATCAACCCCATGACCGAAGATTACTTCGGCTGCCTGGCCAGCCTGTTCCTGGATGTACCCGGTGATTTCCATTAACTCATCCATTTGGAGCTCGGCTTCAGCTCCTGATACAATTGAGAGCAGGATTTTCTTAGCTCCCATAATATCACAATTATCAAGCAGAGGCGATGACAATGCTCCACTGGCCGCGTTGCGTGCGCGGTTCTCACCGCGGGTTTCTGCCGTGCCCATTACAGCAGGACCGGCATTGAGCATAACGGTGCGCACATCCTGGAAGTCAACATTTACGTAGCCGGCCAGCGTAATGATTTCAGCTATGCCTTTTGCCGCGGTGGTCAGCACATTATCGGCCTGGGCAAATGCTTTGCCGATAGGCAGGTTACCGTATATCTCCCGAAGTTTATCGTTTACAATAACCAGTACTGTATCACAACTGTGGCGAAGGGATTTAATTCCAATCTCCGCCTGATGTTGCTTCTTCTTTCCCTCGAAGGCGAACGGTATGGTTACAATACCCACCGTTAGGATACCCATGCTTTTGGCGATTTTAGCGATGACGGGCGCTGCACCGGTTCCGGTTCCACCGCCCATGCCTGCCGTTACAAACAGCATTTTGGTTCCCATAAGGAATTCCTTAATCAGCTCCCTGCTTTCAAGGGCTGCACCCTTACCGATTTTGGGGTTTGCTCCGCAACCAAGGCCTTCGGTAAGGTCGGCACCAATTTGAAGTTTAGTGGGCACCGGGCTAGCGTTGAGTGCCTGCACATCGGTGTTGCATACCACAAATTCCACGTCTTTAATTCCTTGTCGGAACATGTGGTTCACGGCATTACTTCCTCCTCCACCCACACCGATCACCTTTATGATCGAGCGCTGAGCGCCTACTGTGTGCCTGGGGATGTCGAATTTGTACGATCCGGTTTCAAACATATAATTTTGGTTTAGTGGTTTCGATTTGTTTCAGTATTCGTTCTTTCCATCAAGATCATCAATGAGCAAGCTTTTGGTCTTCGTCAGGATGTCATTGAAGAAATTCTTCGAAGGACTCTTTCTGGTTGTCTTCGATGTTTTCGCCATTTCGCGCGCGCCTTTATACGTGTCTTCGCGTTCATCCAGAGAACGGAACCCGGCAAGCACCAGCCCCACTGCCGTTGCATACATCGGGCTCTTCACCGCATCAATTTTGCTCTTGCCCAGGTGCTCATTCGGGTAGCCTACACGGGTGTCCATACCGGTCATGTATTCCACCAGTTGCTTCAGGTTGCTGAGTTGTGCGCCTCCTCCTGTAATGACAATTCCACCGGCCAACCGGTTTTCAAATCCTGAACTGATGATTTCAGCATGCGCCATTTCGATGATTTCTTCCATGCGAGCCTGGATGATGTTGGCCAGGTTTTTCACTGAAATTTCCTTGGCAGACCGGTTGCGAATTCCGGGGATCGATACGATTTCATTCGGACTTGCTTCTTCTGCTATGGCCTTGCCGAAACGCGTTTTCAATTGTTCGGCCTGTTGCGGAAGCACCATTAAGCCCTGCTTGATATCGTTGGTCACAATGTTTCCGCCAAACGGAATGACCGCAGTATGCCGGATGATGTTATCATAAAAAATTGCTATGTCAGTAGTACCACCGCCTATATCAATCAGGCAAACACCCGCTTCTTTTTCATCGCTGCTTAAAACCGCCAGGCTTGATGCGAGCGGTTCAAGAATGAGGTCTTCAATCTCCAGGCCAGCCCTGCGCACACACTTATTAACATTGTTGATGGCATTGGTTTGAGCCGTAATAATATGGAAATCAGCTTCCAGCCTGATGCCCGACATGCCAACCGGCTCTTTGATTCCTTCCTCGTAGTCAACCATGTAGTCCTGCGGCATCACGTGGATGATCTGGTTGCCGGGAGGAACAACCATGCGGTACATATCCTGTGTAAGGCGTTCAACGTCTTCAATGGAGACTTCATCCTCTTTCGAAGTTCGTGTAATGCCGCCATGCTGGATAAAACTTTTGATGTGCTGCCCGGCAATACCAACGTTCACCACGCGGATGTCAATCCCTGCCTGGTCGCCAGCTTCCTTGATGGCCTTTTCAATGGCATAGACGGTTTTATCAATGTTAAAGACAATGCCTTTAACTACGCCTTCGGATTCGGCTTTGCCCATGCCGAGCACTTCAAGCTTACCGAATTCATTTTTGCGGCCAACGATGGCACATATTTTTGTCGTGCCGATATCGAGTCCTACAATTATTTTTTCATGTTCCATAGCTTTACGAATTAGTGGTTGTCTGAATTTTTATAGGTTTAGTTTTAAAAAGTCTTTCATTCTGCAACAAGTTGTCCCTCGAATTCAACATTCACGCGCTTGTAGCGATTCCACCCCATTTGAGGCAGAATCTCCTTATAGAAAACTTTCAGTTTCTGCAGTTTCACATCAACATCTTCGGCCTTCCCGAACTCAATCGTTTGTGCACCAACCTGGGGAAACAGTGTTAGCTTGCCTTTGCTGCTCACGTTTATCTGGGCAATCTGAGCACGCCAGAAATTATCGGCAACGATACGCTCAAGCAAGTTCATGAGCCGGTTGCCTGCTTCGTCCGATTTCAGGTTTTCTCGTGCAAGCAGGCTGCTTGCATTGTCACTACTGATGAGGACCACACGTGCCGTGAACTTTCCGGAAACCGGCATAAGTGTGCCGTCTTCTGCGATGTAGGCATCCGGGCCATCGTTTCGGATGATCCGGGCTATCGGCCTTCTCAGCGTGGCTCGAACAATCAGGTTACCTTTGATATCGCTGTACAAGTCGGCATCTTTAATAAACCGATCGGATTTTATGCGCGATTCAATCTCCTTCAGGTTTACCCTGCCCAGGTCAGCACCTTTTAAATTTTCACGATCAAGGAGCATCAACCTAAGGATGTCCTGTTCATTGATAAAATGATTATCCTTAATGTTTTCAATTCTGACGATAACATCATTGACAGTCTGGCTGCCCAGTTTTCGTTCGCTGAAAGCCACAGCAAAAGAAACCACGGCCAACGCCACAGCGATTTTCAATTCTTTTCGGATTTTCCACTTAGCCTTCATAACGCGTTTGCAGTAATTCCTTGATCGGTTGAACAAATGTGTCAATATCACCAGCGCCCACGGTGGTTAAAATTTCAATCTGCCGACTCCGTATTTTATCCAGCAGGTCAGCCTTTCCGCAGCGTTCCTTTTGCCTGGCAGTAACATTTCTGAAAATAAGATCGGCATCAACACCCGGTATGGGCAGCTCGCGGGCGGGGTAGATGTCCATAAGCAACACATCATCGGCTAGGCTCAGGCTCCTGGCAAACCCATCGGCAAAATCGCGGGTGCGGGTATACAGGTGCGGCTGAAACACAACCGTCAGCTTTCTTCCCGGATACATCGACCGGATGGACTGCAGAAATGCTTCAATCTCCGTTGGATGATGTGCATAGTCATCCACATACACCACACGGCCCGATTTAACAATAAACTCAAACCTGCGCTTAACACCCTTGAAGGAAGCAAGCGCTGATTTGATGACGTCCAAAGAAACTCCGCTTTGATAACAGGCAATCGCGGCTGCAATTGCATTTTCAACATTATGAAAACCGGGGACACCGAGCGTAATACGTTGAACTGTGCCAAAGCCACACAGATCAAATTCAAAAAATCCGCTATGCGCTGTTACGTTGCCGGCAAAAAATTGTCCCCGGCTCATGCCATACGTTATCTTGGTGGTTAATGAACTATCAGAAGTAAGAGCCTTATCGATGGATTCATGAATGATCAGCGTGCCATCATGGTTGATTTGCTGTATAAAATCCCTGTATGAGGCAAGCATGCTTGCATGATTACCGTAGATATCCAGATGATCTGCATCGGCCGATGTAACGATACCGGTATGCGGAAACAAGCGCAGAAACGAACGATCAAATTCATCTGCTTCAACTACAATAATTGCTTTCGCATTCACTTCCCCTTCCATCACCAGGTTCGATTCATAGTTGGTTGTAATCCCACCCAAAAAACCAACCATATTAACCCGTGCAGTTTTAAGGATGTGGGCTATCATCGATGAGGTAGTGGTTTTTCCGTGTGTGCCGGCAACGGCTATGGTTCGGTAGTTTTTTGTTAACAGGCCCAGCACTTCGGAGCGCTTCATAATGACAAATCCCTGCTCGTTCAGGTAATTATATTCACGATGATCCTTTGGAATGGCCGGTGTAAACACCACCAGGGTGCGGGCCTTATCAGCAGTGACTTCGGACGGAATATTTTTTACATCATCTTCAAAATGAACTTTCATTCCCTCTTTTTGTAACTCGGCCGTTAACGCGGTTGGAGTGCGGTCGTATCCGGAAACATGCAATCCTTTTTTCAAAAACCAACGGGCCAGCGCACTCATGCCGATCCCCCCGATCCCCAGAAAATAAACAGTATGGTAGTTATTGATCTCCACTTCTCAACTGATTAGCAATGCCCGGTTGGTAATTCCTGAAACACTATTTCCATTGGCACGTATGCCAATTAGTTTTTCAATCTCATCAACAATCTGCTCGGTAGCATCAGGCTTCGCCAGCTTGCTGATGTTCATCGACAGCCTGCTTGCCCGTGGCTCATCGAATAATACCTTCAATGCTTCATCAACGAGCAGTTCACCTGCCTGTTGATCGGCAATCATTATGGCTGCTTCCTTCTTCACCAATGCCATGGCATTCTTGGTCTGATGGTCTTCCGCCACATTGGGAGAAGGCACAAGAATGCATGGTTTGCCGGCAACGCATAATTCAGACACAGCCAATGCACCGGCCCGGCTGATTACCACATCGGCTGCGGCATAAGCCAGGTCCATCTCTTTGAGAAAATCGAACAGCCGTATTTTCCTACGATCGGTGTTCTTCAGCAATTCACGGTACTGATGAAAATATCCTTTGCCTGTTTGCCAGATCAATTGAACCTGGGCATCCAACAGCTTTTCAATGCCTGCATAAATGCATGCATTGATTGTTTTCGAACCGAGGCTTCCCCCAATAACGAGCAGGGTTTTTACGGATTCATCAAACCCGAAATGACCGAGTGCCCTGGCACGTTTATCTGCCACCGAAAGCAAATCCTTACGCACCGGGTTGCCGGTTAAAACCAGTTTTTCCTTCGGGAAGTATTTCTCCATACCCTCATAGGCCACGCAAATCCGGTTTACCTTTCCGGCCACTTGCTTGTTGGCTAAGCCAGCAAATGAATTCTGTTCCTGAATAAGTGAGGGGATATGCAACGAAGTAGCGGCCATCATTACCGGGCCACTTGCGAACCCGCCAGTTCCAATAACCACATGCGGTTTGAAATTTTTGAGAATTGAGGATGCCTTGAAATAGCTTGCAATAAGTTTGAATGGAAGCAATAAATTAGAAAGGCTAAGCTTTCGCTGAATTCCGCTGATCCACAATCCAATGATCTCATAACCGGCTTCGGGAACCCGTGTCATCTCCATTCGGCCCAGCGCACCCACAAATAAAATTTTTCCATCCGGATGTCGCGCTTTGAACGCATTGGCTATTGCCAGAGCCGGAAAGATGTGCCCTCCGGTTCCGCCACCACTAAATACAATTCGATATGGATGACGTTGCTTCACCTTATGCTGCCTTAACTTCAAGGTTTTTGTTATCCTCTGTTCGCATTGCTTTTTGCGACCACACTTCATCACGTTCTCCACGGCTTACACTCAGTATTATACCCACTGCGATTCCGGTAAACACCATGGATGTTCCACCCATGCTGATGAGTGGCAACGGCTGGCCGGTAATCGGGCCCAGCCCGACCACCACACCCATGTTGATCATCGCCTGGCACACCAAATCAAAACTGAGCCCTGCTGACAGCAGCCCGGCAAATGCACGCTCGCTATTGTATGCCGCTTTCATGCCGCGGTGCAACAACACGAGATAGAGACCAAGCACAACAATACCGCCCAGCATACCGTACTCTTCTATTAAAATGGCATAAACGAAATCAGAATAAGGATGTGGCAAGATGTTGCGCTGATCGCTGTTGCCGGGACCTTTACCCTTTATTCCTCCCGTGGCAATCGCAATGAGGGCATGCTTTAACTGAAATTGAGGTTCCTTTTCTCCTTTTGCATATTCCACAAAATCTTTTACCCGGTTAATTACGGTACCCTTACGGACACCGAGTTCAAAAGCCAGCGATCCAAACAGAACTCCAACAAATAACAGCATGGCCAGGTACCGCATCGGCACACGACCGATAAACATGATTAACATGCAGGTGAGCAGCAACAGTACCGCTGTTGACATATTGGTGAGCGCGATCAGCCCGCAGATCAATCCGCACCAAAAAAGAATGGGGATGAGTGATTCTTTGATGTCGTCAATGTTCTGCTGACGCTTTGAAAGCATGCTGGCCAGATTGATGATCAGTGCCAGACTGGCAAAGTCAGAAGGCTGAAATGAAGTATTGATAAAGGGGATGTTAATCCAACGGGCAGCATCGTTCACGGTCGTTCCGCTGGTGAAGGTATAAATCAACAGCGGCACACTTACCCATAATGCCAACCGGGAAAGTTTCGAGTAATAACGGTAGTCAATCCGATGGGCAAACCACATGGCTACCAATCCAATAGCTACATGGAGCGTATGGGTGAAGAGGTATTTTTCCGGGCTAACCGACCGCTTGTAGGCCAGCGTTCCGATGGAACTATATACCACCAGGATGCTGATCAACGATAAAATGAACACCACGGCCCAGATCACCCGGTCGCCCTGCAGGTTTTCATCAACCCATGTTTTTAGTTTACTCATACCAACTGATTTTCAACTTCCTTCTTTAATTCCAATACTGCTTTACGAAACTGCTCGCCCCGATCTTCATAGTTCTTAAACAAATCAAAACTTGCGCAAGCCGGTGAAAGCAGCACCACATCGCCAGGCTCCGCCTCCTGCAAGGCCAATCGTACCAGCGTGGTGATGCTTTGTGTTTCGTGAATGGATTTTACAATGCCTCCAAAAAAAGTCCTCAGCTTTTCATTCTCCTTGCCCAGGCAGATCAGTGTTTTTACCTTCTTCTGAACCTGGTTCTTGATGAGGCCATAGTCGTTACCTTTATCAACACCACCGGCAATCCAAACAACAGGCCGGTTAAAGCTTCCCAGAGCATACCCTACTGAATCAACATTGGTGGCCTTTGAGTCGTTGATGAAGTCAACGCCATTAATGGTCGCTATCAATTCCAGCCGGTGCGGTGCATTCTTAAATGTTTTCAGTCCCTCTTTTATCGACTTAAGCTTTGCTCCGGCCAGGTGTGCTGCCGATACAGCGGCCATGGTATTAATGAGGTTATGAGGGCCTTGTAATGTGGTTTCTTCCTGGCGGATGGAAAACGTTTCATTTCCGGATTTAAAATGCATGGTCGTTCCATCAGCATAAACAGGCCCGGCACCCGTTTTAAGCGATACCGGAATCTGGGTTACCCCAGGACTGCGTCTGGCAAGTTCATTGCTAATGATTGGATCGTCTGAACAATAAATGAAATAGTTGCCCGCATCCATATTCTGAATAATTCTGAACTTTGAATTAATGTAGTTTTGTAGAACAGAATCGTACCGGTCGAGATGATCGGGAGTGATGTTAAGCAAAACGGCAATATCCGGCCGGAACAGGCGGGTTCCATCAAGCTGAAAGCTGCTGATTTCCAATACATACCAATCGTGGTTGCCATGTGCAATTTTTCGGGCTAGGCTCTCGCCCACATTACCGGCCAGTGCCACACTGAAGCCTGCCGCTTTCATCAGGTGGTAAGTAAGCAGCGTAGTGGTTGTTTTACCGTTTGTGCCGGTAATGGCTATTACTTTTCCTTTGATAAACCGGAAGCCAAACTCGATTTCGTCAATAACTTCAATAGACTTTTCTTTTGCCAGTGCAATGATCTTAGCCTGATCCGGAATACCGGGACTTTTAATGATCAAGTCGGCATTAAGCACTTCCGTCTCAGTATGTCCGTTTTCCTCATACTCCACTTTATTACGGATTAAATCATCGCGGTATTTATCCTTGATGGCACCGCTATCGGAAACAAAAACGTCAAAGCCTCTGGCTTTTGCCAATAAGGCGGCCCCTGTTCCGCTTTCACCTGCACCTACTATGACTATCCGTTTGCTCATCGTAATTTCAAGGTTGCCAGTGTTACAATTGCCAAAAGACTCCCCACAATCCAAAAGCGTGTTACGATTTTCGATTCGTGTAAATTCATCTTTTGATAATGGTGATGCAGCGGAGACATCAGGAAAATCCGCCTGCCTTCACCAAACTTCTTGCGGGTGTACTTGAAGTAGCTTACCTGAATAATCACTGAAAGGCTTTCGATAAAAAATATGCCACACAATACGGGTATGAGCAACTCCTTACGCACGGCAAGGGCAATCACTGCAATTATTCCACCGAGAGTCAGGCTGCCGGTATCGCCCATGAACACCTGTGCCGGGTAGGCGTTGTACCAAAGAAAGCCAAGGCATGCACCAACAAAGGCGGTACAGAAAATCACCAGTTCACTCAGGTTAGGAATATACATGATGTTGAGGTAACTGGAAAAGTCGATGCGGCCGGAGAGGTACGCAAAAATGGCCAGTGTTAATCCGATGATTCCCGATGTTCCGGCTGCCAGCCCGTCAATTCCATCGGTGAGGTTAGCGCTGTTTGAAACAGCAGTAATTACGAGAATTACAATTCCCACGTAAATTATCCATGTATAATCCCGCAGCGATGCGGGTAAGAAATAGGCATAGTCAAGTTCATTATTCTTCAAAAATGGAATAGTGGTTTTAGAAGAACGA
This sequence comes from Cytophagales bacterium, assembly GCA_037443645.1. Classification (GTDB taxonomy): domain Bacteria; phylum Bacteroidota; class Bacteroidia; order Cytophagales; family Cyclobacteriaceae; genus UBA2336. The sequence goes on from JBBINY010000006.1 coordinate 53,259, forward strand.
ACTTCCATGTATTGAATACCGGCTTCATCCTGAAGAGCATCCACGTTAATATCCTGAACCGACTCGGAGAGCCTGCCTGGTGCCGGTGCAGGTTTCACTTCGCGGATAACCACTTCCTCGTGGAAGAACAAGGTAAGGCCTACAATCAGGCCAAGGCCAACCTGACCTACAATTTTAAACCGGCCGGCAAGTCCTTCTTTATCTTTTTTGAAAACCTTAATGTAGTCGTCAACAAAGCCAATGAGGCCCAGCCACACAGTGGAAATGATGAGCAGGATTACATAAACGTTATCCAGCCTGGCGAACAACAGGGTGGGCACCAGAATGGCCGCTATAATGATAAGCCCGCCCATGGTGGGTGTGCCCTTCTTCTGAAGTTGTCCATCCAATCCCAGGTCGCGGATTTCCTCACCAACTTGCTTCTTCTGCAGAAAACGGATGAGCCCCTTGCCAAAGAAAATGGTGATAAGCAACGAAATAAATGCCGCCATGCCTGCACGGAAGGAAATGTATTGGAACACACCCGCTCCCATGAGGTCGTATTGCTTATCCAGATAATCGAATAAATAATACAGCATACTAGTTCGCTACCAGTTTCAACATGCGTTCAACAACTTCGCGGTCATCGAAAGGGTACTTCACCCCTTTGATTTCCTGATATGTTTCATGGCCTTTGCCCGCCACCAGCACAATATCTTTATCCTTTGCCATGAGGCAGGCAGTTTTAATCGCCTCTTCCCGATCGGCAATAACAAGGGTCTTTCTTGCGTCACTCGGCCCCACTCCGCTTTGCATTTCGCGAATGATTTCCATGGGCTCTTCATCACGCGGATTATCAGACGTTAACACAACCTTGTCGCTGAGACGCACCGCAATGGAAGCCATCAGCGGCCGCTTGGTCCGATCGCGATTGCCTCCACATCCCACAACGGTAATAACCTGTTCCTGACCCGACCGGAATTGCCTGATGGTTTCCAGTACATTTTTCAAGGCATCGGGAGTATGGGCATAATCCACAATTGCGGTAATTCTTGAGCCCGGTGAGATCAATTCAAATCGCCCCACAGCACCGGTGATGTTTGAGAGTACGGTAAGTGCCTGATCAGAGGACTCACCCATCAATACCGAAGCGGCATAAACGGCCAACAGGTTATAGGCATTGAAATCACCAATCAGTTTAAACCACACTACTTTGCCATCGATTTCCATTTCGAGCCCTTCCAGTGTATTGCTGATGATCTTGCCTTTAAAGTCTACCATCTTCCTCAGGCCATACGATTTCCGGTTGGCTTTGGTGTTCTGAAGCATGACCATGCCCCGTTTGTCATCCGCATTCACCAGCGCAAAGGCCCGGCTCCCCAACTCATCAAAAAATTTCTTTTTGGCTTTAATGTAGTTCTCGAATGTTTTGTGGTAATCAAGGTGATCGTGTGTGATGTTGGTAAAGATGGCCCCGGTAAACTCCAGGCCGGCTATCCGCTCCTGATCGATGGCATGCGAGCTCACCTCCATAAAGGCATGCGTACAGCCCGCTTCCACCATTTTTTTAAGCAGTTCATTTAGCTGAATCGGATCGGGCGTGGTGTGCGTTGACGGATAGGACTGATCAACAATTTTGTACTCAACTGTTGAGATCAGCCCGCTCCGGTATCCCAGCGATCCGAATAGCTTGTAAAGCAACGTGGCAACGGTAGTTTTACCGTTGGTACCCGTTACTCCAACCAGCTTTAATTTTTGTGACGGAGCGCCAAAAAAGTTAGCAGCAATAATTCCCAGCGCGCGCGCGCTATTTTTGACGGTGACGTAGGTGTTTTTTTCATGGATTGTATCGGGTAGTTTTTCACATACGATTCCATTGGCGCCCATTTCAAGCGCCTGTTCGATAAACTGGTGGCCGTCAGATTGAGTACCCCTAACGGCAATAAACAGAAATCCCTTTCTCACTTTCCTGGAGTCAAAGCATATTCCCTTCACTCCCACTCCCATGTCGCCATAGGTTGAGGTTATGCTCACACCATATAATATGTCCTTCAACTCCGGCATCAGCCAAGTTTTAAATAAATACGATCACCCTTCGCAATCCTGCCTCCCGGCTGCAACGATTGACTTTGTACACGACCGGCTCCATCATACCACACCCTGAGCCCTGCCTGCTCAAGCAGGTACAAGGCATCACGGAATGTCATTCCCTGTACATCCGGTACGATGGCATTACCAACGGTGTTGGGAATCCAATTCACTGCATTTCCGTTTTTCACCGCCTTTACCCACACCTCTTCGCTTTTTGAATGATTGGAAATGCCCAGTTCATTGCATAACAGGGTGAGTTCCTCCTGGTGGCCGCCCCGGATTACCGGAAAAATGCCTGGCTCCTGATATGCTTTCTTCTCCATGGCAAGGTGAATGTTCAGATCGCGTGAGTAGATGTTGTCGGCAATTTCCTTAAACACCGGTGCAGCCACATTGCTGCCATATTGTTGCCAACCCCGCGGATTTTTAATCAGCACAATGGCCGAATACTTTGGGTCGTGGGCCGGAAAGTAGCCAACAAACGAGGTAATGTATTTCTTTGTGTACTGACCATTTTCAAGAATTTGGGACGTTCCTGTTTTGCCTGCAATCCGGTAATGTGTGCCTCGTATGTTTTTTGCAGTACCCTTTTCAACAACTCCTTCAAGCAAAAGCCTAAGTTTATTGAGTGTTCGTTCGGAGCAAATCCTGTTTACAATCACTTCGGAGTGAAAATGCTCTTTCGCCTGATCGGCCTGGTTAACCGATCTCACGAATACCGGTTTGATCATTTTTCCGTTATTGGCTACCGCATTGTAAAGGCTTAGCGTATGCATCGGTGTGGTTTCAATCCCGTATCCGTAGGCCATCCACGGTAAACTAATGCCGCTCCATCCTTTTTGACCCGGGTAGTTAAACTTGGGCACAGGCTCACCGCTTATCTGTAAGCCAAGCGGCTTGTTGAGCTTTAACCGTTCCACATGATCGAGGTAGCGCTGCGGGTGCACGCCAAAATGTTTATCCACCAGTTTGGCCATGGCCACGTTTGAAGAATGCTCGAACGCCTCTCCGACAGTTATTTTTCCAAGCCCGCCTTCTTCGTGATCGCGCACGCGGTGTTTTTTATAGAACACGGCCTCACCCTTTCCGGTATCGATGCTGTCGGCCAGGTCAATGTTAGTGCCTTCAAGCAGTGCCATCATGGTAACAAGTTTGAAAGTTGAGCCCGGCTCAAACAGACCTCCTGTGGCGAAGTTGAACTTCTCGTAGAAATTTCCTTTTCCATCGCTGCTCAGGTTGCTGATGGCCTTTACTTCGCCAGTTTTAACTTCCATTACCACCACCAGGCCATCATCGGCCCTGTGCTGCATCATGGCATTGTGTAAAGCCGTCTCGGCAACATCCTGCAGGTTGATGTCGAGTGTAGTCTGAATATCAAACCCATTAACCGCTTTAACATTATTGGCATCGAAAACAGGTTTCCATATTCCGCCAGCAATTTTCTGGTAATAGGCATATCCGTCTTTACCACCGAGTTGCTTGTTAAAACTGTATTCCAACCCTGCTCCGTTTTCATTTTCATTTACAAACCCAATGGTTCTGCGGCTCAGGTTTGAGAACGGACGATACCGGACATCCATTTTTTCGAAGATGACTCCCCCTTTCAGTCTTCCTTCGCGGAAGATGGGCCAGGTGAGCATGCGCTTTTTATCCTGATAGTCAATCTGTTTCCTGTTAATGATGATGTATTGCCGGTTCGCCTCCCTGGCATCGATGAGCATGCGCTTATAATCGAGCCAGCTTTTGTCTTTATAGAATGCGGAAAGCAACCGGGCAAGCGAGTCGACCCCTTTTCTGAAAATTTCTTCCTTTGGCAGGGTAGCATCAAATGCTACTTTGTAAAACGGAAGTGATGTAGCCAGTAAACTTCCGTTGTCGGAATATATGTTGCCACGGGTGGCTTTCACTTTCTTGTAATCGAAGGAGATTTGCTCACCCATAGCCGACCACTTTTCTCCTTCGATGACCTGAATATGCGAAATCCGCACAACCACGGCTATGGCAAAAAGGAGCACAAAGAGAAAAGCTATCCGAACACGCACTAATATGGACTGCTTAATATTCATTTTCCTTTACGGCAATTTTGTATGGAGGCTTTAAACTCTCTTTCAGGCCGAACTGACTGACCTTCCGTGCCACTTCGCTTTGTTTGCTTGAAAACATCAAGTCGGCTTTGGTGGTGGTATAATCCGCGCGCAGATCTTCCACTTCCGACTGCAGCTCATTAATTCGCCTTACCGTTTTATCGACATAATGTGTATTGCCGATATAGAACAATCCCAACAGCATTACAAATACCAGTTTCGGAACATGTTGAACGGGAAAGCCCTCCTCAAAGTAGCTTTCCAGCCGGAGCCTCCGTTCGAAAAACGAAAACAATCCGCTGCCTGTGCTTTTTGCTTTCGGTTCAATCCTGATTGTATTGTCGGCCATTGTATATCGCTATTCGTTATCTCTTTTCTGCAATTCTCAACTTTGCGCTTCGCGCCCGGTTATTTTCGGTTACTTCTTTTGCTGAAGCCTCAATTGGTTTTCGGTTTACAGCTTCAAAAGGCTTCAGTACATTTCCATAAAAATCTTTCTCCACTTCTCCATACACTTTTCCTTTGTTTATAAAATTTTTTACCATTCTGTCTTCCAGCGAGTGGTAGGTTAATACCACCAACCGTCCACTTTTCTCCATAACTTCGCCCGCCTGGTGCAAAAAATCTTCAAGAGCCTGCATTTCGTTATTCACTTCAATGCGCAGCGCCTGAAACACCTGGGCGAAGTATTTATTTTCCTTTCCGCGGGGTGCAAACCGGCTCAACAATTGCCTCAACTCTTCGGTGCGTATAAACTTTTTACCGGCTCGTTCCTGAACGATGGTCTTTGCAACCGTTTTGGCATTTTTTACTTCTCCGTACATGCCGAGAATTTTATGCAATTGCAGTTCACTGTACTCATTCAACACATAGGCTGCCGTTACGGGGCTGTTCCTATCCATCCGCATATCCAGCGGGCCATCGTTGCGTGTTGAGAACCCCCTGGCCGGCTCATCGATCTGGTGCGATGAGATTCCGAGATCAGCCAAAACACCATGCACCCTGGGAACTCCGTGTACCTTCAGAAACTTCTTCAGGTACCTGAAGTTGGCCTGACAGAATGTGAAAGAACGATGCGTGATTTTCTCTGCCTCACGCGCGGCATCTTCATCCTGATCAAAGGCAATCAACCGGCCTCCTTTTATACGCTCCAGTATGGCCATGCTGTGCCCCCCACCTCCGAACGTTGCATCCACATACGTTCCTTCGGGGTGAATATTCAGCGCTTCGATACATTCTGTGAGCATGACCGGCTTGTGATAGTCCGATGCCATGATCATTACACATCAAGGTATTTTTGCGCTAGTTTCGACAACTCACCGGGGTCTGCGATCAGGTGTTTCTCATAAAGTGATGGGTTCCAGATCTCAACCTTGTTGCCCATACCCACCAGCATCACGTCCTTCTCAATTTGAGCGTAGGTAAGCAGGTTTTTAGGGAGCAGAAAACGGCCGTTTCCATCCAGTTCAACCGTAGCGGTTCCACTAAAAAAGTTGCGCTGCAGGGTTCTGTACTCCTCGTTAAACTCGCTCAATCCGGAAATTTTGGAGAACACCTTTTTGAATTCCACCATGGGATAGAGTATGAGGCAACGCTCAAAGCCCCTGCGTAATACCAACTCACTGTCGCCCTGAGGCAACTGAGCCTTTACGCGCGCGGGCAGTACCAGCCTGCCCTTGGCATCGAGCTTACTTTCATATTCACTGGTAAAAAAGGTCATGGACGTAGTGGTTGTCTATTCCTTGATAACAAACATAGTGATTTTTCAACCACTTTCAACCACTTTCAACCACTTTTTTGCATTTTGAGGCAGAATGTGGTCTTTTTTTGAGGAAAAGGTAAAGAAATGGATTCTGTCATTTTTCACATCAAATGCGACTGGCGCGCACTAAATGAGACTCAGTAGTATAGTAAATGAGACCAAACATGCATAAAACATCGATTTTGGCCTGGTAAATGGCTGGGAAATTTGACAGGGACTGTGAGTTAACGCAGCCTTTAACTGGACGATAAAATATTGGTACAGGGACTATTCCAAAGGGTGGACTCTAATGGCGCCAGATGCCAACACCGTGTAGTCAAACGATCTGAGTCAACCCTATTAAAATGTCATCCTTCTCATGACAACCCGATGATTTTCCCATCATTATCAATGTCCATCGCCAGCGCAGCCGGCACATTGGGTAACCCTGGCATGCGAAGGATGTCACCGGTAATGGGTATCACAAACCCCGCACCGGCCGCCACTTCAATCTCGCGTACCGTTATGGTAAAGTCTTTGGGCCGGCCAAGCCGCTTTGCATCATCGGAGAAACTGTTTTGTGTTTTGGCTATACATACGGGCACGCCATTTAATCCAATGCGGTCAATGCGTTTCAGGTTTTGTTTTGCTTTTGGCAGGAACTCCACATCTTTTGCACCGTAAATCTTCACGGCAACGGTTCTTATTTTCTCTTCAACCGATGCTTTCCAATCGTATACCGGCCAGTACTTTCCGTGGAATGAATCGGCTGCCTCCGAAACTTTTTTGGCCAGGTCGGTCATTCCTGCTCCGCCCTTCTCCCATCCTTCCGAAAGGGCAATATCAACACCCAGTTCTTCGCACCTGTTCATTACCCATGCGATCTCCTGATCGGTGTCTGCAACAAATTTGTTCAGTGAGATTACAGCCGGCACGCCAAAAATTTTGGTGTTCTCGATGTGCTTTTCAAGATTGACAAATCCTGCTTCCAGTGCTTTGAGGTTCGGCTTCGTTAACTCCTCGCGCGGCACTCCGCCATGGTACTTCAACGCACGAATGGTGGCCACCAGCACCATGGCATGCGGAGAGAATCCGCCATATCCGCAAACAATGTCTATAAATTTCTCAGCGCCCAGATCGGAACCAAAACCTGCTTCAGTTATCACGTAATCCGACAAGCTCATGCCCATGCGTGTGGCAATGATTGAATTCGCCCCCTGTGCAATGTTTCCAAAAGGCCCACCATGAATAATTGCCGGGTTACCTTCCAGGGTTTGAACCAGGTTAGGTTTAATGGCATCCTTCAGCAACACCGCCACCGCTCCCTGTGCATTGAGATCGCGGGCAAATATGGCTTTCTGCCCATACGTATCGCCTACATAAATATTTCCGATTTTTTCCTTCAGATCGTTCATATCGCGCGCCAGGCAAAGTATGGCCATAATTTCTGATGCAGCGGTGATGTTAAAGCCTGTTTCGCGGATCATGCCACCATTTTTTCCTCCTAATCCGCTGATCAGGTTCCGCAAGGCACGGTCATTCATATCCATTACGCGCTTCCACTCAACGGTTCGCGGATCAATCTTCAATCCGCCATCGGGTTTCTGAATGTCGTTATCAATGAGTGCAGCCAACAGGTTGTTGGCTTTTTCAACGGCTGCAAAGTCACCGGTGAAATGAAGGTTGATGTCTTCCATCGGTACAACCTGCGAATAACCGCCACCGGCTGCTCCCCCTTTCATGCCGAACACCGGTCCTAATGAAGGCTCACGCAATACCACCGTTGTCTTTTTTCCGATTTTATTCATCCCTTCGCACAACCCGATGGAGGTGGTGGTTTTTCCCTCACCGGCCGGTGTGGGTGTCATGGCGGTAACCAGTATCAGCTTGCTCTTTTTAAATCCGGATTCATTAAAAAGCTTCAGCGGAAGCTTGGCTTTAAAATTCCCATAGAGTTCAAGGTGGCTTTCTGCAATGGAAAGCCGGGAGGCTATTTCCTTTATTGGTTTGAGTTTCGCGTTCTGTGCAATTTCAAGATCAGATTTATACGCCATAGTACAAAGCAGTTAACTTTTAAAGTTAATGTAATTTTAATGCCGATGAGTGACTATTTCCAGTTCAGGCAATTCCGGGTCGGTCACAGGCTCAGCGGCATGAAAGTCGGTACCGATGCCGTGTTGCTCGGTGCCTGGGTTAATCTCAGCGGAATAAATACAGTGCTTGACATCGGCACCGGAACGGGCATTATTGCCCTGATGCTGGCCCAGCGCACAGGCGGAAAGGCAATGATTGATGCCGTGGAGATCAGCGATGAAGCAGCACGGGATGCACAGGAGAACTTTATACGTTCACCGTGGAGTAATTCCCTCCGATTGATTCATCAACCGTTACAGCAATATACTCCAGCCAAACCATACGATCTCCTGATCAGTAACCCGCCCTACTTTATCAACAGCCTGAAGCCTCCTGCCCTCTCCCGGCAATTGGCACGTCATACCGATGACCTGTCGTTTGATGATTTGCTGCAAGCCGCTCAACGGATGGTAACCCGGCCGGCTGGCCGCCTGGCTGTTATTTTGCCGGAGCCCGAGAGTGTAATCTTTCAGGGCAAAGCCAGCCGGCTGGCACTAAAGCTTATGCGCCAATGCCTTTTCCGTACACGAGCCCATAAACCCGTGGAGCGGGTGCTCATGGAGTTTTCATTCTCGGATGGACATTGCCTTCATGAAGAACTGTGCCTGTACCACGATGGTAATGAATGGACCCCAGCGTATAAAGCGCTAACCCGGCCATTTTATCTCAAAGACTAAAAAATCCGTTCATCCGAAATGAATTTGGTACCAGCAGCTGCACCAACTAATTTTAACTTTTTACTGGCTCCATTGTGACTGTCCGCCTACTATTCTCCTTGTTTTTAACGGGTGTACTTTGTCCGCTTCATGCTCAGGAATTGTTGATTAAAAGAGCCAATGACCTCATAAAACTTGATGGGGTGATGGATGAGCCGGACTGGCTTGAAGCGCAGGTAGCTAAAAACTTCATGCAATTTTTCCCCAGCGATACATCCCTTGCTAACTCCCAAACCGAAGTGCGCATGACGTATGACGATAAATTTATCTATATCATCGTACGCATGGAAAATCTTGCCACTGAACGAAAGTACATTACACCATCGTTGCGCAGGGACTTTCGGGGCGAAGGCAATGACGGAATTACCGTTGTACTCGATCCGTTCAGTGACCGCACCAACGGGTTTATGTTTGGCGTGAATCCCTTTGGCGTGCAGCGTGAAGGACTGATTGCCAACGGGGGATCAAGGCCTGCTGATTTATCATTAACGTGGGACAACAAATGGTACTCAGCTGCAAAAACCTATGAGGGGTATTGGATCGCTGAAATGGCAATCCCGTTCAATTCCATCCGGTTTAAGGAGGGATTAACTTCCTGGAATATCAACTTTTATCGCATCGACAGTGAGAAAGCCGAACGTTCAACCTGGTCGCCTATACCCCGCAACTTTGATATTGTTACGATGGCGTTCAACCGAGAACTGGTATGGGATGAACCTTTGAAAAAATCAGGGACCAACATTTCATTCATTCCTTACGGGCTTGCCGGCAGTACAAAAAACTTTGTAGAACAAACCCCTGCTGACAAAACAATGGAAGCCGGTTTCGATGCAAAGTTCGGCATTAGCTCGGCATTAAATCTGGACTTGACCGTAAACCCTGATTTCTCGCAGGTGGAAGTAGATGCCCAGGTTACCAACCTCGACCGTTTTGAAATATTCTTTCCTGAACAACGACAATTCTTTCTGGAAAATGCCGATTTGTTTGCCGATTTCGGTGTGGATGGAACGCGCCCGTTATTCTCCCGCAGAATTGGTGTGGCCCGCGATGAAACCACCGGGCAAAATATTCAAAACCCGATTTATGGGGGCGTGCGGCTAAGCGGTAAAATTGATAACAACTGGCGCATCGGGCTTATGGACATGCAAACCGGGGAAGACAAACGCATTGGTCTTCCTTCTACCAACTACCTGGTTGCCTCGCTGCAGCGAAAAGTTTTTGCCCGCTCCAACATTGGTATGATCCTCATCAACAAGCAGGCATTTCAGGATTCCGTTGCGGGTGACTTCACTACAAGTCCTGAAAAATATAACCGGCTTATCGGCATTGACTACAACCTGGCAAGTAAAAACAATGTATGGAATGGGAAATTGTTTTATCACCAGTCGTTTGATCAATACCAACTTGATTCAACATTTGCTGCCGGTGGCTTTGTTAATTACAGCACCCTGAAATGGTCAATCAACCTCTTTACCCGCACGGTAGGTGCTCACTACAATCCGGAAGTTGGCTTTGTGCGCAGAAAAGATATTCAGCAGGTAGCTTACACACAGTGGTACAACTATTACCCAAAATCAACCGGCATACAGAGTCACGGACCTGGAATTGATTTTGACATCCTCGGAAACCAGGTATATGGCCTGCTGGATTGGGATGCAAACCTGATGTACCGTGTCCGGTATCGGAATACCTCTAACTGGAGTATCCGGCTGAGGAGGGAATACACCTACTTGTTCAACGCGTTTGATCCAAGCGGTACCAACGGCATTAAATTGCCTGCCGGCACAGCGTATTACCAGGATATGGTGGTTGCATCATTCAATTCGGACGCACGGAAGAATTTTTTTACCAATCTTACCTCGCGCATAGGTGAGTACTTCAACGGAAACCGGATTAATGTTTCGGGATCGGCAACATACCGGTATATACCGTGGGGATTTGCCTCCCTTAATTTTTCATATAACCGAATCCGGTTGCCGGAGCCCTACAACGATGCCGACCTGCTGCTGATCGGGCCTCGCATTGACCTCACGTTTACCCGCAGCCTGTTCTTTACCACATTCATCCAGTATAATAACCAAATCAACAACCTCAACATCAACTCCCGGCTCCAATGGCGCTTTAAGCCGGTATCGGATATTTTCCTGGTGTACACCGATAATTATGTCACCGAATCGTTTACCGACACCGATGGACGCTATTTCGCCAAGGGCGACCCCCGGTTGCGCGGGGTAGTGCTCAAAATCAGCTATTGGCTAAATATTTGAATTATTTTATCCTGATTATCAGTTAGTTACCAACTAATAAATAAATGTTTAAACATTTATTTCAGTTCCGGTGTTATACTTGCATCAATAACCAGAAACCAAAAAACACGATGAAAAAACTGTATTCTCTTTCGCTTTTGTTGCTGACAGGCAGCATGGCATTCGCTCAAACCACCTGGAACATCGATAAGGTTCACTCCAAAATCGGGTTCAGCGTGGTGCACATGGTGGTATCCGAAACCGAAGGTCTGTTCAAGGATTACACCGCCTCGGTGGTTAGCAAGTCGGATGACTTTAACGGTGCCGAAGTAACGTTCTCTGCAAAAGTAGCCTCCATATTCACCGACAATGAAAGGCGTGACGGTCACCTCAAATCAGCTGATTTTTTTGACGCTGAAAAATTCCCCGAAATCACTTTCAAAGGTAACGTGGTAAAAGACGGTACCAAATACAAACTCAAAGGTGACTTTACCATGAAGGGTGTTACCAAGAAAGTTGAATTTGATGTAGTGTATGGCGGAACAGTAAATACCGGACGGGGCACAAAAGCCGGATTTAAAGTTACGGGTATCATTAACCGCCAGGACTATGGCGTTAGCTGGGCCAATAAACTGGCCGGTGGTGAAATGGTGGTGAGTGACGATGTGACGTTGGTGATTAAAGTAGAATTAGACAAGCAAGCTTAACCCACTGATGGCCAGGGAAACTTCCCTGGCCTTTTTCATGAAACTTGAAGACGAAATAAAACAATCAACATTCAGTAGCGCTCAGCAAAAAGCTGTCCTTAATCTGATTTTCACATCAAGCTGGTTGCACAATATGCACCAGCAATTTCTTAAGCCCTTTGGTATAACAGGCCAGCAATTCAACATCCTTCGGATATTGAAAGGGCAACACCCAAAAAGCATTTCGGCCAAGGAAATTAAAAGCAGAATGCTGGATCAAAATTCCGATGTATCCAGGTTGCTGCAGCGTCTGCTGAAGAAAGACTTCATTATAGTAGAAACCTGCCCCAACGACAAACGCGCTACCGAGATTTCAATTTCCCAAAAAGGAATTTCGCTGCTTAATGAAATCAATAAACAGCAAAAGAAACTCGATCGCATAATTGCCTTGTCAGAAAAAGAGGCTGAACAACTCAGCGAGTTGCTGGATAAAAGCAGGGGAACCTGACCATATTTATTCCAGCTTTTTCAATTCCTGCTGAATAAAATCCATTAGTTCACGGATGTAATCAATGCTGAAGTCAAACCGGATATCCGCAGCACGATAAATTTCCGGGATCGGTTTCATGTACCCAAGGCGAAGCGCATTCATGTATGCTTCCAATCCTCGTTGTTTATCTTTCCGGTAATTTCGCCAAATGGCAACCGCGCCCAACTGGGCCATTCCGTATTCGATATAATAAAAAGGAACTTCGTACAGGTGTAATTGCTTCTGCCACAAAAAATCCCGGCTCTGCTCCTGCCCTGTCCAATCGGTAACCGGGTCAGCGAAGCCACCAAAGATCTCATTCCAGTTTTCTTTCCGGTCGGCTTGGGTATGATCCGGATTTTCATAAAGCCAGTGCTGAAATTTATCGATGGTGGCCACCCAGGGCAACGTTTCAATGATGTCCTCCAGATGCTCCCGTTTGGCTCTCTTCAGGTCCTCTGCATTCGGAAAGAATATATCCCACTCATCCATTGAAATCAGTTCCATCGCCATGGATGCGAGCTCGGCCACTTCCGATGGGGTTGATTTAAAATCATTCAGCTCCAGGTTGCGCGTAAGAAAATTATGTACCGCGTGGCCACCTTCATGCATAATCGTAACCATATCGCGGAGTGTTGAAGTAGCATTCATAAAAATAAACGGAACACCTATTTCCGCCAGGGGATAATTGTACCCTCCCGGTGCTTTACCTTTTCTTGACTCGAGATCCAAATGCCCCATCTCCCGCATGATGGCCAGACACTGCCCAAGATATGGGTCAATGCGGTTAAAGCATTCGATGGTCTTCTGCATAAGTTCCTTTCCATCGGCAAATGCCTTGAGGGGTCTTCGGCCTTCAGGATCAACGGCTTTATCCCAGGGCTTTAGCAACGCTACACCAAGTTTCTCTTTTCTCTGCCGGGCCAAGTCACCTAATAACGGGACAACCGAAGTTTGTACAGCCCGATGAAATTCAAAGCAATCCTGTGGCGTGTAGTCAAAACGCCCCAATGCCTTGAACATGTAGTCCCTGAAATTGACAAACCCCGCATTAGTGGCCACCCGTTGGCGCAGCCGGATCAACCTGTCAAACAGGTCATTGAGTGTTTGCCGATCCTGTAACCTCCTTGAAGAGATCTTTTCATATACGTCTTGCCGGACGGCCCGGTCTGTTTCCATAAGCAGCACCGAAGCCTGTTGCAAGGTAAGCTCCTTGCCGTTTACGTGCACGGCCATCGCACCTGAAACCTGATTGTACTTTTGTTGCTCCAGGCTGATTTCTGTAAACAATGGCACATTCTCTTCACGGAAGATTTCAATTTCCTTCCGCAGGCTCCGGATCATCATGTCGAATCCGGAATACTTCTCCAGGTTGCTCAAAAACGGAGCAGCCATTGCCTTTCGGTTAAGCTGATCGGACACGGGTGCTATTTGCGGCTGAATATGCTCCACAAAGAACTGATAGCTCTTGCTATACTCTTCGTTATCCGTGAAGCATGTCATTTTGATATAACGCCAGCCCAGTTCCTCGGAGAGAATCCCCTCCAGTTCACTGCGATCCCTGAACCACTGTTTCAGGTCCTGTAACGACCGGATGGGGCGGCTCAGCAAATCATCAAACCACGGCTTTAGTGCTGACCAATCGGAAACGGTAAATTCTTCTGGTAAAAAGGAACGTTTAGGTCGTGAAATCTTTTCAATGGCAGTCATGAACAAACAAATTAAATACGCGATCTTTCAATTGTAAAAATAAAACGAATAATCAGCCTTGGAAATTCTGATCTTCTTTCTCATTACACTGATTGCAGAGGTGTTGGGCACTATTGGGGGATTCGGGTCATCATTGTTTTTTGTTTCCATAGCTCAGTTTTTTTACGACTTCCAAACGGTATTGGTGCTAACCGGGTTACTTCACGTGTTCAGCAACATCGCCAAGCTGGTATTTTTCCGGCAAACAATAAATTGGCGGTTAGTGCTCTGGCTTGGTGTAACCAGTGTTTTGTTTGCCATTGCCGGAGCATACCTGATCCGGCACGTGGAGTTCAGGTATGCTAAACTGTTACTTGGTTCATTTCTTATTGCCTTCAGTCTACTTTTGTATCTGAAACCCGGTGCCCGTGTAGATGCCAATTTACGCAACTCAATCGGGGGCGGTGCGTTGGCTGGATTTCTTGCCGGCTTTGTAGGTACTGGCGGAGCCATCCGGGGGCTTGTGCTGGCAGCATTCAACCTCGAAAAAAACTTTTTTGTGGGAACTTCAGCCGCTATTGACTTTGGTGTGGATTTAAGCCGATCGCTCATCTACCTGGATAGTAACTATTTACAACGTGAACAATGGTGGACGATTCCAATCTTGCTCATACTGGCGTTTGCCGGCAGTTATCTTGGCAAATTCATTCTTAACAAGATATCGCAGGAAACGTTCAGGCGAATATTACTGACACTCGTTTTTTTGATAGGGGCGCTTATTCTATTAAAGGAACTTAACGCATTCATTCAATAGCCCATGAAGCTACTCATCGACTGCATCGGATGGACCGGATCGCTTATGGTAATTACGGCATACGGATTAAACAGCTACCAGCAGCTCAAATCCAACTCGCTGGTTTTCCTCCTCCTCAACCTGGTCGGGGGGATTTTTCTGATCATCTATTCGGTTTATTATACTGCCTACGCCAATACATTTATCAATGTGGTGTGGGTGATCATCGCCATTCCCGCCATCATTCAATTTATCCGAAAGAAGAAATAACGCTTCCGGCAGAGCAAAATATTAAAGTTCAAAAATGGGTTGCGCTGTTCTCCTCCCTATTGCTTGTTGTAAAAATGCTGGCTTACTTCTTAACGGAATCTGTAGCCATTCTAACCGATGCACTGGAAAGTATAGTAAATGTTGTGGCAGGGTTTATGGGGCTGTACAGTTTATACCTGTCGGCCAAACCGCGCGATGCTGATCACCCCTATGGGCACGGAAAAGTTGAGTTTCTGTCGGCTACCCTTGAAGGCAGTATGATTTTTATTGCCGGGTTACTGATCATCTACGAGGCGGTTCAACATCTTCTCGCACCCTCACCGATCCGGGAACTTGATACAGGCATGCTTTTAATTGGTGCAACGGCAGTAGTAAACCTGCTTATGGGCTTATGGTGTATAAAAACCGGGCAAAAAAATAACTCACTTGCGCTGGAGGCCAGTGGCAAACACCTGTTGAGCGATACCTATTCAACACTTGGAATTCTGCTTGGGCTTTTGCTGATCCTCATGACTGATATTCTTTGGCTCGATAGTGCAATAGCCATTGCATTCAGCCTGATCATCCTGCGCACCGGGTATAAAATCATTCGCTCATCGCTGGCGGGTATTATGGATGAGCGCGACCTGGCATTACTGGCTCGTCTGGTTACGATGCTGAATGCCAACCGAAAAGAAAATTGGATTGATTTGCACAACATGAGGATTATTAAATACGGTTCAACCCTCCACCTTGATTGTCACCTTACAGTACCCTGGTATCTGAATGTGCATGAAGCGCATCGCGAAATTGATGCCCTGGCTTCGCTGGTAAGGAAGGAGTTTGGTGATTCGCTGGAGTTATTTGTTCACTCCGATGGTTGCCTTGATTTCTCCTGCCGCATTTGCAGCAAGGCTAATTGCACCGTTCGAAAACATGATGCCGAAAAACGCATTGAGTGGACGGTGGAAAACCTGGTAAGAAATAAAAAGCATGAGGTGAACACGTAAAAATCAATCTCAACAATTTACTTCGCCATCCAGGTATTGTTCTTACCATCTGCATCGCCACTAACCGGAACGGTTAGCTGAACCGATTTTATTTTCCTTTTACCGGCACTGACTTTGTGTTTATAAATTGCCGAAGTCTTCCAAACAGCCGGGCTGACATCCTGATTTAAAGTTGTGCCGTCCGTAAAGTTTACCGTTATGGCAAAGGCAACGGGACGACCGCCTTTATTTTCCAGTACTACCACGTTATTTTTCACATCGTTTATGCCTACATCCATGTAGCCCCAGTCAAAATACCATTTCTTCCAGAACCAATTCAGATCTTGACCCGATACCCGGTTAAACGTAAACATAAAATCATACGGTGTGGGGTGCTTGTGCTTCCATTCGTTCATATACGCATGCAGGCACTTCAGAAACATGTCTTTACCCAACAGGTTATACAATGCGACATACGATTGCGAACCGATTGTATATGAGTTCAGTCCGCTGCCTTCGGCAATATGACTTGGCACCATGATCGGTAAAACACGCTGAGAGCCTAAATAGGGTTGATCCCAGTTGCCCGGTGCAAACAGTTGGTCAATGAAGTAATCGGAAAAACTGGCAAACCCTTCGTCCATCCATGCATACTTTTTTTCATTGATGCCCATCATAAACGGGAAATACATGTGGCACATCTCATGAAGGGTAAGTCCCAGTTGAGCTTCCGCGTTACTGATTTCCCTGCCAATCCACTGTGCCATCATGGCACCGGAAATCTCCTGGTCATTCGCCATTCCCGGAAATTCCATTCCACCGCCCTGAAGCCCGTTGAAAATAGTGAAGTACTTATAGGGAAAGGGGTACACCGGAAACTTGGTGTGAAACACCTGGAGCGATCGTTCAATGGATTCCAGCACCGCACCAAACTCAGGGTGGTTTGGCGGATAGGCTACCTGAATAAAATATTCACCCATAGCATCGGTGTAGCTGCGGGCATCCCATATAAAATGGTCGCTCAGCGCAAAAGCAAAATCAGGAAAATCATTTGCCGTAAACTTCCATGTTTTTGTTCCGCTGGCTTTTTTTATGAAATCATCTTCACCAAAAACCCGTACCGGCTGCTTGCTGCCGCGGGCTTGTTGAATGCGTTGTTGAATACCCGTTGAATACACTTCCTGGGGATTGGCAGGTGGAACCGAGGCCCAAACCACGAAGTTATCAGGCACGCTCAGTTCAATTTCGTAATCGGAATAGTCGTGGTAAAATTCAGTGGCTGCGTCATAAACAATGCGGTCCCACAGATCAATGTCATCCAGCACGGCCATTTCGGGGTACCAGTAAGCGATGAACATTGATGTAGAATCAATGGCACCACTTCGTTCAAAACCTTTTCCCGGGATTTCGTAGTTCCAGGCTATGGTGAGTTGCAGGGAGGCCTTTGGCGGCAAAGGATTTTTAAGGCGAATGGTATAGTTTGTGCCTCCGTAAACAGCTTGCTCTTCATCGGTAAGATCTACAGCCACACCATTTACAAGAACCTTTTCAATAACCATTCCTTTATGATCGGCAAAACTATTTTCACCCCGGTTAAAGAATCCGGCTTTGCGCGAGGTGGGTTTATAGTAATCGTGGTAGGTATGAAAGGTCGGGTTCCGGATGGTATCAACATTATTGTTGTGATAGGTGATGTTTGCCTCCCCCTTCAATATCCGGTTATTCGGATCGACTGTTGCCTTGATTTTATATTCAGAGCGGTTTTGTGTGTATGAAGGCGAAACCGAACCATCCATTTTGCGTGTTCCATTTTCATAGGCCTTTTGAAATTCAACAGGCATGTACAGCGATTGACCGGCTGAAGCAAAAACAACAAAAATGAACCATACGGGTGATGCTATTCTTTTCATCGGATGCGGGTTTGGGTTATCGTAAAAACAATGTTTGTGAAAACAAACGAACAAAACAAGGTAATGTTGCGGCTAACCGATCTCAATTACCACGTCATCGGTTAACGGATGACCAACACAGGTAAGTACATATCCTTCGTCTCTTTCGGCTTGCGAAAGACCTTCTTCTTCATCCATTTTAACCTTGCCTGAAACAGCCTTGCCCCGGCATGCCGTACACAACCCGCTTTGGCAACTGTACGGCAAATCAATACCCTGGTCGAGGGCTGTTTCAAGAATAGCCTTATTCGGCTGAACCGTGATTTTGTATTCCTGGCCATCGTACCGGATGGTTACCTGTCGGGCCTTCGGTTCATCAGTCGAGGCATGCACTTCCTGCTTTTTCTCTTTGTCAATGGTTCCCTGAACAAAACTTTCTTTGAATATTTTCTCCCTTGGGATTTGTTGTTGTGCCAGCAGGGTTTCCACATTCTTCATCATGCCCTCAGGACCACACATCAGGTAGGTTGTTTTTTCAATGCCCCAGTTGGGTATTCGCTCGAAAA
>JBBINY010000007.1:0-70246 GCA_037443645.1 Cytophagales bacterium
GGGTTGACAGTTCTGTGCCCTGAAATCCCGCACGAACGCAAAGCCGCAAAACGTTACCAGTAATTTTTATTCTTTAATGAAGATTCTCCAAAACGACAGATAAGATGAAGTTACCCGAACCAGTAAGCAGAACATTTACCGGACTAATTTCCGACATAGAAAAAGGTCAAATCAAGATTCCCCAGTTTCAAAGAGACTTCGTATGGGACATCAAGAAGTCATCGAAACTAATGGACAGCATAATCAAGGGCTATCCAATCGGGACATTTATATTTTGGAAAACAGATGAACGACTACGTTCGGTTAGAAATCTTGGAAACTTCAAACTACCACCTCCCAATGATGGCGACTTCATTGACTATGTTCTCGATGGACAGCAAAGACTAACAAGTCTATTTGCCTCATTAAAAGGAATTAAGATTTCAAGAGAAGAAGGAAAACTGGAGAATTACGATGAAATGTATGTTAACCTTGAGGCAACCGAGGATGACGAGATTGTAATAATCGACAAAACTAATTTTGAGAATCACCAACTTATAAAGCTTAACGACCTATTATACGGCTCGATTTCACTACTAAACTCTTACGACACTAAGTATCACACGAAACTGGACGACTATAGAACAAGAATAAACTCGTACAACTACTCGATTATTCTAATTCGAGACGCCCCACTTGACATTGCTACCGAAATATTCACAAGGATTAATGAAGGCGGAAAGCCTTTGACAGTTTTTGAAATAATGGTTGCCAAGACATTTGATGCTGAAAAGAATTTTGACTTGGCGGAAAAATTTGAAAAACTAATTGACGATTTAACTGAAGTTGGTTACGACACAATTTCAGACGCCATCGTTCTCCAAACAATTTCATTGCTATTGGACAAAGAATGCAAGCGACAGACAATTCTAAAGCTGAATAAGAAGAAGTTTATTGAAATATGGCCTGATGCAATTGACGCTATCGAAAAAACGGTTGACTATTTCAGAGGGTTTTATAGAATCCCGGTTTCACAATTACTGCCCTACAATGCATTAATTGTTCCATTTGCATATTTCTTTTATCACCACAAGGACAAGCCGACAGGAAATAAACAAAAGTTTCTGCAGGACTTTTTTTGGCGCGTTTCACTTGGGACAAGGTACTCATCTGCGGTTGAGAGCAAATTGGCACAAGACATTAAGCGAATTGACTCTATATTAAATGACGAGTTGCCGAGATACGATTGGACGGTTGATACCAGTCCAGAGATTTTTGACAAGACGGGTTTCTTTAGCACAAGCAGTAGTTGGATAAAATCAATACTTTGCATTTATGCCTATCATCAGCCAAAGTCCTTCAATGACAGTTCAATAGTTCATATTAGCAACGATTGGCTCAAACAAGCAAACAGTAAGAATTATCATCATTTTTTCCCAAGAGCTTACTTAGACAAAAAGTTAAAGGACATTGACTATAAGAATTTCTGGATTAACCATATTCTCAACATCACCATTGTTGACGACTTCTTAAATAAGCGAGAGATAAAGGCAAAGGCTCCATCTATTTACATGAGGAAATTTAGCCGACACAATAAAGAAATAGATGAGACAATGAAATCGCACTTGATAAACGACATTGAAAAATATGGAATCTGGGAGGACGACTACGACAGATTTTTAAAACAACGAGCAAGGGCGGTAAGCCGAGAAATGAAAAAAAGAATTATTGAACAAGACTCGGACATGACAATGAAAGCGGAGGTAATTGACGAACTTGACCAGGTGAGTGAAATTGAAGGGACAGAGAAAGAATAAAAACTACTGGCAACAAAAGGTTTGTGCAATGGCGGGGGTTCGGTGTCCTCATAACGATCGTTATCTTTATGTGCATTGTCACGGGGGACACGATACAACTGGTCGGCCTTAGCATTCCGCTTCGCTCCATTGCTAAGTCCTCCTAAACCCCGCCCGTCACAAGCACCAACGGTGCCCGGTAACAAAGTATTTCAGTACAACGCCTGGCTGGATGGAGCCGGTTTACCGGGTCTCTGTGTTCCTTACCGGCCTGATCCGAACATTCCCCGCATTGTACTTTCCCTGAACACAAATTTTATAGAAGTCGGACGG
Source organism: Cytophagales bacterium (assembly GCA_037443645.1). Classification (GTDB taxonomy): domain Bacteria; phylum Bacteroidota; class Bacteroidia; order Cytophagales; family Cyclobacteriaceae; genus UBA2336. Next base: position 2,109 of record JBBINY010000007.1, read on the forward strand.
GTACTTGCGCACATCCAGCACAACCCTGCCGGTGGAATTTTTTACACGGGCCAGCCGGTGCCATGCATCGTCCCGGCCTGTTTTAAAATGATCCGTGGTTGAAATAAAAATATCCGAGCGTCCTTCGGGGTTGATCACATCCCAGGTAAGGGTAATGCAGGTGCCGGAATGCACAGCCTGCACATTAGCCAACGATGCCTGCCCGATAAATGGCACTCCATCAAGTTCACAAGCCAGCCGCTCCGGGATTTTTAAACCCAGGTGCCGGGCAAGGGTTGGCATGATGTCAACGGCAGCCGGCTGGTTGCGGAAGCGCGGATTGAGGTTTTTGCCGTTCGTCACTATCCACACGGTCCGCTCGCGTATGCTATGGCCGCCATGTCCTTTTCCGGAAACGGAATCCCGGCCATGGTCGGTTGTTACTACAATCATCCAGTTCTCGTCAGCGTGTTGCTGGCGGTATTGAATGGCCTGCCACACCCGGCCAACCTGTGCATCGGCCTTGCGGATGGCGTCTTCATATTCCGGGCTGTGGCCATAGCGGTGCCCCACATCATCGGTGTACTCCAGGTACACCCACGACAGGTCCGGGCCAACGTCACGAATGTACCGGGCCGCTTCCGTTGAAACGTAATCATCAATCGCCAGAATGTACCGTTTCTCCGGATCGTGAGGAAACTTTTCTTCGTCCAGCTCAAAGCCGTCAAACGAATAATCGATGTCTAGCGCACCGGCTTGCGGCAGGCCTTCGCCCAGCAGTTTGGTGCGGTTATCAAGCCACGTGGAAAAAATTGCCGTGTGCAGGTTAGGATTGTGTTGTTCGGCCAGGCGGAATAGGTTCCAGTACTCATAATTGGGTTCTCTGATGGCATTGTCCCACACGTTGTGCTTGTTCGACCAGGTGCCCGTTAACACATGGTTATACCCCACAGCTGAAACGGTAGGCGACTGGCTGTAGGTATTTTTTATTCCTCCGGTATAGGCTCGCATATAACCTCCGGTTGAAGCTATTTCATCCAGAAAAGGAGTTGACGTTTTCTCCAGGGCATCGGCCGAAATGCCGTCAAGGATAATAAGAACCGCTTTGTGCTGTGCGCTGGCCAGCAAGCAACTGCTTGCAAAAACCACGAGAATACAAATGCGTATTGTTGTTTTCATTTTCTGGGAACAAACTCCGGCAATACCGTTTCGCCAAATAAATAAATGGCCACCGAAAAAACCGTTGCCCACCATACAGCACTGATAAACATGTAGAGCAAAATTTTTTCTTTCGGACTTCCGAACGCCACCGCTAAAATTGTTCCGCCAATGGGCGTAAGAAGGAGCGGTGTAAGAAATGCCACACCGGCCATGCCATACTTTTTCCAGATGCCGATAAACTTTCGGTTACCGGGAGAAAATTTTTTGCTTTTGCTGAAAAACCGGTCGATAATTTTACTGCGCAGCCAGTCGCCAAAAAAAGTGAAGGCTGTTACACTGCCCATCATGCCCACTACCGTAGCACCAATGGTGGTGATGAGGTGCAGCCCAACTGCATAACCCCCCAGCGGACCGAAAATAAACTTTACTGAACTGGAGACGGCTACCGGCAGCGCTTTCAAAATTTCTTCCCACATAGTTGCTTACACCTTTTCGCCATAGCATAAATCACCTGCATCACCCAACCCCGGCACAATGTACGATTGGGCATTTAGTTTTTCATCAAGCGCCCACGTCCAGATGGTGTGAGGTGATTTTACTTTCTCCTCAATATAGGAAACGCCCTCCGGTGCCGCCACCAAAGCCGCAACATGAATGTGGGCAGGGGTGCCATGGGCACCGAGCGCTTGTACCGCTTTTACAAATGATTTTCCGGTGGCCAGCATCGGGTCAACCAGGATTACCAGCCTTCCATCCAATGCGGGTGCCGCCAGGTAATCCAGTTGAATCGTGATCTCCTCGCTATTTTCTTTTCGGGCCGCACCGATAAAGCCACAATCGGATGACGTGAAGTATCGCTGAAAACCGGTGAAATAGGGCAAGCCAGCCCGCAGTACGGTTATCAGCACAGGCTGCTGATCCGGCACCAAAATACGCGACTCGCCCAGCGGAGTCTGGACGGTGCGCCCGGCATAGCGGAGTTTCTTTGAAATCTCATACGCCATCAACTCGCCCAGCCGTTGCATGTTATTCCGAAATCGCTCCCGGTCGTGCTGAACGGTCTTATCCCGTAACTCCGAAAGAAATTGATTGGCAATGGAATGTTGGTTATTCAGTACAATTAGCATGGGCACTTTTTTCTAATCAAAATTTAGGATAAAGTTGTCATATGAACAGCGCTGGAACGGGGAAAAAGGTAAAACGCGTGCAACAACCCGCAGGGTATAACATAAACAGCACCCTGTTGAAGCAACTTTGTGCCATTCACGCCCCATCGGGTGAGGAATTTGCAGTAAAAGAGTTTCTGTTGCATTACATTGCCAAAGCTTCCAACACCTGGAAAGTCCGGCCCCAGATCATCCATGGCAATGAATTTCAGGATTGCCTGCTGTTGAAATTTGGCAAGCCACGAACGGCCATCTTCGCCCACATGGATACGGTAGGCTTTACGGTACGCTACTTCAATCAACTGCTCACCATTGGCAGTCCGGATGCAGGGGCCGGCACCCGGCTGGTGGGTAGCGACAGCCTGGGAGAAATTGAGTGCAAACTTGAGTTTGATAAAGAACACCACGCCTTCTGCAAATTCGGCCGCACCATCGAACGCGGAACCTCGCTTACCTATAAACCCGATTTCATAGAAACCAACCACTATATTCAATCGCCTTACCTGGATAACCGGCTGGGTGTTTATAATGCATTAAAAGTTGCCGAAACGTTAAAAGACGGAGTAATCGTCTTCTCGTGCTGGGAAGAGCACGGTGGCGGATCGGTTCCCTACCTGGCACGATATATCCATGAAAAATGGGGCATCACCCAGGCGCTTATCTCCGACATCACGTGGGCATCGGATGGTGTGGAGCCGGGAAAGGGCGTTGTTATTTCCCTCCGCGACCGAAATATTCCGCGAAGAACATTCATGAACCGCATCATCGGCATTGCCGATAAAAGCAAACTGGATTATCAGCTCGAAGTCGAGGGAATGGGTTCAAGCGATGGAAGGGAGTTGCAGCTATCGCCTATTCCGTTCGACTGGTGCTTTGTGGGAGCCCCCCAGCAATTCGCGCACACTCCCCATGAGAAAGTGCACAAGCACGATGTGAAAACCATGGTGGCCATGTATCGCACGCTGATGACCGCGTTATGAAAAACAAACTTGCAGTTGTTTTGTCTTTTTTCGTTGTGCGGCTGTGGGCGCAGGATGATTTTTTTACAACGCTATCCGAAGCCGCGATTGAACTTACCACTCACCGGGTTGTGTATACACCGGCCTACATGGCTATCGCCTACCCAAACGGAGATGTTCCGGCCAACACAGGCGTTTGCACCGATGTGATTATACGTGCCTACCGCAAGCTGGGCATTGATCTGCAAAAGGAAGTGCATGAAGACATGCTCAGGAATTTTGACGCCTATCCGAAAATCTGGGGCCTGAAAAAACCCGACACCAACATTGACCACCGCAGGGTTCCGAACCTGAGGACCTTCTTCGGCCGGCACGGAACACCGCTTAACGTTTCAGGAAACCCGTCTGATTACAAGCCGGGCGACATTGTAACGTGGAACCTACCCGGCAACCTTCCGCACATCGGTATCGTGGTGAATAAAAAATCTGATGATGGGAACCGTCATCTCATTGTACACAACATCGGCAACGGGCAGGAACTCTCAGATTGCCTGTTCACGTACGCCATTACGGGTCATTACCGGTACAAAAAGTAATTCTGCTTTTATTCTATTTTTGCGCTCCATGAAAATCAAAGACCTCAATTTCAAGAAATTCATACCGGCCTCTAAAATAAGTGCCAGGGTGAGTGAACTCGCGCATCAGATTCACACCGATTATTCATCCAAAACGCCCCTGTTCCTGCCCATCCTCAACGGATCGTTCATGTTTGCAGCCGATCTGATCCGACAGGTAAATCTTGAGTGCCGCGTTTCCTTTGTAAAGCATGCGTCATACCAGGGCACGGCCAGCACGGGCCAACTGAAAACACTGATCGGGTTGAGCGAAAGTATTTTTAATCAGGATGTTCTGTTGGTGGAAGACATCATGGACACCGGCCTCACGTTAAGCAACGTGGTGGAGGAGATGCGCAGTTTAGGAACACGTTCGGTAGAGATTGTAACGCTCATCCGCAAAGCACCGGCACGCGAGCATGCTGTACAACCCAGATACATCGGCTTCGACATCGAAGATGAATTTGTGGTTGGATACGGACTCGATTATGACGGACTGGGCCGCAACCTGCCCGATATCTACAGAACAACCACTTGATTTTAGTATCTTCGCCCACTTAATTCAAAGACCCGGATTATTCACCTTAACCAAACGCCATGATCAACCTTGTCATCTTTGGCCCTCCGGGGGCCGGTAAGGGTACACAAAGTGAAAAACTCATCAGCAAATATGGATTCGTGCACATCTCCACCGGTGATCTGTTCCGGTGGCACACCAAAAACGAAACACCACTGGGAAAGAAAGTGAAGGAGATCATGAACAGCGGTGCTCTGGTGCCCGATGAAATCACCATTGCAATGCTGAAGGAGGAACTGGATAAAAATCCGCAAGCCAAAGGATTTTTGTTTGACGGATTTCCGCGCACCGTAGCACAAGCCGAAGCACTCGATCGTTTTATGCAGGAAAATGGCACCGCCATTCATCACGTGGTTGCATTGGATGTGAACGAGCAGGAATTGCGCGACCGCATTGCCAAACGCAAAGCCATTGAAAACCGGGCCGATGATGAAGAAGAAAAATTAAACAAACGGATCACAGAGTATTTCGGCAAAACCATTCATGTGCTTCCTTACTATGAAAGTAAAAAACGGCTTGCCCGGGTAAATGGTGTGGGTAAAATCAATGAGATTTTTGCCAGCATTTGCGCTGTGATCGACCGCGGAAAATGATACCGATTTATCCCGATCCGAATAAACCCATACCCCGCGGTGTTCAGCGAAGGGTAAACCGGATTGTTGCGGGTTACCTGGTTGCTGTTGTGGTACTCTCGCTTTTTTTCTACTGGCTTGCACGCTGATCAATGTCTTCGCCTAACTTCATTGACTACGTTAAATTCTGTTCACGCTCCGGCAGCGGAGGGGCTGGATTTGTGCACTTTCACCGCGAAAAATTTGTACCCAAGGGCGGCCCTGACGGTGGCGATGGCGGACGGGGCGGCCATGTCATCCTCCGTGGCAACGAACAACTCTGGACATTGCTCCATCTTAAATACCGGAAACACGTAATCGCTGAAAACGGAAAGCCGGGTGAAGCACAGAACTGCACCGGTGCCGAAGGCAAAGACAAAATCGTGGATGTACCGTTGGGCACAACAGCCCGGTATGCCGAAACGGAAGAGAAAATTGTTGAGATAACCGAACACGGGCAGGAGTTCATCCTAACGCCCGGAGGCCAGGGCGGCAAAGGCAATGCCTTCTTTGCCACTTCCACCCGGCAGGCACCCAACTACGCACAACCCGGTGAGCCCGGAAAGGAAGAATGGATTGTGCTGGAACTGAAACTGCTTGCCGATGTGGGGCTGGTTGGATTTCCGAATGCCGGGAAGTCAACCCTGCTTTCGGTAGTTTCTGCAGCCAAACCCAAAATTGCCGACTACCCCTTTACTACGCTAACGCCCAACCTTGGGGTAGTTTCTTACCGCGATAACCAATCCTTTGTGATGGCCGATATTCCCGGCATTATTGAAGGTGCGGCCGAAGGCAAAGGATTAGGTATTCGTTTTCTCCGGCATATCGAGCGAAACGCCATGCTGTTGTTCCTGATACCGGCCGATTCAAAGGACATCGCCAAGGAATTTGAAATACTGCTTAATGAATTAAGGAAGTACAATCCCGAGTTGCTGGATAAGAAGCGCCTGCTTGCCGTCTCAAAATCGGATTTGCTGGATGATGAACTGAAGACTGCGATGGAGAAGGAATTGCCTGCCGGTTTGCCACATGTATTTATCTCTTCCGTTACCGGGCGAGGCATACCGGAACTCAAAGACCTGATCTGGAAGCAACTTCACACCTGACGTTTTTCCGTCAATCTGGCACACCTTGGGGGATTGGCAGAATTATTGACAATTTTGCGGCAAAAATGAGTGACGTTAACGTAGGTATGGATAAAAATCAGGCACCCGAAATGGGGTCAGCGGGCCAAACGGCCCAAAATCAGGTCAGCGAAACAATAAACCACGATAGCCCGGAATCCTTCGAAACCCTTACGGGTACCGATCAACCCGACCTGTTTAAAGAATTAAGCAAAGTAAAAGACGAATTGGCAGAAGCAAAGGAGAAATACCTGCGGTTGTATTCGGAGTTTGAAAACTTCAGAAGAAGAACATCCAAAGAGAAGCTGGAAATGATCCAGTCGGCCAATGAGGCTACCATCCGGCTCTTTCTGCCGGTGATGGATGATTTTGAGCGGGCCGAAAAATCGTTTCGGGGAAGCAACCCGAAAGACCTCGAAGGTCTTCAGCTGATCAGCAATAAATTCAGAAAGGTGTTGGAACAATCCGGGGTAAGAGTCATGGACATATCGGCCGGATCCGACTTCAATCCGGATCTGCACGAAGCCATCACACAAGTTCCTACCGAAGACGAGAGCCTCAGGGGCAAGATTGTAGACGTTGTGGAAAAAGGATACTGGTTAAATGAAAAGGTTATTCGCTACGCCAAAGTAGTGGTAGGTCAGTAATACGAATGAACAATGGCTAAGCGCGACTATTACGAAATACTTGGGGTAAACAAAGGGGCAACTGCGGAGGAAATAAAAAAGGCCTACCGCAAAGTGGCCATTCAGTACCATCCCGATAAAAATCCGGGCAACAAAGAAGCGGAAGAAAAATTTAAAGAAGCTGCCGAGGCGTACGAAGTACTGAGTGATGACAACAAGCGGGCGCAATACGACCGGTTTGGTCACTCGCGCGGCAACGGTGGGTTCGGGGGTGGTCATCACATGGACATGGAGGACATCTTCAGTCAGTTTGGTGATATTTTCGGGGGTCACAGCCCCTTTGATTCATTCTTTGGCGGAGGCGGCACGCGCAGAAGACAGCGCAAGGGCTCCAACCTTCGCATCAAACTAAAGCTTACGCTGGAAGAGATCGCCAACGGAGTTGAAAAGAAAATAAAAGTCAACCGACTGGTGCGTGCAGAAGGAGTAACCTATAAAACCTGTACAGCCTGCCAGGGCAGCGGCCAGGTTCGAAAAGTGGTGAATAGTATGCTCGGCCAAATGGTGTCCACTTCATCGTGCCCCCAATGCGATGGGAATGGACAGATCCTGGACAAGCGTCCGCCCGGTGTTGACAGTTCGGGGTTAACACACCGTGAAGAAATCCTGACCATTAAAATTCCGGAAGGCGTAAGCGATGGCATGCAGCTTTCCATGGCCGGCAAGGGAAATGAAGCACCCGGAGGTGGCATTGCCGGAGATCTGCTTATTCTTATCGAGGAGCAGGAGGATTCAAAACTCAAACGCGATGGCAATAACCTCATTTACGACCTGCACATAAGCTTTATAGATGCAGCCCTGGGTACTTCCCTGGAAGTACCCACCATTTCAGGAAAAGTTAAAATCAAAATTGATCCCGGAACCCAAAGCGGCAAGATTCTCCGTCTTCGGGGCAAAGGCCTTCGCGATATCAATAACTATGAAACCGGTGACCAGTTGATTTATGTCAATGTGTGGACCCCCCGCAAACTGACTCCCGAGGAGCGCGTTAAACTTGAAAGTCTTCGGAATTCACCAAATTTTGAGCCCAAACCCGAAGCGGGCGATAAGTCATTCTTTGAGCGCATGAAGGAATTTTTCCAGTAAAAGCCTAACCCTTAGGCCCTTAAACTCGTTTACCTCTCCAGATTGGGGTTATTTTCAGCGTTTTAAGCGATTTTCTTACACGGTGAAACTCGTGGAGGTAGATCGCGTATGTACTTGTTCATGCAGAGAATTATTGGGCTAACCTTTTTGGGAGTAAGTATTGCAAGTCTTGCCTTTGGCCAGATCAGGAAACAATTTACCGTTGAGGACAATGCGGCCTGCGAAACCATTCGCCTTCGCCTGAAGGCCAACAGCGGCAATTGCTTTATCAAAGCCAGCGAAGGCCCGGGCATTCTGGATATGTTCAGCAACCAGGAGGCAGAGTCATACAGCCACCAGTTTATCAAAGAAGTTAAGGGAAAAACGTGCGATGTATTTGTTGCTGTTGAAGAAAATTCTTCATCCGGATTCAGCCAAACCATTTCATCCAAAGTGTTTGGATCGGAAAAAACAACCAGTGATAAATTCTGGAAAATTTACCTCACCGATGACAAGCCCTATTCCTTAGAACTGAACTACGGCATTGGCAACTCTACCATTGATTTATCGGGAATGGCCGTAAAAAACCTGCGCGTCATTTCGGCCAGCGCAAATGTGAACGTGGGATACCCTACCGGCCTTGAAAACAAAGTGGAGATGGACACCTTTTACATTAAGGTGGACCTGGGCAGCGTAAACGTGCGTAACCTTAACCTTGCCAAAACAAGTTATGTAGTAGCCGATGTTGGCTTTGGCAATGTAATGCTTGACCTGAGCTCCGGGCCTACCACTACCAATACCATTCGCGGCAGCGTGGCAGCGGGAAACCTGACCATTTTACTGCCCGGTGACGCAACACCTGTTTATGTAAAAATCAAAGACTCGTGGCTTTGCAGTGTACGGATGGTAAACAGCCTGAAGAAGATTGGTGAAGGCACTTTTGCCAGCGAATCGTATACAAAAGATTCACCCAACGCCCTGGTTTTTGACCTTGATGTTTCTATGGGTAACATCATTTTTAAGGAAAGAAAGAATTAATATCCCGATCCCATTCCGTTTTACGTAATTCACCGTTATTTTTTGATACTAATTGGGTATTAAAAAATAACCCTGTGGAAGCCCTTACCGCAAAAAACGTAACCAAACGGTACGCAACACACCTCGCACTTGACGAGGTTTCCCTGACTATTCCCGAAAAGAGCATTTACGGCTTGTTAGGCCCGAATGGTGCCGGTAAAACTACGTTCATCCGCATCATCAATCAGATCATCAACCGGGATGGTGGTGAAATCAGAATTTTTGGTGAGTTGCTGAATGAAAAACACATTGGCATGATTGGCTACCTGCCCGAAGAGCGGGGCCTCTACAAGAAACTTAAAGTAGGTGAGCAATTGCTTTACCTTGCACAGTTAAAGGGCCTGAGCCGCAAGGAAGCACTGGCCCGCATTAAGGTGTGGCTGGAAAAGTTCGAAATCAAAGACTGGTGGCAGAAGAAAGTGGAAGACCTTTCGAAAGGGATGGCGCAAAAAGTCCAGTTTATTTCCACGGTTTTGCACCAACCCCGCCTCATCATCCTCGATGAACCTTTTTCAGGTTTTGATCCGGTGAATGCCCAATTGATCACCGAAAACATTCTTGAATTGCGCGATAAAGGAAGCACCATCATCTTTTCTACCCACCGGATGGAAACCGTTGAGTCGCTGTGCGACCAGATTGCCCTCATCAACAAATCAAAAAAAATACTGGAGGGCTCAAAGAAACAGGTTAAGGAGCAGTTCCGGTCGAACACCTACCTTGTTGAACACTCCGGCAATCACCTGCAACTGGCCTCCGACCGGTATGAGGTGCTTGAGCAAAAACCGGTTGCCGAGAATCATTTCGAAACAACCATTCGGGCCGCTTCAGGGATTAAAGGCAACCAGTTAATCCGCGAGTTGGTGGATAAAACAGAGGTGCACCGGTTTGAGGAAAAACTTCCTACGATGGCCGATATCTTCATCAGCCTGGTAAAAGCCGAAGGTGATGAAGCACTAAAAAAACATTTACAAGAAGTTTAAGGGGCAGCCATGAACAAAATAGTACTGATTATTCAGCGTGAATTTTTGAACCGGGTTCAAAAAAAATCCTTTCTGCTTACCACCATTCTTGTGCCGCTGATCTTTCCGGCCATTATTGCGGTGTTGGTAACGTTGATGATCAAAGAAGCCGAATCAGCCAAAGCCGATACGGTACAGGTTGTTGACGAGAGCGGACGCATGCGCTTTGAGGATACCAGGCGATTTAACTTTGTGTATGTTGACCTGTCGCTGGACGAGGCCAAGAAAGCCTACCAGCATACCAATACATTTGCATTGCTTTACATCCCAAACTTTAACCTGGAAAAGCCGGAAGGATTCCTTCTGTACACAAAAGAAAACCCAAGCATTGAAAAGCTTGAACGACTGGAAGGAATGATTGAAGACCGGCTTCACGACCTTAAACTGGAGGCATTCAACATCAGCAAAGAAGTTTTAAAAAGCCTGAAGACAAATGTTGACCTGAAGCAGTTCAGCATCTCAGAATCAGGTGAAGAAAAGTCCAGCAACTCGGGCATATTGTATGGAGCCGGTTTTCTGCTCGGCATACTGATTTACATCTTTGTGTTGGTGTACGGCATTCAGATTATGCAGGGAGTGATTGATGAGAAGACCTCAAAAATTGTGGAAGTAATTGTTTCGTCCGTCAAACCATTTCAATTAATGATGGGCAAGATCGTGGGAATCGCTTCGGTGGGCCTGTTGCAGTTTACAATCTGGATACTCCTGATTACCATACTCTCATCAGGAGTTTTTGCGTTGTTTGGAATGAAGATGCCACAGCAACAAATGATGGAGCAGGTTTCGCAGCAGGTTGGCGATGAAGAGGCTACCGAAGCCATCCAATCGCAAAACTCAAAGATCACAGGCTTTTTGTCGCAGGCAAACCAGCTTCCGTTCGGAAAAATTGCAGTTGTTTTTGTATTCTACTTTTTGGGTGGCTACCTGCTGTATGGAGCCCTGTTTGCAGCCGTTGGCTCCGCGGTCGACTCCATCCAGGAGTCGCAACAATTCCAGTTTCCGATAACCCTGCCGTTGCTGATCGGCTACATGGGGTTATTCTTTTTCATCCTTCGCGACCCCCATGGAACAGTCAGCTTCTGGTTGTCCGTTATTCCATTTACATCACCAGTTGCCATGGTTGGCCGCATTGCCTTTGGCGTGCCCGACTGGCAACTGGCACTCTCTATGGCACTATTGGTTGGTGGCTTTCTGCTCACCACCTGGATTGCTGGCCGCATTTACCGGGTGGGCATTCTCATGACGGGCACCAAAGTAAATTATAAAGTGCTGGCGAAGTGGTTTCTGATGAAGGGTTAGGTTAACGGAATACACTTTCAACAACCGGATGTATCGCATCCGGTTTTTTTATTTACTTTAATCGGTCTTTTACCCTGTTCCATGAGCCGTACCGAATCGTACAGCGGCAATACCAATCTGAAATGGATTGTGCTGGGAGCTTCCATCTTCATCAGCATCGGTTCCATTTATTATACGGATGTGCTGGTAGACGAGCTGAAACTGCGTGAGCGCCAGCAGGTGGAGCTCTTTGCACGGGCGTTGGAGTACACCCTCAATGAGCAATCCAACGAAAATATTTTATTCGTCACCGATGAAATTATTTTCAAGAACAATTCCATTCCAACCATATGGATTACAAAAGACGGTGACTACCAATACCGGAACATTGACATTCGGGAGGATTGGGCATCGGCTCGCAAAAAGAAAGCACTGGAAGAAGCACTGGAGGAAATGAAGATGCGGTATGATCCCATTCAGATGACCTACCGGAATGAAAACGGGGAAGTTGAAGACTTCGGTTATGTCTATTACAAAAACTCATTCCTGCTGACGCAACTGATCTACTACCCCTTTATCCAGCTTTCGGTGATTGCCATCTTTGCATTTATCTCTTACCTGGCTTTTAATTACTCCAAGGTGGCCGAGCAAAACCAGGTTTGGGTGGGCCTGGCAAAGGAAACCGCCCACCAACTGGGCACACCGTTGTCATCGCTGATGGCCTGGGCGGAGGTTCTTCGTGATGACCCCAATCTGAAAAACAAGGAAATCGTTGACGAGTTGGAGAAAGACATCCGTAAACTGACAATCGTTACCGAACGCTTCTCAAGTATTGGTTCGGTGCCCGTGTTGAAACCGGAGAATGTGGTAAGCCTTGTTAACAATGTAGTGAACTACATCAGGCCGCGCGTATCATCAAAAATAAAAATTGAAGTATTCTCCTTATCTGATAACATCCAGGCGAATGTGCATGTGCCATTATTCGAGTGGGTGCTGGAAAATCTGTGCAAGAATGCCGTTGACGCTATCGGTACAAGCGGCACGGTAGCCATTAAGATTTTACGGGGAAGTGAAAGCAAGGTGTACATTGATGTTTCGGACACGGGCAAAGGAATTACCCGCGCAAACCTGGGCATGGTTTTTAAGCCGGGCTTTACAACCAAAAAACGGGGCTGGGGCCTGGGCCTTGCACTGGCCAAACGAATTATTGAAAACTACCACAATGGCCGAATTTTCGTCAAGTCATCCGAAGAAAACCAAGGCACAACATTTCGGATTGCACTTACTACCGCTTCCTTATAAAAGACCCCGTTTGCGTGATAATTATCAGCCAGAGGATGTTGGCAGTAAAGGCTAATCCTGCTACTTTTGCGCCTGCTCGCAAAAGGCGGCATTTCTCAATTCTAACGACTACCAAAAAGCAAAATCAATGGCAAATATCGGTAAGGTTACCCAGGTTATCGGCCCCGTAGTTGACGTGGCCTTCGATGAACCGGGCTCAAAAATTCCCAACATTCTTGATTCACTCGAGATAACAAAACCCGATGGTACCCGCATCGTACTGGAGTGCCAGCAGCACCTGGGCGAAGACCGGGTAAGAACCATTGCCATGGATGGTACCGAAGGACTTGTTCGGGGCATGAAGGTGGTCGATACCGGCACGCCAATTAAAATGCCCATTGGTGACGATATCAAAGGTCGCTTGTTTAATGTGGTGGGCGAAGCCATTGACGGAATCAAGCAACCCAAAGGCGCTCAGGCTCTGCCTATTCACCGGGCTGCTCCTACTTATGAAGATCTTTCCACATCAGCCGAAGTACTATTTACCGGTATAAAAGTTATTGACCTGATTGAACCGTATGCAAAAGGCGGTAAGATCGGATTATTTGGTGGCGCTGGTGTAGGCAAAACCGTTTTGATCCAGGAATTGATTAACAACATTGCAAAAGCATATTCCGGTCTTTCTGTGTTTGCCGGAGTGGGCGAACGTACCCGCGAAGGAAACGATTTGCTTCGCGAAATGATTGAAGCCGGGATTGTAAACTATGGACCTGAATTTCTCAAGTCACTCCATGCGGGCGGATGGGATCTCTCCAAAGTTTCGGAAGATTCATTGAAAGACTCCAAGGCAACCTTTGTGTTCGGCCAGATGAACGAACCACCGGGAGCCCGTGCACGCGTGGCCCTTTCCGGCTTAACCATTGCCGAATATTTCCGCGATGGCGATGGCAAAGGAAAAGGTCGCGATATACTTTTCTTTATTGACAACATTTTCCGGTTTACACAGGCCGGCTCCGAAGTATCAGCCCTTCTCGGCCGGATGCCATCAGCCGTAGGGTACCAGCCCACCCTGGCCACAGAAATGGGTACCATGCAGGAGCGCATCACCTCAACCAAGAACGGCTCCATTACTTCGGTGCAGGCGGTTTATGTTCCGGCCGATGACCTTACCGATCCCGCTCCGGCAACCACCTTTGCGCACCTTGATGCCACAACGGTATTGAGCCGTAAGATTGCCGAACTTGGAATTTACCCGGCAGTTGATCCGTTGGATTCTACGTCACGTATCCTGCGTGCCGATATTGTTGGTGAAGAGCACTACAACTGCGCACAACGCGTTAAGGCAATTTTACAGCGTTATAAAGAATTGCAGGACATCATCGCCATTTTGGGTATGGACGAACTAAGCGATGAAGATAAGCAGGTAGTACACCGCGCAAGGCGTGTGCAGCGCTTCCTGTCGCAGCCTTTCCATGTTGCCGAAGCATTTACCGGCCTTAAAGGAGCACTGGTGGACATCAAGGACACCATTAAGGGATTTACTATGATTATGGATGGCGAATTGGATCATCTTCCTGAAATGGCTTTTAACCTGGTGGGTAACATCGACCAGGCTATTCAGAAGGGAGAAAAGATGATAGCCGAAGCAAAAGGATAACAGCCTATGCACCTGGAAATACTGACTCCTGAAAAAAAAATCTTTGAAGGTGACGTCACCCTTGCCACGTTTCCCGGTGCGGATGGCTCCTTTCAGGTAATGGATAACCACGCTCCTCTGATTTCCCTGCTTAAGGAAGGTACCGTTGAGTACAAAGGAAAAGACGTGAATGAGAACCTGAAAATTTCGGGAGGCGTGGTGGAAGTACTCGGTAATAAAACCATCCTGCTTGCTGATGGCGTGATCGCCTGACGCGTTGCATCCGCAAGCGAAAAATCTTCTTTAAATCACTGAAGCAAAAAGATGTTTCACTAACACTCCTGCCAGCCGAAGGCATGGCAACATAACAAAGAAACTTTGTGAGACGGCCAGTTACTTTTTATAAACAGGAAAGTTTCTTACTGCCGGAGTAACCACTTAACGAAAAACACTATCCCGATAATCATGGCCACTGCGCCTATAATGTTAAATACATCGCCACCAATAATGAACGACACGAGGCCTATGGAACCGAATATTGCGGCAAACTTCAGGTCATTATCCATTCCCTTTTTCAACTCTTCGGCCTTTTCCGTATCGCCATCTTTCACAGCCTTTGCGTACGCCTTCACCTGACGCAGCGCCTCCTTTTTCAATTCCTTCTTCTCGGCTTTGGTAAGTGCCGGCCGGGCTGGAGCAGCCATGGGGGTTTCATACTCAACTGACCGGCTTGCCTCATAAAAATGTTCACCCGATGCACTGGCAACCAGTGTGGCCTGGTCATAGGAGAACGTACCGGACGGTTCGCCAGCGGTTGCAACGTTTGTTTCAGGCTTTGAAGGGTTGCTTCCGGCCATTTTGGGCGCTGAGCATGATCCAAAAAAGGTGAGTCCGATAATAAGCGCTAAAAACTTCTTCATGGCATGGAGGTTAAACATGTGAATCGGGTTCATTATTTCTTGAGAATAACCGACTGAAAAAACGTTTTTCAAAATTCCAGAAAAAAGCAAACTGTCCAAAAACAAATCCATAAATCAACAGAAAAACATTATAGACCGGCAAAATCAGAATGTAATACGTTATTGTTGCCCATAGCGGTTTGTCCCCATCGGGAAACCAGTATGCGAAAAGGGGGCGCTTAATCAGCAACACGGTGGTTCCGGTGCAGGCAAAAACAATCAGCACGATAATGACCTGAACGGTACTGGCAAGCCCCCACCTTTTCTTTAGTCTGTCAACCCATTTGGCCATAGTTATTCAAAAGCCTTAAAGTACTTCCAGAAATCAGTATCCGGAAGCCGCGCATCAATTTTTACCAACTCTTTTTTCACCGGGTGAACAAATGCCAATGATCGTGCGTGCAGGTTGATGCTGGCATCGGCATTCGCACGAGGGTATCCGTATTTTACATCACCGCTGATGGGACAACCAATGGATGCCAGTTGAACGCGTATCTGGTGCGGACGGCCCGTAACCGGGTTCACTTCTACTAAGAAATAACCTGATGCTTCGCCCAGTAATTTATACGAGAGTTCAGAACGGAGGGCACCTGGCGTTTCACGGCTCCATGCAGTTGTTTTATTTTTAGAAGCATCCTTCTTAAGCCAATGAACCAATGATGCACCGGCAGGCGGGCGATTACCCACCATCGCCCAGTATGTTTTTTTTGTTTCTTTATCACGGAACAAGGCGTTCATGCGTGCCAACGCCTTCGATGTCCGTGCAAATACCACCACCCCGCTCACCGGCCTGTCGAGCCGATGCACCACACCCAGAAAAACAGCGCCCGGCTTCTTGTATTTGGCTGCCAGGTAATCCTTGCACACCTCAACCAGGGGTTTGTCACCTGTCGAGTCACCCTGAACCAGTATGCCTGCCGGCTTATTGATAGCCAGCAAATGATTATCCTCGAACAAAATATCCAGCGCAGGCACAGTCATCACCAAAGATATTGATTCAAACAGGTTTGTTGACCGGTTTTAGTATTTTGGTGAAACAAAACACCATGCTTCGCAACCTGATTATCCTGCTTTGCAGCACCTTGCTTGCCTGCACAAGCAACCTGGATCGCCTCCGGAAAAATGTTAATACCCAACTTAAAACAGTGAATGGTGTGTTTGCAGTTGCCTTTAAAGACTTGTCAACCGGAGAAACCCTGCTGATCAATGAACACGAGCCGTTTCATGCGGCCAGCACCATGAAAACCCCGGTCATGATCGAAGTTTTTAAACAGGCTGCGGAAGGCCGCTGGAGTTTGTCAGACTCCATTGAAGTCATCAATCAATTTAAGAGCATTGCCGATGGGAGTACTTTCAGCCTGCGTCCGGAAGACGACAGTGAAGAGAGCCTGTACACACTGGTGGGAACGAGGCGAACGGTGTACGACCTGGTGTATGACATGATTATCGTTAGCAGCAACCTTGCCACGAATATTGTTATTGAATACGTGGATGCCAAAAAAGTTACGCAGACCATGCGCGCGCTGGGCGCACCCGATATCCAGGTGCTGCGGGGCGTTGAGGATATAAAAGCCTATGAGCAGGGCATGAACAACACCACAACAGCTTACGACCTGATGATCATTTTTGAAAAAATGGCCACCGGAACTGCCGTTAGTCCTGAGGCTTCTAATCAGATGATCAACATTTTACTGGATCAAAAATTCAACGACATCATTCCCGCCCTTTTGCCGG
Source organism: Cytophagales bacterium (assembly GCA_037443645.1). Lineage (GTDB taxonomy): Bacteria > Bacteroidota > Bacteroidia > Cytophagales > Cyclobacteriaceae > UBA2336. Next base: position 19,035 of record JBBINY010000007.1, read on the forward strand.
CCGGAGTAAAAGTTGCTCACAAAACCGGTTTCATCACCGGTGTACACCACGATGCGGGCATCGTGATGCTGCCGGACGGAAGGCGGTATGTACTGGTGGTGCTTTCAAAAAACATGACCGACATGGATGCCGGAACAGCCTCGCTTGCCAAGGTTTCAAAACTCATCTACAACTATGTAGCCGGAGTTAATCCTTAAACTCCGATGTAAAGTGAAACCGGATTTCATTGAAGTTCTCCTGCACCATTTGCAGCCAGGCGCGGGACTCAGCCATAAACACCAGTTTACCGTCCTTATCGCGTGCCAGGTGCCTTTGCTTAGAGTTGATAAATTCCTGAAGCTTTTTCGGATCACTGCTGCTGATCCAGCATGCCTTGTAAATATTCTGGGGCACAAACTGAACCGTTGCACCATACTCATTCTTTAGCCTGAACTGAATTACCTCGAATTGCAACGCACCAACTGTACCCACAACTTTTTTCTTGCCGAGCTCATAGGTAAATAACTGTGCCACCCCCTCTTCCATTAACTGCACCAATCCCTTTTCCAGTTGCTTTGATTTCATGGCGTCCAGGTTTTCCACTTCTTTGAAAATCTCCGGTGAAAAACTCGGGATGCCGGTGTACATCAGTCTTTCGCCTTCGGTAAGTGTATCCCCGATCTTGAGGTTTCCGGTATCATAAATCCCGACAATATCACCCGGCCATGCTTCGTCTACGGTTTCACGCTCCTGCGCCATGAAGGCGGTGGCATTTGAAAAGCGCAGGTTTTTGTTCTGCCTTACGTGAAAGTACGTGCTACCGCGTTCAAATTTGCCGGAGCATACCCGCACAAAGGCAATGCGGTTACGGTGCTTTGGATCCATGTTGGCATGAATCTTAAAGACAAAACCGGAAAATTTCGGCTCGTTCGGCTCAACTACCCGTGCTGTAGTATGACGATGAATGGGCGGTGGTGCAATGCGGATGAATGTATCCAGCAGTTCCTTCACACCGAAATTGTTCACTGCGCTGCCAAAGAAAACCGGTGCCACATTGCCGGCAAGGTATTCCTGCACATCAAAATCAGGGTATACACCCTCAATCAGTTCAACATCGTGGCGCAACTGCCTGGCATTGTTCTCTCCAACAAGTTCATCCAGTTCAGCCGAACGGATATCCTTAATTTCAATGCCCTCTTCAACCGTAATTTTGCTTGGCGTAAACAGGTGCAGGCTCTTTTCATACAGGCTGTAAACGCCCCTGAAAGTTTTTCCCATACTGATGGGCCAACTCAGCGGCCTTACCTTTATAGTTAGCTTCTCTTCAATTTCATCCAGTAACTCGAACGGATCCCTGCCTTCACGGTCCAGTTTATTGATAAAGCAGATTACCGGTGTACTGCGCAACCGGCAAACTTCCATGAGTTTTTCTGTTTGAAGTTCTACACCTTTCACACAGTCAATTACCATGATTACGCTGTCAACCGCGGTGAGCGTGCGGTAGGTATCTTCCGCAAAATCCTGGTGACCGGGCGTATCGAGCAGGTTTATTTTTACATCCTTGTAATGAAAACCCATTACCGAAGTGGCTACAGAAATGCCGCGTTGCTTTTCAATTTCCATCCAGTCGCTGCGCGCATGATCTTTTATTTTCGATGATTTTACAGCCCCAGCTTTTTGAATGGCTCCTCCAAAGAGCAGGAGCTTTTCGGTGAGCGTGGTTTTTCCTGCATCGGGGTGGCTGATGATGCCGAAGGTTCTGCGTTTGCTGATTTCGCTGGCAAGATTCATGATAAAAATTCCGCAAATCTAAGCGAATGATTTTCAAACAGCTATTTCTTACTCAACGGGTTTGTAATCAATAATTCAACGGTGAAAGTTTGCAGTTACCCTATTTATTGAAATGAGGCGGTACCATGAAGCCCAGCCGAACTGGTGACACAGAAGCCATAAAACTTCTTGCCAGCCCGGAGAAATAATGCGGCCGGAAATCGGGATTGAGCGCAAATCCCTCTGCCAATGTGTCATTGTTTTCTTAAAAAAACCTGCTGGCACACCCATTGATAGCCCTAGGAAGGCTTAATAGCCTATCACCACATAACGACACATTTATGGGAAAGATTATAGGAATAGACCTGGGCACAACCAACTCCTGCGTAGCCGTAATGGAGGGTAACGAGCCCGTTGTAATAGCCAACAGCGAAGGCCGGAGAACCACCCCTTCCATCGTTGCCTTTTTGGATGGCGGCAAGGGCGAACGCAAAGTGGGCGACCCGGCAAAACGGCAGGCCATTACCAACCCCAAGAACACGGTAATGTCCATCAAGCGGTTTATGGGAAAAAAATATGCCGATGTTACCGAGGAAATGAAGTTTGTTTCCTACCAGGTAGAAAGCGGCAATAACGACACCGTGCGTGTGCGCATTGGCGACCGCCTGTACACCCCGCAGGAAATCTCGGCCATGATTCTTCAGAAAATGAAAAGCACTGCCGAAGATTACCTGGGCACCACCGTTTCCGAAGCCGTAATCACCGTACCCGCCTATTTTAACGATGCCGAGCGCCAGGCTACCAAAGAAGCCGGACAGATAGCCGGTCTTGATGTGAAACGAATCATCAACGAACCTACCGCAGCAGCCTTGGCATACGGCCTCGATAAGAAAAACAAAGACATGAAGATTGCCGTGTACGACCTGGGCGGTGGTACATTCGATATTTCCATTCTTGAACTGGGCGATGGCGTTTTCGAAGTGAAATCCACCAACGGAGATGTACACCTTGGCGGTGACGACTTCGATGTGAAGATCATTAACTGGCTGGCCGATGAGTTTAAAGCTGAGCGCAACATCGACCTCCGCAAAGATCCCATGGCCCTGCAACGGTTGAAAGAAGCTGCTGAAAAGGCCAAGATCGAACTCTCCAGCTCACAGGAAACCGAAATTAACCTGCCATACGTTACCTCGATTGATGGCGTACCGGAGCACCTTGTAAAAAAACTTACCCGTTCGAAATTCGAGCAACTGGTTGACGACCTGGTGCGCAGAACGCTGGAACCGTGCCGCAAAGCCGTAGCCGATGCCGGTGTATCCGTGGGTCAGATTGACGAAGTGATCCTGGTGGGCGGATCAACACGCATTCCACGCATTCAGGAAGAAGTAGAAAAATTCTTCGGTAAAAAACCTTCGAAAGGTGTTAACCCCGATGAAGTGGTGGCTGTGGGTGCTGCTATCCAGGGCGGGGTGCTTACCGGAGAAGTAAAAGACGTGCTGTTGCTGGATGTTACTCCGCTGTCGTTAGGTATTGAAACGCTGGGAGGTGTGTTTACCAAATTGATTGAAAGCAACACCACCATCCCGTCTAAAAAATCGGAAGTGTTTTCTACCGCTGCGGATAACCAACCTTCTGTAGAAATACACGTGCTGCAGGGCGAACGACCTATGGCAAAGGATAACCGAACCATTGGCCGCTTTCACCTGGATGGCATCCCTCCGGCTCCGCGCGGATTACCTCAGATTGAAGTAACCTTTGACATCGATGCCAACGGCATACTCCATGTATCGGCTAAAGACAAAGGAACCGGAAAGGAACAGAAAATCCGCATTGAAGCATCCAGCGGATTAACCGATGCTGAAATTCAAAAAATGAAACAGGAGGCACAGGCCCATGCCGAAGAGGATAAAAAAGTGAAAGAGCGCGCTGAAAAAATTAATCAGGCCGACTCCATGATCTTCCAAACCGAGAAGCAATTGAAGGAGTATGGCGACAAGCTTTCCGATGGAAACAAAGGAGCTATTAACAGCGCTCTCGAAAAGCTGAAGGAAGCGCATAAGAGCCAGGATCTGACCGCGATTGATGCCGCCATGGCCGCTCTGAATGGGGCCTGGCAGGCCGCCTCGCAGGAAATGTACCAGGCTACACAAAACGCAGCCGGAGCGCAACCTGGGGCTGATGCCGGAAGTCAGCCGGGAGCCTCATCGGATGGCAACAACGTATCGGATGTGGAATATGAAGAGGTGAACGACAAGAAGTAACTTCAATTTTCCATATATAGATTAAAACCCCGGAGCTACGGCTCGGGGCTTTTTTATTCTTAGCCGCTCATTAACTTTGTCGGCTTAAAAAATCAGGATGGTTGTTTTAAAATTTGGCGGCACTTCGGTAGGCAAGCCGGAACGGATGAAAAAAATTGCCGGACTGGTAACGGAAACACCCGGGCAGAAAATCGTGGTGTTGTCGGCTTTATCCGGAACCACCAACGCACTGGTGCGCATTGGTGAGCTGTTAATGCAGGAAGATTTGCCTGCGGCCGAGCATGAACTGGCTCAGTTGGAAAATCATTACCTGAATTTTGTAGGAGAATTATACTCCACGGAACCGTTCACCGCCATTGGTCAGGAAATTGTAAGCCGCTTTTTTATTTTTATGCGCCTGCTGGCGGCCGGCCAGTTTGACGATACGAGCTATCGTGAACTGCTGGCCCAGGGCGAACTGATATCCACCGAGTTATTTTACCAGTATGTGCAGGAACAAAAAATCAGTTCGCGTTTGCTTCCCGCCCTTCACTTTATGTCAATTGATGAAAACGAAGAGCCGGAACTGGAAAAAATTACAAGCCGGCTGAAGCCGCTGCTGAATTCATTAAACCAGGTTGACCTCATTATCACCCAGGGTTACATCTGCCGGAATCACCGCAATGAGATTGATAACCTGAAACGCGGAGGCAGCGATTATACGGCCTCACTCATCGGGGCGGCCATACAGGCGGAAGAAATTCAGATCTGGACCGACATTGACGGAATGCACAACAACGATCCCCGCATCGTGAAGAAAACCTATCCCATTTCGGAATTAACATTCGATGAGGCGTCTGAACTGGCTTACTTCGGGGCAAAAATTCTGCACCCGTCAACCATTGTACCTGCACAAAAGCGCAACGTGCCTGTACGGCTAAAGAATACGCTGGATGAAAAAGCTCCAGGCACCCTCATCAGCAACAAAGGCAAAGAAGGAACCCTTAAAGCTGTTGCTGCCAAAGACGGCATCATTGCCATCAACATCAAATCATCGCGCATGCTTATGGCGTATGGATTTCTGCGCAGGGTGTTTGAAGTATTTGAACAGTATAAAACACCCATCGACATGATTTCAACCTCGGAAGTGGCGGTGTCCTTAACCATTGATCATACCGAACAACTGGCAACTATTGAAACCGAATTGAAGAAATTCGGAACCATTGAAGTTGACATGAACCAGACCATCGTTTGCCTGGTGGGCCATAAGATTGGCGGCCAGCAGGGCATTCTGGAAAAAGTTTTTCATGCTATGGCCTCCATCCCCGTCCGCATGGTATCGGTAGGCGGCAGCGCCAATAACATTTCGCTGCTCATTAACACGGCATTCAAGGAAAAAGCACTAAACGCATTAAATGTCCATCTATTCGGGCTGGGTGAATCATAAGTAATTAACCCTTAACAGATTTCTCTTTTACATACGGGGTAAAATTTCCATATTTCAGCGTAGCCAAATCCTGCTTATGGAAACGTTTGTCATTGCCATTTTTGTGATCGGATATCTGTGTATTGCGCTGGAGCATCCCATCAAAGTAAATAAAACAGCTTCGGCACTGTTAACCGGAGTAATCTGCTGGACACTCTATGCGGTTTTTCAACACGAACACATCGGGCATATTGGCGAACAACTGAATCATCACCTGGGGCAGATCGGTGCCATTCTCTTTTTCCTGATGGGCGCCATGACAATTGTTGAACTGGTGGATGCCTACCAGGGATTCCGCATCATCACCGACAGGATCAAAACACAAAATCCCAAAAAGCTGATGTGGATTATTTGTTGGGTAACCTTTTTCCTCAGTGCCATTCTGGATAACCTCACCACCTCCATTGTAATGGTTTCGCTGCTCCGAAAATTGGTGCCCAATAAAGAAATGCGCTTGTTCTTTGCTGCCATGGTTGTTATTGCGGCAAACGCAGGGGGTGCATGGTCGCCCATTGGTGACGTAACCACCACCATGCTGTGGATAGGAGGGCAGATTTCATCCGGCAACATTATCATGACGCTTATCCTTCCCAGCATTGTGTGTATGATAATTCCGTTGCTTTATCTGCAGTTTACGCTCAAGGGTGATCTGGGGCAGGCTTCCGGGCGCACGTCTGAACAACCCGCTCATGGCACACATGCTGCCCATGGCCATGGCGGAACCAGTGGCGCTACCGTTTACGGTTCAAAGGCCATGTTCTTCCTGGGTATTGGTGGTTTAATTTCGGTACCCATTTTCAAAACCGTTACACACCTGCCTCCCTATCTGGGCATGTTGCTCGCTTTGGGAGTGCTGTGGGTGGTGTCGGAACTGATTAATCCCAACATGGATGAAGCTGAAAAAAGACCATATACAGCGGCAGGTGCACTGAGTCGTATTGATGTTCCGAGCGTTCTATTCTTCCTCGGCATTCTGCTTGCGGTAAGCGCCCTGGAGTCCATGGAGATTCTCCACCACTTTGCCAGTTGGCTGGATAAGGCCGTTGGAGACCAGCGTATCATCATCACGCTGATTGGTATCCTGTCATCCATCGTTGACAACGTGCCCCTGGTTGCAGCCAGCATGGGCATGTACGACATGACCCTTTATCCTCAAGATCATTTAATTTGGGAATACCTTGCTTACTGTGCCGGTACGGGTGGTAGTGTATTGATTATCGGGTCGGCTGCCGGGGTTGCGGTAATGGGCATGGAAAAAATTGATTTCATCTGGTACATGAAAAAGGCATCGGTGTTAGCCCTCATGGGGTATTTTGCCGGAGCCATTATTTACCTGCTGATTCAGCCCTACCTGTCGGTTCACTAACCCGTCACACCAATTGGTTAAGCGCCTGTTCGAAGGACGTTTGGGCAATGCCCGTTTTTGAAGGATTCGCAGTGAACGTTCGTTGCAGGGCTTTTCGGATAGTTGCCGAGATATCGACAAAGATTGCCTCATCATCCATGCTTACTTCACTCTCCATAAAATAGGCAAACACACGGGCCATTCCGCAATTCGCAATGAAATCAGGGATAACCGAAAAATTCTGATCAGCATACAACCCGGTCGCTCCAAAAAAAATTTCAGGATCGGCAAAGGGCACATTGGCCCCGCATGAAAACACTTCGAGTTTGGATCGGATCATCCGGTCGACCTGATCTTTGGTGATCAGCCGCGAAGCGGCCGCAGGGATAAAAATCTCAAACTCTTCGTCCCAGATTTTCCGGTCCAGCTCGTCAAAGGTGATGAGGTTGTCGGCCATCAGCTTGTTCTTGTGGCGATTCAGAATTAACGACCTGATTTCTTCGCGGGTAAAGCCCTTCGGATTGATCAGGCCACCTTCCCTGCCGATAATGCCTACAATCTTCACGCCCAGGTTACTCAAATAAAAACCGGCAGCAGCACCCACATTACCCCACCCCTGAATAACCGCACGTTTTCCGGTAATGTTGCCACCCCACAGGTTGTAATAATGATTTACCGCTTCGGCCACTCCGTAGCCGGTACACATATCGGCAATCGTATATTTTTTTAAAAGCGAGGGTGTGAACCGTTCATCTTCAATTACCTTGATCACTCCGCGCCTGAGTTGGCCTATGCGGTTTACTTTCTGGGGCTCGGTGGGTTTGTAATGCCCGGTGAACACGCCTTCCTGCGGATGCCAGATGCCCACATCTTCGGTAATCGGAATAACTTCATGAATCTCATCTACATTCAAATCACCACCCGTTCCATAATAATATTTGAGCAAAGGCATAACAGCGGCATACCATCGTTTCAATACCCCCTCCTTTCGTGGATCATTAGGGTCGAAATTTATGCCTGACTTCGCCCCGCCAATGGGCGGGCCCGAAACCGTGAATTTCACTTCCATGGTTTTAGCCAGCGACTCAACTTCGCGTTTATCAAGCCCGGCACGCATCCGTGTTCCTCCACCGGCAGCGCCACCCCGTAGCGAATTAATCACCACCCAACCCTCTGCTTCCGTTTCAGGATCTTTCCACTCAAAAACAATTTCGGGGCGTTTGCTTTCAAATTTCTGAAGGAGTCCTCTCATGGGTGGATGCGATGAAGCGGCAAAGATAAAATTTTTGCAGGCATCAGAAACCAATAAGCACTCCGGTTGAAGAATCGCGCTGTGCACCAGTCACGCTCTTTAAACAGTTAATCTCGTTACGCACACGCAACACACCCAGGAATCCAAACACAACCGCTTCCTTGAATTTAACCAGCGAGGGCTCCGGAATAACCAGACTTACCCGATCTCCGGCATGCTCAAGTAACCGGTACATCAGGAAAGCATTATATGCTCCACCTCCGGTGCAGAGTACAGTTTTCTTTGTACCCCCGCAGATGTTCCGGCTAATCTCAACAGCCACCGATTCGGTTACGGTTGCCAGTGCATCAGGAATTGAAATAGTTGTCTGATCAAGCAAAGGTTTTAGTTGAGTTTCAAAAATTTCTCTGCTTAGTGACGGCCGACTTCTTCTGTTCTTACTAGATACTGCTTGTAGTTTCCTGAACAGGCGTTTATCTATTGTACCGGTTGAAGCACGTTGGCCGTCTTTATCATATCGCTTGCCTTCTTGCTCGGCCAGGTAGTTCAGCGCCATGTTGGCGAAGCAAATGTCAAAGGCAACCCGTTTGTTCCGCTGTTGCATAGAACAATTGGCTATGCCCCCCAGGTTTAAACACACATCGTATTCGCCAAACAGAATATGATCACCAACTGGAACCAACGGTGCGCCCTCACCGCCCCGCATCACATCCAGGCTTCTGAAATCGCACACTACGTTTTTACCGGTTGCGTTGTGAATAGCATTACCATCACCAATCTGAAAGGTGAATCCTTTACCTGGTTGATGGTAAACGGTATGGCCATGGGAGGAAATAAAATCTACCTTATGGATTGCATGGTTTTTGCAAAATTCATTACACAGGTTACCGAGGTAGTGTCCGTAAAGCACATTCAATTGTATCAGCTCCTGACCGGGTAAGTGGTGTGCAGCCTGCAGTATTTTTTTCCAGGTTCGATTATAAGCAACCGTACTGGCGTGATGAATCCCATAGCGCCAATGCGATCCTTTCCGGTTAAACGAACAATAGGCAAGATCCACACCATCGAGCGAAGTGCCAGACATGAGCCCGATAACATGGTAGGTGTTCTGATCAAGCATGGAAACCGTATTGTGAGCCCTGGCAATTTAACCAATCCCTCATATACCTGTGCACACGTTCAAACCGTTAACAGGGTATGCATAACCCGGGTGCCAAATGGTTGTGTGAGGGGTACTCATTTGGCTTTTTTGAAAACAACTTTAAAGCCTCCATATTTGCGTGCCAAAAAAGAGAATTGGCTACTATTAACGCGTTTTGCCCTGATGGTCCTTACTAAATCCGGCCTTTGTACTTTCTTTTTTGCCTTGCTGATTACGGCCTCTTTTAGCCAGGCTGCGCGGTCACCATTCTCCACATTCGGGATAGGCGAGCCCTACGGTAGTGCCCTCATCCACAACCAGGGGATGGGCGGAACGGGTGTAGCACAACCCCAGTACTGGTTTCTTAACAATCAAAATCCGGCACTTCTTGTGTTTAATTACTACACAATTTTTGAAGCCGGGTTATTGGTGGAATCAAAGACCATTAAGGGCGATACCACCAACGTAAGCAGTTCTGCTGGAAATATGAATTACCTGGCAACCGCCTTTCCCATTAAGCCCGGGCGATGGACTACCTCTTTTGGATTAATGCCGTTTACCAACGTTAACTACAAGTTTGTTTACTACGATAGCGTACGCGACAACAACAACATCGTGGTGGATACCATCGCCATTCAGGAGCAGGGCAGCGGAGGGTTCAATCAACTGTATTGGAGCAACGGCTTCCGCCTTCACGATAATTGGTCCATCGGCATAAAAGCCGCATACATTTTCAGTTCCATTAATAATGATTACGCAAACACGCTTATTAACGTCAATCAGTCTGTACCTTTTTTGATTGCCGTTAAAGAGCAAACCTATGTAAGCGATTTTCTGTTTTCCGGAGGACTCTCCTATAGTAAAGATTCATTGGGCAGGCGAAATAACATCATTGTCAGTGCCGGACTCACATACAGTTTTGCTACCGACCTGAAAGCCCGGCAAACCACAACGTATGAACGAAGAACGATTTCCGGAAATCCGATAACGCTTGATACACTGGTAACCACGCGAGGTATAATCTCAATACCCTCTGAATTACAGGCGGGGTTCTCCGTAAGCAAATCGGCCAACTGGTCGGCATCGGTTGAATTCAGCATGCAGAATTGGGCTAATTTCAACAGCCTTAATGAAGACGACCTGGGCAACCTGGGCAAGGCCTGGCGGGCCTCCATTGGCGGGGAGTATACCCCTGATTACCTCTCCAGTAAGCTTTTTGACCGCATAACCTATCGCGCAGGCTTCAAATTCGAACGATATCCATTTTTGATTAATAATAACCAGCTTAAGGATTTTGGCATTAATTTTGGGTTTTCAGTGCCGACAGGCCGCTCAAGTATTGATTTGGCCTTTAGTACGGGTAAAAGAGGCAACCGGTCAGAAACCATACTGGAAGAAACATACTTCAAGGTTTACTTCGGGCTTACGTTTAACGATCAGTGGTTTGTACGAAGAAAATTTGATTAGGAAAAAACGCTATGAAAAACACCGCGATTAAATTACTTGTTACAGGATTTTTGGGGTTACTCTCCGTTGCAACCGCTTATTCGCAATGCAAAGATTGGGCCTTCAGCGAAGGAGAAGCCAAAGCACTTGAACAGGAAAAGGTAACGTTATATACCGATGCCAAGAGCAACAACAACTTTAAACAGGCCTTACCTCCGCTGAATTGGTTGTTAAAGAACAATCCAAAACTCAATACCAGCATTTATATTAACGGTGCTGAAATCTTTGATAAGGTCGCCAGTGCGGAAACCGATCCGGCAAAGAAGAAAGTATACATTGATTCGCTCTTGCTGATACATGACCTGCGAATTGCCAATTGCGGTGAAGAGGCCAGTGTTTCCAACCGCAAGGCACTTATGGCTGCAAAGTATTATGCCAACGAAAATGGAAAGGAGGCGTATGTACTGTCGCTCATGGATAAAGCCATTGAATTGAACGGCAACAATACCCTGGATGGAACACTCGTTCCATATATGCAATCCACTAAAATTAACAAGCTCAAACTGAAGACGCTAACCGATGATCAGGTGCTGGAACGCTACGACAAAGTGATGTCCATTCTGGATGCCAAGATTAAAAAGGCTCAGAGCGAGGGCAAACCAATCGACAAACTTACTGCCCTGAAAGCCGATGTTGACAAGATTTTACTGAGCATGGTTACCGTCAACTGCGATTTTGTGCGCAAGAACCTGGGGCCAAAGTTCAAAGCAAACCAATCCGATATCGGTACAGCGAAGAAAATATTCGCTTTTATGCTTCAGGATAAATGTACAGACGACCCACTCTGGCTGGAGGCTGCCGAAGCCATTCACAAAGTGGAGAAGGATTACGGTCTGGCAAAAAACCTGGCTATTCGTTACCTGGCCGCAGAGAACTATGGCAAATCAGAACAACTCTTTAAAGAAGCTTTGGAGCTAGCCCCAACCAATCCGGACAAAGCCGATATCCTGCTCTATTTGGGAGCCCTGGAAGCGAAAAATGGAAACAAGGCTGGAGCACGCGAGCTGTATCGTCAAGCCGTGGCTGCCGATGGCTCTAAAAAAGAAGCCTACGAAAAAATCGGTGACTTGTACTATCAAAGCTTCTCTGATTGTGCTAAAAAAGAAAATATGGCAGCTGACAGGCTTGTTTATATTGCAGCATTCGAAATGTACCAGCGTGCGAACGATGCCAAGAAAATGGCCATGGCAAAAGATCAGTTCCCTTCAAAGGAGGATATTTTCCTGGTAAACTGGTCAGCAGGCGACACCCAGCGTGTGGGCTGCTGGATCAACGAGAGCGTTCAGGTAAAAACACGGGATTAATCATCGGTATACAATCCTTATAAAAGGTCATAGGCTAACTATGGCCTTTTTGATTTCATGAAAAAAAACATTGCTATACTTCTGTTTCTTGCCGGCTCGTGTACCAGCAGTGAAAATACACAACCGCTTCTTTATGAAGGGCCTTTGCGTGAGGGTGAAAATGTGGAGCTTTACTACAGCGAAGAGCAGATTGTGAAGGTTAAAATGATTGCCGAAGTTGTTTATGAATTCCAGAATGGCGACAGGGAATTTCCAAAGGGGATAGACCTTGAGTTTTTTGATGAAACCGGTAAACTTTCGTCAACCCTCAGGGCCAACCATGCCTATTACTTTAAACAGGAGGATCAATGGCGCGCCCGGGGTAAAGTGGAAGTGATTAATCTTGAAAAGAACGAACAACTGAATACAGAGGAATTATTTTGGAAACCCACCAAAGAAGAGATCTTCACCGAAAGTTTTGTAACCATCCGCCTTCAGAATGAGGTAATTTATGGCGAAGGCCTCGAGGCCAAACAGGATATGTCATCCTACACCATAAAAAAGCCACAGGGCGAGTTCACCATTGAGGAGGAGTCGACACCCCGGTAGCCACACACACAAAATCAGTATCTTTGCTTTCCAATGAAGTTACCCGATGTGATTCTGCTTTCGCTTGCGGCAGCCTTGCTGATTATCGGAATACACCAGGTTATGACAGCCGGTATGGGTAATGCCTATTGGGTGCTGATGCTCTCATCGGCCCTGTTTTTAATGTATGTGTACAGGAAGCGGAAATAATGGACATTCAGCTACTGCCTTATATTGCCCTATCACTGGCTTTCTCCTTTTTCTTTTCCGGGATGGAAATCGCATACTTATCGGCCAACAAGTTGCAACTCGAATTGAAGGGCAACCAAGGTTCACTCCCAGGAAAGATCTTTTTAAAATTTATAAAGAAGCCCTCCATGTTTATCGGCACCACGCTAATCGGCAATACGGTTGCCCTGGTATTCTATGGCATTCTGATGGCTCAATTGCTGGAGCCCGTTTTACAAACCTGGCTGCCTGAACCTGTCCGCAACGATGCATTCGTATTGGTTCTTCAAACGCTGCTATCAACTACCCTGGTGTTAATCACTGCCGAATTCCTGCCGAAGAGTATTTTTCTTTCCAATCCGAATGTTATGCTCAGTGCCCTCGCAGTTCCATTTAACATAGTGTACTACCTGCTGTATCCTTTTGTGGCTGTGGTGGTGGCCTTTTCCCGGTTTGTTATCGTTCACGTCTTCCGAACGGAATATTCCGATGAACGACCCGTGTACGGACTAACTGACCTGAACAATTACCTCAAGAGCATGATGAAAGTGAAACACGAAGACGAGGATGTGACACTCGATAAAAAAATTTTCCATAATGCGCTTGAGTTCAAAACTGTGAAAGTGCGCGACTGCATGATACCGCGAACAGAAATTGTAGCAGTGGATCTGCAAGACGGAATTGACCGCCTGACTAAGGCGTTTGTTGAAACCGGCCATTCAAAAATTCTGGTGTATAAAGACTCCATCGATGAGGTAATCGGTTACTGCCATTCTTCAGGGCTCTTCAGGAAACCCGCAACCATTGAAGAAATGCTTACCCCGATTATCAACGTGCCTGAAACAACCCTGGCAAACGAACTCATGCTTCAGTTTATCAGGGAACGAAAAAGCCTGGCCGTGGTGGTCGATGAATTTGGCGGCACTTCAGGCATCGTTAGCATGGAAGACGTAATTGAAGAAATCTTCGGGGAAATTGAAGATGAGCACGATCAGGATGACCTGGTGGAACAGAAACTGGATGCACGAACATGGCTTTTAAGCGCCCGGATTGAAATCGATTACCTGAATGAAACATACGGCTGGAACTTACCCACCGGAGAATACGATACCCTTGGAGGACTTATCCTGGCATATGCCGAAGACATTCCCGAAGCCGGTGAAACAATAACCGTACACCCATTTACATTCACCGTGCAGTCAACCCTTGATAACCGGATTGATACCATTAAGGTGACATTGCCTGAAGACATCTGATTCGCCTTCGATTCCTTAGGAATCAACTAATTAAAATCAAATCGCAGCGTTTCAAACGATTTTAAAAGCGGTTTTGCCATTGAAAAAACTGGGTTAAATTTGCGGTCTTTAAAAATTACGATATGGCATTTATTGGCAAGTTGAGGGATAGGATGGGTACCTGGGTAGTGGTATTTGTGTTTGTGGCTATTTCAGCATTCATTCTGGGCGATTTATTAGGCAATAATTCGGTTGTTTTCAACCGTAACGATGTGGGCGAAATTGCCGGGTATTCGGTTTCGCAGGATGAGTTTCAACAGGCAGTTCGGGAACGGGAAGCCAGTTACATCCTCAACTTCAATCGCCAGCCTGGCGACCGCGAAATGATTACCCTGCGGCAACAAGCCTGGGAAATGCTCATTGTCCGCCACGCTATTCAGAAAGAATACGCCAAAGTGGGTGTAGTCGTTTCCGATGAAGAAGTAGTGGATATGATTACCGGAAAAAATGTGGACGAAAGCATTAAACAATCCTTCATCAACCAGGAAACAGGCCAGTTCGACAGAGCCCAACTGGGCACGTACATCAACCAATTGAAATCCATGCCCGTGGGATCAGAGCCGCGTGTACGCTGGGAAATTTTTGAGCGCGACCTGCGGCCTGCCCGTGAACGACTCAAATACGAAAACCTGCTGATTAAAAGTGCTTACGTAACCACTGCACAGGCTGAACTGGATTACCACATGCAAAACGATGTGGCTGAAGTAAAATACCTGTACATTCCCTATTACTCCATAAGTGACACATCGGTCTCTGTAACCGATCCCGATCTGAAGTCCTATTACAATAAGAATAAAGAAAAATACAAAGCCGAACACACGCGCAACCTGAAATATGTTTCATTCCCGGTTCTGCCTTCGGCCGATGATACCCTGGCCATTAAAGAAGAAATTGTCCGCCTTGCTGCCGAATTGAAAACCTCTGATAACGATTCGGTATTTGCCACGCTCAATACCGATGGCCGCAATGCTTATTCAAAATATACTTCGGGTAACTTACCCGCCTTTGTAAATCCGGCCGAACTGGTTCCCGGTAATGTGGTAGGCCCTTTTATTGATGAGGCCGCCTTTAAAATCTTTAAGGTTTCTAAATCAGGAACCGACACCACCTACAGCGCGCGGGCCAGTCACATCCTGATCCGCTGGGATAATGAAACCGATGCAGCGAAAAAAGAAGCCAAAGAAAAAGCACGAAACATTCTTAAAGACATTAAAGCAGGAGCCAGTTTTGCAGCCAAAGCCCGCGAATTCGGCACCGATGGCACTGCCGCTCAGGGTGGAGATCTTGGTTGGTTCACCAGTGGAATGATGGTGAAGCCTTTCCAGGATGCTGTCTTTGCCGCAACAAAAAAAGGCGTGCTGAACGATGTGGTTGAAACCGAATTCGGTTACCACATCATTGATGTAACCGAAGTAAAGGATAATCGCTTTTATACACTGGCCATTATTGAACGGGATATAACACCGGGTGATGCCTCGATTAACGAAACCTTGCGCAAGGCCGAACTTTTCGCTTCCGATCTTGATGGCGTTGAACCCTTCAGCGAAAGAGCCGCTAAAGCCGGTTACCCTGTACAGGATGCCACCAACATCGGCACTGCCGAAAGACGCGTAGGCACCCTGGGGGATGCACGCCAGATTGTTACCTGGCTTTTCCGCGAAGCAAAAACAGGAAAGGTGTCTGATGCCTTCGATTTGCAGGATCAATATGTTGTTGCCGTGATGACAGGCGAAACCGAAAAAGGCATTAAATCCCTTAATCAGGTGAAGGAAGAAATCAGGCCGGCCGTTTTAAATGAGTTGAAAGGAAAAAAGATAATTGCAAAATTGAGCGGCCTTTCAGGTACCCTTGACGAAATGGCGACCGCTTATGGCCGCGATGCATCTGTTTATACAAACAGCAGCCTGAAGCTGAATACCAATTCTCTGACATCCGTTGGATTTGATCCGCAAGCGGTAGGCAAAGCTTTTTCTCTGGAAGGTGGCCAACGCACAGAACCATTTGCTGGCGAAACAGGTGTTATTGTTTTTGAAATGCAGAATAAAACGTTAGCCCCTGCCATTGGTGACTATACCATGTTTAAGGCGCAACTCGAGCAGGGGTTGGGCCGCACCAACAGTTTTAATATTGCCGAAGCCATTAAAGAGGCCGCCAATATTGAAGACAAACGGTACAAATTCTACTGATTGCAAATTTTAAACAGGCCTCATCTGAGGCCTGAATTTTTTATGGACCAGGAGTCGGTTAATTCATTTCGGGTAAAACTCGATCAGCATTATCGCTGGCCTGCCCTCTACATGTTCAAATTCATCGTACCCAGTGAAAAGGCGGACGAAGTGACCCGCTTATTCCCTATGCACGCCAGCACACAAAAGGAATCGAGAGAAGGAAAATACACCAGCATTACCCTGCAAATGATGATGCCCTCCAGCGATGCAGTAATTGAAGTGTATCAAAAAGCCTCAACCATTGAAGGCCTTATTGCCCTGTAGAGGTTAGCAATTTGTTTGTACTTTCGTCCGGAATAAAATCATCAGCGCTATGTGGAAAGAAGCTGACAACAAGCTATCGAAGTCATTTACATTTCAGGACTTCACCGAAGCATTCGGTTTCATGACCAAAGTGGCCATTGAAGCCGAAAAAATGAACCACCACCCAACATGGACAAACACCTGGAACAAGGTGAGTTTTGAACTGTGCACGCACGATGCAGGCAATACAGTAACCGACCGCGACAGGAAATTAGCAGCCATGATTGATAAACTTGCCGGTCAGTAATGGAGTTCCGTGCTTCGCTATACATCGTTCCCACCCCGATCGGAAACCTGGGCGATATTACCCTTCGCGCACTTGAGGTTCTTAAATCGGTGGATATGATCCTGGCCGAAGACACCCGTACTTCCGGAAAGTTGTTACACCATTTTTCGATCGACAAGCCACTCAGAAGTTTTCATAATTTCAATGAACACAAAGTGGTTGCTGGATTAATCGCGCAATTGCAAGCCGGCAAACGAATAGCCTTGATCAGCGATGCCGGCACACCCGGCATTTCCGATCCCGGCTTTTTGATCATTCGGGCAGCCTTGAAGGCGGGTGTTCCGGTTGATTGCCTGCCCGGGCCTACTGCTTTTGTACCCGCCCTCATCAAATCAGGCTTGCCATGCGACCGGTTTGTGTTCGAGGGATTTTTACCTCATAAAAAAGGCCGGCAGACCTTATTGAAAAAGCTGGCTACGGAAGAACGAACTATGATTTTCTATGAATCGCCTCACCGGCTGGTAAAAACCCTTCAACAGTTTATTGAATTTCTCGGTGCAGAAAGGCCTGCTTCCGTCTCGCGGGAGTTAACAAAGCTTTTTGAAGAAACTATAAATGGCACTCTACAGGATCTTCTGGCCTACTTCTCTAAAAAGGAAGTGAAGGGAGAAATTGTAATCGTAGTAGCCGGCCATTCCTAACCCGTTCATATAACTTTTTAACGGGTTCAGTCGTTGTGGATTATATTCACACTTCAATTCCTTCTATGAATCTAGGAATCATTGAGCAACAGGTTATTGAAATCTGCAGGGAAGTCGCGCATTTTATCCAAACTGAGGCAAAGGCATTCGATCGGTCGCGCATAGAATTCAAGCAGGGCTTTAATAACCTGGTTTCGTATGTTGATAAGGAGGCGGAGCAGAAACTGGTTGGCCAACTGAAGCAACTCTTGCCGGATGCCGGTTTCCTTGCTGAAGAAGGAACCAGCATTTCAACGGAAAGCGGATATACCTGGATCATTGACCCGCTTGATGGCACTACCAATTTTATGCATGGCTTACCCCCTTACGCCATTAGCGTTGCCCTGGCCGAAAAAAACGATATCATTTTGGGAGTTGTGTACGAGATCAACCGCGATGAATGTTTTTATGCTGTTAAGAATGGCAAAGCTTTCTGCAATGGCATGGAAATCCGCGTATCGGCAACCGAAAACCTCAATGCGAGTTTACTGGCAACCGGTTTTCCATACTACCATCTCGATAAGAAAGAGGTTTACCTGGAAATCATAAAAGCCTTTTTGGAAAAAACGCACGGCATACGCAGGTTAGGCAGTGCGGCAGTTGATCTTGCTTATGTAGCCTGCGGCCGGTTTGATGGCTTCTTTGAATATAATCTGAATGCCTGGGATGTGGCAGCGGGTGCCTTTATCGTACAGCGGGCAGGAGGTACAGTAACCGATTTTAGCGGAGGAAACAATTTTCTGTATGGCGGGCAGGTGATGGCAGCTGGCGGAGTGCATGCTCAAATGCTGGAGGTAATCAATCCGCTTTGGTATAGAAAAAAATAAGAGGCGTTCTCAAAAAGTCTGAGACAGCCTCTTACAGAGATACCTGGTAAATCATCAGGCTGGGTTACTCGTAACGAAGCGATTCCACCGGGTTTACCGTGGCCGCTCTGATGGAACGATAGCTTACCGTAAGCAGGGCAATTAACAGCGATGAGCCCGCACCTAAGATGAAAACCGAAGGCCCTAATTCAATCCGGTAGGCAAACTGATCGAGGTACATACGCATAACCCACCAACTAAGCGGGGCAGCCAACAAAAAGCCCACCAGCACCAATACGGCAAACTCTTTGGAGAACCTGATAAGAATGCTCTCCACCGATGCGCCCAGTACCTTTCGCACGCCAATCTCTTTCGTTTTCTGGCTGGCCATAAACGTTACCAGGCCCAGCAAGCCAAGGCAGCCGATAAAGATGGCCATCGAGGTGAAGATTGTCAGCAATACCGACATCCTTCGCTGGCTGTCATAAAACTCCCGGATTTGCTCATCCAGAAATTCGTAGCTGAAAATATGTTCAGGATAGGCAGTTTCCCACTTTGACTGAACCTGGCTGATAACTCCCTGCAAGTTGGCCGTGCTGATTCTGAGCGAAAGAGTTTCATACCCCCTGACCCGGTTAAGCAGGATTACCGGTTCAATGGGCTCTGCCAACGACATGGTGTGAAAATCATTCACCACACCAACAACAGAACGTTTGCGCCCCCACATGTTGATTTCCTTGCCTATCACTTCCGCGGGGTCGTTAAAGCCAATCATTTTTACAAGCTTTTCATTCACCACAAATCCTGTGGCCGTATCTCCATCGGTCAATTTTTCTCCCGCCAGAATGGTGAGTCCAAACAAATCAAAATAATCACCGTCAACCTGTTTCACCTGCGTTACAAACTCTTCCTCACTACCCTGAATGGTAAAGCCGGTACCGGAAACCTTACCCGAGGCAGGCGGGGCACTGTTCAGGCTTGCCTGCTCAATACCGGCAAGGGTAAGCAATTCCTGTTTAAGCGCTCGCATCTTGCTGGCGCCATCAATACCTACCGGTGATTCCTGCTCCGGAACAGGAATTGAAATAATGGCCTCTTTTCGAAATCCAAGATCTTTTGACTGAAAATAGTCCATCTGCCGCAGCAGCACAATGGTGCCGATAATGAAGAATTGAGAAATGAAAAATTGTGCAATAACGAGGCCTCTGCGCAAGGAATATCCCGATGAATTCCTGTTGCTAATGAGATTCTTCATGGCCAATGCCGGCCTGAAACCTGAAACAACAAAAGAAGGATATAACCCCGATAGGAAAGAAACAACAACCAGTATAGATCCTAAAAAAATCCAAAGCAAAGCATCCTGTTTCAGGTCTATCGAAAGGTTCAGTTCAAGAAATGGATTCAGGAAACTTAACGCAAGCTGAGCACACGCAAGGGAAATCACAACCGAAACAAAGGTTACCAAACTTGTCTCTCCAAGGAACTGCACAATCAATTGCCACCGGGTTCCGCCAAGTGCTTTCCGGATACCGACCTCTCTCGACCGCTTAATGGCTTCGGCTGTGGTAAGATTGATGAAATTGATGCACGCGGTAATGACAAGAAAAAGAGCAATTATTCCGAGCGCCAGTAAAACAGGTTTGGGTATGGTGTTATAGTTGTAATTGCTGTACCGGTCGTCAAAGTGAATGTCAGAAAGCGGTTGTAATGCGTGTACACGTAAAAAATTGGTATTGTTGTCCCCCAAATATTTCTTAACAAAGTCGGGCATTCGTGCCTCAATGGCAGCGGCTGCTTCACCCTCCTTTACCAGGATGTAGCATTGCTCATCGCTCCAAATGCTGTTCCATCCTTTTTCATCGGTCTCCTTTTTGATGGTGGCAGCCGAAAGCATCACGTCAAACGGAAAATCAGTGTTGTTGGGGTAATCCTCCATGATGGCTGTAACCCGATACTCCCGGCTATCAAATTTCAGCACTTCGCCAACCGCATCGTCTTTACCGAAATATTTAAGTGCCGCCTTTTTTGAAATAATAACTTCATTCGGCTCATCAAGTCCCTTCCCGGCATCGCCTACCAGCATTTCACGTTCAAAAATTTTGAAGAAATTAGGTTGCGCAAATACCACACCCTTTGGTTCATCGAATTTTTTAGACTCACCATTGGGTTGGGGCACTGAAATCATACTGCCGGCCCGGTAGGAAAGAAAGGTCACTTCTTCAGCTTCCGGAAAATCGGTACGGAATGCTTCAGGTAACACGGACGGTACTCCGGGTGTATGGTTGTAACCATTGTTACCGCGGGTTTGGGTAACGATCCGGTAGATTCGGTCGCGTTTGGAATGAAATGCATCAAAACTGGAAGCATGGCGGATAATCAGGAACAAGATGAGTGAGCTGCTGATGCCTAAGGTAAGCCCCGAGATGTTGATCAGGGTGCTGCCCTTCTCGCGCCACAGGTTTCGAAAGGCCGTTTTAAGATAATTTCTGAACATAAAAGATTTTTAATCCTTGTGCACCAGCCAAACAAAGTGCCAAGTAAGAGGCGGTCAATTCGGTCTGAATTAAAAACATAAATAGCGATGCCCGTTCGAAACCGCCCTATTTTGTCCGCCAGCGGACATATCGCTCTGGGTTTACAAGTTTCTGATTTTCCGCTACCTTTGGGCATGATCCAGTCATTACTTATCCTGTTGCTTTTTGCTGCCGCTGTAGTTTACCTGGGGCGAATGGTGTATACAGCATTTACGGCTAAATCGTGTGCTTCGGGCTGCGGAAAGTGCAGCACTCTTGATATTGACAGGATTGCCAACCAGGTACGAAGCCGCGAGAATTTTCTCTAGGCCCACACGTTCGTGCCTTCCGTACAGTTTTTACAGATTTCGATTTCCTTTCGGGACTTAAGCAGGGATGCCCGGAATTGATTGTACCGTTCACTAAACCAGATTTCTTCAAACGAATTTTTGGCTAAATCCCCTAGCACAAAGTGTGCGTCTTTATCGAAGCAGCAGGGCACCACTTTGCCATCCCATGTGATAACACAACTGTGCCACATTTTCCAGCAATGATTATCGAGCGTGTTCTTTATAACGTATTTTCCGTTGCCGTTTTGTTTATAGCGCGAATACTTGCCTTGCCTTGGGATCAGTTCTGACCCATTTTGGTAATCATAAATCTGGGCAGTTTTGAGCAACACCTGATCAACCTTCAATTGCTTTGCCAGCCGGTACACATCCGGAACCTGATGTTCGTTTGGCCCCACCACCAAAAACTGAAAAATAACATGCGGGGCTTTTGACTTTAATTTCTTTCTCCACCCTAGTATGTTCCGGGTTCCCTCAATCACCTTATCCAGCGATCCTCCAACCCGGTATGCATTGTAAGTTTCCTGCGTTGTACCATCGATGGAGATGATCAGGCGATCGAGACCCGACTCCACCGTAAGTCTGGCAGATTCATCGTTAAGATAATGCGCATTGGTTGAAGTAGCCGTGTAAATGCTTTTGTTGCTGGCGTAACGCACCATATCCAGAAAATGCGGATTTAGATACGGTTCGCCCTGAAAGTAAAAAATAAGATACGGCAAGGTGGGCGCAAGCTGATCGATGGCACTTTGGAAAACTTTTTCCTGCAACATTCCGGTTGGCCTGGTGAACGAACGCAAGCCACTGGGGCATTCCGGGCATCGAAGGTTACAACTGGTAGTAGGCTCAATGGAAATGCTTATCGGCAGTCCCGTTATGCCGGGCCTCCCTGAGAGGCGCGAGGTATAATAGGAAGAAAGGACCTGTATTGCATTGCGGCTTTTCCTGACCGACAATTTTCCCATAATGTTCAGCGCATCGGAAACTCTGCCTTTCATCATGCCGGTAAGATAATTTAAAATTAATGGTGAGAGGGAGTTTTGTTTTTATCTTTCGGGATTACTGCCAGACAACATGAAACAGCGACTGATTTTTGCATGGCTATTCCTTGGGGCTATACCGGCTTTGGCACAACTGGCACTCTCAGATGAAGCAGAAATTTCGGTCATCACCTGCGGCCCCGGCCAAAATGAATTATACTCGGCCTTCGGCCACAGCGCCTTCCGGGTGAATGATCCGGTTAATGGATTTGATCTGGCATTCAATTATGGTGTTTTTGATTTCAACCAACCCAACTTCTACCTGAATTTTGCGCGCGGACACAACCTGTACAAACTGGCCGTTCAGGATTACAAACGATTTGAGTATTTCTACATCCATTACAACCGGTATGTGCACGAACAGGTGCTTAACCTTTCGCAGGCACAAAAACAGCGGCTATTTGATTACCTGCAATGGAATGCCCGGCCGGAAAATCAAAGTTATTTGTACGACTACTTCTACGACAACTGCGCCACCAAGCTACCGGAAATTGTTACGAAGGTTTTTGGCGACTCCGTGGTGTTTGACGGATCGTACATTACCCAGTTCCGCTCTTTCCGGGAATTAACCGATCTGTACCTCCAGTGGCAACCCTGGGGCGATCTGGGCATTGATATTTGCCTGGGTTTACCAATGGACAAACAGGCTTCACCGCATGAACACATGTTTCTGCCCGATTATGTGGAAGCCGGGTTTGATCATGCCTCCCTCAGTGGCCTTCCGTTGGTGAAGAATAAAAATATGATCTATGAATCACAGCCGGAAAATTTTAACAACGGACTATTTGTACCGCTCAACGTCTTCTCATTTTTTGCCCTTGCAGGGATTGCCCTGTCGCTGTACGACAGCAAACGAAAAAAAATTTCCACGTGGCTTGATGTACTTCTGTTCGGCATAACGGGTGCCATAGGCTTGTTGTTGTTTATCCTGTGGACAGCAACCGATCATCGTGCTGCATCCAATAATTTAAATGTCATCTGGGCACTTCCTACCCATTTGCTTGTTGCATTTGCCTTGCTGAAACACCGTCTCTGGCTTAAAAATTATTTCTTACTAACAATCAGCTTGAATGGCGTGCTGCTAGCAACCTGGGCATGGTTGCCGCAAAAACTTCACTACTCCCTTATACCGGTAGTTATCCTGCTAACGATTCGCTCCTGGGTTCAATACAGGCGGAATTCAAGAGGTATGCCGGCAATTACCTACAGGTGAATCGGTCGGTTGGCTGTTGCGGCCAGACATGCTTCTTTCACGGCTTCCATATAAGTAGGATGGGCATGCGACATGCGGGAAATGTCCTCGGCTGAAGCGCGGTACTCCATAGCCACCACACCGGCCGCGATCATATCGGCAGCCCGGGCGCCAATGATGTGTACCCCTAAAATTTCGTCTGTTTGCTTATCGGCTAAAATTTTTACAAAACCGTCTGTATCCATGGAAGCGCGCGCCCGACCCAGGGCTTTGTAAGGAAAATTGCCCACTTTATAAGCCCTGCCAGTCTGCTTTAATTGTTCCTCGGTCTGCCCCACGCTGGCCACTTCAGGCCAGGTATAAACTACACCCGGTATCAGGTTATAGTTTATGTGCGGCTTTTGTCCGGCCAGTTGTTCAGCAACCAGTACTCCTTCCTCTTCTGCTTTGTGCGCCAGCATGGCGCCCCGCACCACATCGCCAATGGCATAAATGGTATCAACCTTTGTTTTCAGGTGGTCATCAACGGGTATCTGTCCTTTCACGGTTTCAATCCCTACTTTCTCCAAGCCCAGCCCTTCGGTATAGGGCCTGCGCCCGATGCTGACCAGGCAATAGTCTCCTTTCAATTCGATTTGCTTTCCGCTTTTATCCTCGGCCTTCAATACAACTTCCTTCCCTTTATTTTCAAGGGCTGTCACCTTATGACCAAGAAAAACTTCCATACCCAGCTTTTTTGCAACCTTCTGCAATTCCTTTCCGAGTGATCCATCCATGGTAGGGATAAGGTTATCCAGAAACTCAACCACCGTAACTTTCGAACCGATGCGTGCATACACGGAACCCAGCTCCATGCCAATAACACCTCCCCCGATCACAATCAGGTGTTTGGGAATTTCTTTCAGCTCAAGGGCTTCTGTGCTGGAGATTATCCTCTTCTTATCAAAAGGAGCAAAGGGAAGCGGAGTGGGCTTTGAGCCGGTGGCAATGATGATTTTTTCGGAGGTGATTTTTTTTTCCTTACCATCTGCTGCGGTAACTGTAATCGTGTTCTTATCAACAAACGACCCAACCCCGGTATGTACATCAATCTTATTTTTCTTCATCAGAAAAGCAATGCCGTCCACATTCGCCTTAACAACACCAGCTTTTCGGCTGATCATCTGGGTAAGGTTAGCCTTGGGTTTCGGTATCTCGATTCCATGCTCGGCAAACGTATGCCCGGCATTATGAAAATGCTCGGAGGAATCCAGCAATGCTTTTGATGGAATGCATCCTACATTGAGGCAGGTTCCGCCCAGGGTGGGATACTTCTCAACAATTGCCGTTTTAAATCCCAGTTGCGCGCAGCGGATTGCCGCAACATAACCTCCCGGACCGGAGCCAATAACAATGACTTGATAATCCATAACCAGAAAAATTTTTGTTAGCTCATTGGGTTACACACCTAATATCAGCCTTCCCGGATCTTCCAGCATCTCTTTCACACGCACCAGGAAGCTCACCGACTCGCGCCCATCAATAATCCGGTGATCGTACGACATGGCCACATACATTACGGGTGTCACCACAATTTGTCCGTTCTTTACCACCGGGCGCTCTACGATGTTATGCATCCCCAAAATAGCCGACTGAGGCGGATTAATGATGGGCGTGGAGAGCATGGACCCGAATACGCCACCGTTGGTGATCGAAAAGGTTCCACCGGTCATTTCTTCAATCGAAAGTTTTCCGTCACGGCCGCGTGCAGCCAGCCGGGCAATTTCTGCTTCGATCTGATCAAACGTGAGCGATTCGGCATTTCGGATGACCGGCACTACTAAACCGCGGGGTGTGGAAACGGCAATGGAGATATCGCAATAGTCATGATAAACAATTTCATCCCCATCAATCTGTGCATTTACTGCCGGCCATTCTTTCAGTGCCTGGCACACGGCCTTGGTAAAGAATGACATAAAACCCAACCCAACTCCATATTTCTCTTTGAACTTATCCTTATACTTCGCACGCATGTCCATGATCGGCTTCATGTCTACTTCGTTAAACGTGGTAAGCATGGCCGTTTCATTCTTTACAGCAACAAGGCGTCTGGCAATTGTCTTACGCAGCGAAGTCATCTTTTCCCTGCGTTGGTTTCGTGTTGCTCCTCCACCGATAACCGGAGGACCGGAAACGGTTTGTTTGCCTGCCTCCTGTTTTGAGCCGGGCTGCGCTTTCACAGCGTCCTCTTTGGTAATTCTCCCTCCAACACCCGAACCCTGCACTTGCCCTGGCGAAATTCCTTTTTCATCCAGTATTTTTCCGGCAGCCGGTGAAGGGTGACCTGCTGCATACGATTTATCGCCCGCAGGTTGGGCCGGAGGCATTGGCGTTACAGCAGGAGATGAGACAGAAGTGCCTTCCATTACCTCAATTCTGCATATCAGCCCGCCAATTGGCAGGGTCTCCTTTTCTTTTGCCACAATGCGCAAAATGCCATTTGCTTCGGCCGGAAGTTCAAACGTGGCTTTATCCGATTCTACCTCAGCAATCACTTCATCGAGGCTAACAAAATCACCATCCTTCTTTAACCAGGTTGAAATGGTGACCTCCGTAATTGACTCACCCACGGCCGGTACTTTCATTTCTTTTACTGCACCGGTTGCTTTGGGGGCGCTCGCTTTTGTTTCAGGGGAAGCCGCTTTGCTTTCTTCTTTTGACTTGGATGCCCCACCTCCTGCTGATTCTTCGATCTCACAGATCAACTCACCGATGGGTACGGTATCGCCCTGTTGTTTTTTGATGCGCAATACACCGGTAGCCGGAGCGGTCAATTCAAAGGTTGCCTTGTCTGATTCGAGCTCGGCAATTACCTCATCCATTTGCACGGTGTCACCATCTTTCTTAGTCCAGTTGGCAACGGTTACTTCGGTGATGGACTCTCCTACGGTGGGCACTTTTACCTGAATAGCCATAGCGGAATAGGGGTTTATACTTATTGGATTAACAATTAAATTTCAAAAGCCAGGTTTATGATCTTTTCTTGCTCAGCCTTATGCACTTTTGAGTATCCGGTAGCAGGCGATGCGCTTGACTTCCGGGCCACCACTTTCCACTTTTCATCCGGCATAAACCGATGGATGTATGCCCAGTAGCCCATGTTATAGGGTTCTTCCTGCGCCCAGATCATCTCTACGTTCTTATATTTTTTGAGTACATTCTGCAATTGCGCTTTCGGAAATGGATACAACTGTTCCAGCCGGACAATAGCCGTGTCCTTCGCCTTCTTTTTCTGTTGCGCCTCCTGCAGTTCGAAGAACAGCTTACCGGTACATAGTACCACGCGTTTCACATCCTTTGCCACCGCATTCGGATCGTCAATTACCTCGGTAAACCGGCCTGACGTAAAATCCTTTAGTGGAGAAACAACTCCCGGATGGCGCAACAGGGATTTGGGTGAGAACACGATACAGGGTTTCCGGAACTCCCATTTCATCTGTCTTCTCAGCAGGTGGAAATAATTGGCGGCCGTAGTCATATTCGCCACGATCATATTCAATTCAGAGGCCTGTTGCAGGAAACGCTCAGGCCGGGCACTGCTATGCTCAGGGCCCTGGCCCTCATAGCCATGCGGCAGCAACAACACCAATCCATTTTGCCGCTGCCATTTTGATTCGGCACTGGTAATAAACTGGTCAATGATTACCTGCGCCCCGTTAACGAAGTCACCGAACTGAGCCTCCCAAATAACCAAAGCGTGGGGTGTTGCCAGGGCATACCCATACTCAAATCCCATCACGCCAAACTCCGACAACAGGGAATTATACATATGAAGTTTTGCCTGGTCGGCACAGATGTGATTCAACCCGCTGTAGGACTCGTTTGTGTTCACATCCCAGAAGTAGGCGTGGCGGTGCGAAAAGGTGCCGCGCTTCACATCCTGGCCGGACATGCGCACAATGTATTTTTCGCTGAGCAAAGAGCCGAACGCCAGCAACTCAGCTTCGGCCCAGCCAAGCGCTTTCGATTCAAAGAATGCATCCTTCCGGTCTTTCAGTAGTTTTTCAATTTGTTTGATGGGCTTAAATCCTTCAGGTATGGAAGTTAGGGCCTTGCCCACTTTGTCGATTACTGATTGTGATACGGCAGTATCCGGTGATTTATCGAAATCCTCTGCAGTAGCTTTTCGCAATGTCTGCCACTCCTCCTCACGCTCCTGGAACTTATAAGGCAATGATTTTTGCTTTACCTCATTTAACCGATCCTGCAATTGATTACGGAAATTCTTATCCATCTCATCGGCCAGTGCTGCATCCACACCACTGGATGCCAGTTTTTTTACGTACACTTCACGTGGATTCGGGTGCTTGGCAATTAAACTGTAGAGTCTGGGTTGTGTGAATTTTGGCTCATCGCTTTCGTTGTGTCCATGCCTTCGATAACAAAGCATGTCGATGAAAATATCCTTACCGAACTTTTGCCGGTATTCAACAGCCAGATTGGATGCAAACGTCACAGCCTCCGCATCATCGCCATTTACATGCAACACCGGGGCATCGATAATTTTTGCTACATCTGTGCAATAGATTGCGGTGCGTGCATCATCATAGTCGGTAGTAAAACCCACCTGGTTGTTAATGACGAAGTGAATAGTGCCGCCTGTTGTATACCCCGGCAACCCCGACATTTGAACAACCTCATATACAAGACCCTGACCGGCTACGGCCGCATCGCCATGAATAAGAATGGCCATGGCTTTCGTCAGGTCATTATGGTATTCATCATCAATTTGGCCGCGCGTATATCCTACCACCAGCGGATCAACCGCCTCGAGGTGTGACGGATTGGGTGTTAGCTTGACGTAAATTTTCTTTCCGGAAGGTGTGTCGATCCGACTGGCATAACCGAGGTGATATTTTACATCCCCATCGCCCATCGTGGCATCGGGGTTTACCTGCCCTTCAAACTCAGTGAAGATCTGCTCGTAAGTTTTGCCCAAAATGTTGGCCAATACATTGAGGCGCCCCCGGTGAGCCATGCCTATCACTACTTCCTTCACATCCAATTCTGCAGCTTTGTTGATAATCGCTTGCATACCAGGAATTGTATTTTCTCCCCCTTCAAGCGAGAACCGCTTCTGGCCTAAAAACTTTGTATGAAGGAAGTTTTCAAAAACTACCGCCTCATTCAATTTTGCTAAAATTCTTTTCTTTTCCTCCAGGTCAGGGTTGTGATGGTAATACTCGTTCTCACACTTATTGAAAAACCATTGACGGATGTCGTCATTTCGGATGTAGTTATATTCGAACCCAATCGGACCCAGGTAAACCGCTTTTAGTTTCTCAACGATGTTGCGCAGCGTAGAGCGCTTCATCCCGATTTCAGACGCCACATCAAATTCAGCATCAAGGTCGGCATCGGAAAGCCCAAAGAACTTCAAATCAAAATGCACGTTATGATTCCTTCGTTCACGCACCGGATTGGTTTTGGATGCCAGGTGAGCAAATGAACGGTAGGCGAAAATCAGGTTTCGAACTTGTGTCTCCTTTATCGATTGAGAATCGGCTCCCGCAACAGTGCCACCATTTTCTCCGTATCGTTGAACAGAAAATTCATAGCCCTCAAAAAACTTTTGCCAGGTGGCATCAACGGATGCCGGGTCTTTCTTGTAGTTTTGATAGAGTTGGTCGAGGTAGCCAACATCAGCATTGGAGATGTAGGAGTACTTGTCCATGGGTCTGTTTGGATAGGGTACCAAATGTATTGAACCAACTTAGTATATAAAAATTGAATACTCGCGTAAGCAAATATTTAGTACAGGCTTGGTTCCTTCTCTTAACCAGTAATTGTCAAAAATCAAAAAAGGCCTATATTTGCAACCTTTAAAATCAGGACGAGATCCTAAAATCAATTAAAAATGGCAGTTAAGATCAGATTGGCCCGCAGAGGCCGCAAAAAACTGGCCCGCTACGATGTAGTCATTGCAGACGCCAGGGCACCACGCGATGGTCGCTTTATTGAAAAAATCGGTACGTACAACCCGTTAACCGTACCGGCAAGCATTGAACTGGATGATGAAAAGGCATTTAAATGGCTGATGAATGGTGCACAACCCTCTGAAACCGTAAAAGCAATGCTATCCTACCGGGGAGTTATGTTACGGAAGCATCTTCAAATCGGGGTTATCAAGGGTGCTTTTTCACAGGAAGAAGCCGATCGCAAATTGGCCGATTGGAAGAAGGAAAAGGATGCAAAAATTCAGGCTAAACGTGACCGGGTAATAGATACCAGGAAAGCTCAGGCTCAGGAACGTAAAGAGGCTGAATCAAAGATCAGGGAAGCACGAGCTGAGGCTATTCGCAAAAAGGCAGAAGCCGCTGCGGCCGCAACTGAGGCAGCCCCAACCGAAAGTGAAGGCACCGCTTCTGAAGCTCCGGCTGAAGCGCAAGGATAACCTCTGCTCATCAACAGAACCAAAATGCCAGCCCAGATTGCTGGCATTTTCATTATCCGCCATCTATGAGTGCGAAGGATTACTACAAAATTGGTTTCATCATGAAGCCCCACGGACTGAAGGGTGAAGTAACGGTATCCATTGATCCGGATTCTGCAGTCAACTGGAATAACCTCCGCTCGCTTTATGTTTTGATAAATAACCATCCAGTTCCCTACTTTATCAATCATGTATCGCTAAAGGGTGGTAAAGCATACATCAAATTTGAAGATGTGGGTAATGCCGATGAGGCCCGCAACCTTCAAAAAATGTCTCTCTACCTGCCGAAGTCTGAACGCCCCAAACTTCAACGCGGCCAATTCTATGACGATGAAGTGGTGGGTTTTGAAGTGGAGGATGAACTTACGGGACTAATCGGTATTATACAGCGTATGGAGAAAACGGGGCAAAACCGTTTTATCGTAGTAAAATGCCATCAGAAAGAAGTACTGATTCCAGTCAATGGGCCCTTCATAGCCGGAATTAACAAATCGAAAAAGAAAGTCTCGGTTAACCTTCCAGAGGGATTTTTGGATATTTGATCTATGCACGTTTCCATCATCACCTGCCTGCCCCGCCTGCTGGAAAGTCCGTTCAATGACTCCATCTTGAAACGGGCACAAAAAAAAGGATTGGCTACCATAGAACTTATCGACTTACGTGAATACGCTACCGACAAACACAAGTCGGTTGACGACTACGCATTTGGCGGCAGTGCCGGAATGGTGCTGATGATTGAGCCAATCCACCGGTGCATTACCGAGTTGAAATCAAAACGTCAATACGATGAGGTCATCTACATGAGTCCGGATGGCGAATTGCTGACTCAATCCATAGCCAATGAACTGAGTTTAAAGGCAAACCTGATTATTCTTTGCGGCCATTACAAAGGCGTGGACGAACGTGTGCGCCAATACCTCATCACCCGCGAAATCAGCATTGGCGATTATGTACTCTCTGGTGGTGAACTGGCTGCGGCCGTACTTACCGATGCCGTAGTCCGGCTGTTACCTGGAGTTTTGAATGATGAAACCTCGGCACTCAGCGACTCCTTTCAGGATGGGCTTGTGGCCCCCCCTGTTTACACCCGGCCAGCCGAATACCAAGGTTGGAAAGTGCCGGAAATCCTGCTTTCTGGCGATCATTCTAAAATCGAAGAGTGGAAACACGAACAGGCCCTGATCCGAACCCGCAAAAGGAGGCCCGGCATGAGCCCTGGTGAAGGCTAAATTGATTTGAGGGCTTTTTTAAGCCTTACTTGCCAACTGACCCCTATTTCCTATATTTGCAGTCCATTTTAGAAAAACACGCTTTTATGGCCGATTTAATCAAAGTTGTGGAACAGGAATTTGCCTCAGTGCGGGAGAAAATGCCCAAATTCAAGGCAGGCGATACCATTAATGTTCATGTGAAAATCAAGGAAGGAAACAAAGAACGCGTTCAGCAGTTTCAGGGGGTAGTGATTCAACGAAGGGGCTACGGCACAAATGGTGAGACATTTACAGTTCGGAAGGTTTCAAACGGGGTGGGCGTTGAGCGCATTTTCCCACTAACCTCACCCAGTATTGATAAGATTGAAGTGGTGAAAGAAGGCAGCGTACGCAGGGCTAAGCTCTACTACATGAAAGGCCGGCAGGGCAAATCGGCCAGGATTAAGGAAAAGGTTTAACCGAAGCCTGAATTTTATGCAGAGCCACTTCAAAAAAGTGGCTTTTTCATTGGTTATGGGGCTTTAACTGAGGGTTAGCTTCCTATAAAATTATTGATAACTTTGTTGCCCTACATTTGAAATCTATGGCAAAAACCAACATTTCGAAGATTCTGGGAAAAGATGCCAAGTACCTTCTTGGTCACAAAAGCAAAACCATTTCAACCAATCAGATCCACGCACCCGGACCCGATTTCGTAGAGCGGGTCTTTGTGCAATCAAACCGGAATCCGCAAACCCTGCGCAGCCTGCAATCGGTGTTTGCCACGGGCCGGCTGGGAGGAACTGGGTATGTCTCCATCCTTCCCATCGACCAGGGTATTGAACATAGTGCCGGTGCATCGTTTGCAAAGAACCCCATCTACTTCGATCCTGAAAATATCGTTAAGCTGGCCATCGAGGGTGGCTGCAATGCCGTAGCCACTACGTATGGGGTACTCGCGCTGATGTCTAGAAAATATGCACACCGCATTCCGTTCATTGTTAAGATCAACCACAACGAACTGCTTACCTACCCCAACAAGTTTGATCAGATTATGTTTGGCTCGGTAGAAGAGGCATGGAACCTGGGTGCTGTAGCCGTTGGTGCCACCATCTATTTCGGATCTGATAACTCAACCCGCCAGATTCAGGAAGTAGCGGCCGCTTTTGAGCGGGCCCATGAACTGGGCATGGCCACCATTCTTTGGTGCTACATTCGTAACAACGCGTTTAAGAAAGACGGAAAAGATTATCATGTATCGGCTGACCTGACCGGACAAGCAAACCACCTTGGTGTAACCATCCAGGCCGATATCATCAAGCAAAAACTTGCCGAAAATAACGGGGGCTACAAAGCACTGAATACCGGTGGCAGCAGCTATGGAAAACTGGATGAACGAATCTACTCACAACTGACCTCCGACCATCCGATTGATCTGTGCCGGTACCAGGTGGCAAACTGTTACATGGGCCGCGCAGGATTAATCAACTCAGGGGGTGAATCGAAAGGAACCAGCGATTTGGCCGATGCAGTGCGCACTGCAGTTATCAACAAGCGGGCAGGCGGCATGGGACTAATTTCGGGAAGAAAGGCATTTCAACGTCCGATGAAGGAGGGTGTCGAAATACTTAATGCCATCCAGGATGTTTATTTAGACAAAAGTATTGATCTGGCCTGACCCGATTATGAACGGAGTTTACTCTCTTCTGCATCTTCGTACTTTAACATGTCGCTATGTCGTGGTTTAACCGTACTGATAAAGGCATTCTTACTCCTACCGAGGCAAAACGTGAAGTGCCGGACGGACTTTGGTTTAAATCGCCAGGCGGAAAAATCATCCATACCCGCGAATTGAAGAACAACGCCTATGTTGTTCCGGAAGAAGATTACCATGTACGCATCGGATCGAAGGAATACTTTGAAATCCTCTTCGATAATAATGAGTTCACTGAATTGGATGCTAACATGGAATCAGCCGACCCGCTGAAATTCAAAGACACAAAACCTTACCCCAAACGCATTAAAGAAACCCAGGAAAAAACAGATTTGAAGGATGCTGTTCGCACTGCGCATGGCAAAATAAATGGGCTCGACCTTGTTATTGGCTGTATGGATTTCAGTTTCATAGGCGGATCGATGGGATCAGTGGTGGGCGAAAAGATTGCACGGGCCATGGATTATTCCCTTCAGCATAAGATACCCTACCTGATGATTTCCCGATCAGGAGGTGCACGCATGATGGAGGCCGGTTTATCGCTCATGCAAATGGCCAAAACATCGGCTAAAATTGCCCAATTAAACGAGGCAAAGATCCCCTACATTTCGCTGATGACCGATCCCACCACCGGTGGTGTTACAGCCTCGTATGCAATGTTGGGTGACTTTAATATTGCAGAGCCCGGTGCGTTGATCGGCTTTGCCGGACCTCGTGTGATCCGCGAAACGATCGGCAAAGACCTGCCAAAAGGTTTTCAGAGTGCCGAATTCGTTCTCGATCATGGCTTTCTTGACTTTATCGTTGACAGGAGAAACCTCAAGAACCGGCTAACCACCCTGTTGCAGATGCTTGCCAATTGATCTGTTCTCCTACCGTCCGAAACCGACCGATTATTTCCCTTTTCGAACACACAGCCCCGTGCACTAGGTAGGAAATTCGTTCAATTAAGGCTTTTGACATACTTGGAAGGCAGGGCGACTTCTTCGGAGCACAGTACCAGGCTGAGGGCTCATCCGAAATTCTTACCACTAAAAGTATGGTAATTGATGATGAGTTGGCTCAAACCATCGGTTTCGAATTTGTAGCCGGAAAAGGATACTCAAGAGAAACCACTGATTCATTATCGATAATTCTCAATGAAACAGCCGTTAGGACACTTGGACTCATTGACCCCGTGGGTCAAAAGCTCAATCAGGTACAGCGAAGACCCGATGGCACCTTTACTATTTCGTTTACCATTATTGGTGTTATTAAGGATTTTAATTTTCAATCACTTCGTGACCCGATTACACCGCTCAGTATTCAGAGTGCCGAAACGTTTGGGCCTGCTATTGGAGTTGCCTATATCCGTATTAAGGGCCAGTCAGTGCAGTCGGCAATCGGAAAGATCGAAGGTATATGGAAAGAACTGGTACCCGATCAGCCCCTGAAGTTCTCCTTTCTGGATCAGAACCTGGCGGCCAACTATGAAGCCGAACAACGGGCAGGTACCCTGTTCGGAACGTTTTCTGCACTGGCCATTTGCATTGCGTGTGTTGGCTTGTTTGGATTAGCCGCTTACACCACCAGCCTGCGAACAAAGGAGATCGGGATACGAAAGGTATTGGGAGCTTCCGTGGGGAGCGTGGTTTTGTTGTTGTCAAAAGATTTTACCAAACTGATTGTAATTGCTTTTCTGATTGCGGTTCCAATTTCCTGGTACGTGATGAATAACTGGCTGAACGGTTTCGCCTACCGGATAAGCCTTGGAGCTGAAACATTTCTCCTGGCAGGAGTTATTGCTGTAACAATCGCCTGGATAACTGTAAGTTATCAGTCTATTAAGGCGGCAGTCTCCAATCCGGTGAAGTCGCTGCGAAGTGAGTAGGTTATTCAATAAAATTCTTAAACGGATCCTTTATTAAATAGGCCCTATAAGACGCATGGTCTGTTGCTACTTTCCACAAGATCTGCCCCTCACGGTTAACAACCGTAATAATTGCATCCTTGCGAGTTGTGCACACCAGAAATTTGTCATCGCTGAGCATTTCAGCACTGCCCATCCGGTAAGATGACAGGGATCGTGGAAGTTCAACACGAATCATCGTTGTTGCTTTTTTTGCTGACTCATCAATTTCATACGCCATAACTCTTGAATTGGGGCGAATTTTTGAATCGCCATTATCAAACATCATCAGTTCATTTCGTGGATTGAAGTGAATGCTATGCTGCCGGATAAAATAATCCGAAGGATCCTCGGGTACGATGTTTCCCCCGGCCCCTAATTTCCACAGTACATCCCCTTGTTTACCATCCACTTTCCAAACCTGATTAAAATCCCGGAAAGAAATCAGGTAATTACGATGGCCATCAAGCACAATAGAATTGGCATGTCCCCAATTTTCTTTAAGGTTAATAGCTCCGGTAAAACGGGTTGGGTCTTCCGCTTGCAGAAGATTCCATATCCAGACCACCTTGCCTTCTTTTGACAGCACCAATATACCATCCGCTGTGAGGTACTGATTTTTAGTACCGCCAAATTTTCGTAAGTCATAACGGGCTGAGTCGTGGGTAATAGTTACGATATTTCCTGCCGGATCGTAAAATATTTCATGATGCACTTTGTATGGCAAACCCAATTGCTCAAGATCAAGGTCAAGGATTACATTCCCCATCAGGTCAGTCTCCATAATCCGTGCAGAATCATAGATTGACAAAATGGTGTTTTGGCTCGTCCAGGTAAATGCTCTTCGTACGGCTGTGTCATAGGAGTGATACCACACGATATCTCCCTCCCGATCTATCAACACATCGGCTCCGTGCTTAAAAAACCTGCGCAGAAGGATAAACCCATCAAACACGGTAGTATCAATCCTCTCTTTTCGAATGTGGAGCACATGAGCCGGAACAGAATCGGTTTGAAAAAAAAACTCCTTTGACGACCGGTTGTTATGAACAATCGTGTAGGCATAGTGCCTGTTTGGTTTAACATTGAAGAGCGTAATGGCATGGTTACGGCCATGACTCGGCTTTGTTCGCTGCCGGGCCGATGGACGATCAACAGGCCAATATTCAATTCGTACTACTGTACTATCGGGGGTTGTAAATTCAAGATGTGGCAAAAGTACGTTGCTGTTATAAAATGTAACTTCCGGATCGGAGTGCCATGCCGACTGGCAGGCACTTGCACAAACAGCAAGAACAAATAGATATTTGCAGGTGCTCATTGCAATACCCTGTTTTCAATTTGCCGCAATAAACTCTCCTGGGGTTCTCGCTTTAACCTATCCAGCGGATCAGCCTTACTCAATGCATCGGCAACACCTTTGGCATTTTCCTGTTCAAACTGTGCAATGTCCGCTTCAGTTAACTTAACCTGTGAAATATCCGTAAGCAGCGGATATCCGAGAGCCGTCAGCATAGGGTGCGCTACCCCCTCAAAAATCCTGATCTGCTCCATTGAAAGTTCCTTCAGATACTTATGGTGGTTATTGCTCAAAATCGGCTTGGCCACATTCTTCCACATCTGACCCGAAGTGGCTGTATTCAATGATTCTTCGGAATGAAAATAATCCATCATGGATTCATTATACGTGACGCCCAGTTTTTCGCAAATGCCTTTCAGAACAAGCCGGGGGTGAGCCAATAACTCCTCATACTTAACCTCAATAAACCGGCCAGGCGAAACTATATCTTTTACGCGCAGCGAAAGTTCTTGTTCAAGATTCCATTTTTTGCCAAGGTGGTACACATGCTTGGGTCCTACAATAGCCTTGAGAAAAGACAGCGCTACATCACGGCCATCGCGATAAATGAAAAGGTAGTATGGATGCACACCCGCCTCCTCAATTTCCTTGATGTGATACACACTCTCCATGCTCTTGCAGCACCAATACGTGGCGCCCTCCTCAATAGCCTTCAATTCATAAATTCTTCTGAAGATTTCCACCAGGTTTCGCTGTGTACAACCGGCCATTATCCGATCAGCCTCGAACGAAATACCCTGCCAGGGCACCGGATTGCGGTTCACCCATTCGCACACATCAATTACCAATGAGCGGAAATTCACATCATCATTCAAGTCCCCATAGCGCGGGATAAGCGGGAAAAAAGTTTTGAGTATGTGGGGCGGATGTGGCGCTGAAATTTCGGGCAACTGGTTTAACATAACACGCAACAGGTTGGAACCCGAACGCTGAGTTCCTACAAATTGAATCGCGGATAAATTTGACGTTGATGTACTCACACAGAATAGGCTATATATCCAATCCCTCCGGAGGCTACCACAACAATAGCAGGATTAATCTTAAATCGGAAAAATAAAAGAAACGATATAATCAGTATACCCAGGGTAAGAACCGGCTTTGTCGTATACCAATAATCCCAATAAATGGAGATGGCCGCTGCGAGAATGAGGCCAACAATGGCCGGCTTAATGCCTGCCAGGGCTCCCTGAACCCATGGGTTTGATTTGAACTGAACAAAAAATTTTGAGACAATAATCATTACCAGGGATGATGGAAAAAAAATCGCGACAGTCGCCAGGATGGCGCCAATCACCCCGTTAAGCTTATAGCCGAAAAAAGCTGCACTGATCAATATTGGTCCGGGGGTGATCTGGCCTACAGAAATTCCAGCCATAAACTCATCCAGTGAAAACCATTGGGTTTGCTCTACCAGGATACCCTTCAGCATGGGCACCATAACATACCCGCCTCCAAAAAGTGACAGGCTTATTGAAGCAAACTCAGTAACCAATCGTGCCATCTTATAATCATAAAAAAAATAACGGACGGAAAAGCAGGCCACGAGTAACAGCAGTGCAACAATAACCAATTGAGCCGCGCCTCCTGGTTTTGCTTCTTCAATGGGCGAAACTACCGGTTTCCTGAACAGAATGCCCATAAAACCGGAAATCAGAAAAACACCCAGCACAATTTCATAGCGCGGCAGTAAAATAAAACCAACGGTAGCAAAAATGAGAAGTAATCCATCCAGCCGGCCACTAACACTTTTGATTCCCATGGTTG
The DNA here is from genome assembly GCA_037443645.1 of Cytophagales bacterium. GTDB lineage: Bacteria > Bacteroidota > Bacteroidia > Cytophagales > Cyclobacteriaceae > UBA2336. Next base: position 56,934 of record JBBINY010000007.1, read on the forward strand.
CGGCAACAGAAAGAAGCAATGCTACAATAACGGGCATAATGCCTTTCAAAACACCTTCAATCCCGATATACTCACCGACTGAAAAATACAAGGCTGCGAATGCCGTAACCAGCACAAGCGATGGGATCAGCACCGCAACAACCGAAATCAGTGCCGCACGTACACCGCCAAGCGTATAGGCCGTATAGGCTACAACATTAACAGCCACCGGACCGGGCAATAATGAAGCTATGGTGATGCCTTCAGCAATTACTTCATCATCAATCACTTTATCCTTACTCACAAACTGCTCGCGCACCATGGCAACTAAAGCCATATACCCTCCAAACGAAGTGGATCCGATAATCAGAAATTTTTTAAAAAGTTGCGTAAGGCTTTGCATTTCATCAAAAAAAAAGCCCTGATGCAATCACCAGGGCTTTTCGTATTACGGCTTCAATTAAATGGGTGTAAGGATGGTTCTGCCAAATTCTGCGTACACATTTTCCCAGAAAATGGTTATCACTCCTGTTCCCGGGTTTACGTTTGACGTGCTCCCAAACGTATTGGCCGGGCCATTAATCAAGTAGCCATAAGCATATGGCGCAGAGACAAGGCTAACCTTACCACACACATCAACAAAAACGGCTGCTACAGGCGGGTTACCCCATATAATGGGCTCCATACCTCCACTTAGGTCTGGTAGATTATACTGACCAATTCCTGATGCCGTTGTAAGCGTTACTGGGTAATTATTTACATCAGGAGTACCATAATAATCAACCCAATTAGTAACGGCATTGTAATTACCGGCAAGGGCAGAGGGGCAAAGCACCGGCACACTGCTGAACATAGGCGCATTAAAGAAAGCACCTCCAGTTACCACACCGCTGGTGTTGGTGTTGGTGAATTCGCGACCGTCAGTAAGCCTGACAATGTGCCTGATTTCAAACACATCACCGCCAAATACCTGGTTTGCCGCCAAACCGAGTGCGGCAAGGATGGCGGACGACTGAATGGTAATGGTCGCCCGGGGATATCCTGTATCCGGATCTTTGGTGAACGCTGAAGCAGGAACAACCGCAACGGAAGTTTCAGCAGGAGTGAGAATGGGTGCATTATTGTCCACAAACTTTGCTGTAAATTCCATTTCCTCAAGCAACCCGCCTTTTTTGACATCGCGCACTTCCAGGGTTATGACAAAACTGGAAACTGTAGGGTCAAGGGGATATCCAGGGGCATCTTCGGCAAGGAAGGATCCTGATGGCACAGCAATAATAGCAGCGTAAGCTCCGTACTCCTGGTTCTCATAATCGTAAGGCAACTTACTCTCGTCTTTACATGCAAAGCTGGCAACCAGAAGCAGTGCCGTTACAGTAAGATATTTTATGTATTTCATAACTTGACTTCGTTTTATTTAATAAAATTATCCGGATTCGTATCCCAAAAAACCTTCACCTTATTATCCGGCTTCTGGGTTGCCGTACTGTTCCGGTTTACATATACACTGGGATACGTAAACGAACGGTACGGATTGCCTCCTGCAGGCTGCAGTGTAGGTTGCATGTCATTCGGTTTTCCCGTTCTGCGGTAGGTATTAAATGCATCCACCCCGTTACCGTAAAGCGCAATCCAGTACTCTTTTATGATGACCTGTAATCGCTCATTATCATTTGCAGCCGCATCATATTGTGCCAGTACAGCATTTACATAGTTGTTGATAACTGTTGCACTGGGAATCAAAGGAGACGTACCCGCATCGGGTGCTCCCACCGCTTTCACTTTATCAATTGACTTGCGGATACCTTGTTCCAGAAGTGTTCTGGGGTTTCCGATTGTTCCGGAAGCAAATACCAATGCGGCTTCAGCTTTCATGAACTCGGTAAATGCTGAATTCATAATCGGAAGGATGCCCGCACCTTTCAGCCCCATATCCTGGTTAACGGCAGAAAACGAACTGTTATCAAACTTTCCGCCTGCGGGGTAGATACCAAAGGCAGTGCGCTTGAAGTTATCCGGAGGAATACCACTGAAATCCCCGAAATCACGGCCCCAGTAACCATCACCAACCGCGCAAAATACGTAACCGGCATAATGAGCAGGAGGTGAAACGTTGATGCAGAAAAGTTCATTGACATCGGTTGTTGTTGCAGAAACCTGACGATAGAAATAATAACGGATGCGCGGATCAACCACACTCTTGCCGTTGTACATCATTTCCATGAAGTGATTGCTCTGATAGTAGCCGGCACCATTCAGGTAGTCGCCTGTAAAATAAGGATGACGACTGTCGGGGTTGGCATTGGTGGTTGAGTAGCGGAAATTGAAGTCCTCAACATTTGAACCTAAGTCCACCAGGTCGTTCTCAGTTACCAATGCCTCAATGTTTGCTTTTGCATTGGCATTGACTAGCCGGGTTTGCAGGTTTGCACGCAACTTCAGGGTTTTGGCCAGGCTGCGCCACCGTGCTCCATTGCCTCCATAAAAGATGTCATTTTTTGGCTTAGCCAGCGAGTTATTATCCGGATCAGCATCCAGATCGCGGTTAAAGTTGGCGATGGCATCATCCAGTAACGCCATGGCTTCAGCATACACATCGGCTTCATCATCCTGACCGGGGTTAAAGTTATTTGGATCGAACGCTTCCGAGTAAGGAATCCGTCCAAAATAATCCACCAGTGTCATCATGGTGTAGGCCTGCATAACTTGCGCCATGCCCAGGTGATAGTACAATTTACGATCGGCAAACGAGGTGGAGTTAAGATTGATATTCAATAAGATTTCAATGTACCCGGTAGTCCAAAGGTTATCAAAACTCTGGGCAAAAAACCCGTTTTCATACGTGGGTCCATAAAAATGGATCTGGCGGGTCATTTGCATGCCAAAGTCGCTCGCTTCCCAGAAGAAATCGGCAAAGCCCAACTGAATACCGTTCAGGATATAATCGGGATTGGCTTTATCGGGCGTTAATGCACTTGGATTATCGAGTTTATTCAAGTCGCAGGACAACGCCCCGACCAGTACAATCGCTAATAATATTTTCTTAAGTAGTTTCATAATGCTTACAATTTAGAAGGTCCGTTACAAGGTAATCCGCAAGCTCACACCGTACCGTCTTGACGTAGGACCGGTAAGGAACTCAAGGCCCAGGCCATTGCCTACGCCAGTACTCAACACATCGGTATCAAAGTTCATGTACTTCGGAAAGTTCACGGCTTTGTACCACAGGTTTTGACCCAGCAACGAAATGGAAGCTGACCGGATTGGTGTCTTCCCTAAAATGGATGCGGGTATAGCGTATCCAAGGCTTATTTCGCGTAACCGGATAGTTGTTCCATCATAAATGGAAACTTCAGTCGGTCCGAAACCAATGTTGTTAAAGAAGGCCGTACCGATAGAAGTCTGAATGTTGTTGGGCGTTCCGTCTTGCAATACACCCGGAAGAATAACGGTTTGATCACGGTCAAAATCGGTGTCCTTGCTGATTCCCCGTGCCAGCATAGTTCGTGTAGTGGTTGAATAAATATCGCCACCATAACGGTACTCCAACTGGGCGGAGAGTGTAAGTCCCTTCCAGGAGAATGTATTGATCAACGTTGAAGTCCAATCGGGGTTCGGGTCTCCGATAATGCCAATGTCATCGCTGAATAACCAGTCGCCATTGGAATCAACCACCCGCTCACCATTGAGCCGCTCAATTTTCGATCCCTGGATTACGTTAAACGGCTTGCCCACAATGGCCCAGTTGCCAATGTCGCTGAAACCGGCTATCTGAACCTGCTCCAATCCACCGCCTAACTCTTCTACAACGCTCCGGTACAACGACCAGTTAGCCACAATATCCCACTGGAATCCGTTGTTGAGCCGCACTGGTGTTGCGGTAAGCGCTAACTCAATTCCTTTCGTATTCAGTTTACCGATGTTAATCCGCGTAACACCAAACCCGGTTGAAGGATCCAATGGTGCATCGGTTATCAGGTCTTCGGTATCGCGTGTATACAGGGTCAGGTCGATGCCAAGCTTTTTATTAAACAATTGAGCTTCTACACCGGCTTCAAATTCCTTTTGCAATTCCGGTTTCAGGTTTGGGTTGCCAAGACGTGTTGATGCTGCATTAACAGTAAGTACATTACCATTCGCATCAACAAAGGCCCGTGCATCCGAGAAAAGGGTGTTCCGTGTACTGTAGGGAGACGGGAACCCTGCCGAAGTACCATAGCCAACACGCACTTTCAAAAAGTTCAGGTTGTCAGACTCAATACCAAAAGCTGTTGTCGGCACAAAGGAAACGCTGGCACTGGGGTAAAAAAGTGACCGGTTGGCCTCTTCCAGCGTTGACGACCAGTCGTTCCGACCTGCCAGGTTAACGTATAAGTAGTCGTTGTAGGCCAGTGTGGCCTGGGCATAAAGACCCTGGCGGATGTTTTCCTCTTCATATTGGAGCTGGGCACCATTGAATGATACCGCGGCATGATTAATGAAGTTATTATGGTTGATCAGCCCGAATACCACCTGGTTCTGACTTTCAATGCCATCCTGCGCATACCGGTCTTGCCTGATTTGTCCACCCGCAACGAGGTTCAGGCTCATGCTCTCGTTCAGATTCCTGTTATAGGTGGCGATGAAATCGTGGTTCCAGATGGTGTTGCTGGCACTAACAGTTCGATAAACACCCTGCTGTGAAATTACACCCTGTACGCCTCCCCGGTTGCTCCAGTACTCCTGAAACTCATCGTACCGGTCAAGGCCTATCCGGTAAAGAAAATTAAAATCATCGGTTATGCTGTAGGTGAATGAAGACTGACCGTAGAAGCGATTTACAAAATCAGTCTGCCGGCTGTATTTGGCCGTCCACCGGGGATTTTGAATATCGTTACCTGAACGGTAGTATACGCTGCGATGATCATTCGGAGCTTCAAAAGGAAGACCCATCAAGTCAATGCTTCGGGGAGTGTAGAGCACATCGGCAAACACCGAAATCCCTGACCCGCTTGCCCCGGAACCATTCCCTGTACTCAGCGGTGGTGTTTCCATATCGGTTGTGGCAACGTTCATCGTTGTATTGATATTAAACTTGCTTGTTACATTGGCATTAATCCCGACACCGCCATTAATCTTGGTTAGCGTATTACCTGGAAGGAAACCCTCTTCATTGGTGTAGGAGAAGTTCGCGTTATAGCTTACGTTATCGCGTGAACCACCGATATTGAGGGAAGTGGTAGACACAACCCCTGTTCTGAAAAAGTTAGTCGGATCAGCATAGGCCTTGTAAGCATATTGCTTTCCGTGGTACTCCGGAAACTGGCTGTACAATGTTGGGTCAGCCAACCGGTCGAACGGGTGTTGCACGGAATCCGGACCGAATAATCCTGTTCCTCCACTGCCCGGAAACCGGGGGCCCCAGTTACTAAAGAAGAATCCGAAATTCTGATCAAATCCGTTACCGTAATTATCCTGATAGGTGGGAATGGATGCAATCTTGTTGAAGAATACCGATTGTGAAACATCAATACCAAAATTCCTGGCCTTCTTTGAGCCGTTCTTCGTGGTTACCAGAATCACACCCTTCTTGCCCTGTTCACCATATAGCACGGCAGCGGCAAGGCCTTTCAAAACGGATATGTTTTCAATGTTATTGGGATCAAGGTCAAGAAAACGGGATGAAGTGCCCAACCCACCACCAGCAAAATCTCCCTGCGCATTGGTGCTGGTGTTGAACGGCACTCCGTCAACAACAAACAACGGCTGGTTACTGCCCGAAATAGTAGTGTACCCCCGGATAACAATGTTGGTTCCTGTACCGGACACACCGCCCGTTGAGGTGATGTTTACTCCTGGAATTTTACCGGTAAGCAGCCTGCCGATATCGGATTCGGCCTTCTGTGCAACCTGTTCACCCGAAACCGTTGACACGGCATACCCAACAGCGCGTTTCTCGGTTTGAGCACCCATGGCGGTAACAACCACCTCGCTGAGCTGGGTCACATCGGAAGTCATATTTACATTCACAACCGAGCGTTCACCAACGGCAACTTCCTGTGTCTGTAATCCGATGAATGAAAATACAAGTACTCCACCGCTCGATGGAACTCCGGATAACCGGTAATTCCCGTCCGAATCGGTAACGGTACCAGTACTGGTTCCCTTCAGAACCACGTTTACACCGGGTAAGGCTGTCCCATCCTCAACAGATGTAACCTTTCCGGTAATCGTTCGCTCCTGAGCCCACACCTGGAACCCAAGAACCAACGAGAAGCTTAGTAGTAAAAACTTCTTCATAGAAATTGGTTTAGGTTAATACGAATTCCAAATTAAACTAAAAATTTAATTGAAAGGGGGGAAAATCCTCCTTTCTTTCAACCCCCTGTGTTGCACTAATTAGTTGAACTAAGAACTGCTTTAATCATACGTACCTAAACAAAAAGCCCCTGGGGAACCCCAAGGGCACATTATGTAACCAAAAATTCCCGCTGTATTGTATCCGCTAAGCCATTGCCTTTGGCTCAACCGATACAAACGAACGGTTTTCGCGGCCTTTCTTAAAAACAACCACTCCGTTGGTTAAGGCAAACAGGGTATGGTCTTTACCGATTCCAACATTTTTACCGGGGTGATGCTTTGTGCCCCGCTGCCGAACAATGATGTTGCCGGCTATTACCTGCTGGCCGCCAAACACCTTAATGCCCAGGCGTTTGCTTTCCGATTCGCGTCCGTTCTTTACTTTACCTTCTCCTTTTTTATGTGCCATTTTCTTAAATCTTTAACCAATCTTCTCAATCAATACCTTAGTAAACTGCTGGCGGTGGCCGTTTTTAACAACATAACCCTTTCTGCGCTTCTTTTTAAAAACGGTAACCTTGTCGCCTTTAACGTGCTCCATAATCTTACCCGATACCGACACACCCTTTACCGTTGGTGACCCTACATCCACTTTCCCGTCTTTATCCACCAATAATACCTCCTTAAAGGTAACAGCCGAACCGGCCTCGCCATTAAGTTTCGGAGCATAGATATATTGATCTTTTGCCACTTTAAACTGCTTTCCGGCCACATCAACAATTGCATACATAGCTTTAAAAAATTGGACTGCAAAGGTAAAAAAAGTACGCATATTATAGCACCAGGCACCATGGAATTTCCCATACAAGCCCTAAATCAACTGGATTTACACTTTGAAAATATTTCTGAATTTTTTTAACCCTCGGGTTAACATCACATAAGGCCATAACAAAGGCCAATCAAACGGCTAAAACCCAATCATTTATCAATCCTAAAAAGCCGAAAATTTCAGTTAAAAACGCAATTTTTCAAAAAAGCAAGCCCTTTGAATTATTGGCTTCATTTCAAATATTTGTACGCATTCAAAAACAAGCCGCGTCAGAAGTACATCTTCCGGCCCGGTATACTAACTGAAGCAATTTTTTCACCTGGTGAAGTCAGTCTGATTCCCAAATTGAGGGAAAGGATGCCTTTTCACCCTAACTGAGAACAACCCTAAAACCCACATACCATGAGCAATACGCTACGGGAGCCCATTTTGATTGAGAATAAAGACCGGTTTGTACTCTTCCCTATCCGCCACCATGATATCTGGAAATTCTACAAACAAGCCGAAGCCAGCTTCTGGACCGCTGAAGAAATCGACCTGAGCCAGGATCTTACCGACTGGGAAAACCTGAATGATGGCGAGCGCCATTTCATCAAACATGTGCTTGCCTTTTTTGCTGCCAGCGATGGAATTGTAAACGAAAACCTTGCTGAGCATTTTGTATCTGAAGTACAATACACGGAGGCAAAGTTTTTCTATGGCTTTCAGATAGCCATAGAAAATATCCACTCCGAGACCTATTCCTTACTGATCGACACGTATGTGAAGGATCCCAAAGAGAAAGACTTGCTCTTTCACGCCATCGAAACCATGGACTGCGTGAAGCGGAAGGCCGACTGGGCTTTGCGGTGGATTGAAAAAGGAAATTTTCAGGAACGACTCATCGCCTTTGCTGCTGTTGAAGGAATATTTTTTTCCGGATCATTCTGCTCCATCTTTTGGCTGAAAAAACGCGGCCTGATGCCCGGACTGAGCTTTTCAAATGAGCTGATCTCCAGGGATGAAGGCCTGCATTGCGATTTTGCATGCCATATTTACACCAAGCACGTGGTGAATAAACTGCCCGAAGAAACGGTAATTGCCGTGATCAAAGATGCCGTGGAAATCGAGAAAGAATTTGTGACCGATGCCTTGCCCGTAAACCTGATCGGTATGAATGCCGAACTTATGCGCCAGTATATTGAGTTTGTGGCCGACCGGCTGCTCCATGAACTCATAGGCAAAAAAGTGTACGGAGCCACCAATCCGTTCGATTTTATGGACATGATTTCGCTGCGCGGAAAAACCAATTTCTTCGAAAAGCGGGTAGCGGAGTACCAGAAAGCCGGGGTAATGAACAGTTCGGAGAAAGAAACCACTCCGAAATTTTCCTTGAACGAGGATTTTTAATTACCTTCATCACACTTTTTACATTTTTTAAACTAAACAACCCTAGTCTACATGCTTGTCCTAAAAAGAGACGGACACCGTGAGTCCGTAAAGTTCGACAAAATCACCGCCCGCATTGAAAGACTCTGCTATGGCCTTGACCTGAAGTACGTAAGCCCGGTAGAGGTTGCCATGAAGGTGATCAATGGTTTGTACGATGGCGTTTCGACCGTGGAGTTGGACATTCTGGCTGCCGAAACAGCAGCAACCCTCACCACCAAGCACCCCGATTACGCCAAGCTGGCTGCCCGCCTGGCTATTTCCAATCTGCACAAGGTTACCAGCAAGTCGTTCTCCAGCACCATGAAGCGGCTGTATACCTATGTGGATCCGAAGACCGGTGAAAATGCCCCGCTGATTTCAAAAGATACCTGGCGGGTAATCCACCAGCATGCAGCCGAACTGGACGAGGCCATTATTTACGATCGCGATTTCGGGTACGACTTTTTCGGATTTAAAACCCTGGAGCGCTCCTACCTCATGAAAATTGACGGCAAGGTGATTGAACGCCCGCAGCACATGCTCATGCGGGTTGCCGTGGGTATTCATGGCGAAGATATTCCGGCTGCTATCGAAACTTATAATCTGCTATCAGAAAAATGGTTTACGCATGCTACTCCTACACTCTTTAATGCAGGTACACCAAAGCCGCAACTCTCTTCATGCTTCCTGCTCACCATGCAGGGCGACAGCATTGATGGCATCTACGACACCCTCAAGCAATGTGCAAAAATTTCACAGTCGGCAGGAGGAATCGGCCTGAGCATACACAACATTCGCGCAAAAGGCTCTTATATTAAAGGAACTGGCGGAACATCAAACGGCATCGTGCCGATGTTGCGCAACTTTGACATGACCGCCCGCTACGTTGATCAGGGAGGTGGCAAGCGCAAAGGAAGTTTTGCCATTTACCTTGAACCGTGGCATGCCGATATTTTTGATTTCCTCAACCTGAAAAAGAACCACGGTAAAGAAGAAATGCGGGCACGCGATTTATTCTATGCGCTGTGGATTTCCGACCTCTTTATGAAGCGCGTGGAGAGCAACGACATGTGGTCGTTATTCTGCCCGAATGAAGCCCCCGGACTGGCTGACGTATGGGGCGAAGAATTTGAGCGCCTCTATGAAAAATATGAAAAAGAAGGCAAGTACCGCAAGCAGATAAAGGCGCAAGACCTGTGGTTCGAAATTCTTGAATCACAAATTGAAACAGGTACCCCTTATATTTTGTATAAAGATTCTGCCAACAGGAAATCAAACCAGAAAAACCTGGGCACTATTAAGTCCAGCAACCTGTGCACAGAAATTATTGAATATACCTCGAAGGATGAGGTAGCCGTTTGTAACCTGGCTTCATTGGCCCTGCCAAAATTCGTAACCGAAGAAGGTAAATTCGATCACCAGCGGTTGTATGAAATCACCAAAGTGGTTACCCGCAACCTCAACAAGGTTATCGACATCAACTATTACCCGGTTGAAGAAGCACGTAATTCCAATATGCGCCATCGCCCGATCGGACTGGGTGTACAAGGGCTTGCGGATGTGTTCATTATGTTGCGCATGCCTTTTGATTCTGATGAGGCCCGCAGGCTGAATGAGGATATCTTTGAAACCATTTACTTCGGTGCTATGGAAGCCTCCATGGAATTAGCCCGGCAACATGGCTCGTATGAGACGTTTAAAGGCTCACCCGTTTCGAAAGGAATCTTTCAGTTCGATATGTGGGGCGTAACTCCGAAGAGCGGCCGGTGGAATTGGGAACAACTGAAGCAAGAAGTTAAAAAACATGGCGTGCGCAATTCCTTGCTGCTTGCGCCAATGCCTACGGCTTCCACATCGCAGATTCTCGGCAATAACGAATGTTTCGAGCCGTACACATCAAACATCTATACCCGCAGAACACTTTCCGGTGAATTCATCATCGCCAACAAGCATTTGATGAAAGACCTGATTGAGCTTGGCCTGTGGAATGAAACCATGCGGCAGAAACTTATCGCCACCAACGGATCGGTACAGCCTATTCCGGAAATTCCGCAGAACATTAAAGACATCTACAAAACCGTATGGGAAATTTCGCAGAAGGCCATCATCGATATGTCGGCCGACCGGGGTGCGTACATATGCCAGTCGCAGAGCCTGAACATTCACCTGAAGGATCCGAACTTCGGTAAACTCACCTCCATGCATTTTTACGCGTGGAAGAAGGGCCTTAAAACCGGCATGTATTACCTGCGCTCAACCGCAGCCGCTGATGCCATTAAGTTTACCCTGGACAAAGCAGCAATTCAACAGACGATATCCGAATCGGTTGAAGTTCCGGTAGCTGCCGGATTTACCGAAACCCAGCAAACGCTTTCGTATACCGAACCGGTAGCCGATTACGAGCAAAAGAAAGCCGACATGGCTTGCTCGCTTGATAACCCGGATGCCTGCGAAGCCTGCGGAAGCTAACCGAAAAAATAAATCCATAACCGAACCCTGACGTTAACCCCGTCAGGGTTCTTTTTTTATCCCTATTTTTAATCTTCAACTCTAAGCCTATGAACCGAAGAAACTTTGTACGCAATACAACCCTGGCTACCGCAGCCATTTCGATTTTACCAACGGGTAGCCTGTTTGCTCAAAACCGCACCATACGGCTAGGCTTTATCGGAGTTGGGTTGCGCGGACAAAACCATCTTGACCTGGCTTTGCGCAGAAAAGACTGCGAGGTAGTTGCCCTTTGTGACATTAACGAACGAATGCTTGAGGCCGCCACTAGCCTGATCAAAAAAGCAGGTAAATCAATGCCTGCGATTTACAAAGGTGACGTGAACGCATGGAAAAAACTGCTCGAACTTAAAGGACTTGATGGGGTAATCATCTCCACACCCTGGGAATGGCACGCTCCCATGATTATCGGCTCACTGGAGGCGGGCATAAAATACGTGGGAACGGAGGTAATGCTGGGTATAACATTGCAAGACCATTGGGATGTGGTAAAAGCTGCTGAGAAACACCAGGGGCATGTGATGATGCTTGAAAACGTGTGTTACCGGAGAGATGTACTGGCTGTTTTGAATATGGTGAGGCAGGGATTATTCGGAGAGCTTATTCACCTGCAAGGCGGCTACCAGCACGACCTGCGTGAAGTAAAGTTTAACGATGGCAAACAACCCTACGGAGGAGGTGTTGAGTTTGGTGAAAAGGGATTTTCGGAAGCCTCTTGGCGCACCCGGCACTCCGTGTACCGCAATGGCGACCTGTACCCAACCCATGGCATCGGCCCGCTGGCCGAAATGATTAACATCAACCGGGGTAATCGCTTTTTGCTGCTTAATGCATTTTCAAGCAAGGCCCGGGGCCTCCATGATTACGTGGTAAAACATGGCGGAGAAAATCATCCCAATGCAAAAATCGAATTCAAACTTGGCGATGTGGTTACTACTCAAATCCGCTGTGCCAACGGAGAAACAATTCTGTTGCAACACGATACCAACCTGCCCCGTCCCTATTCATTGGGTTTTCGCGTGCAAGGCACAAAGGGTATTTGGATGGATGTAAACAAATCCATTTACCTCGAAGGTGTTAGTCCGCAGGCGCACCGCTGGGAAGATGCCAAACCCTACCTGGAAAAATACGATCACCCGCTTTGGCAACGCTGGACCAAAGATGCCGAAGGCGCGGGACATGGCGGCATGGATTTCTTTGTGTTGCATGCATTCGTTGAATCCATCAAGCGGGGAATTGCAACACCCATGGACGTGTACGATGCCGCAGCATGGAGCGCCATTACCCCGCTTAGCGAAAAAAGCATTGAGCTGGGCAATGAAACCGTAGAGTTTCCAGACTTTACCAGCGGGCAATGGATGTACCGGAAAAACAACTTTGCATTAACGGATGAGTACTGAAGGAAATGAACGAGTCACGCATCCGTCAGGCAGCTCATGCGTTTGGTATTTCCAGGCCGGATATCAAACTCCTCACTTCGGGTCTTATCCATAACACGTACAACGTATCGGGCAACAAGAAATCCATCGTTTTACAACAGATCAATACAGCTGTTTTTTCCGAGCCCGGAGAAATCATCAGTAACTACCTGACGATTTTTGATTACCTGAAAGATCATCCAGAAGTCAAAATTCCGGAGCCTGTACCCACGTTGCAGGGATTATACTTATTCACGGATGAAGCGGGTACCGTGTGGAGAGCCACCCAATACATGGAAGACTCTTACGTTGAGTCATCAACCATAACCAGCAATCAGGCTCAAAAGGTTGCCGGGTGCTTTGGCGCTTTTTCACAGGCCTTATCATCGCTGAAGCCGGAGAAATTGGCGGTGGTGTTACCCGGTTTTCATAACCTGTCCTGGCGATTTGAGCAGTTCGTGCAGGCTATTGCCAGTGCCGACCCAAAGCGTGCCTCAAACACACAAAAGATTATTGAGAACGTTCAACAACGCAAACAACTGGTAAGTTTTTATGAGTCACTTACTGGCAACGTTGATTTTCCGCTGCGCATCATGCATCACGATTGTAAGATCAGCAATATTTTGTTTCATCAGCACACCCGCAATCCGGTTTGTGTGATTGACCTGGATACCGTAATGCCGGGGTATTTTTTTTCTGATCTGGGCGACCTGATCCGAAGTGTTACCGGAACGGTTGGCGAAACAGCAACCGATCTGCATTCACTTAAAATCAAGGAATCTTATTATGAAGCTATTGTTACTGGATACACACGTGGCTTAGGCGACCAACTTACCCGTGCAGAAAAGAACGTTATTCATCATGCAGGGCTTATTATGATTTACATGCAG
>JBBINY010000008.1:0-19177 GCA_037443645.1 Cytophagales bacterium
CCGGTTTTTTCTGGAGGAAGTACATCGCGTACTGAAACCGGGAGGAGTGACCCTGATTACCACCCCCAACCGCAAGCTGTCATTAACGCGTAACCCGTGGCATGTACGCGAGTACATGGCCCATGAGTTGAAGTCGCTGGCGGAATCTGTTTTCCCGCAGGTTACACTGAAGGGCATAACCGGAAACGAAAAGGTGATGGCCTACTACGAAGAGAACCGGAAGTCTGTGCAACGAATTACCCGGTGGGATATACTGAACCTTCAGCACAAGCTGCCTGCATGGATGTTGCGCTTTCCGTATGAACTGTTAAACCGACTGAACCGGAACAACCTGCAAGCTGCCAGCACGGGCTTGGTAGCTTCCATTTCGCACACCGATTACCTGCTGACCGACCAGGCCGATGATGCCCTCGATTTATTTCTGATCGCCAGAAAGTAGACGGATAGCGGCTTACTGATTAAACCGGGGTACCTGCGATGCATGTTTTTCGTAAGCCTGTTCGTACCGTTCGGCCAGTTCGCCTTCACCGTATTTGTAGAGTACACGCTGAATTTCACCCAGTACAGCAATGTAATTGTACAAGTCGCGGTCGAACATTCCTTTTCTGATCATGTAGGCAGACATATCATCAACCCGGTTGCCGATAACGGTAGCGATTTCAATTGCCTTCTCTTTCTCGCCCACTTCAAAAAGCATTTCCAGCATCAACGCATTGGTGAAGTCATAGCGCACACCCTTATCGGGCATTACTTCGAGGCTGCGCAACAAAACTTCACGAGCGCGCACGGTGTCATCGTTCATCAATAATGCTTCGGCTACATCGTTGAATGTGCTGCGGTGGTTCTGCACAAAGTTCCGGTAATCAACGCTGTAGAACACGGTGGGGTCGTCAAGCCCTCTGAACCGGAACTTCGTCATGATGTTATTGTAGGCCACCTCTGTATTAACCGGCCTTACCCGTGGATTGGGGTTTTGAATGGGCAGTATCCGGAATGCATTTCCTTCGCTAACCACAAAGGGTTTCAGGTCAATGTTAAATTGTTCGAGTGAGGTATTGTTTACGTAGAGTGGTCGTTCCCAGTTGTTGGTCAGCATCAGGTCCAGCAGGGCCAAATCTTGCTTAAGCAGGCTGTTTCTGCGTACGCGCAAACGCATTTCGTTAACCAGCAAGGTTTCCAAGCCTTTTCACCTGTGCGGTATCTATTTTCAGAACCAGTTCTTTTGAAGGAATCATATTGGTGTTGGGGTAATACGGGTGCTGAAGGCTCTTGCTGTTTTTCTTAAGTAAATCGATGTATTGAGCCAGGTCAATGCTCTTAATGTTGGTTTCATGGTACATCAGGCTTTCGTTGGGGCCTCCCTGGCGGTAATGGTCGGGGCTTAGCGTATAAGGGAGCGCCTCCGAAAGGTAGTGCGTGCGCATACTTTGCTCAATATACCAGTCGGTGTTGTAATAACTTAGTACCAGTACGCGCATATCCGTGCGGATGCCCTCCACCTCCTGCGCGTACCACAGGGGAAATGTATCGTTATCGCCACCGGTAAACAGGATACCGTTCGGAGCGCATGACTCCAGATAATTTGCGGCCGAATCAACAGAAAAGAACCGGTTGGATCGGTTGTGGTCGTCCCAGCCCTGGGTGGCCATCAGTGCAGGTGCGGAGAAGGCAAGCAAGGTTGCAGTAATGGCCGCGGCTTTGGCATTTTTTATCACCTTATTAATACCGGATGCAAGGCCGATAACCGCAATGCCAATCCAGAAGGAGAATGCATAGTATGATCCGGAATAAATGTAATCACGTTCGCGCGGTTCGGAAGGGGGAGAGTTCAGGTAAACTACCAGGGCTACACCGGTAAGCACAAAGAGCAACCCGATTACACCGGCATTTTTAGCATCTTTTGTGGCCTGGTAGTACAAACCGAAAAACCCGAGCAGGAACGGGATCATGAAGAAGTTGTTGCGGGCCTTGTTGTAGGAAACCATTTCCGGAACCTCCTCAAACCAACTGTTCGGTCCGAGCCAGTCAGCCCCGATTTCATCGCCTTCGCGGCCGGCAAAGTTCCACATGAAGTAGCGGATGTACATCCAGCCGATCTGGTGGCTGAACATGAACCGGAGGTTATCGGAAAAGGTGGGCTTCTGGCCTTCTTTTAATCCTGTTTTAGAACGGTAAATAGACGCATGGTTATCGGTAGTGCTGTACATGCGCGGAAGGATGGTCATGTGGGTCGGATCATATATGTATTCGCGTTTGCGATCGGTTATTTCATACTTGTCCTTACCTTTTTTGTAGATGGGTGCGCCTTCCTTTATATCAATTATCTGTGCCGTATAGTATTGCCCGTACAGTAAGGGCCGACTGCCGTACTGTTCGCGCTTCAGGTAGCTCACAAAGCTCATTACATCACTGGGGTCGTTCTCATCAATGGGAGTGTTGTAGTTTGAACGAATGACGATCACTGCGTATGACACATAGCCGATGAGAATAAATGTGGTGGAGAGTAAAACCGTATTGAGAATGGGTTTTACTTTTTGCTGCGTGTAAACGATGCCATACACCAGGCTTCCAATAATGATAATACTGAACATAATTACCCCGGAGCCAAACGGAAGGCCTAACGAATTGACAAAAAACACCTCAAAACTTCCGGCCAGTGAGGGTAAGCCGGGTATGATAATGTCGTTGATGATTAAAATAAGCAATCCGCTGATGATCAGCGTAGCCACGATACCCCAGCGGGAAGGTGTGTATTTCTTGAAGTAAAAGATGAGCGCCAGGGCAGGCAGGGTTACCAGGTTAAGCAAGTGAACACCAATGGAAAGCCCGATGGAGTAGGAGATGAGAATAATCCATCGGTTTGCCTTAGCTTCATCTTCGATAGCATCCCATTTGAGCATGGCCCAAACCACAAAGGCAGTAAAAAACATGGACATGGAGTACACCTCTGCTTCCACAGCCGAAAACCAGATGGAATCGGAAAAGGTCATGGCCAGAGCGCCCACCAGGCCGGCACCCATAATCAGGATGGTTTTATCGGCAGTTAATTCAGGAGGCTTTGAAATATTGAGAAGCTTGCGGGCGAACAGGGTTATTGACCAGAACGTGAACAGGGAGGCAAAGGCTCCGGCAAGTACGCTGGCAAAGTTTATCCAATAGGCAACCCGGGTAACATCGCCCATAGCCAGGAAGGAAAACATCCGGCCGATCAGCAGGAACAACGGTGCACCGGGCGGATGCGGCACTTCAAGCTTATACGAAACGGCAATAAACTCTCCGCAGTCCCAGTAGCTGGCGGTTTCTTCCATGGTGAGCCAATAGGCTGTGAGCGCGATGGTAAAGACAGTCCAACCCGTTATGTTATTGATCTTTTGAAAATTCATGGTGTCAGTAGTTCATTTTCCGGAAATTGATCGGTTTTAATCAGCAAGTAAAGGGCGAAAATAGGAAAATAGTATAAGCCATCTTAAAAATACTTCCTTCGTTTTCCGCCTACTTATACACCATCACATAAAAGATGAGCCAAAGAAGGAAGATCAGTATGTACGATGCCGACACAATATACCATACGATTCGTTTCTCTTTGCGTGCATAGTGATGAATGCCGGATACCAGCAAAAACCAGTAGATGATTTCAAACACATTCAGGGCGCGCAGCGGGTATGCCCATTTCTTGTCGATGCTGTAGTAATCAAAAAAGTGCATCAGTGAAAGGGGGTAAAAGGCACCGATGTCAGAATACCGGGGGTCAGGAACGATGACAATGAACCAGAGTATTTTAAGTACTTCAGGTATCAGAAAAATAAACTCGGCACCGATAACTACTCCCCAGCATTGCGCATAGGTAACCCGGTAGCCAAACATGAAGCAACCCACCCAAATTACAAACGCGATTACGGTGAATTTCCATGCATAGACCAACGGAATGGAAATGAATTGCAGCGTGTTGAGCACCTGTAACACCATGCCTTCGGGCCTGTCTTGCAGAAATTCGAATGCTGCCGTTTCGTTTTCAATAAATGATTTTTTTATGTATAACAGAAAAAGGGTGAGCAGGCATAACAGCACAAACAACAGTCTTTTGTCGGCCGAGAATATTGATTTAGTTTCGTAATTCGTTTCCATGAATGACCTTGCAGGGGTGAAGCACGACAAAGATGGGTAAAAGTAAACTTCTGGTTTCAATTACGGTGCTAACCGTTTTGGGGTTAGTCGCTGGCCCGCGTGTGTGGGCACAATATTCAGAAAAAAAAGACACCACCATCATTCTGATTACCGATTTAGGTGTTCAACTGGAGTGTACCCAGGCCCTTAATGATTTATATAATTTCAAGTTCGACAAGGCCGAGGCGCAATTCAGGTATTTACGGTATAAATACAGGTGGCATCCGTTGCCCTATTTTTTGATGGGTATGATCGAGTGGTGGAAAATTATGCCGAACACAAAAAATGAAACTTACGATAACACCTTCTTCGCCTATATGGATTCAACCATTCGGGTAGCTGAAAACCTGTTTAAAAAGTATCCTGCCTATAAGGTGGAGGCGGCATTCTTTTTATCAGCTGCCTATGGTTTTAAAGGCCGGTTGTATTCAGACGAGTACCGGAAAAACTGGCGAAAGGCAGCTACAGCCGGTAAAAATGCGCTGGATTACCTGGAGGTGAGCAAAGCCAGGCAAGACCTGAGCCCCGAACTGCTGTTTGGCGATGCGTTGTTCAACTATTTTTCGGTTTGGGTACCCGAAAACTACCCCGCCCTGAAACCCATCCTGTGGTTCTTCCCCAAAGGCGATAAAAAACTCGGCCTGGAGCAATTGAAAGAAGTTTCGTACAATGCTTTTTACACCCGCACCGAAGCGATGGTTTGGCTGATGCGCATACTGAACAATTACGAGAATGACGACCTGCGGGCATTCCAGATCAGCGAATACCTGTACCAAACGTATCCGGATAATCCCTACTTTCACCGCTATTATGCACGCATGCTGTACGGAACCGGCCGGTATACTGAGGCGGAGCCGGTATGCAAATCCATACTTACCCGAATTGACAGTGCATACACCGGCTACGAGGCAAACACCGGGCGGTATGCGGCTTTCTTTCTTGGCCAGATTTATGAAGCCCGCAGGAATTATGATGAAGCAAAAAAATATTATCAACTCTGCATGCGATATGCCGAAGCGATTGCGATGCCGGAATCGGGTTTCTACCAGTATTCGATGATAGCCCTGGCGGAGATAGCTGAGAAGCAGGGAAACAAAAAAGAAGCCGAGCAATACTACAAAGAGGTGAAGAGACGCTCCAAACGGAAGGATGAAGCATTTAAAACGGCCAAGCGCAGGTTAAAGAAAATGGAGAAAGTGGATTGAATTCGTTGTTCGTTATTCGTTATTCGTTTTTCGTTAATCATTGATGGAGCAGGATTTCAACAGGCTTGTACTATTGTTTAAGCCAGATTAACAATATTTTTGTGTGTTACCTGGTTGCTGTAATCTAAAAGGAGACGAATAACTAGAGGATATCTCAAAAATACCAATCACGTCATTGCGAGGGATCCCGATATTATCGGGAGACCGAAGCAATCCCTGTTTTGGATACCGAATTGGAGATTGTTTCGCTGCGCTCGCAATGACGAACCTATTTTTGAGATGGCTTCTACTAACGAACAACGAATAACCAACAACTATCAACTAACAACCAACGAGTGGAACTCCGCGATTTTGTTGTAACCCCGATTATTATCCTGCTGGTGTATGCGGTGGCATACCTGCTCCGGAGACGTGTTACCGATGACACCACCCGTAAATATTATTTTCCGGCCTTAACACTGCGGATCTTTTGTGCCATTGCCCTGGGTTTCTTGTATCAGTTTTACTATTCGGGAGGCGATACATTCAATTTTCATACCCACGGCAGCCGGGTGATATGGGAAGCCTTTATGGATGACCCGGTTATCGGGTGGAAGCTATTTACCACCAGCGGAACATATAATCACGGTACTTTTGCCTATGCTTCAAAGATTCCGTTCTATGCCGATCGTTCATCGTTTTTTATAGTTCAGGTAGCCTTCATTTTCGACCTGATCACCTTTTCAACCTATTCGGCAACAGCCGTGCTTTTTGCAGTTGTAAGTTTTTGCGGATCATGGGCTATGTTCCAGACTTTTTACAGGAATTCATCTCAGCATCATTTCTTACTTGCACTTGCAACACTGTTCATTCCTTCAGTAACGTTCTGGGGTTCGGGCATTCTGAAAGATACGCTTACCCTGGCTGCCCTTGGTCTGCTCACCCTTGCGGTAAGCAACTTCTTTGTTTACGGCAACCGCAAAGCATCAAATTTGTTGTTGGCCGGTGTGAGCATGTGGGTGATCTTCTCGGTGAAGAAGTATATTTTGTTATGTTACATTCCGGCCGCGTTGTTATGGATGTATGCGGAAAGGCTTACCCGCATCCGGTCGCTGGTGTTAAAAATGCTTGTTGTTCCGGTGGTGTTGTCTCTGCTCCTGCTTTCAGGATACTACGCCATTGTGCTCATCGGAAAAGATGATCCGCGGTACTCAATTGACCGGCTTGCCGTAACGGCCCAGATAACAGCCTACGACATCGGTTTTTATTCAGGCAAGGATGCCGGCAGCGGTTACAGCCTGGGCGAACTGGACGGTACATTTACAAACCTAATGAGTAAGATTCCCCAAGCCGTTAATGTTTCGTTATTCCGGCCTTACTTCTGGGAGGTAAAAAACCCGCTCATGTTACTGTCGGCAGCCGAAAGTATTGTTGTGCTTATGATTACCCTGGCGGTGCTTTCCATGCGGGTAAGGAACGTAGGTAGGGCGTTGACCGATCCGATCATATTGTTTTGCCTTGTGTTCAGTTTAACTTTTGCGTTTGCCGTGGGTGTTTCTACCTTTAATTTCGGAACACTGGCGAGGTACAAAATACCCCTGCTGCCCTTTTACCTGACGGCCTTGATTAACCTTTATTTTTTTTCGAAGAGCGACAGAAAGTTAAATCGGTTGGCGGTAACCGAGTAGCGGGCCAGCACTTTTTGTCGTCCGGCTTTGCCTATTTTTTCCCGAAGATTTTCGTTTCGGATCAGATCATCGAGAAGATCAATCCATTGCTGCGGTGTTGTGGCCAGGTAACCGGTAATACCATGTTCAATGATCTCCGTGTTGACACCTACGGGCGAGGCCACGCAGGGTATTTCCATGGCCATATATTGCAGCGCTTTGAATCCGCATTTCCCTTTACTCCAGGCATTATCGGGGAGTGGCATTACGCCAATATCAAGTTTAAGAAGGTCTTCCGCTTCTGTTTCTTTATTCCAGGGAACAAACTTAAGGTTGCTGATTTGTATATCGGGTTGCCGATCGGCAATCACCAAAAGCCGTAACTCTTTGTGCAGGCTTTGTAGGTGTTGGAAAACCGGTATGAGCATCTGAAGATACTTTAACGTAGAGTGCGTACCTGTCCAGCCAATGGTGATGGAAGCCTCCTTCTTTACCAACTTATAAAGTGCAGGGTTGTGCAGGGTTTCAGTATCAATAGTTGTTGGATTAACAGTTACCTGTGTATTAAATTTTCTGGCAAATGCGGCAAGGTAAGCGTTACCACAACTTACCCGGTAACTTAGTGAGCAGATGGTTGATGCTTTTTGCCTCCATCGGAAAAAAGAGGCTATTCGCGATTCGTGGATGTTGTCAGTAAGCCAAATGGCATCGTCAAAGTCGTAGATGATTTTCTTCCGAAATAACCGGGCAATAATCCACTCAATCACAGGCGGACCTGCCGGAGTTGCTTCGCGGTGGATGAAAACAAAGGCCGCACCGGGTACTTTCAACAGCGCGACAATTCGTTTAATAAAGGATACGATCAAAACACCGGCAAGAATTGCGGGATTAGCCCGCGAATTCACGCGGATGTACTGTGATGCACTGAAAAACGGCAACCGGGTTACCTGGAATCCATTTTCAACAAGAATTGGAATGTATTGTTCGAACCTGAATCGTTGCGAGGCCACTGTGCCTTGTGGGTAAGGCACCAGAAACAAGATGCACTGCCTGTTACTCGTCACGGTTGACTGTAATTAATTTTGCAACTTTGCACATTTTACAGCAGTAATTCAAGGACTTCATGTCGTTTAGGAAATCCATCTTTGCTACGCTGGGCCTCAACGTGTATTCGTTTGCAATTGGTTTTATTAATTCCATCTTTTCAACACGCATACTTGGGGCCGAGGGCAAGGGGGTATTTGCCATCTATACCAGTTCCATTGAATTGTTTGCGCTGATTTTAGGGTTTGGCATACCTCAGGCCATGGTTTTCTTTGCCGCGAAAGACACCATCGCCCGCGACAGGCTGTTTAATTCATCATTGACCTATGTGGCAGTAGCCACTGTAGTTTTTACCCTTGTCATTTTTGCCAGTGACGTGTTTGGCTTTCTGTCTTTTTTTCTTCCATCTCCGTTTACCGGTGCGGCATTCCGGTTCACACTCATTTTGAATTTTGCATGCCTGTTGGGCTGGTACTTTATAGCCTCAATCCTTAATGGCCACAAACATTTTCCGCAAACCAACCTGATAAGCTTTGTTAGTCTCACCGCAACCTTTATCATCTATGGTATTGTCTATGTCATTGAAAGGTACGGACAAGGACATTTTTATGCCGACTCATTTTATGTAATCCAGGCAGCCACTGCCCTGTTGGTGCTCATCCTGACTATTTACATGCATCATCGGCTTGTAAAGAGTACCCGTGGTATGGAGTTTTTGATTTCCCGAACAGAGGGAACGCAGGTATTAAAATACGGGCTTGTTTATTACGTGTCTAATTTTTTATTGTTCGCTAACACGAAAATGGATTATTGGTTTGTGAATTACCTTGCAGGCTCTTATCAACTTGGACTTTATTCCCTTAGTTCCAATGTTGCTTTGCTGATTTTATTGATGCCGAATGCTTTCGGATTGGTTTTGTCGGCATTTAAGGCCAAATCTGATATGGTGGATGTGGAGGGGCGAACGGCATTTCTTTGCCGGTTCTCATTTTTTATTACAACTCTTTTTACCATTACCCTATGGCTGATTTGTGAACCGGTAATTGTGTTTTTGTACGGAAAGGAATTTTCGGACTCTGCACAGCCGCTTCGAATCATTCTGGCAGGGGTCATTCCGTTCACCGTGTTTACCATTCTTAAAAATTATTTTGCCGGGGCTGATAATCTGCAGGCTTTTTTAAAGGCTGCCTTGTTGGGTTTTATCGTTACGCTTACGCTCGACATTTTGCTTATTAAGCCCTTCGGAATCATGGGTGCCGCAACAGCTACAGCCATTTCGTACCTGGTTAGTTCATGGTATCTCATCATGCTTTTTTCCAGGCAAACCAAAATACCCGTTGCTTCGATTATTTTTATGACGTCCTCCGATTTTCTTTTCTTGCGCAATTTTATTGCTAACCGTAAAGCCTGATGATCAGAAAGATTAGAAATTTTTTAACGTTGCTTAAGCTGGTTCCCTCGCAAGAACGAAATGTTTCAACCTACGAAGGTGAGGCCACGGTTAACTACTACAAAGCACAACGTCCCGAATTACAACCTGCCGAACAAAAAATTTTAGACATTCTGGAGAATAAACTAAAAGATTTCACCATGCTGGACATCGGAGTGGGGGCTGGCCGGACAACCCATTTTTTTGCTCCGCGTGTAAAAGCCTATACGGGTGTGGATTATGCGTCACGCATGATTGAAGCCTGCCGTGAACTATATCCAGCCTACACCTTTGATGTTCAGGATGCACGCAAACTGAGTTACACGGATGCTGCCTTCGATTTTGTTTTCTTTAGCTTCAATGGCATCGACAGCATTTCCCCTGCCGATCGGGAAAAGGCGCTCAGCGAAATTTTCAGGGTCCTTAAACCATCCGGATATTTTGGTTTTTCATCGCACAACATCAGGGGGTTGGGGCATCTGTTTGATTTCGCGTTCTCTCTTAACCCCAGGCGTTGGTATAAAACCATTGTGTTGCGCAAAGTAAACCCGGACTACCGCACTCTCTTTCATAAAGAATTTGCAACCATTCTCGATGGTGCCCACGGCTATGAAATAACAAACTACTATACAACTCCCGATTATCAGGTAAAGCAATTGGCACAGGCAGGGTTTACTGTTGAAACGGTCATCGATCTGAAGGGAAATCCACACACACCGGACCAGGCAGCGGCCCTCAAAGATTTATGGCTCTATTATCTTTGCCGCAAGACCAGGTAGATGCTTGTTGTACAAACCCGATCCAATCCTTTATTTAAAACCACCGAAGTCTGGTTTAATGATGGCGTGCCCCCGGATTTGCCAGGCAAGGCACTGTTCTACCAGTCGGCTACAAAGCCTGCTTACCCGGTTTTTGGCTTAAAAGAATTTCATACGTTGGCTCTTCCGCTGGCCGAATCGGAAGAGCAGCTCTTCGGCCGGATTAACCGCACATTCCGTTACCATATCCGGAAAGGCGAGGGGCTTGGTCTCGACTACACCATGCCTGACTTGATTGATAAAAGCAATCTGCACCAGTTTGTTGAAACGTTCAATGCGTTTGCGCAGCGTAAAAAATTACTCCCTCTTCCGGTTTGGCGGGCCGGGGCGCTTGCAAAGGCAAATGGCTTAGTCGTTACTTTTTTGAAACGCGAAAAGGAACTCCTTACCATGCACGGTTACCTGGTTGACGGCAGCCGGGCCCGGCTGATGACCAGCCATCCCGTTCATCCTGCCGAAACAGAAACCATCCAGGGTTATGTTAATAAGTTTCATCATTGGATGGATGTGCTTCACTTTAAACGCACCGGGTACGCGTGGTATGACTTTGGTGGAATCTCACCAGATGGTGACGGCCGCAGTTACTTTAAGCAGTCGTTTGGAGGCGAGCACCAGGTGTTCTTCAATTATATCAAGTGCAGCGGTCTGGCAAAATGGCTTTTTACAGCGAAAGAATGGTATGAAAAATTCACTTAAGCGCGCATTATATTCCTGGTTCCCTCCACGGTTTAAACCAGGGTACACCTTTTCCTTCGGTTTTATTTTTCATACCGAACAGATTTACAGAGACGAGGTATTTGAAAAGCTCATAACATTTTGCGAAAAATTCCGTGCGCTCACTGGAAAGAAGCCGCTGTGTGTGGTAATGTGCCCCGTGAATGCCCGGCTTGCCAGCGAGTTAAATGAAAGCAACTTTTCGGAAGAGCAGTTTACGCAACGGTTAAAGGATCTTTCGGAGGTAAGTGATGTGGGTTATCACGGCCACTTTTGGAGAACCCAGAAGGGGTTTGATGAAATTTCCAGTCACATCAGGCATAGAAACTATACGGAGACAGATGACCCTCTGATAAGATTGCAATTTGATGCCGACTACGGTTGGCTGGAGACGAGGCGCCTTTGCAAACCATTTTATGCTGCCGGCTGGTGGTTTATTAATCCAACAGTAATTCAGCAACAGTTCAGTCATGGCTTTCATCTTGATTTTTCGTTTACGCGGATGCATTGGGCAGATAATCCATGGGCAAAGGATTTTTTGAACCGGAATAAAATCCGGTTTGGTGAACCCTTTCAGATACAGGCGGCAGGCCAACACCTCCAGTGCATTCAAACGGTAATGGGCTGCCCCAATACCGATTACCCCGAAGATTTTGTGCGGATTATGAATTCGTACCTCGACACCAACCGGAAGGTTATCGGTATGATTGCCACCCATGATTACAATCTCACAGAACAGGATAATCTCAAACAAGCCCTTCAGCTCACTTCATACCTGGCAACCAACAAAGCAGTTTCTTTTTATTCTGCTGAAGAACTCGCTGCTCAAATAAAACCCGAACGAAACATTCCGTTGGAATCAATACGATAGGATTCCCTTTGCTTTAAGGCGGTCAGCAACTGCGGGTGTACAGATTAAAAAGTTATAGTAATCGCTTTTGGTAATGGCGGGTACCTTACGGATCTGGTTGTTCTCATCAATATTAAAATACAGGTAAGGAAGGCCGTCAACCAGCTTTGCCACCCGGCCTGCAACCTCATCGTTGAGTATTTCAATAATCAATGCAGGCAGGTGGATGGCAAGGTATTGCTGCAATCCCTCCAATACTTCTGCTTCATGCGTTTCTACATCAATTTTTATCAGGTCAACCGTGGTGAGTTTTTCCTGTTCAATCAAATCGGTCAGTGTGATGGTTTCGATTTCAGTGACAATGGCCTGGGATCCTTCCGGTAGCCGGTTTTTATTCACGGTAACGGAATAAACATGATCGGCCGGAGTATCATAAATAACTGCACGGCCTGAAAAATTAGATGCCGCCTTTTGAATGCATCGTATCGAATACGAGTTCAAACTTACATTCTCTTTGAGTTTCTGAAAAACCCGTGCAACCGGTTCAAGCGCATAAATTCTGGCGTTCGGATTTAATGCCCGGGCCATTAATGCGTAGACTCCCGTGTTGGCTCCTACATCCAGGATAACATTGGCATCTTTGCACAGCTCTATCCATATGCGCATAGACTGTCGCTCCCAACAACCCGAAAGGCCCGTCCAGAAGAGTTGTGTTTCTTCGGAGTGGCCATAGTTTGTCATTTTGAAGGAGGCCCGGGGAGCAATGGATAAGGTAAATACTCCGTTGAAGTGCAGGTGCTTGTAGATCTGCTCGGAGGGGCTCCAGAAAGTGCGGAGAAGAAGAAACAATTGCTTTTTAAACGGTATTATTGCATAGATTTCCCTGAGCAGACGCCTTGTCATATGTGTAACAATTCGTCAAAGCTACATAAGTCCTGAATATCCGATACCATTAGCCACAACCTAACCTTTACCTATTGGACCAGACTAATCAAAAGCGTGTCGCTTTTTTAATCCCAAGCCTGGCGGTTGGCGGAGCAGAGCTGCAATTGATCAGACAACTCGAGTTGCTCGAGGAAGGAGGCTTTACCATAAGCCTGATTGTGCTTGGCGATGAGCTTGTTTTAATGAGCCGGATTAAACTGCCGGAAGAAAGAAGATTGTTTTTAAGGGAACCGCATCAAAACCACCTTAACGTCAAAGGAATTTTTTATGGACCTGTTTCTGCTTATGCAGTTTTTCGGTTTTTGCGAAAGAACAGCACCACAAAATTAGTGGCCATTCTCCCGATGGGGCACTGGGTGGGTCGTTGGACCGTCTTCATAGGTCGTATTTTTTTGAATGATATTCGATTGGCAAATTACCACAAGTCGCAGCAATTTAAGGCCAACCCGCCCGATACCTTCGGCAAGAAGTTATTCCACCGCTTTGGTTCAATCCTGTCCTGGTATACTGACAGGGCCAACCTGTTTATTTCTCAAAGTGTTTTGAATGACATCAGCCGGAATCAGTTTGTGCGGAGGCCGGTTATTGTTTACAATTTTGTTTTGGAAGTTGAACCTGATGAGTCACTGGCAACCCGGTACCTTCGTCAGCACGGGCTTGCCTACAAAAGATTAATTGTCATTCCGGGACGGGTGCATCCCGTAAAGGGCCAGCTCTTTTTTTTGGAGGCAACCCAAACCCTGCTGACACCCGAACGCCTGCAAAACGAAGGCATTCTGATTCTGTTGGTTGGGGGTGGTCCTGATGAGCAGGCCATTCAGGAGAAGTGTGCAGAACGGGGAATTGAAAAATATGTTCATGTAACGGGTTTTGTAAAGCAAAGTGTTCTTCTGGCTATGGTAAAGTTGGCAGATCTTGTAATCATACCCTCACTTTTTGAGGGTCTGGGTAATGTAGCCATCGAGGCATTGATGCTTCGCAGGCCGGTTATCGCTTCCGATGCCGGGGGCCTGACTGAAATTGTGAAAGACGCTCACTGCGGATTTACGTTTAAGGCAGGTGATTCAGAAAGCCTGCAGGACATCATGCATAGATATTTAAACAATGAACTGCACTTCGATACCCAGGCAGGATATACCTGGTATCGGGCGCATTTTACTGCCCAAATTCATATTGATCGGTTGCAACGGTTTATCGAAAAATTATAGCGATGGCACGCGTGCTGTATCTTTCAACTGATGGGCTTACCGATCCGCTTGGTCGGTCACAAATCATTCCCTACCTGGAGAAACTTTCTGCCTTAGGCCATGCAATCCATATCGTCAGTTTGGAGAAGCCAAAACGGGCCCCTGAAGTTGCCCGGCTTAACCAAACCCTTGCCGGAGCAAATCTGAAATGGACACCGTTACCTTATCATAAACACCCACCCATTCTGGCAACAGTGTTTGATTTGTGGCGGCTGCGCAAAGCCGGCATGCGAATCGGCAAAGAGGAGCGCATTGACATCATTCATGCCCGGAGTTACCTGGCCGGGCGGGTTGCATTGCAATTGAAACAGAGACTTAATGCCCGGCTGCTGTTTGATGCCCGCGGTTTCTGGATTGATGAGCGACTTGAAGGCAGAATCTGGAATGCCAATAATCTGGTTTACCGGTTTATCGTATGGTGGTTCCGAAAAATTGAGCTAAAACTTTTTACTACAGCCGATGCTGTGGTGTTACTTACCGAACGGGCAAAAACCTATTTAAGTAGCAGTAAATTAAAACCCCGCACACCGTGGGTCGAGGTAATCCCCTGTTGTGCCGATGAACATTTTTTTGACCGAAGTAAAATAAGTACTGACGAGCTGGAAAACCTTCGTGCGAACCTCGGCATTACCCCTTCCGATATCGTCATCATGTATCACGGAAGTCTGGGTACGTGGTATTTAATAGATGAACTGATAAATTTCTTTGATGTTTTTCAGAGAAAGTTTCCGACAGCCAAACTCCTGCTTGTTACCAACGATAATGCCGAAACGGTACAACACGCCTGGGGGAGCAAAGGATATGGCGAGGGTGCCTTGCTGACCTACTCTGCCGATCGCGAAGAAATGCCGGTCCTGCTTGCCCTCACTTCACTTTGCGTGTTTTTTATCAAACCCGTCTTTTCTAAAACAGCCTCATCGCCTACAAAAATGGCCGAGATCATTTTTATGGATGTTCCTTTAGTTACCAACAGCGGTATTGGCGATGCGGACGAACTCCTTAAACCTGGTTCGGGAGCACACCTGATCCACCAGTTCAGCTTGAACGCTTATCGTGAGGTGGTGAATCAACTAACCTTGCCGAAAGAGGATTTCAGGTATCCGCAAGAACTAAAAAACTACTTCTCATTAACCGGTGGTGTTGATCGGTATCATAACCTTTATCTCAAATTGAGTAACCAGTCCAAAGAGGTTACATTTGCAATTCCCTTTTGATTCAGGGGTTGCAAAGTATGGTTGCCCGGTTGCTACGTGATGCGGTTTTAATGCTTGGGGTGCTTCCGGCACAGGCCTTGGCCCAGCCGATAGTTTCAATTACCCTTCCTGATAAAGCCTGCCGAAATGAGTTGTTCACTCCTGCGAATAACAGCAGTCCGGGTTTATTTAAGTGGGAATTTTGTTATGCGGGAATTAACCAGTTGCCGGTTTTTCAAAGCTCAACACTCATTGGGGTTGCGGCCGGTCCCGATGGCATTGTCCTGAAAAAGGAAAACGGAAACTGGTATGGTTTTGTGGCAAGTACAAACTCCAATGGTTTGGTTCGTCTTGATTATGGCAGCGACCTCTCACAAAATCCAGCCGTTGTTAACCTGGGCAATCCCGGGGGATTACTGTTGCGCCCGCGTGATGTGGACTTCATTAACCACCAGGGAAACTGGTTTGCACTTGTTGTCAACTTCGATGCCGGTTCGGGCACTGCCCGAATCGTCAGGCTCGACTTTGGCGCATCATTACTCAATACACCGGTAGCTGTTGATCTGGGAAGTTTTTCCGGAAGATTAACTCAACCCTTTTCGGTGAAATGGAAAACCGATAGCGGTAAACTGCTGGCACTGATTGGCGACAGGTCGCAGCGAAAAATCCTGCTGGTTAATTTTCAAAGCAACCCCACGGTTGTGCCAGCCGGTTCGGCATTTTTCATCGAAGCATTTTTACCGGCACCGGGATTCTTCCGTGATTTCGATGTTATTAAATGGGGAGCGCATTGGTACGGTGTAGCCGTTTCGGAGAACGGTGCCATTCAGAAGCTGAGATTTACCGACATGTTATTTACCATTCCGGATGTATCCATCATTACAAATGATCTGCCCGCGATCAGTTCACCCAGCAATGTGGTATTTCTGCGCGATATAGATTCGTATGCTGCACTGATTACGGAGTACACCGGTAACCTGGTCAGGCTTGACTTCGGAACGAACCCGTCATCGTTTCTGCCAACCTATCAAAACCTGGGCAATGGAGGCGTGCTGGCCAATAACCAGGGTTTGGCTGCCGTAAAAACGGGTAACCGGTGGATTGCCTACGCCATGAACACGGCAACAAGCCGGTTGAACCGGGTAGTCTTTCAGGGTGCTTGTGATGCCAGTGTGGCCGACTCGGAGTCGAGTAACCCGGTTGTGAGCTATGCCTCAGCAGGTGTAAAAAAGATTTTATTGGAGGTTACTGATGCATCCGGTGAAGCAGATTACCAGATAAATTCCATACTCATAAAGGGCGATCCGTCACCCGATTTTACCTTTGCCTACAATTGCACTGGTCAGGCTACAGCTTTTTCAGATGCATCCGTTGCCGATGGCTCGTTGGTGGCATGGAGTTGGAACTTTGGCGACCCCATAAGTGGCAGTACTTTTTCTGCTCAGCAAAATCCGTTGCATTCCTTCAGTTCAGCAGCAACCTTTCTGGTAGAACTGGAGGTTACCGATGATTGTCTGGTAACGGCATCCATTACCAAATCAGTGGCCGTTCAGGACGCCACCCTCATTGATTTAACTATTCTGGCTCCCGGTGTGGTTTGCTCCTTTCAGGATGTGGCTTTTTCTCCGCAGTCAAGTTCGGGCAGTGCGGCAATCCGTGAAACCGAATGGAATTTCGGTGATGGTACCACAAGTTTGCAGATGAACCCGGTGCACCGGTACACCCAGCATGGGTTGATGATCGCAGAACTGGAGGCGGTGGTTACCGAATGCCGAAAGATTGCTCAGGCTGCCATTCAGGTTAATGAAGGCAATAACAATTCATTTACCAGTAATGGAATTTGTGAGCTTAATGGAACAACATTTACTCAGGCATCAATTGGCTTACCGGTTACCGATTGGTTATGGACGTTTGGAGACGGAGGCACATCAACGCAACCTGACCCAACCCATACCTTCAATGCCGGCAGCTACCTTGTAGCGTTTCAAACCACCAACTCAGTAGGGTGTATCAACTCCGTAACACTACCCGTAACCATCTACTCCAAGCCACAGACCGATTTTACGGTAGCGCTGCCTCCGTTTTCCTGCAGCGGATCCCCAACGCAATTCACCGATTTAACCCCCAATCCGTTCGACAGCAACATTGCTTCGTGGTTATGGAATTTTGACGATGGGGCAAGTTCGTCAACCCTTAAGAATCCGCAGCATGTTTATGCAACCGCAGGAACTTACCAGATTTCACTTACTGCAACCACCAACTTCGGATGCGCAGCATCGGTAACCAAACCCGCCACCATCTTACCTTCACCCGTGGTGGATTTTACGTACTCGCCTCCGTGCAGGGGCATCCCGGTAACCTTTACCGACACCACACCGGGCATCAACCAGTTGTGGCTCTGGCAGATTGAAAGTTCATTTTATTCGGTGCAAAACCCGGTGCATTCGTTTACCACATCCGGAACCCGCACGGTGATGCTGGCAGTTACCGGTGCCAACGGATGCGTAGGCGTTGTATCGAAACAAGTTGTTGTTCCGGTGCAACTGGTGCCTGATTTCATTACCAACAAAACCTGTGTCAACCAGCTCACTCAGTTCACAGACAACACCAATGATTTTGCTGATCCGGTTACCTCCTGGCAGTGGACGTTTGGCGCCCTCGGCAACGGTTCCGGCAATCCGGCACAGTTCACATTCCCCTCAGTGGGCAACGTTACGGTAAATCTTACGGTTGTAACACAAACGGGTTGTTCGTATTCGCGTGCAAAGAATGTAAACATTTCGGCTGCACCGGTGGCCGGGTTTACAGCTTCGCCAATGGTGGGTGAAGCGCCCCTGCCGGTAACATTCACTAATACCTCAACGGGCGCAACGGCTTACCAATGGCAATTTGGTGATCCGGTTAATTCAACCAGCGTGCAGCCCTCGCCCCAGTTTATTTATGATGAATTGGGCCAGTATACCGTGCAACTTACTGCATTCAATGCGTTGAACTGCTCCCATCAAGCCACGCGCACCATCTATGTGGTTGTTCCTGTTATTGATGTGGAGGTAAGCCTGCTCGAGTTGCTCACGAATCAGGCAGCGGTTGTGCCGGCCGTAACATTGGTTAATCGCAGCAATGTTCCTCTTCAGAATCCGGTAATTCGTTTCGACATTTCAGGGTCGGCCGCAATCCATGAAGTCGTTCCGGTAACACTTCCCTCCAACAGTTCGTACAGACACCTGGCAGGCTTTTCTATTCCTTTGCGGGAAGGAATGGACTATGTGTGTGCTGAAATTCTGTTAGATGACATCAACCCGGAAGACAATCGGATCTGCTCAGCAGTAAATGCTTTATTCCTGGTGTTGGAGCCGTTTCCTAACCCGGTATTGAACAAGGAACCGATAACAGTAGGATGGGTTGCGGTAAACGAGGGCTCAACGGATATCCGACTGCAAACCAGTTCAGGCAACGAGGTCTTTTCATCTACCGTTATTTCAAATACCGGCTACAATTCCCTTGAACTATTCACCGATACGTTGAAGCCGGGCTTGTACGTTCTGCGCATTGGTTCGGGCAGTGCGGTGAAAAGTTACCGGTTGGTTGTGGCTGAATAATACAAGGCCGGACACCGGTCATAATCCATTTTGCTTTATTTTTACAGACTTTATCAAACACCCTATGAAAACTACGAAGCTTGATGCCACTGATCGGAAGATTCTTGAACTCCTGCAACGGAACTCAAATATCACCAATGCCCTGCTGGCCAAAGAAATCGGCCTTTCGCCTGCGCCAACATTGGAGCGTGTGAACAAACTGGAAAATAATAAGGTGATAAAAAGCTATCATGCAGTGATTGATCCTAATGCCGTAGGGCTTGGTGTAAGCACCTTTGTGATGGCCTCGCTGAAAGGGCACAACAAAGAAAACATCGATAAAT
>JBBINY010000008.1:19277-60672 GCA_037443645.1 Cytophagales bacterium
AGCACCTTTGTGATGGCCTCGCTGAAAGGGCACAACAAAGAAAACATCGATAAATTTGTAAAGGCCATCCAAACCATTGATGAAGTTATCGAGTGTCACCACATTACCGGTGCAGGCGATTTTATTTTACGGATTGTTTGCGCTGACATTTCGGCTTATCAGCAACTCATGCTGGAAAAGGTATCGAACATTGAAGTGGTGGATAGCCTGCAGACCATGGTGATACTTTCTACCTTTAAAGACAGCAAGGCGCTTCCTATTCCCAATTAAGATGACCACTGAAAAGACATTAATTCTCGATGCCCAGCAGGTGAAACGAAAGATCCGCAGGATGGCGTTCCAGATCTACGAAAACAACTTCAAGGAAAAAACTTTGGTGATTGCCGGTATTGATGGGCAGGGATACTTACTGGCAAAATTGCTGGCTAAGGAAGTGGCTGAGGTTTCTGAAGCCGAAGTAAAACTGGTTAAGGTAATGCTCGATAAGCTTGCTCCGCAGCAAAATGAGGTTACGCTGGATTGCGATGGCAAGAAAGTACAGAAGAAAAGCATTGTACTGGTGGATGATGTTCTGAATACCGGACGCACAGTAGCCTATGCCATGAAACCTTTTCTGGATGTTGAAATCAAAAAACTGGAGGTGGCCGTATTGATCAACCGCAGCCATGCGGCCTTCCCGGTTGTGCCGCGATACTCCGGGTATGAACTGGCCACCACCATTAACGACCACGTAGAGGTTGTGCTGGGAAAGGAAGCCGCGGTTTACCTCAAGTAATCAGTTGCAGGTTTCTGTATCCGGTTCTTTTCCGAACCACACTACTCCATACTCATTGTACAGGCCTACGCCAATGGCATTCCAGGTTATGGACTTCCAGATTCCTTCATTAATAATCACTTCGTTATGACCCTTGCTTTTTTTCCAGCCTGCAAGGCCTTCTTCGGCATTGGCTCCTGACGTGCTGAAGTATGAGATTTCATAGCCGTGGCCGGCATAGCCTGCAATTTCCTTCGGCTTATCCCACATGCAGCGGGCCTGCTTGTGATCTTCGGTGTAACAACAGGGCGTCCACTTCCCTTTGTTCGACCAGCTGTGGAGGTTGCAACGCGTGTTCTTCGGATCAAAGTGTTCGGCCAGATCCCGGGCATGAACCTGCGCAACGCGACTAAGTTTTGGCGACAGCGGAATAGGAGGTAGTCCTTTAAGTGCCCGATAATCCATAACTAAGGTGTACAACTTTTGCTCCTCCTCCTGCAGGCAGGTAAGCGAAGACCCGCTTAGCGGATGGTGGGCTCGCGTTCCGTTAAGCAACAGAATGACTAAAAAAGTGCAGATCAGCTTCATAAGTATACCGAATTACCTAACGCGGGTGCAACCCGAAATTATTCATTGTAATGCTATTTTTTTAATTTCAGGGCTTGGTTTATCCTTAAAACCCTGCGAATGAGTGAACAGAAAATCACGATCCATAACGGCAAACTGAATGTTCCGGATAATCCCGTCATCCCGTTTATTGAAGGCGATGGCACCGGGCCCGATATCTGGTCAGCATCAAAAATGGTGTTTAACCAGGCCGTAGAGAAAGCCTATGGCGGCAAGCGAAAAATAAACTGGAAAGAAGTGCTGGCGGGCGAAAAGTCGTTCAACCAGGTGGGTAACTGGCTACCGGATGAAACGCTGGATGCCTTCCGCGAATACCTGGTGGGCATTAAGGGACCGTTAACCACACCCGTAGGTGGCGGAATGCGCTCGCTTAATGTTGCCCTTCGGCAGATATTGGATTTATACGTGTGCCTTCGCCCCTTGCGGTGGTACAACGGTGTACCCTCGCCAGTGAAGAATCCGGCTGCGGTGGATATGGTGATCTTCCGCGAGAACACAGAAGATATTTATGCCGGTATTGAATTTAAAGCCGGTACTCCGGAAGCCCAGAAGATGCTTGATTTTTTGGCCAAAGAATTTCCAAAAGAATTCGATAAGATTCGATTTAATACCCAGGCAAAATCGGAAGAGTTTTGGAGAATGGTTGGTGCGCCCAATGTGAAGAATGAAGTGAACGTAGGTATCGGTATTAAACCGGTTAGCTGGAGCGGCAGTGTGCGGTTGATTCATAGCGCCATTGCGTATGCCCTAAAGTTTAACCGCAAATCGGTAACGCTTGTGCACAAAGGCAACATCTTGAAGTTTACGGAGGGCGCCTTCCGTGACTGGGGTTATTGGGTGGCCGAAAATTATTTTGGTGACAAGGTGTACACCTGGAACCAGTGGGAGAAAACCAAAAAAGAAAAGGGAGAAGACGCGGCCAATGCCGAACAGAAGGCGGCCATTGCTGCGGGTAAAATTATCATCAAAGATTCCATTGCAGACATTATACTGCAGCAGGTGTTAACCCGTCCGGAGGATTTTGAAGTGATTGCCACACTCAATCTCAATGGCGATTACCTGAGCGATGCGCTGGCCGCCCAGGTGGGCGGCATTGGTATTGCACCCGGGGCCAACATTAACTACATTACCGGTCACGCGATATTTGAAGCCACCCATGGTACAGCGCCCAAATATGCCGGTCAGGATAAAGTGAATCCTGGTTCTGTTATTCTTTCCGGTGTAATGATGCTGGAGTACATGGGCTGGCAGGAAGCAGCCGATCTCATCGTCAAAGGATTGGAGAAAGCGATTTCATCCAAGCGTGTTACCTACGACTTCCACCGGCTAATGGAGGGCGCCACGTTGCTCAAGTGCTCGGAATTTGCGCAGGAAATTGTGAAGAACATGTAAGCAATCCGTTGCAGAACTGTAGTCAACTGTTTTAATCCGTTGCAATTTCCAGCAGAATGTTTACGAGTTGAGCAGGCTTGCTGAAGAACGGAGAATGACTGGTGTTCATGCTGTAACTTTTTTGCAAGGCGTTTTCGTGTACATTTTTTGCTGTATGAACGGTGTTACGGCACGGTCTTCTGTACATTCAATGTAATACCGGGGCACGCTTCCGAAGTTTTCTTCTGTGAGGTGCAAGGGTACCATTCCTGTTTCTACCGGTTCATGGCTGAGAATGACTTTTGCCATCTCAACAATGTCTTCATCGCAATCGTAGTAAGACCAGCTTCTCAATTTTTTCCTGGCGGTATTCTGCTGCCTGCGAAATCATGATGCCGTCCTTGCGGTGGCCAACCAGAATCACTTTTCCATCGGCCTGGTCGATGAGGCTGCACAGCTTTTGCACGGTGCTTTCAAACTTCACTTCATGAACAGGCGTTTTATCCCTGCCCATGCCAGGAAGGTCAAGGGCAATTACGGTGTGGCCCGCCCTTTCAAGCAGTGGTGTTACTTTGTGCCAGTTCCAGGCACTGTGCCAGGAACCGTGAATGAGGATGAAGATTTTCTTTTCCATGTGTTGTTGGGCCATGTGCAGATTAGGAGTAACGATTAACAATATGATTTGCAATAAAGTAGGGACGCGATTTTTCATAACTCGCATTGAATTCTGTTCAAAAGTAGGGTGTGTCACTGCTGCTTTGCCACCCAATTCTTGCGAGCCTGATGGGGAGCATTCTGAACAAGTACAGGCCAGTCAGTAATGCCTTATAGGAAGTAGTGAGTTTGGGTAGGGGATTACAAAAAATCTGCTTTTACAGGGTTACCTCCTGCCTGATTTTGCACTAAGTCAAGCTAGACTAATCTACTTGCCAAAACCTATGAGCCTGACTTTTACTACTGCCGAATTGCATCTCCTTCGAAGGGTTGCCGATGGCACCAAACCGGAGACCCTTGCTCTGCAAGAGGGGGTAACAAAACAGGAGATTGAAACGCGCCTGAAAAGTGTTTACAAGCGGTTGAACTCACGCGATCCCGTTGAGGCAATGCAAAAACTGGCTCAGTCCAGCTTTGAGGTGGTTCAGGGTTAATCCAGCATTCGGATTGCCGCCAGGGCAGCCTCTTCGCCCTTGTTCCCGAATTTTCCACCGGCCCGGTCAAAAGCCTGTTGCTTGTTCAGGGTGGTTAAAACACCAAATATCACCGGCTTGCGTGTTTTAAGGCTCACCTCGGTAAGGCCATAGGCCACAGCCCGGCAGATGTAATCAAAATGAGGGGTTTCGCCCCGGATCACACATCCCAGGCAAATCACGGCATGAATATTTTTTTTTTCTGCCATTCGCAGTGCCCCAAGCGATAACTCAAAACTTCCGGGCACGTTTTTGCGCATGATGTTCGAGGCCCTTACTCCGTGTGCAGTAAGCGCTGACAGCGCTGCCTGGTAAAGGGATTCTGTGATTTCTTCATTCCACGCACTTACGACAAGGGCGAACTTTTTATTTTTCAGATTGCGTTTTGCCGGAATCTTACCGGATTGAAGAGAGCCAGCCATAAATTGAGAAATTAAAAAGGGATGGTAAAACCCATCCCTGCAAGGTAAATGAATTTTGGTTATGAGTTCGGCTCAAGCCTTGCCTTCAGTTTGCGTGCATTTTGATACTCGGCCGATTCCCAGTATTTTGTAATCACTTCATCGTAGGCCTTAATCGCCTTGTCTACCTGCTCCGATCTTTCAAATGCCAAAGCTGCCTTCATCAGGTAGGCCGGTGTAAAGTATTTGTTGGGTTTGTGATTGGCTGCTTTTTCGTAGTAACGGGCAGCGTCTTTGTAATTCTGTTCCTCCATGTACGCATCACCAATCAGGCTGTATGCACGGGCTTGAATCAGTAAATCGTTCGAGCTGAAGTCACCAAGGTATAAGCGTGCCGCTTCAAATTTGCCCAGCTTCAGGAAGCTAACCCCTGCATAGAAGTGGGCAAGGTTTGCGGCATCGGTAATTCCATATTCACCAATAATATCAATAAAACCCAGGTTGTTGCCGTCACCGTTTAAGGCAAGGTTCAGGCTGTCGGCTTCAAAGTAATAGATAGCCTGAAACATTTCTTTTTGCGCATCTGCCTCAAGGTTGCTCTTGTAGTAGTTAAATCCGAAGTAGCCAACCACAACCAGCGCAAGGGCAATGGCAATACCCCCCATGATTTTGGGATGCCTTTCAATCCAGTTTTCAGCACCCTCCAGTTTCTCGGCCAGGGCTTCGGGGTTTTCCAGTATTTCGTTTTGATTCGTGGGTTTCTTGCTCATTTGAGGAAAAAATTACGTCCGATCCCGAAAGCTTTCGGGAGGGGCGCAAAACTACTAATAACCCGATATTTAACAAAAACCCTCTTAATCCATGATGAACGGATAGCCGGGCTCTGCATAGATGTCAGTAAAGGCTTCAGACGGATCCGGGAACTGCGACTCTTCCGCAAACCGGACACTCTCTTCAACCTGGGCATGTACACGCGCATCAATGGTTTCAATTTCTTTTTCGGTGGCGAGTTTGTTGGCAAAAATGGTCTTGCGCACCACCTCAATTGGATCACGTTGTTTGTATTGCTCCACTTCGTCTTTGGTGCGGTACTTCTGCGGGTCGGACATGGAGTGGCCTTTGTAACGGTATGTTCTGAACTCAAGCAAGGTTGGGCCATCGCCCGTACGAGCCCGGATGGCGGCCTTGGCCACGGCATGGTGCACATCCTCAACGCGCATGGCATCTACCGGTTCGGAGGGCATATCGTATGCTTCACCAAGGGTGTACAATTCGTGTACGTTTGAGGTTCGCTTAACAGAAGTACCCATGGCGTACCCATTGTTTTCGATCACAAAGATTACCGGCAGCTTCCATAGCATGGCCAGGTTAAGCGCTTCATGAAAGGCGCCCTGCCTGACCGCACCATCGCCCATGTAGCAGATGCATACGTTTCCGGTTTTATTGTATTTCTCAGCCAGCGCAATGCCTGCACCCAGTGGAATTTGTCCTCCAACAATGCCATGACCTCCGATGAAGTTTACTGATTTATCGAAGATGTGCATGGAACCCCCTTTGCCTTTTGAGCAGCCTGTCTCTTTTCCATACAGTTCGGCCATTATTGCGTTAGGGCTTGTGCCCAAAGCCAGTGGATGCGCATGGTCGCGGTAAGCGGTGATCCATTTATCACCTTTTGTAAGAGCAGTAGCGGCACCGGCAGCACAGGCCTCCTGGCCGATGTACAAATGGCAAAACCCTTTGATTTTCTGCATGCCGTAAAGCTGGCCTGCCTTTTCTTCGAACTTGCGCATGAGCAGCATACTTTCGTACCAGAACAAGTAGGTTTCTTTTGAAAACCCGGTTTTCCCTGCTTTGGAAGGTTCGCCTTTGGCTGCTTTGGTTGTCGTGGCCATATCTCTAATTTTGATCGGGACTGCGAAAATAACCCCTCAATCTTCAACCACAAAGTAATTCAGTTTTAATCGTGCATCTACACCACCTCCGGCTTACAGATTTTAAAAATTACCAAGAGGCAAACCTTGAATTCCCGGCTAAAATAAACTGCCTGGTGGGCTTAAACGGCAGCGGCAAAACCAATCTGCTCGATGCGATTTACTATTTATCAGCTACCCGCAGTTTTCTTGGTAGCTCCGATAATCAACTTGTGCGTTACGGAGCAAATCATTTTTCAATCCACGGAAGCTTTATGATGGCAGATGGACATCACCAGGTTGCCTGCCTGGTCCAGCCGGGCCATAGAAAAGTTTTCAGTGAAGATTCCAGGGAATGTGAAAAGCTAAGTGAGCATATTGGAAAATACCCGGTTGTTTGTATTTCACCTACTGACATGGACCTGGTTAGGGATGGGAGTGACCTGCGAAGGAAATTTTTCGATACCATTATCGCTCAGATAGACGCAGATTACCTGAGCTGGTTAGTTATCTACACCCGGGTGTTGAAGCAACGCAACAGTCTGCTGGTGCTGTTTGCCGAGCGTAATTTTCAGGACAGCAACCTGCTTCAATCATATGATGATCAACTCATAAGCAACGGCAAGTTGATCGCAAACCGAAGAAAGTTATTCATTAATGAATTTAAACCTTTGGTTGATGCTGCCTATGAATTTGTAGCCGGTAGTCAGGAGAAGGCCGAACTTCGTTATTCTTCGTCTGTTTCCGATTCTGACTATGAACAGACATTAACCCTGAGCAGGCAAAAGGACCTGGTGTTGCAACGAACTCATGTAGGTATTCATCGCGATGATTTTGAATTCATGTTTACTCATGGTGAGTTAAAGAGGCTGGGCTCACAGGGTCAGATAAAGTCGTTTTTGGTGGCGCTTAAGCTGGCTCAGGTGGAATTGCTGAAGAGGCACAAAGGATTTTATCCGATCTTGCTGCTGGATGATATTGTTGATAAACTGGACAACGTGCGAATGGTGCGCTTGCTGCAGAAAGTTTCATCTGAGGCAACCGGGCAACTGTTTATTACCGATGCCGGCCCTGAACGAACGATGGCTTTGTTTAACAGTTTGCAAATTGAATGCGCTATTTTTACGGTAGATAAAGGAACCATAGTACGGTCGGCATGAGTGATAAACGAAACAAGGGAAATGCACAATCGATAGCTGAGGCGATAAGGGGTCTTTTGAATTCATATCACCTTGAAGCGCGATTTGATGAGGCGTCAATTGTAGCCTCCTGGAGCGACCTGGTTGGCACCCCCATCGCCAACCGTACCCGTAAGGTCTTTGTCCGCAACAAAGTACTCTTTGTTGAATTCAAAACCCCTGCAATGAAAAATGACTTCCTGCTCCATAAATCAAAAATTCTCGATTTGTTCCAGGCGCGGTTTGGGAAACAGGTTGTTGCAGATATTATCATTCTGTAACGGCAGGCCCCCAGCTTTTCTAAAATGTTTGATGAAACCAAAAAACCGTATAATTTTGCACTCCTCTTTTCAAAAAGCCTCGTTTTGGGCTTTGGAATTGAGGTTTTCAGAGTCGTTCATTTATTTGTTTTGGGGATTGGCGATGGCGGAGAAAAGCCCCGATTTCCAAACTGAAACTGGGGGAATACCAAAGCGGCCAACTGGGACAGACTGTAAATCTGTTGTCTTATGACTTCATAGGTTCGAATCCTAGTTCCCCCACTTGCGGGAGTAGCTCAGTTGGTAGAGCGGCAGCCTTCCAAGCTGCAGGTCGCGGGTTCGAGCCTCGTCTCCCGCTCAGTGTTGCGTGAGTGCACAGAAAGTTGTCGTGGGTTCGCCCCGATAGCTATCGGGGTGTCTCCCGCTCTGAAGGTGTAGTTCGTTGTTGGTTATTCGTTGTTCGGCATTGCGAATTACGATTACGAATAACCAACAACGGTTTATATGCTGTTGTAGCTCAGGGGTAGAGCACTTCCTTGGTAAGGAAGAGGTCGTGAGTTCAAATCTCATCAACAGCTCTGAGTTACGGATGATGTGGCTTACTACAGGATAAGTTGTGGTGAGCCTGCCGAAGGCAGGTTCAAATCTCATCAACAGCTCAGCAGGGTATTTTGAGATTTGTGCAAAATCCCATGGCAATTAGTACTGCGAATCAGGATGTGATCGCATAATTAAGAATGGATGAATTATCAGAGCAGATTCTCCCGGTGCCTAGCGAACACCATGTACTGAGACCTGCCCAAACGAATAAACCCTTATTCGACAGGCTTACCATGTTTAGGGTGTATGCTTCTTCGTAAGAAGCACGGAATTAATTAGGAACAACTTAAATTGATTTATACACTTTAAACTGGATTTACTAAAATGGCTAAAGAAACATTTGATCGTTCGAAACCCCACGTAAACGTTGGTACCATCGGTCACGTTGACCACGGTAAAACAACCCTTACTGCGGCTATCACCAAAGTGCTTGCGAAAAAAGGTCTTGCTGCTGAGCGCGACTTTTCTTCGATTGACAACGCTCCTGAAGAAAAAGAGCGTGGTATTACCATCAACACTTCACATGTTGAGTATCAAACTGAAAAGCGTCACTATGCCCACGTTGACTGTCCCGGTCACGCTGACTATGTGAAGAACATGGTTACCGGTGCGGCACAAATGGAT
The DNA here is from genome assembly GCA_037443645.1 of Cytophagales bacterium. Classification (GTDB taxonomy): domain Bacteria; phylum Bacteroidota; class Bacteroidia; order Cytophagales; family Cyclobacteriaceae; genus UBA2336. Next base: position 28,190 of record JBBINY010000008.1, read on the forward strand.
GGTGCCATTCTGGTTGTCGCTGCAACGGATGGCCCTATGCCTCAAACCCGTGAGCACATCCTGCTGGCGCGTCAGGTAGGTGTACCGGCACTTGTTGTGTTTATGAACAAGGTTGACCTGGTGGATGACCCTGAATTGCTTGACCTGGTAGAAATGGAAGTTCGCGAACTTCTTTCTTCTTACGATTTCCCGGGCGATAAGATTCCCGTTATTCGCGGATCGGCTTTAGGTGGATTGAATGGCGAAGCGAAATGGGTTGAAAAAATTGAGGAATTGATGAAAGCAGTTGATGATTACATTCCACTGCCTGTTCGTCTGATCGACAAAGATTTCCTCATGCCTGTTGAAGACGTATTCTCCATTACCGGTCGGGGTACAGTTGCCACTGGCCGTATCGAGCGTGGTGTTATCAAAACCGGTGATGCCGTGCAGATTCTTGGTATGGGTGCTGAAAACCTTTCTTCAGTGATTACCGGTGTGGAGATGTTCCGCAAAATCCTCGACAGGGGTGAAGCTGGCGATAACGTAGGGTTATTGCTCCGTGGTATTGAAAAAGACCAGATCCGCAGGGGTATGGTAATTTGCAAGCCCGGTTCTGTAACACCTCATGCCAAGTTCAAAGCCGAGGTTTACGTACTGTCAAAAGAAGAAGGTGGTCGTCATACCCCATTCTTCAACAAGTATCGTCCTCAGTTCTACTTCCGTACTACAGATGTAACCGGTGAGGTTAAGTTGCCTGCAGGTGTCGAAATGGTAATGCCTGGCGATAACATCTCCATTGAAGTGGAGTTGATCAACAAGATTGCTATGGAAAAGGGACTTCGTTTTGCCATCCGGGAAGGCGGCCGTACGGTAGGCTCCGGACAGGTTACCGAAATCCTCGATTAAGCCTAACATATAGGTCAACTCTTCGCTCGGGAAGGGGTATAAAGGCGTTTCTGAATTTTTAGGAAGCGCCTTTGTTTTATACATTACTCTTTCTACCTTTGCAGTCCTTTTGGGTTTCGCGAGGTTTATAGTGTAATCTGGTGTTTCTCAAGAGGTTGTGAGGTCTGCAAGCTCTGGGGTAAAAGCCGGTTTTTTTACGGGTGTAGCTCAATTGGCAGAGCAGCGGTCTCCAAAACCGCAGGCTGGGAGTTCGAGTCTCTCCACCCGTGCGAAGAATTTAGAAGGGCAAGAAGTTTAGATTGAGGCAGGGAGTTCGTCCCGATGGTTATCGGGACTCCACCCGTGCGAAGAGTTTAGCGGGACAGGAATATTGCTCGCATACAGGTTCGTCCCGATAACAATTTGGGACTCTGCCTGTGCAGGAGTTTGGTTTAGAGAATCCCCGGGGCAATCCCGGTCTTTAATAAAATAGTACGTGTAAAAGGCCTGAAACATGCAGAAACTCACGAGTTACATCACCGAGTCCTGGGATGAAATCAAGAATAAGGTTTCATGGTCAAGTTTTAAAGAGCTTCAGGGGAGCGCTATCCTGGTTCTTGTCGCCTCAACAATTTTTTCGTTGGTGATTGGCGGTATTGATTGGGTCTTTAAAACGGGGTTGGGCTGGTTCTACCGTGAATTTTAAAATGGGTGTGGTGATGGGAGAATTAAAATGGTACGTGCTCCGCGTTATTAGCGGCCAGGAAAAAAAGGTTAAAACCTACCTGGAGAATGAAATTGAGCGGGAAAAGTTGAGGGAGTTCATTCCTCAGGTGTTGATTCCCTCTGAAAAGGTGTATGAAATGCGGGGTGGAAAAAAACGGGTTAGGGAGCGCAATTTCTTTCCCGGCTATGTATTGATTTCAGCTGATTTGTCGCATGGTGAGGCGTATCATTCGGTAAATAATATCCCCGGGGTAATTGGCTTTCTGGGTGGCAATGGCACCGGCTCTTCAAAAGATCCAGTACCATTACGGCAATCGGAGGTGAACCGGATTTTAGGGAAGGTTGATGAGATTGATTCATTTGATGAAAAACTGGAAACCCCGTTTATCAAAGGTGAGTCGGTAAAAGTGATGGATGGTCCATTCAGCGGCTTCACGGGAACAGTAGAAGAGATTTTTGAGGAGAAAAAGAAGCTTAATGTAATGGTTAAGATTTTCGGCCGGAACACTCCGGTTGAATTGAACTACATGCAAGTTGAAAAGTTAGATTAAGTAAGGCAGTATATGGCAAAGGAAGTAACAGGCTATTTGAAATTGCAGGTTAAAGGAGGTTCGGCAAACCCGTCTCCCCCTATTGGTCCGGCATTGGGTAGTAAGGGTCTTAACATCATGGACTTTTGCAAGCAGTTTAATGCACGTACACAGGACAAGCCCGGGCAATTGTTGCCGGTTTTGATCACAATCTATAATGATAAGTCGTTTGACTTTGTGATTAAAACACCTCCGGCAGCGAACCTGATTCTGGAAGCGATGAAAAAGCAGAAGGGATCAGCAGAGCCTAACCGGAATAAGGTCGGATCGATTACCTGGGACCAGGTAAAAAAGATAGCCGAAGTAAAAATGCCCGACCTGAATGCATTTAAAATCGAATCGGCAATGAAAATGGTTGCTGGTACCGCACGGAGTATGGGTGTTACGGTATCGGGCACACCTCCATGGGAAAACTAAACATATAGAAAGGCAGTAAACGTCATGGCACGAATAGCAAAAAACAGAAAGGCCGTTATCGGCAAGTTTAATCTCGAGAAGGAATATTCTTTGGATGATGCGGCAAACATGCTGAAGGAAGTTACCTTCACCAAGTTTGATGCTTCGGTTGATCTGGATGTCCGTCTGGGAGTTGACCCGAAGAAGTCCGATCAGATGGTGCGCGGTGTTGTTTCCCTGCCGCATGGCATCGGAAAAACCGTGCGGGTATTGGTTTTGTGTACCCCCGACAAAGTTCAGGACGCGAAAGATGCAGGTGCCGATCACGTTGGGCTGGATGACTATATTCAAAAAATTGAAGGTGGCTGGACGGATATTGATGTGATCATCTGTACGCCAACCGTAATGGCCAAAGTAGGTAAACTTGGCAAAGTGTTAGGCCCGCGCGGCTTAATGCCCAATCCAAAATCAGGAACTGTTACACTTGAAGTCGGCAAAGCGGTAAAAGAAGTAAAGGCCGGTAAAATCGATTTCAAAATTGATAAAGCTGGAATCATTCATGTAAGCATTGGGAAAGCTTCCTTCCCGGCTGACAAAATCAGGGATAATGCCCTGGAGATGATCCAGACCATCGCCAAACTGAAACCCGCATCAGCGAAGGGTGCTTATTTTAAGAGCATCAGCATTTCTTCAACGATGAGCCCGGGCATTCGGATTGACGCAAGTACAATTACTGGTATTTAAGAAACAGGAACATGACCAGAGAAGAAAAAGCACAGATTATTGAGGAGCTTGAAAAGAAGTTTGCAGCGCACCCTCACTTCTACCTTACCGATGCAGGCGGCTTAACCGTTGAACAGGTAAATATGTTCAGAAGAATGTGTTTCAAAAGCGGCATTGAATACGGTGTGTATAAAAATACGTTGATTCGCAAGGCGCTTGAGAGACGCGAGGGTACCGACTATTCTCCGCTTTTTAAAGTTCTCCATGGGTTTTCCGGAGTCATCTTCTCCAGGGAAGCTGGCAACACACCGGCCAAAGTAATCCGGGAGTTCAGAAAAAAGCTGGAAGGCAAACCCGTATTGAAGGCTGCCTCGATTGACTCCGATTTCTTTATCGGAGATGAGAACCTGAATACGCTGGCTGAGCTCAAGAGCAAGAACGAGCTCATAGGCGAAATCATTTCCCTGCTGCAATCACCTGCCAAAAACGTGATCTCTGCTCTGTTGAGTGGTGAGCACAAAGTTGCCGGCCTGGTGAAAGCATTGGAAACCCGTAGTAAATAATTGTTGGATCAAAAATTTTAAATTAAGTAAACATGGCGGACATTAAATCACTTGGAGATCAACTTGTTGAACTCACCGTAAAAGAAGTAAACGAACTGGCCTCTTACCTGAAGGAAACTTATGGCATTGAGCCTGCTGCTGCAGCCGTTGTTGCAGCCGGCCCTGCAGCCGGTGGTGGCGCTGGTGCCCCTGCAGCGGAGAAGACCAATTTTGATGTTGTATTGAAAGCTCCCGGAGCCAATAAGCTTCAGATTGTTAAACTGGTGAAAGAACTTACCGGTCTTGGTCTGAAAGAAGCGAAAGACGTGGTAGACGGAGCGCCTAAAACAATCAAAGAAGGATTACCGAAAGACGAAGCCGAAAACCTGAAGAAGCAACTTGTTGAGGCAGGAGCCGAAGTGGAGTTGAAATAACTTCTTGAAGACGCTGGGTTCCGTCTGAAATAAGGTTCAGACCTCGCCCCGGAAACAAACCGGAGTGAGGTCTATTCCTGTTTATACCGTGGCCTGATACCCACCACACATCGTCCGGGACTTGAACATAAATCGCTAACACCTTGGCAAAGAAAAATAGCAATGGTAGAATCGACTTTTCTAAGATTGAAAAGGTAATCGACTACCCTGATTTTCTGGATGTACAACTCCAGTCGTTTAAAGACTTTTTACAGATTGAAACACCTGCCGAAAAACGGCAGAATGAGGGACTCTATAAGGTTTTTGCCGAAAACTTTCCGATTTCGGACTCACGCGAAAACTTCGTTCTTGAGTTTGTGGACTACACCATCGATCCGCCAAAATACAATGTTGATGAGTGTATCGACCGGGGACTAACCTTCTCCGTGCCCCTAAAAGCAAAACTGCGCCTCACCTGTAACGATGAGGACAACGAAGATTTCGAAACCATTGAGCAGGAAGTGTTTTTGGGAAATATTCCCTACATGACCGAGAAGGGTTCCTTTGTTATAAATGGTGCTGAACGGGTAATCGTTTCTCAGCTTCATCGCTCACCCGGTGTGTTCTTTGCCATGAGCAAGCACACCAACGGAACCAAACTTTACTCCGCCAGGATCATCCCATTTAAAGGATCGTGGATTGAGTTTGCAACCGATGTGAATGCTGTAATGTATGCCTACATCGATAGGAAGAAGAAATTCCCTGTAACCACCTTGCTTCGCGCAATTGGCTATGGAACCGATAAAGATATCCTTGATTTGTTTGGCCTTTCTGAAGAAGTAGAAGCCAACAAGAATACCCTTAAGAAAGTAGCAGGCCGGAAGCTTGCAGCCCGCGTGCTCCGCACCTGGACGGAAGACTTCGTTGATGAAGATACCGGAGAGGTGGTTTCTATCGACAGAAATGAAGTGCTGCTGGAACGCGATCACGTGCTTACCCCGGAAGATATTGAAACGATTCTTGAGTCTGGGGTAAAATCGATTATCCTTCATCGTGATGATGTAAACGTAGCCGACTACACCATTATCTTTAACACACTCGCCAAGGATAATTCAAACTCTGAAAAAGAAGCGGTTGAACAAATCTATCGCCAACTCAGAAATACAGAAGCCCCTGATGAGCAAACTGCACGGGATATCATCAACAGCTTGTTCTTCAGTGAAAAGCGTTATGACCTCGGTGAGGTAGGACGTTACCGGATCAACAAGAAACTGGGTCTGGACCTGGGCTATGATCAGCGGGTGTTGACGAAAGACGATATTATCCTGATCGTAAAATACCTGATCGGGCTTATTAACTCGAAAGCCGTTGTTGATGACATTGATCACCTGAGCAATCGCAGGGTTAGAACCGTAGGTGAGCAGTTGTATTCACAGTTTGGCGTTGGCCTTGCGCGGATGGCACGCACCATTAAGGAACGGATGAACGTTCGCGACAACGAGGATTTCAAGCCGGTTGACCTGATCAATGCGCGTACGCTTTCGTCTGTAATTAACTCGTTCTTCGGAACGAATCAGCTTTCTCAGTTCATGGATCAGACCAATCCACTGGCTGAGATTACACACAAGCGCAGAATGTCTGCACTTGGTCCGGGTGGTCTTTCCCGCGAGCGGGCCGGATTTGAGGTGCGCGATGTTCACTACACACATTACGGCCGATTGTGCACAATTGAAACACCCGAAGGACCAAACATCGGTCTTATCTCTTCGCTGTGCGTTCATGCAAAGGTGAACAAGATGGGCTTCATTGAAACACCTTACCGAAAAGTTGAAAATGGCAAGGTGAAAACAAAGGAGCTGATCTTTTTAACGGCCGAAGAAGAAGATACACACAACATCGCTCAGGCTAACGCTAAGATTAAGCCTAATGGCGAGTTTTTGGACGAGAAAGTGAAAGCCCGTTTTGAGGGCGACTTCCCGGTGGTAGAACCTAAGGAAGTGAAGTTTATGGACATCGCCCCGAATCAGATCGTATCGGTGGCGGCATCCATGATTCCTTTCCTTGAACACGATGACGCCAACCGTGCACTCATGGGATCAAACATGCAACGGCAGGCAGTTCCGCTGGTGCGTCCTGAAACCCCGATTGTGGGCACAGGCCTGGAGGGCCGCATTGCATTGGATTCACGCGCGCTGATCACGGCTGAAGGGGATGGCATTGTTGAATATGTTGATGCAGAGAAAATTGTAATCCGGTACGACCTGAATGACGAGCAACGACTCGTTAATTTCGATACCGAAGTCAGAACCTATAGCCTGGTAAAATTCCGCAGAACAAACCAGGATACGTGCATCAACCATACCCCATTGGTACGAAAAGGCGAGCGGGTAACAAAAGGACAACCCGTTGTTGAAGGGTATGCCACCAATGCCGGTGAATTGGCACTTGGAAGAAATCTGCTGGTTGCCTACATGCCCTGGCAGGGTTACAACTTTGAAGATGCCATCGTAATCTCCGAAAAAGTGGTTCGCGATGATATTTATACCTCCCTTCATATTGAGGAATTTGAGCTCGAAGTGCGCGATACAAAGCGCGGAGAAGAGGAGCTTACTTCTGAAATCCCCAACGTAAGTGAAGAGGCCGTTAAGCACCTTGATGAGAACGGCATTATCCGGGTTGGTGCAGAAGTTAAGGAAGGAGATATTCTGATTGGTAAGATCACCCCGAAAGGTGAAACCGACCCCACTCCGGAAGAAAAACTGTTGCGGGCCATCTTTGGTGACAAAGCCGGTGATGTGAAGGACGCTTCCCTGAAAGCACCGCCATCACTCAAAGGCGTTGTAATTGATACCAAACTGTTCTCCCGGCCTAAGCGCGACAAAGATGTGCGCAGCAAATCGAAAAAAGAGCTGGATGCATTGAAATCAAGGTACAGCAAGCAACTCGCTGAGTTGCGTGCAGAAGTGATCAAAAAGTTAAACACCCTGTTAACTGGTAAAAGCAGCAACGGTGTACGCCACAAGTTTGGCGATGAGCTGATCTCCAAGGGCGTTAAGTTTTCAGCTAAAGTGATTGAGAGCAACCTCTTTCCTGATAAGAATATTTATCGTGATGAAAGCAACTATGCCGTTGCGGAAGAAGTTAACCTGATCAGCGATGTTTCACTCGACAACTGGACAAGCGATGACCACACCAATGAACTGGTAGCGCAACTGATTAAGAATTACCTGGTGAAGAGAAACACCTATGCCGGTGAATTTAAGCGTGAGCGATTTACCCTCGAAGTAGGCGATGAATTGCCCACAGGAATAGTTCAGCTTGCGAAGGTTTATGTGGCTAAGAAACGTAAACTCAAAGTGGGCGATAAAATGGCGGGACGTCACGGCAACAAGGGTGTTGTTGCCAGGATTGTTCGCGAAGAAGATATGCCGTTCCTCGAAGACGGAACCCCGGTTGATATATGCCTTAATCCACTGGGCGTGCCCTCACGAATGAACCTTGGCCAACTTTATGAAGCAGTATTGGCATGGGCAGGCCTCAAACTCGGCCGGAAGTACGCAACACCAATTTTTGACGGAGCAACGCTTGTGGAAGTTCAGAATGAACTGAAGGAAGCCGGTTTGCCTGAATTTGGCAGAACCTACTTGTACGATGGACTTACCGGTGACAAATTCGATCAGCCGGTAACCGTAGGGGTAGCGTATATGCTTAAACTCGGCCACCTGGTAGATGATAAGATGCATGCCCGCTCCATCGGACCGTACTCGCTTATCACGCAACAGCCATTGGGTGGTAAAGCCCAGTTTGGAGGTCAGCGCTTTGGCGAAATGGAAGTTTGGGCAATTGAAGCATTCGGTGCTTCGCACATCCTGCAGGAAATCCTGACCATTAAATCTGATGACGTGGTTGGTCGGGCGAAGGCATACGAATCGATTGTAAAAGGTGAACCGATGCGGAAACCGAATATTCCGGAGTCATTTAATGTGCTTGTACACGAGTTGCGTGGATTGGCGCTGGAGATAACCATGGATTAGAGCTGTCAACGGTTCAGCGAGGTATTTGCTTTTATTGGCCATAGACCTAAACAACAAATTAGTTAACTGAAAAAACACACAGCATGTCTTTCAGAAAAAATAAAAAGATCAACAACGACTTCTCTAAGATCACCATCAGTTTGGCTTCTCCGGAATCGATCCTGGAAAGCTCACACGGTGAAGTAACACAGCCTGAAACCATCAATTACAGAACCTACAAGCCTGAAATGGGCGGGTTGTTTTGTGAGCGTATTTTCGGACCGGTAAAAGACTGGGAATGTCATTGCGGTAAGTACAAACGCATCCGTTACAAAGGCATTATCTGCGACCGTTGCGGAGTAGAGGTGACTGAGAAAAAAGTAAGACGTGAGCGCATGGGCCACATTGAACTGGTGGTACCCGTTGCTCACATCTGGTACTTCCGTTCACTACCTAATAAGATTGGTTACCTGCTTGGCCTGGCTACCAAAAAACTGGACCAGATCATCTATTATGAACGCTACGTGGTGATTCAACCCGGTATAAAAGAGGAAGATGGCGTAAACAAAATGGATTTCCTCACGGAAGAGGAATACCTGGATATTGTTGACAAACTCCCCAGGGAAAACCAAATGCTGGATGACTCCGATCCAAAGAAATTCATTGCCAAGATGGGGGCTGATGCACTTGAAATGCTGCTCTCACGTCTCGATCTGGACACCCTTTCATATGACCTTCGCCACCAGGCCGCAACCGATACTTCTCAGCAACGCAAAGCCGAAGCGCTTAAGCGGCTGAAAGTGGTTGAAGCTTTCCGCGATGCCAACACACGGGTTGAAAACCGTCCGGAGTGGATGGTGATTAAAATGGTTCCGGTAATACCCCCGGAACTGCGCCCGCTTGTGCCGTTGGATGGTGGCCGCTTTGCAACTTCCGATTTGAATGACCTGTACAGACGCGTTATTATCCGGAACAATCGTCTTAAACGGTTAATTGATATCAAAGCTCCCGAAGTAATTCTTCGTAACGAAAAGCGGATGTTGCAGGAAGCGGTTGACTCGCTGTTCGATAACTCACGGAAGGTAAATGCCGTCCGTTCAGATGGAAACCGCGCACTCAAATCATTAAGTGATATGCTCAAGGGCAAGCAAGGCCGTTTCCGCCAGAACCTGCTCGGTAAGCGTGTCGATTATTCTGGCCGGTCGGTAATTGTGGTTGGCCCTGAATTGAAGTTACACGAGTGTGGGTTGCCCAAAGACATGGCAGCCGAATTGTTTAAACCGTTTATTATCCGCAAGCTCATTGAAAGAGGAATTGTAAAAACGGTTAAGTCGGCTAAAAAAATTGTTGATCGCAAAGATCCGGTGGTTTGGGACATCCTGGAAAATGTATTGAAGGGACATCCCGTTCTGTTGAACCGCGCCCCTACGCTTCACCGGCTTGGTATCCAGGCGTTTCAACCAAAACTGATTGAAGGTAAAGCGATTCAATTGCACCCGTTGGTGTGTACAGCTTTCAATGCCGACTTCGATGGTGACCAGATGGCCGTTCACGTTCCGCTGGGCCATGAAGCCATTCTGGAGGCATCCATCCTCATGCTCTCTTCGCATAACATCCTTAACCCGGCCAATGGGGCACCGATTACGGTTCCTTCGCAGGACATGGTGTTGGGGTTGTATTACCTCACCAAAGGAAGAAAGGGTACTCCTGATCGGCCGGTTTTAGGCGAAGGCAGAAAGTTCTATTCTGCTGAGGAAGTGGTTATCGCCCACAACGAAGGCAGGCTTGCAAAACATGCGTTTATTAAAGTGCGTGTTAAGTTAAGAGATAAAGACACCGGTGCCCTTTCCTTTAAGACCATCGAAACGGTAGCCGGCCGCGTGCTTTTCAACCAATATGTTCCGGAGGAGGTTGGTTTTGTGGATGAGCTGTTGACCAAGAAAAAACTCCAGACCATCATTGCCGATGTATATAAGGTTTCCGGCATGTCAAAGACTGCCAGGTTTCTGGACGACATCAAGGACATGGGCTTTCAAATGGCTTACAAAGGGGGCCTTTCCATGGGTCTCAACGATGTGAAAGTTCCGACAGAAAAGGAAAAATTTGTGACCGATGCGCAGCGCGAAGTTGACGCAGTCTGGAACAATTATATGATGGGATTAATTACCGATAACGAGCGGTACAATCAAGTTATTGATATCTGGACCCGAACAAATACCATGCTTACCAATACGCTGATGAGGCAGTTGGAAGACGACCAGCAAGGGTTTAATCCGATTTATATGATGATGCACTCTGGTGCCCGTGGTTCACGCGAACAGGTACGTCAATTAGGTGGTATGAGGGGGCTAATGGCCAAGCCTCAGAAAAACCTTGCCGGATCGGTCGGATCCATCATTGAGAACCCTATTCTTTCCAATTTTAAAGAAGGACTGGATGTGTTGGAGTACTTTATCTCCACACACGGTGCAAGGAAGGGTCTTGCGGATACAGCGTTGAAAACAGCCGATGCGGGATACCTTACACGCAGGTTGGTTGATGTTGCCCATGACCTTGTTGTCACAGAAGGAGATTGTGGAACACTGCGTGGACTAAAAGTAACAGCACTCAAGGACAACGAGGACATCGTGGAGCCCTTGTCGGAGCGGATCGTTGGCAGGGTAACTGTTCATGATATTTATGATCCCCTCACAGACGAGTTGATTTGCGCTGCCAATGCTGAGATTACCGATGAGATTGCCAAGCGCATTGAAGGAACCAACATCGAAGAAGTTGAAATCCGGTCATTGCTCACCTGCGAATCGCGTCTGGGTGGATGCGCCAAATGCTATGGCAGAAACCTGGCAACGGGTAAATTGGTGGAAGTGGGTGAGGCAGTAGGTGTTATCGCAGCGCAGTCAATTGGTGAACCAGGAACACAGCTTACACTGAGAACATTCCACGTTGGTGGCACGGCATCAAACATCGCTGTAGATGCCAACCTGAAAGCAAAGTTCCCCGGTGTGGTGGAATTTGAGGGAATCAGGACCATTGAAACAACGAATCGCGAAGGCAGTAAAGTGCAGGTGGTTATGGCCCGCTCAGGTGAAATCCGCATTATGGATAAAGAACGTAAGCGCGTATTGATAGCGAATCATGTTCCGTATGGTGCATTCCTAAATGTAAAGGAAGGCCAGTCCGTTGACAAAGGTGCGGAATTGTGTTATTGGGATCCGTACAATGCCGTAATTCTATCTGAGTTTGATGGTGAAATTGAATACGAGGCAATTATTGAAGGGGTAACGTATAAGGAAGAGTCGGATGAACAAACCGGCCACCGCGAGAAGGTGATTACTGAAACACGCGATAAAACCAAAAACCCCTCGGTGATCGTAAAAGGAAAGACCGATACCAAGTCATACAACATTCCGGTAGGAGCTCACCTGGCCGTAGAAAAAGGCGAAACGATTAAGGCAGGGCAGGTGCTGGCGAAAATCCCACGAACCATTGGAAAGTCGAGGGATATCACAGGAGGTTTGCCCCGTGTAACAGAATTGTTTGAGGCAAGGAATCCATCAAACCCAGCTGTGGTGAGTGAAATTGATGGTGTAGTAACCTATGGAGGCATCAAGCGTGGTAACCGCGAAATCTTCATTGAGTCGCGTGACGGTGTTCAAAAGCGCTACCTTGTGCCATTATCGAAGCACATTCTGGTTCAGGACAATGATTTTGTAAAAGCCGGCCAGTCACTTTCAGACGGTTCGATTTCTCCTACGGACATTCTGGCCATTAAAGGCCCTACGGCTGTTCAGGAGTATCTCGTAAATGAAATACAGGAAGTGTACCGGTTGCAGGGAGTTAAAATCAACGATAAGCACATCGAAGCCATCGTAAGCCAAATGATGCAGAAGGTTGAAATCCTTGATCCGGGCGATACAAATTTCCTGCCCGGTGAGTATGTGGATAAATTTGTTTTCCGTGAGGAGAACGACAAGATTCTCGATAAAAAAGTAGTGGTGGATGCTGGAGATTCTCAGCGCTTTAAGCCCGGACAAATCATTACTGCCCGCGATTTGCGCGATGAAAACTCACAACTCAGGCGTAAAGATCAGAAGGTAGTGGAAGTGCGTGATGCCTTATCAGCAGTTTCCAGGCCCACCCTTCAAGGTATTACTCAGGCTTCGCTGAAAACGGAGAGCTGGTTATCGGCTGCATCTTTCCAGGAAACTACGAAAGTACTGAGCGAAGCGGCCATTCGGGGTAAGGCAGATCAATTGATGGGAATGAAGGAGAATGTTATTGTTGGTCACCTGATTCCTGCCGGAACTGGTCAGCGGAGGTTTGGCGATATGATTGTTACCCATAAGGACGAGTATGAAGCATTTACAAAGTCGCTGGAAACAAAAGAGCGAGATCGCGAGAAGGAACTTCAGGATTAACAAGAGCTATGGCGGAGGATAAAAAGGAAAAACAACCGCAGAACCAAATCAACATTGAGTTGTCTGAAGAGGTGGCTGAGGGCATCTATTCAAACCTGGCTATGATTGCGCACTCGAACAGCGAATTTGTTATTGACTTTATTCGCTTGATGCCCGGTGTACCGAAAGCCCGCGTAAAATCCAGGGTGATTATTACACCGGAACATGCCAAAAGATTGTTGGCTGCGCTCAGCGACAACATTGATAAGTACGAGCATACGTTTGGCCCGATCAAACAAACCACCGAAGTGCCCAAATTTCCCATGAATTTTGGGGGTGCTGTAGGGGAGGCGTGATCAGAAAAAACGGCCTAAAAGAGGTCAAAAACTCATAAAAAGGATATGAAAATCTTTTAGAAAGGTTTTTGTATCCTTTCTTTCTTTATAATACCTTTGCAGTCCAAATTTTTAAGGTAAAAAGGAACAATAACGAAATGCCTACCATTCAACAACTTGTACGAAAGGGAAGAAACAAGCTGACGTCAAAGTCGAAGTCTCCTGCCCTTGACTCATGCCCTCAGCGAAGAGGCGTATGCACCCGGGTGTATACCACAACTCCGAAGAAGCCGAATTCTGCCATGCGAAAGGTTGCGCGTGTTCGGCTCACCAATCAAAAGGAAGTTAACGCCTATATACCGGGTGAAGGCCATAACCTGCAGGAGCACTCGATTGTGTTGATCAGAGGGGGCAGGGTAAAAGATTTGCCGGGTGTTCGTTACCACATCATTCGTGGTGCACTGGATACAGCCGGGGTGAATGGCCGTCTTCAAAGCCGTTCGAAATATGGTGCCAAGCGACCTAAAGCCGGAGCTGCCGCTGCAGCCAAAAAATAATTACACATGAGAAAGACTAAACCGAAAAAAAGATACCTGCTGCCTGATCCAAAGTTTCAGGATACCCTGGTAACCAAGTTTGTGAATTACCTGATGGAGCGGGGGAAGAAAAGTATTTCCTACTCTATTTTTTATGATGCCATTGAAATCGTAGAAAAAAAGACCAATGAGAATGGCCTTGAAGCATGGAAGCGGGCCATGAATAACGTAATGCCTTCTGTTGAAGTGAAGAGCCGGAGGGTAGGTGGGGCCACATTCCAGGTTCCTGTTGAAATCAGGCCTGAGCGAAGAATTAATCTGAGCATTAAGTGGTTAATTGATTTTGCCCGGTTGCGTGGTGAGAAAACCATGATGGATAAGCTGGCCGGTGAAATTATAGCCGCATCAAAAGGCGAAGGAGCCGCAATCAAAAAGAAAGACGACACCCACCGGATGGCTGAGGCAAACAAAGCCTTCTCTCATTTCAGGTTTTAACCGTAGGATTTCGGAAAATGGCAAGGGATTTAAAATACACAAGAAACATAGGGATTGCTGCGCACATTGATGCGGGTAAAACTACTACTACGGAACGCATCCTGTACTACGCTGGCGTAAACTATAAACTGGGAGAAGTGCACGAAGGTACTGCCACAATGGACTGGATGGCCCAGGAGCAGGAACGCGGAATCACAATCACCTCGGCAGCAACCACCGTTTACTGGAACTACCGCAACAATAAGTACCATGTCAATATTATTGATACGCCAGGTCACGTTGATTTTACTGTAGAAGTAAACCGATCGCTGCGCGTACTCGATGGCCTGGTTTTTTTGTTCAGCGCGGTCGATGGGGTTGAACCACAGTCGGAAACAAACTGGCGGCTTGCCGATAACTACAAGGTTGCACGCATCGGATTCGTGAACAAAATGGATCGTGCCGGTGCCGATTTTCTTAATGTGTGCAAGCAGGTTAAGGAAAAACTGGGAAGCAGGGCTGTACCCCTGCAACTCCCGATCGGAACGGAAGAAAATTTCAGAGGTGTTGTTGATCTGATTAATAACCGTGGTGTTATTTGGAATGTGGAGGATAAGGGCATGACCTATGAGGTGGTGCCCATCCCGGCCGACATGGTTGAGGAGGCGAAAGAATATCGGGAGAAACTGCTGGAAGCCGTAGCGGAGGTTGATGAAACCCTTATTGAAAAGTACTTCAACGACCCAAATTCCATAACCGAAGAGGAAATTTTAAAGGCACTTCGTGAAGCAACCATCTCCATGAAAATTGTGCCCATGGTGTGCGGCTCTTCCTTCAAGAATAAGGGGGTTCAGACCATGCTGGATTACGTGATGGAACTGCTTCCCTCGCCTTTGGATAAAGACAATATTATTGGCACCAATCCGGATACCAACGAAGATGTAATGGTTAAGCCGGATGAAAAGGAGTCGTTTGTGGCGCTGGCTTTTAAAATTGCCACCGACCCGTTTGTGGGCCGTTTGTGCTTCATACGCGCGTATTCAGGTGTATTGGAGTCGGGGTCTTACATCTACAATACCCGGTCAGAGCAAAAAGAGCGCATATCCCGTGTTTTTCAGATGCATGCCAACAAGCAAAATCAGATTGAGCGGTTGGCTGCAGGAGATATTGGGGCGGTTGTCGGTTTTAAGGACATCAAAACAGGAGATACCCTTTGCGATGAAAAGCACAAGGTGGTTCTCGAGTCGATGGTATTCCCTGAACCTGTAATCGGTTACGCGATCGAACCCAAGAAACAAGCCGATGTCGATAAGCTGGGCATGGCTATTTCAAAACTGGTCGAAGAGGATCCGACCTTGCGGGTTAATACTGATCATGAGACGGGTCAAACCATCTTGCGTGGTATGGGTGAACTCCACCTGGAAATCATTATTGATCGCCTGAAACGCGAGTTCAAAGTGGAAATCAACCAGGGTGCACCTCAGGTTGCCTATAAAGAGGCACTTACAACTACGGTTGAGCACAAGGAAGTTTACAAGAAGCAAACCGGTGGACGCGGTAAGTTTGCCGACATTGTGTTTGAAATCGGCCCGCGTGATGATGGCAAGGAAGGGTTGTTATTTGAAAATGCCATTGTGGGCGGAGTTATTCCCCGCGAATTTATTCCAGCCGTAGAAAAAGGCTTTGCTCAAGCCATGGTAAACGGCCCGCTGGCAGGGTATCCGCTGGATAGCATGAGGGTGAAGCTATTTCATGGCTCCTACCACGATGTAGACTCCGACTCGCTTTCGTTTGAATTAGCTGCCCGCATCGGTTTTAAGGACGCTGCTGCTAAGTGTGGTCCGCAACTGCTGGAGCCGATTATGAGCGTAGAGGTGCTTACACCGGACGAATTTACAGGCTCGGTAACCGGTGACCTGAACAGAAGAAGGGGCTTAATGAAGGGCATGGATAGTCGCGCAGGTGCGCAGGTTATCAAAGCCGATGTTCCCCTGGCCGAATTGTTTGGGTATGTAACTGATCTCAGAACAATTACTTCCGGCCGGGCCTCAGCAACCCTTACGTTTTCGCATTATGCCCCGGTGCCGAAGAACCTGGCTGAAAAAGTAATTGACGAAGTAAAAGGCGCTGTTGCCGCAAAATAACATCTAAAAGACGTTTAGATTATGAACCAGAAAATCAGAATTAAGCTCAAGTCCTACGATCACAACCTTGTTGATAAATCATCAGAGAAGATTGTACGTGCGGTAAAAGCAACCGGAGCGGTGGTTAGCGGACCAATACCATTGCCCACTGAACGTGAAGTATTCACCGTGCTGCGGTCGCCTCACGTCAATAAAAAATCCAGAGAGCAGTTTCAATTATGTACGTTTAAGCGTTTGGTTGACATTTATTCCAACAGCGCGAAAACGGTTGATGCGTTGATGAAACTGGAGTTGCCAAGTGGTGTTGATGTTGAAATTAAGGTGTAGTACTACCCCGATATAGCTTTGCAAGCCATGCCGAATGATTCGGGATGGCTTTTTTATTTGAGGGCTGCATGAAAGTATAACTCATGGCCTGGCAATACGGTTGGGTGTGCAATTTTTACCAGGTCTTTCAGGATGATATCGGGCCTGAGGTACCCGATTTCCAAAAACTCGCTGCCCCCCTTTGCGCCTAGGCGGGCGTTGTACGTAAACACCTTCTTTTCACGAAACGGTTTGAATTGCGTATACCGCTTATCGGATGCAGCCATTTCTTCCAAGGAGGTAAAGGATGCGACCCCAATCCATAAATCGGCATGGTGAGCCCGTTCGTAAACCGACTCAAAGCTCAGCTCCAGAAAACTGTTCGAAAAGTCATCATCCCACAGGTACCGGCATCCTGCATCCTGAAGCAGGGTTGCTGCATAATTCTGACCGCCAGGTAAAAACCACACATCCCGATAAAGAATGCCGCTAAGTACCGTTGGCTTCTCAGATGCAGTTCCGGCCAGTGCCTGCACGTGCTGATATTCTTGTTCTATGCTTGTAAAAATGGAATCGGCCAGTTGCTCTTTATTATAGAATAAAGCCATGAATTTTATCCATTCAGCCCGGCCCAAAGGATGTTTTTCCAGGTACTCTGCGTTAATCACTACCGGGATTCCCAGTGCTTCGATCATTTTAAATTGCCCGATATCGGCAGTCATGGTATACGCCATTACCATATCGGGTTTCAAAATAGCGAGCCGCTCCAAATCCATACCCTTATCAATGCCAAGTTCCTGTATCGTTCCTTCATCGATTCGCTTCCTTGCTTTTTCTGAGCTGATGTAGTTGAGGGTGGGGAATCCGGTAAGTGTATGGATTTCGTTCAGGTAGTCCAATAAAGGGATGTGTGTAGTGGACGTACAAACGATGGTTTGAAGAGGAACCTGGATAACTTTTGCCTCAATATTCAATGAGGGTACTGGCTTGTCGCGTTGAACCAATAAATACCGGTAGGAGGTTGTTGCTCCGGGGTATGGGCTAAGCACTTCAACTAACTTTGCTCCCTCTACTTCGCTTACAGTAAATCCGGAAGCATACTTCAGGTACACCTTATGCTGAAGGTGACTGGCCGCTTCCGGCCCCGTTTGTTTTCCACGGCACGTAAAAATGAATAAACTTAACAGGAGAAGGGATCGGGTTATCATAATCGATCAGGCGGAAAGCATACGCTTGAATTCAGAAACAAGTTTTTCGCCTGCGGCTACCGGAAGTTGCCTTTTCTGTACAACGGACTTCTCCAGATTTTTAATCAGCCGGTTTATTCCCGGAAATTTTGTGATCTCCTGCATCAACCGGTTATCCACATACTCACGGAACCAGGTAATCTGCTGCTGTTTACGGTTTGAGTCCCAGAAACCATTTTTGGTTGCCTTTTCTTTGTACGAAAGAATCGTGTCCCAGATTTTTTCAATCCCGGTGTTTTCTTTTGCCGAACTTGTTAGCACAACAGGCTCCCAGCCAGATTCATCGGGCCGGAACAATTGCAGAGCATGCTGAAATTCAACCCGTGCTTCATTTGACCTCTTTTTGTTCGATCCATCAGCCTTTGTTATAACCAGGGCATCGGCCATTTCCATAATTCCCCGTTTAATACCTTGCAAGGCATCGCCTGCATCGGCTAACATGAGTAGCAAAAAAAAATCAACCATTCCTTTTACGGCAATTTCAGATTGTCCGACTCCCACGGTCTCTACAAGAACAACATCAAATCCGGCTGCTTCGCAAATTGCAATTGACTCCCGCGTACGAAGGGCAGTTCCGCCCAATGCACCCCCGGAGGGTGATGGACGAATAAATGCATGCAGACTTTTCGCCAGGCTTTCCATGCGGGTTTTATCACCAAGAATGCTGCCCTTGCTTAGTTGGCTTGACGGGTCAATGGTTAAAATCGCAACTTTTTTCTTTTGTTGTATAAGTAAATTTCCGAAGGATTCAATAAAACTGCTCTTTCCTACACCTGGAGCGCCCGTGATGCCAATGCGGATCGTATTGTTTCTGGATTCGATCCTGCTTAAAAGATCCTGTGCTACTTGCCGGTCTTCCTCCAGAGTACTCTCCACCAGGCTCAGTGTTTTACCAAGAATAACCCGATCGCATCGGCTGATGCCCTCCAGGTATTCATTAACCGGCAAACGCTGTTTCATCTTCTTTGGTTAGGAATAGGGAACTAAATTTCTAAATTTACTTAATACTTCATGTATTGCTATGAAAAAATTCTGGCTTGATTGCATTGCAGGGACCATATTCGTTTTTGCCATATTGTTTGGATTGTACGGAATTACTCAGCTTCGTGTATTTGATGCATTTGATCCTCTGGGCCAGGCCCTGGGGGATATGGAATTAACTGACATCGCATTTTCGCAGATTCGCGAAGATCCGCCAATGGACACCAACATCGTTATTGTCAATATTGGTTATTTATCACGTGCTGAAATCGGGCAGCAAATAATTAACCTAAGCAGACATAAACCAAAAGTTATTGGTCTTGATATTATTTTCAGTTGTGATTGGCTGCAGGATTCAACGATCTGTCCACAAGCATATGATACGATGTCCAACATGTACTTTGCATATGCCGTACAGCAGGCAGGAAATGTAGTGATGGCTCACAAACTTCAGCAGACAAAGAAACTCATCAAAGAATTCGGAGACAGTGATTTGTATGATTCAATTGAGCACACGTATCCGGCACTTATGCCGGGGGCGTATGAAGGATTCGTTAACCTGGAAACCGAGGCAGCTCACCAGGAAGACCTGAAGTCATGCCGGAGGGTTAATCCTCAAATGATGATCAATGGTGAGCGTGAACTTGCATTTTCGGTGAGGATGGCCATGATCTATGATTCCCTGAAAACAAACCGTTTCTTAGCCCGAAATAACAAACTTGAGGTAATTAATTATAAAGGTAACATTGTGGATTGGCATGGTGCTTCCAATTACGCAGGCCGTTACATCGTGCTTGATTGGGATCAGGCCCTGGATACAACCCAGTTTGTAGGTGAAATGATCAGAGACAAGATTGTAATAATGGGCTTTTTAGGGCGTGACTTGACCGATACGTCCTGGGACGATAAATTTTTCACCCCACTCAATAAAAAGTATGCAGGCAAGGCTAGGCCGGATATGTATGGTGTTGTGGTTCATGCCAATATCGTCTCCATGATTTTAGAAGAAGATTATATCGAAGTGCTTCGGCCTTGGCAGGAGATGGCCATCGCCATACTCGTCTGCTTCCTTAATGTGGCCTTGTTTGTCGTAATTGTGCAAAGGATACCCGATTGGTTTGATAGCATCAGTATCACCCTTCAGTTGATTCAGATCGTACTATTTTCCTTCATAATGATCTATTTCTTTAATTGGTTTAATTTCAAACTGAATGTTACCTGGACGTTAGCCGTTGTTGCGGTTGTTGGCACAAGTTTTGAATTGTACTATGGCGTTTTCAAGACCCTGTTTAACAAGGCGAAAAACCGCTTGTTTACCAGCAGAAGGAAAGAAGTATTAAGCCCTGAATAATGTTTTTTTAGTTAAATTAGACCCCTAAATCAAAGAAAACACATGAAAATGAAGTGCTTAGCCATGGTTTTGGCTTTTATGCTTGCTGGTGTTTTGGCGTACGGCCAGGCACAGAGTTATGCGTTTAAGGTTGTTGCGAACAAGGGAAATAACGAGGTTAAGTCTGGCGATTCGTGGCAGCCTGTTAAAACAGGCGCTACGCTCAAAGCCAGTGACGAAATCAAAGTTGCCGATAACTCCTACATCGGATTGTTTCATGCCAGTGGTAAACCCATGGAAATTAAAACAGCCGGCAATTATAAGGTGGCTACGCTGGAGTCACAGGTAGGTTCCGGTGGATCAAGTGTACTGAATAAATACACCGATTTCATACTAAGCAGCAACTCCGAAGAAAAGAAGAATAAACTGAGTGCAACGGGAGCTGTACACCGGGGTACTGCCGATGCCATTTCGGTTATGCTTCCTTCTAATCAGTATTCGTCAGTCTATAATAATGTGGCCGTTGTGCGTTGGGAAAGTGAAAAAGTTAAAGGCCCATATGTTGTAAACATTGTTAATATGTTTGGCGACAATGTAGCACGTATTGAAACAGCCGATACCCGTGTTGAATTGAACCTGAACGATAGCCGGTTTAGTGATCTAAGCGCCATATTGATCGAAGTCAGCGCAAAAGAAGATTCCAGGAAGGTTTCAGAACAATACCTGATCAAGAAACTTTCGCCAGCAGACCAGGAGAAAGTAAAGAAATCGCTCAGCGAAATTGCCACAGATGTTTCTGAAGCAACCGCGTTGAATAAGTTTGTGTTAGCTGGTTTTTACGAAGAGAAAGGGTTGTTGATTGATGCAATCGCTGCCTACGAGGAAACCATTAGATTGGCACCTGATGTGCCTTATTATGCAGAAGCTTACAACGACTTTCTTATCCGTCAGGGTTTGAAGAAGAAGTAATTAATCAGAGTTAAATTCTCTAACCCTGGTTCATAGGATATTGAGTGTTTTAAGGTAACACGTAATAAACCCTACCGCTATGAAAAACTACCGTTGGACAATTGCTTTGATTTTTGTGTCTGTTGCCTCAGTAACCTTTGCACAGACCTATGCTTTTAAGGTGCTTGTTAGCAAGGGAAAAACTGAAGTCAAGTCAGGAGAGTCATGGTCTTCGATTAAAGTGGGGGCTAACCTTACTGCTTCGGATGAAGTTAAAGTTGCTGAGAACGCATACCTTGGGTTAATGCATGCCAGCGGAAAGCCGTTGGAAGTGAAAGAAGCCGGAAATTACAACCTTGCTGATCTGGCAGCCCGTTTAAGTAAAGGTTCAACCGTATTGAATAAATACACAGATTTCATTTTAAGCAGCGAGGAGGATAAGAAAAATAAACTAGCCGCAACCGGAGCTGTTCACCGCGATTTGAAGATGGCTCTTACGGTTTTCCTGCCACAATCCTCTGATCACTTTAGCAATTCATTGGCAATAAGCTGGCAAAATCCGGGAACAGCAACACAGGCCGAAGTTTTCGTAATGGACCTGGGTGAAGATGAATTGGCCCGCTACCGTGTTGATGGAACAAGCCTGGTAATTGATTTGAACGATCCAAAACTACAAGGCGTACCCCAGTATATCATCAAAGTTGTTTCAAAGGATGGAAATGAATCAAATAAGTTTGCAATTAAACGATTGAAGGGTAATCGCAAGGCAGAGGTTGAAGCAGCCTGGAAAGAAATCAGCTCATCATTCAGTGAACAGTCAGCTATTGAAAAATATGTTCAGGCAGGATTTTTTGAGGAAAACCTGTTGTTAACCGATGCGTTGACGGCATACATGCAGGCGGCTGAGCTGGCCCCTGAAGTAGATATGTATCGCGAATCGTACGAGCAATTTTTAAAGCGGCTGGGTTTTAAAACCAAATGATTAAAGTTAGTGCCTCATTTCGATCGGCCTCCCGGTTTACGGAAGGCCGATTTGTTTTATTGGTTTGGCTGAACGGCAGATTATCCTATTTTTGTAAGCACCAAATCCCATTTGCATGAGTGTTTTAGTCAATAAAAATTCCCGGGTTATTGTTCAGGGCTTTACCGGATCGGAAGGCACGTTTCATGCCGGGCAGATGATTGAGTACGGCACCAACGTAGTAGGCGGTGTTACACCGGGTAAAGGGGGAACGGAGCATTTGGGCAGACCCGTATTTGATACAGTTAAAGAAGCCGTGGATAAAACGGGGGCCGATGTATCCATTATTTTCGTGCCTCCCGCATTTGCAGCCGATGCGATAATGGAAGCTGCCGATGGAGGCATCAAGGTAATCATTACCATTACAGAAGGAATACCGGTAAAGGATATGATGATTGCCAAGAAATACATTCAGAATAAAAATGTCAGGCTGGTTGGTCCAAACTGCCCGGGAGTAATCACTCCAGGCGAAGCGAAAGTAGGCATTATGCCAGGTTTCGTTTTTAAGAAGGGCAGGGTAGGCGTGGTTTCCAAATCGGGCACACTAACCTATGAGGCTGCCGACCAGATCGTAAAGGCAGGGTTAGGTGTATCAACGGCCATCGGGATTGGTGGCGATCCGATTATTGGAACGCCCACGAAAGATGCCGTTGAATTACTGATGAATGATCCGGAAACAGATGCGGTAGTAATGATTGGGGAGATTGGAGGTAATTACGAACCTGTTGCGGCCCGATGGATAAGAGAAAATGGCAATAAGAAACCGGTTGTTGGTTTTATTGCCGGACAAACTGCACCTCCGGGGAGAAGGATGGGTCATGCAGGTGCTATCATTGGCGGGGCAGAAGACACTGCGGCTGCTAAGATGAAGATATTGAGTGAATGCGGTATTCACGTTGTAGAATCTCCAGCGGATATCGGAGAAACTGTAGCCCGGGTTTTAAAAAAGTAGGTTAGAAATTCGACCGAAATTCCCGCTCCAGGTAATTGTTAAATTCTTTCACGTTATCAAACGTTATAATCTTTTCGGCTGACAAGTCAGCGTTGTCTTTTTGAAAGATTACTTCTGCGCAAAAGTCTTTGATGATATACAGGTAGGCTTTGCGTCCGTTTTTTAACCGTGTTCCGATAACGGTACCCTGATTACGCAGGTAGTTAATTTTTCTTCTAAGTGACATTAATTTGAAAAGCAGTCGGTCAATCATGGTCTTTTATTTTTCGGCAATAATTATTTAGCGGAACAAAGTAAGGTGATTGGAAGGAGTTTTGTTTTTTCAGTGATTGGGAGGGTGCTAAGGTTTTGTTCCGATCAACCGGTTAACCAGGTAATTCGTTGAGGATAGTTCAGGTTCTTACACCGTAAAAGGACGGCAAACCTTCAAATTCCGGCTTTTTGGAGCATTCTGAATGCTTTTTCTGCAAGTAGTTCAAAACCCTTGCATGGTCCAGATTACCTTATAACAGGTCGTTTGCCAGGTTGGCCAGTTCTGACCGTTCTCCTTTTTCAAGGGTAATGTGAGCGTATAGTTCCTGATCCTTGAGGCGGTCGATAAGGTAGGAAAGACCGTTGCTTTGCGAATCCAGGTAGGGCGTGTCAATCTGATGGATATCGCCTGTAAAAATGATTTTCGTATTTTCTCCGGCTCGCGTGATAATCGTTTTAACCTCGTGGGGAGTGAGATTTTGAGCCTCGTCTACTATAAAACAGATGTTGGACAAGCTGCGCCCTCGTATGTAGGCCAGGGGTGTTATTACCAGTTTTTCCTGATTTACCATTTCGGTGATTTTGGCATACTCCTTATCGGATTCGCTGTATTGATTTTGAATGAACTTCAGGTTATCCCATAAGGGCTCCATATACGGGTTAAGTTTTGACTTAATGTCGCCAGGCAGGTATCCGATATCTTTGTTGCTAAGGGGCACGATGGGTCGTGCCAGGTAAATTTGTTTGAATTCGCGTTTCTGTTCCAGGGCAGCTGCCAGGGCAATCAGCGTTTTACCTGTACCTGCAATTCCTTGTAATGAAACTAACCGGATATCAGGCTTGAGCACGGCATGAATAGCGAAGGCCTGTTCGGCATTGCGGGGCTTTATTCCATATACAGCCCGCTTTTCAACGTGCTCAACCATTCCGTTGAATGGATTAAAGTAGCCCAAAACTGATTTTTTCCCGCTTCTTAAAATGTAATAATGGTTTTTTTCTGGTGTGTTGTCGCCCAACACATCTTCAGGAGGGCAATACCCCTTTTCGTAGATGAGGTTAATGGCATCGGCACTGACATCTTCGAGGATGGTTCGGCCGATGTATAGCGATGAAATATTTTTGATTTTTCCGGTGGTATAATCCTCGGCCTGCAAGCCCAGCGCCTTGGCTTTTAGCCGGAGGTTTACATCTTTTGAAACAAGAATTACTTTGCGCGATTTCTCCTCTTTTTGAAGTAATAAAGCTGAATTGAGAATGCGGTGGTCGGGCTTGTCTTCGTTATATACTTTGTTTGCATCCACCGAACCATTACCACCCGTGTCCATCAGCACTTTGAAGTCGCCTTTTCCCTTTCCGTTAATCGGGTTCCAGTGGTGTAGCATCTGGTCTTTGGCGAGTTTATCAATCAGGCGGATAAATTCGCGCGCCTCAAAGTTTTTAGTATCATTTCCTTTCTTGAAGTTATCCAATTCCTCAAGTACAGTAATGGGTATCCCTATGTCGTGTTCATCAAAATTGAGGATGGAATTGTGTTCATAAATGATTACAGAAGTATCCAGCACGAAGATCTTCTTCTCCTTTTTGGTTTTTGGCATACTCAACGAAGAACTTAGTGGAGGAAAGGAACAAAATCATTCACACAATTGATAGCACTGGAAATGAAATTTTTTTTGATAAATTTACATCCCCTCACTCCGCTGGTTCCCAGCGGTAGGTTTAAATCGATCACATTCTTTCCTGCATCACTAAAAAACAAAAGACCCTGACGGGTACGTCAGGGTCAGTGTCAGGCATGTTGAGGTTTTTCCTTTTTTTCCTTCATAGTTCCAAACAGATAATCCCACAAAGGTGAGGATACACCAAAGACAATTTCTCCGTTTTTGTAGTGGTGTACTCCGTGGTTTACCCACAAGGCTTTAAAGAAATTTTTTGGGGGCTGGTAGGCATGTACCATGTAATGAACACCCAGGTATGAAGCATAACCAACCAGAAACCCGGGTAAAAAAGCAAACACAAAATCACCCATCGCAAGCCGGAATAGCAAGAGTAAGATGGTGCCGAGTGTAACACTCAAAAGGGGCGGCATGGCCAGCCTGTCTTTGTCCTTTGGAAATTCGTGGTGCACACCGTGCACGGTGTATTGAAATTTTTCGCGCCATTTTGTGTACGTGGCCATGTGGAATACATAGCGGTGTACCATGTATTCAACCCAGCTAAAGGTTAGCCATCCGATGAAAAACAATGAAGTGGTTAGCCCAACCGATAAGTTGGTGTGCGTTGAACTCCAGTAGAGAAGCGCAGCGGCATAGGTGAAGAATATGATTAATGGCACGGATATGTGCGTTCGTGACAGCTTTTCCAGAATGGGGTTCTTAAAAAGCTGTTTGGTTCCTTTGTTTTGGGGTTTTATTTCTGCCATAATTCCTTTCGAAACGTAAAATTAATAGTTCTGTTGAGATCGGAAAAATTCAGGCTATGACTTTCTGTCGGGCCATTTCAATGGCTTTTTCATAGTGCTTTTCATATAAAGGTAGAATGTTCGTTATATCGAACTCATGCGCCCGCTTAAGGGCGTTTTCTTTGAATTTTGGTAGGTTATCCTTGTCCAATATATACAACGATTTTCTGGCCATTTCGTCCACATTACCCACCGGGCACAGGTACCCGGTTACACCCTGCACGTTCAGTTCGGGTATGCCCCCCACATTTGATGAAACTACCGGCACTTCACAGGCCATGGCTTCCAGGGCGGCCAGGCCAAAACTTTCTTTTTCTGAAGGCATCAGGAACAAATCCGCAACCGAAAGAACTTCTTCCACCGCTTCGAGCTTACCCAGAAACCGGGTGTCGTCACAGATATTCAGTTCACGACACATCGCCTCGGCCTGAAGGCGCTCTGGCCCATCGCCAATCATGAGTAATTTGGCAGGTATTTCATTATGAATGATTTTAAAAATAGAGATGACATCGCCAATTCGCTTTACTTTTCTGAAGTTGGATGTATGCACAATTAACGCTTCACCATTCGGGCAGATGGCTTTTTTGAAATGATCTTTTTTCTGTTTTTTAAATTTTGCCAGGTCTATGAAATTGGGGATGACTTCAATCTCTTTGGTTATTCTGAAGTGCTCCAGGGTTTCGCGTTTTAAATCTTCCGAAACGGCAGTTACTCCATCTGATTGATTGATACTGAAAGTGACCACCGGCTCGTAGGAAGGATCTTTTCCTACAAGGGTTATGTCTGTACCGTGCAGCGTAGTTACAACCGGCATCACTATTCCCTGTGTCAGTAAAATCTGTTTTGCCATATACGCAGCCGATGCATGCGGAATGGCATAGTGTACGTGCAGCAGGTCAAGTTTTTCATTCAATGCCACACTCACCATTTTACTGGCCAGGGCCAGTTCATAAGGCGGGTATTCAAATAATGGATAGGTATGGAAATCCACTTCGTGGTAAAAAAGG
The DNA here is from genome assembly GCA_037443645.1 of Cytophagales bacterium. GTDB lineage: Bacteria > Bacteroidota > Bacteroidia > Cytophagales > Cyclobacteriaceae > UBA2336. The sequence goes on from JBBINY010000008.1 coordinate 54,848, forward strand.
TTCTCGTTCAGGAAGTCCAGTCGGCTTGGTTGTGAATAGGTGATGAAGTGCACCTTATGGCCTTCTTTGGCCATGGCCTTACCTAATTCGGTTGCCACCACACCGCTTCCGCCAAAGGTGGGGTAACAAACGATGCCGATTTTAATCTGATTCATGAAGGGTGAGGTTATTTGCAATACTCAAAAATAGACTGGTAAATCACATCCTGTATTCGAGAACGGATATTGGAGGTAATTAGTTTATTGCTTCGGTCGGGGTAAACGCGGTTCGAGAGGAAAACGTAAACCAGGTCAAATTCGGGGTCAATCCACAGGCAAGTGCCCGTAAATCCTGTGTGGCCGTAGGTTTTTGGTGAGGCCCACCATGAAGCCGGGCTGGCGAAATCGTTTTGCAATGGCTTATCCCAGCCAAGCCCTCTTCGGCTGGTTTCAAATTGCCTGGATGTAAAAAGCTCTACCGTTTCGGGTTTATAGTACCGCTGACTCCCATACTGTCCGTTTTGCAGAAGCATCTGCCCGAGTTTGGCCAGATCCAAAGCATTTCCAAACAAGCCAGCATGTCCGGCATTTCCTCCTGTCATGGCTGCGCGTTCATCGTGTACAGTGCCCACAACCATGGATTTTCGGAAAATCTTATCGTATTCGGTTGGAGTTATCTGCTGTGCGCTGAACCGTTCAAGCGGTGAATAGCCCAGCGAGGTGGCGCCCAGGGGATCATAAATATTCTGTCTCAGAAAATCATCAAGGGGCTGATTCAGCATTTTTTCAGCGAGCCGGTGGAGAATAATAAAGCTCAAATCACTGTAGCGAAACCCATAAGGAGTACGATCCGGTTTGTTGAGTAATCTTGATTGCAAAGCCCAATGCCAGACGGAGTCTTTAATGTGAGCAGCGGCAAACAGATTGGGGGCTACCTGTAAGGGATGCGTGGCGCTTTTTTTCCGGCTGTAGTAGTGTGGCAGCAGGGTAGTGTCCTTCATGGTTAGCGGGTACCAGGGCTCAAAGGGCACCAGGCCGGCCTGATGTGTGAGTATATCTTTGATGATAAGATCTTTCTTATTGCTATTCTGCATCTCGGGCAGATACACCGAAACTTTTTTATAGATGTCAATCATGCCCCTTTCATGCAGGAACATAATGGCCTGAAGGGTGGCCGATACTTTAGTTAAGGAGGCCAGGTCGTAGATGGTTTGGTCGGTTACAGCGGTTTGATTTTCATACGTAAACCAACCATAGGACTGCTGAAAAACCACATTGCCCTTGCGCACAACCACTACCTGGCAGCCCGGAGTAGCTTTTGTTTCGATGGCTTCGCGCGCGATAGCACTTATTTTTTCAAGCACGTTGCTGTTCATGCCGGCTTGCTCAGGCGGGGAGAATTTAAGGACCGGAAGCGGGTTTAACTCAATCCCTGATCCTGCCGGAACTGTTGATGCGATGGTTACGGGCATGAAACCGGAAACCGCTTCTGCACCAAACAGCGCCTGGGGGATAAGTCTGCGAAGCACCTCCTCATCGGAGTACACCTGGAAAATCGCGGGTGCATCTTCAAACAAAGTTACCCTTGAAGGTGTTGTAAAGTTGACTACCACCAGGGAAGTATGCCGGTTCAGTTGTTGAAGCAGGGCAGCATACTCCTTTTCTATTTGTGTGCTGTAGGGAAAAACTCCTGCAATTACTACCGAAAAATTTTTCAGAGAATGGAATAACCCAACGGTGTCTTCGGGCTGTTGGAGGGCAAAGTTTTTGGCGGGAACGTACTTGCTGATATAGCGGGTAAAGGTTTGATCACTGCGTTCTCCGATAGAAAGGGTTGCTATGGAAAGTTGGTCGAAGTTAGATATGGGAAGCAAGTCATTTCCGTTTTTTATAAGGGCCACAGAGTTAACGGCCAACTGCTGCAACAAAAGGTTGGTTTCCGGAGGATTTAATTTACTGATCAGGTTTTCTTCATCCTCAACGTAAGCAGGTGTATTCTGCAAATCATACTTTAGTGCCAATACTTTTTTTACGCTCGCCTCAATGTGTGCATTGAGTACGGGTGATTTTTTCAGCGCCTTACGCACTTTGCGTATGGCGGCCGGAATATTTTCGGGGAACAACAGCACGTTATTGCCTGCCTGCAGGGCATAAATCTCTGAGTCGCCCGGGCGGTACTTATTCAGTACTTGTTTTACATCGGGAACATAACTGAACACAAGACCCTGGAAACCTGTTTTCTTTTTCAGGTACTCAGCCGTGTAGAGCATAGGGAGTGCGTGCGATACAATTTTGACGTTTGGTGTAAACGGTTTTCTTCGGTCAGGAAAAATAGGGTTGTGCTGATACGAAGGGAGAATGGCCGGGCACTGATTTTCAATTAAGCGCTCCAAAACAAAAAGGTCGCCACCATTGGAGGGCCCAGGAGTGACTACCGGAACGCCTTTTTCGAAGCGTTCAACCATCAAGCCATAGCTTGGATAATGTTTTACAACCGGAATGATGCCGCCCTCCATCATGCCTTTCATATAGGCAGCAGCTTTTGTGCTTACATTATACTTATCCTCGCCAAATGTATGATACGCCTGATTATCGTTTTGGAATACGGTGCTGAGGTCTGCGGTGGGAGCGAAGTTCAGGTTGATACCAAGCAGGCGAAGCTGTCTGCCAATTTCTTTGCCGAACCTGTAAATCAGCGAATCGTTACGGATTCCTCCGAGCATGAGGGTGTATGGAAAAACGAGTGTGCTGTCCATTACGTTGCCGGGGCCTTCTTCAGCATTCATGCCCAGGAACAACGGCAGTTTTGCGGTATGGCGAAGCTTTGAGGCATGATTAAAAACGCCAACCGGCCCGCCCCCGGTAAACACTACGCCACCTATTCCATAATTTTCAACAAGTCTCTGGGCACGGTCATTTGTTTCTGCCCCTGTTCCGGTTGCAGAAATAATAAAAAGTTGCCCGATTTTTTCATTTACAGAAAGCGTTTGAAACACGCTGTCAACCCATTGTGTTTTGGCTGGTTGTGCGGCCAGGGGGTTTGCCCATGTGGCAAGGAGCAGTAAAACACCCCAAACTTTTTTGCCGGGCAGGCCGTTTACATTTTTGTAATTCAATCTTAATAAGTCCATTTTTGTAGCACCCAAGTTATATATAACAGATGGCATGCAAAACAATACTTATTTCGTGGGGGCTAGTGGGGCGATCGATTGGGTAGCCTATGGTATACCAGTGTAAGGGGACCTGATTTACCAGTAGCACGAATCGGCCGCAGGCCGGTTAAGGTGTATCAGTTTGCGTAACCTCAGTTAAAACCAGTTATTGCTTTCATGAAAATTCCATCCCTTTTTATTAAAACCCCGAAGCACCGCAGGTTCAACTACACTCCGCGGCACTATGATCCGATGGAAGAAGAACGTAAGCAGCGCGAAGAGCGGATTCGTGCCGAATTGGGCCTTACCAAACAGGAAGAAGACCTGAACACCGATGCCCTCGGGTATCGCCAGCGCATCACAGGATCATTTCGTGGGGCCAAGAAAACTTCTGCCGGGCAGGCCGATCCGTCAGCAAGCATGCTTAGGCTTATTCTGCTTACTTTTCTGGCGGTATGGCTTATTGCATTTTTGCAGTATGGTTCAATTTCACTGTATGCCTTGTTGCTGATCGTTCCATTTTATCTCTACTTAAAATTCCGGAAACGGTAGCCGCTCCTTCATGTCGGATGTTATCCAGTTATTGCCCGATTCCATTGCTAACCAGATTGCTGCCGGTGAGGTAGTTCAACGGCCGGCTTCTGCTGTAAAGGAACTGTTAGAAAATTCAATTGATGCCGGTTGTTCTTCGGTTACACTGCTGGTGAAAGATGCAGGCAAAACATTAATTCAGGTTATTGATGATGGCAGCGGGATGAGTGAAACGGATGCCCGCATGAGCCTTGAACGACATGCTACTTCTAAAATCCGAACGGCCGAAGATTTGTTCACCATTCGAACCATGGGATTCAGGGGCGAGGCGCTCGCATCCATTGCTGCCGTTTCGCAACTTGAAATGCGCACCCGCCTGGCCGACCGGGATTTGGGAACACTCCTGGTTGTAGAGTCTTCAGAAGTAAAAAAGCAGGAGCCCGTTGCCTGCGAGAAAGGCACAAGCATCAGTGTAAAGAATTTATTTTTCAATATCCCGGCCAGACGAAATTTTCTAAAATCCAACCCGGTTGAATTGAAGCATGTGGTGGATGAATTTCAACGGCTGGCCCTCGCAAACCCATCGGTTTCCTTTTCGATGATCCAGGGCGATGAGTTGGTATATGATTTACCTGCCGGAAAAATCAGCCAGCGCATTGTGAATTTGTTTGGCCGCTCATACCAGGAACAATTAGCCGCTTGCCGGGAAGAAACTGAATTTGTCAGGGTTACCGGTTATGTGGGCAAGCCGGAGTTTGCCCGAAAAACCCGTGGCGAACAGTTTTTATTTGTAAACAACCGGTTTATCCGAAGCAACTACCTTAACCATGCTGTGATGAATGCGTTTGAGGGATTGCTTCCTGAAAATTCATTTCCATTCTATGTGCTATTCATTGAAATTGATCCGAAGCACATTGATGTGAATGTGCATCCAACCAAAACGGAGATCAAGTTTGATGATGAGCGGGCGGTTTATGCAGTCGTCCGTTCAGCTGTGCGGCAGGCGTTGGGTGCGCACAGCCTGGCACCCTCTATTGATTTTACCGCAGACGTAAACCTTATTGCCAAACTAAGCAAGAGCCAGACACATGATGTTTATTTTGAAGAGCGATTTCAACCGGCATCGGTGCGTCACTCTGGCGAGTGGCAAAAATTATTTGATGGTGAGTCTTCCGAACGTGACTGGCCTGAACCGGTTGAGAATAAGGAGTTATTTGCCGGTGAGGCAACTGATTCTGTGCAATCTTCTTCGGGAGTTTTGTTCCAGTTTCAGAACCGATATATTGTACAGGCCGTTAATCAGGGACTTCGGTTTATTGATCAGCAGGCAGCACACGAGAGAATTCTCTACGAACGCTTCATAAATCGCCTTCAAACAAAATCGGGCGAAAGCCAGCAGAGCCTGTTCCCCCAGGCTGTTACATTTTCACCAGCCGACTATGTCCTGGTTACTGAAATGACCCCCGAAATTATGGCGCTCGGATTCCGGTTCGAGACCTTTGGCAGAAATACGGTGCAGATACTCGGCATCCCGGGCGGGCTACAGCCGGGTCACGAAAAAGAGTTGTTCGAAGGGTTGATAGACCAGTTCAAGAACAACCAGGCCGAACTGGCATTGCCCCTGAAGGAGAACCTGGCCCGGGCATTGGCAAAACGTGCATCGGTTAAGCACGGAGAAAAGCTGGATCCGGCTCTTGTGAAGACGATACCCGGGCAACTGTTTCTGTGCACCACACCGGCCTACGCTCCGGATGGCCGGCCTACTTTCTTTACCCTTGATTTAGCCCGAATTGAAACGTACTTTAACCGACAACAGTAACGCCAACCCGCTCCATGTTTAACCTTACACCTACCGTAAAGAACCTGCTGATCATTAATGTTATGGTCTTTGTCCTTCAAATGATTGTGCCGCAGGTAACAGGCTATCTTTCGTTATATAATGTGCGCAGCCCGTATTTTCAGCCGTACCAGTTGTGCACCTACATGTTCGCACATGGTGGGTTTATGCATATCTTTTTCAATATGCTGATGCTCGCATTTACCGGGCCCATACTGGAAACCTTCTGGGGTTCGAAACGGTTTTTATTATTTTACCTGATAACCGGCATTGGTGCTGCGGTTTTTAGTGTGAGTATTGACCTGATATTTGGCGGGGGGCAGGAGC
>JBBINY010000009.1:0-60373 GCA_037443645.1 Cytophagales bacterium
CCGGCACTTTTAAAGTAAACATTTCCTTGAGGTTGCGGGCGATGGCTTCGCCCTGGCCGCGCTCTTCGGCTTCAAGGCCAGGAAATGCACCCGGTGTATCAATAAAAGTAACAATGGGTTTACCAAATTTTTCGGCCACGCGCATCAGGCGCAACGCTTTACGATAACCTTCCGGATTGGCCATGCCAAAATTCCGTAACTGACGCTGCTTTGTAGTACGTCCTTTTTGCTGGCCGATAAGCATGAACGTCTGGCCCTCTATAGTACCGAAACCGCCAACCATGGCTTTATCATCAGCAACACTGCGATCACCAAACAATTCCACAAATTCAGTAGTGATCTCGTAAATGTAATCGAGTGTATAGGGCCTGTCGGGATGACGGGAAAGTTGAACCCTCTGCCAACCGGTCAGGTTTTCAAAGGTTTCTTTTTTAAGATCAAGGATTTTTTTCTCAAGTGCTTTGATGGCCTCTCCTACCTCGTCATCATTATCCCCTGCCAGGCGTTTCATATCCTGCAGTTTGGCTTCCAACTCGGCAATAGGCTTTTCAAAATCGAGCAGCATAGCATCATAAAATGAAAAGGCAAAGTTAGCAGGATTGCGTAATAATGAAATAAAAACAAAAGGCCCTGTAAGACAAATCCTTACAGGGCCTGGTATTTCTAAACTACCCGGTTTTAACAACCCAGGTCATCCAAAATTGCATCCCGCTCATCCTCTAATTCATCGATAAAATCCTCTACATTATCGTATCCGATAACATCGAGGAGTTCGGTTACGTATTCACAATTCTTTCCTTTTCTGAGAATAGAGAATGCTTTCGAATATATCGACTCAATTTCATCGCAATCGCCTTCATCGATTGCATCTTCCAGGTCCTCATTGAGGTCATCCAATTGATCTTCAACAGTATCACAATTAATCTTGTCATCGTCATTACATGACACGGTGGTAAAAGCGAACGCTGCTACCAACAAGAAAGCCAACCAGTTTATTTTTTTCATGGTGTTAGGGTTTAAGTTACAAATATAGGTTAAAGAATACTGAATAACAAGTGACTGATGGTATGCGGCAGAAAGATTTTAGCAGTCCAGAACGTCCAGTATTCTGTCCCGCTCTTCCTCCAGGTAGTCAATGTAACTCTCCAGATCGCTGTAGCCGGTGCCCGCCACAAAATCGGTTACATACTCGCACGATTTGCCCTTCCTTAGCAGAGAGATGTTTTTGGCGAATAGTTTGGTTATTTGTGCGCAGTTACCGTTCAATACTGCCTCCAGCAAGTCGCCTTGCAGGGTAACGTGTTGAACCTCAATCGAGTCGCAATCTACCTCATCGTCTTTGCAGGAAACAGATACGCAAAGACCAAGAATCAAAAATAGCCCAGTTATACGCCCTTTACTTACCATTGTCGGATACTTTATATGCCAGGAGTGCGAAACATAACCCAATGCCGCATAAACCTTTAATCAAAAAAGCCCACAAGCGGGCTTCATTTTGTGCGGTCCGGACGGGACTCGAACCCGCGACCTCCTGCGTGACAGGCAGGCATTCTAACCAGCTGAACTACCGGACCTTATTTTTACTCACTTTCATTAGTCCGACATACTAACCCCCAGATACCTATCGGGAGAACTACCGGACCTCTTGTTACCTTCTCTAATCTAACCGGCATTTCTAACCTCCCGATATCTATCGGGAGAACTACCGGACCTTTTAAACAGGCTGCAAAGATAACCGGCTGTGGCGGAACTCCAAAACAGAAAAATAACAGGGTTAGTCTCTCCGGTTTATTTCAGTTTAAAATAAAAATCACCAATGATGTTGGAGTTTTCCCAGGGGTTCTGGCGGTCACCGGATTGGCGCAATACGTTGGCACGGACTTCCTTAAATACCTGCTCAATTGTCCGGCCGGGTTTACTCATGGCTTTTATCAACTCCTGAGTATAGAGCCCGTTTCTTCCTGTACCATCCGAAGCTACAGAACCAGGTGATGTGGCATAGGCAATAAAAGCACCCCTGGCTTTTTTCATTTCCCCAAGGCCCGTGGACTCGCCTATACTGCGGTGCAAGGCAGGAAACGGGTTATTCCGGCAGGCATCCAGGATAACAATGTTCATCCTGCTGTTCGACATTTCCATTTGCGCCAAAACCATTTTCTGGATTGGGAAACAGAACCTGGAAATGTCATCCTCATACATAATTTCGGCATCAACCGGAACGATGTAGTTTTCATTATCGTGCTGCAACCCGTGGCCAGCATAAAAGAAAAGTCCTACGGTTTTATCGCGCTCACCCTGGTTCAACTGGTCTCTGAACTTCATCATTTCAGCCCTGATTTTACCATAGCTGGCATCGGTAATCAGGGTAACATCAAAATTCATGGTCTTAAGTACTTCGGCAAAATCGGTAGCGTCATTTACCGGATTTTTGAGCACTCCTATTTGCTTGGAATAAGCTGAATTACCAATGATCAGGGCATAGCGCTTTTCATCGCCAAACAATTCTTCAAGCGTTGGCTCTTTTGGTGTAGTTACTACGGGTTGTGTAACCACGGGCACGGGTTCCTTAACTGGTTCCTGTTTTGACTCAACCCTGGGTTCGTTCCTGGCGGGTTGATTTTGCGCAACCTCAACCTGCTTTGTCTCAGTTTGCTGCACTTCAGTATTCCGTGATTTAGGATCGGTGAGCATGGCGATGCTGTTCTTTACCGACTCATTACCCGGCTGGATGGCTAACGCTGATTGGAGATCGGCCATGGCCGCAGCATTATTGCCCATTTTAGCATAAACGCCAGAACGTTCAGTGAGTATCTGAAACTCCTTTTGTTTATCGCTGCGCAAAACTTTAAGCGCTTCGGAGTACGCCACCACTGCGTCATTGTATAATTTTTCGTTTTCGTAACATTTTGCGATAAACCAGTGGATGTTGCCGATGTTACCGTGCTTCAGGCTCAGGCTTTGTTTAAGATCTTCCGCTGCGGCTGTGTAATCGTTGAGCTTGAAGGCGGCCATGCCCCGCCAGTAGTAGGCATCTACATCGAACTTTTTATCGCGCACAGGGCGGGTAAGAAAATCCGAAAGCGTTTCAATGGCGCCATAGTAGTCTTTGTTATTATACTTTTTGAGACCTTCTTCGTAAAGTTTGTATTGGGCAAATGCGGGATTTACAAAGAATAAACACGCGGCTATGGTTACTTTCCTTAGCATAACTAATTAAATACTATTAAAAATGGAACGAAATACCTGCTTGAATATTCAATGAAGGAAATCCATTCTTAGTAAGCGGGAATTGTTCATCTAAATAACCCTCAAAGGTGGGTGGATAAGCTGCGGTACTAACATAGGTTAAGGGTAAAGTGTATCCAATAGCCGCCTGAACGTAGAATGACACTTTATTGCTGGGCATAAATTCAATGCCTGGACCAATAAAAATCCCACCTGATATCTCTGAACTCTTTCCCAAATCTTCAAGGCCGCTGGTGTTCTCATCCCAATATTCTTCAGAATCGTAATACCAATCTTCATCATTAGAATCATAGTACCAAAGTTCACCCGTTCCTGAAACCGCGGAGCGTGAGGAATACGTTATAAAGGGTTTAGCAAATCCGTAAACAGAAAATTTTGTATTGTCGCTTACTGGGATAAAATTCAGTTTAATATTGAACGAAGCAGATAACAACGACAAATCACCTCCTTCCAGATAAACTATCCTTGCGAGGTCATAATCATCATTAAAGAAAATATTATTGCCCCCTCCACCAGAATAATCCTCGGTTACCGAGGGATCATATTTAAACATCACGTAAGATAGACTCCCTCCAATAGACATAACTTTATTTAAACGCTTAAAATATCCTGCCTCAAAATTTAAACCGTTGGAGTAATCTCCAATGTTATCACCAAATAACATGGATATCCCTCCTCCAAAAAAGAAGCTTTTTGGTCTTTCGAAGCGTTCTTTAGCAACAGCCTCTCCCTCATCCTGGGCAAAGGCGCTTACACAAAACAAAAACAGAATTAAAGTCAACAGTAGATTTTTCATACAAGTATTTAGTTAGGGTTAAGGGTTTTAGCAACTGTGAAATTAAGAAAATAAGCCCCATTTTGCAATGAAATACCTAATTGATGGTTTTCAGGGTGCTCTCTGTCATACTGATTTATCTCTGCCTTGCAGGCTGTAAAGGTGCGGAGCCGGGCGGCACAACGGTTGTCAAGCCCCGGTATCACCATACCTGGTACAAAAACCATGTGTACAAAAAAAAGTGGCACATCGGCCGCTTGCGCATACAGCCTGAAAAGCAAGGTGTAAAGCGGGTTAAGATGAAAAGTTAATCCTATTGCAGCCCCTTTACCACCAACTCCAGGTTCTTCTTGAAAAAATACCGCAACGGATTTACCTGGCTAATGTGGGCTGTAACAATGGAGCCCAGCAGACATGTCATAAACAAGTAGGTAACATCGCGTGTTGAACTGGTCTTTGTAATCTCCTTATTAAACACTGCTTCAAGCGCAAATTTCTCCAGCATCTGCTCCAGCGACAGAATATCCAGTTTAAGAATGTCAGGCGTGTCAGGATATAGCAGTTGCTTTTCTTCGGGTTTTACCGGAAAGGGTTTTGGCGGGCGTTTCAGGTCGGCCAGGTAGCCGATTAAACTAAGCATTAACCCGGGATGGGTTTCGCACGCTTCGCTCAGCTTTTCGGCCAGGTAAAAAACTCCCTCAAGCCCTTCCCTTGGTTTTCGTTGTAATTCAACCGACCTTTCAAAACACCACAGGCGGAAATAGTACAGCAGGATATCCTCCTTTTGCGGAAAGTATTTAAAGAAGGTTACTTTACTGATCTTCACCTTGCCGCAGATCTCCTCTACATACAAATCCTCAAAAGGCTTTTTGCCGATCAGTTTCAGGGTTTGATCGAGTATCTGTACTTTTAATCGTGCCGCTTTTTCCTTACGCAGACTCACAAGGTGTACCCAGGTTTGCGTTTAATTAATACTTTTATCGACTTATATCAAACACAATTCATGATGAACCGCCATTATATCCTGCCACTCGTTTTGTGCATCGTTGCCTGTGGCCCGAAAAAGAAAGAAACTGTTACCGGTCTTGTAACCGACTCGGCCATGGTTGTTTCTGCCCACCCCCTGGCCAGCAAGGTGGGTGCTGGCATCCTTAAGAATGGTGGTAATGCAATCGATGCGGCCATTGCAACACAATTTGCACTGGCCGTGGTGTACCCGGTGGCAGGGAATATTGGAGGAGGGGGTTTCATGGTGGTTCGATTTAATGAGGGATCGGTTGATGCACTGGATTACCGTGAAAAGGCACCGGCAGCAGCGCACCCCGATATGTACCTGGCCGAAACCGGTGAGGCTATACCCGAGTTGAGCGCCCGTGGACACCGGTCGGCCGGAGTGCCCGGCACAGTGGCGGGCCTGGCAGAAGCTCATCAGAAGTATGGCAAACTTCCCTGGAAGGAGTTGGTGCAACCCGCCATTGACCTCGCCTTGAATGGATTTGCCTTAACAGAGAAAGAAGCCCAGGGGCTGAACAGTGCCGCTGAAGATCTGAGAAAGTACAATACAATTTTACCCGACCATTTGCTGCGTGACGAGTGGCAAGCCGGTGATCTGATTCAGCACACCGACCTGGGTCATACCCTGGAACGCATTCGCGATGAAGGGCCAGCCGGTTTTTATGAGGGCGTAACGGCCGATCACATTATAGCGGAAATGGAACGCGGAAAAGGTATAATGACACGCGAAGACCTGAAAAACTACCAGGCGATCTGGAGAACCCCGCTTGTTGATTATTACAAAGACTACAAGATTATTTCGATGCCTCCCCCATCCAGTGGCGGTGTGGCACTGATTCAATTGCTAAAGACCACGGCCGATTACCCGGTGAGTACCTGGGGACACAATAAAACCCAAACGGTTCACCTTATGGTAGAAGCTGAGCGCAGAGCTTATGCTGACCGGGCACATTACCTGGGCGATCCGGATTTTGTAGATGTGCCTGTGGCTAAATTGATTGCCGACCGGTACCTGGATCAGCGCATGGAAAACTTTGATCCGAAAAAAGCTACTCCCAGCACTACGATAAGCCACGGGCAACTTGAAGGATATGAATCCGAGCAGACCACCCATTTATCGGTGGTGGATGCAGAAGGAAATGCCGTTTCAGTAACAACAACCCTTAATGACGGATACGGTTCACATGTAGTGGTTGCCGGAGCAGGTTTTATTCTTAATGATGAAATGGATGACTTCAGTGTGAAACCGGGGGTTCCAAACATGTATGGCGCCATTGGCGGGGAGGCTAATAAAATTATGGCTAACAAGCGCATGCTCAGCTCGATGACGCCAACCATTGTTGAGAAAGATGGAAAACTGTTAATGGTGGTAGGTACTCCGGGTGGCACAACGATCATTACCTCTGTGTTCCAGACGATCCTGAATGTGATCGAACACGGCATGACCATGCAGGAAGCGGTTTCTGCCAGGCGCTTTCACAGCCAGTGGATGCCCGATTTTGTATTTCATGAAAAGGGTGCATTCACAGCAAAAGACAGCATGGAATTGGTGAGCATGGGGCACACCTTTCGGGTAAGAAGAGGGATTGGCCGCGTAGATGCTATTCTGGTGCGGGCCGATGGTAAACTTGAAGGAGGCGCAGACCCGCGTGGTGACGACACAGCGGAGGGATTCTGAGGCCATTACAACTTCTTTATGGTAAACTCCACTCGCCTGTTCAATTGGCGGGTTTCTTCGTTATCGTTGCTTGCGACCGGCTTTGTGCCGCCATACCCCTTGCCGGTAATCCGTTTAGGGTTAATCCCTTTTGACACCAGGTAGCTTTTTACCCGGTTGACACGCTTCTGCGATAATTCCATTAAGGCCCGGTAAGAACCCCGGTTATCCGTGTGGCCCGATAGTTCAATCTCAACCTGGGGATTGGCTTTGAGAAAATCCACCACAAGGTTTAGTTCCGGATACGACTCCGGCAATAACTCGGGTGTACTCTGTATAAACAGGAGGTTCTTCAGGGTTACGGTGGTTCCCACCGCAACGGGCTGCAGCCTGAAGTTCATTTCCAACTCCTTCAACTCAATGGTATTCAGGTCAAGTTTTTCAAGGCTGCTCACGTAATTCGGAGCTGACACTTCAACGGAGTACTCCGTTGTAGAAGGAACAATTGCTTCATATTCACGTTCGTTCTGTGTTTCAGCCTGGATTTTTTTTGATGCGCTGGTAAAGGTTACCCGGGCGCTAATGGCGCTACCAGATTTGGCATCCGTAACTTTTCCGTAGATTCTTAATTCTGAATCCTGTGCTACATACTTTTTTTCTTTGAAGGATAACACCGTATCAGGCTGCACTTTGTTCGAAACAACCAGAAGGGTGTCCAGAACAGGATCATGCGGTTTAAAAAATTTTATATCACCATACCCATCGCTGTTTTTTGTACTGGTAAACAATGAGAATCCCCACTGGCTATACTCACGGAAAAACAATTCTCTGCCTTCGGAGTTGATGACCATTCCCAGGTTAACAGGTTCAGACCAATTCAGGTAGGTGTCGTCCAGGCGGTTACAGTAATACACATCGAAACTGCCAAACCCTTTCCTGCCGTTGCTTGAAAAGTACAGTTTCTGTCCATCGCTGCTCAACGAGGGGCACAGTTCCTGAAACTGGGTGTTCACCGAACGTCCGGCATTGCGCGGCTCTGTCCACTTTCCGTCAGCTCCTTTAACGCTGACAAAAATGTCCTCAACGCCAACCGTTCCATAGGTTTCGGCACTAAATACGAACACGCTTCCATCGGCAGAAATAAATCCACTGCTGAATGTTGAGCGGTTCAAAAAATAGGGAATATCGATCCTTTCAGGCGATGCCCAGCCGTTGCCCATGCGCTTCGAAACCGATATGCCTTGCGTTTTGGCAGGTTGTGCAGAACCGGAATAGTGACCTGTGAGAAAAAGTTGGGACCCGTCTGCTGAGAAGCCGAGAACTGAATTATATGCCCGATCATTTACTACCTGCCCGGCATGAACCGGTGCCGACCATACACCATCCATCCATACCGAAATCCAGATGTCGCCAGGGTCAGCTTTGGCGCCTATGTTTTCCGGATGATTACCCCGGGTAAAATATAACCTCCTCCCGTCCGGGCTGAGTACCGGTGACTGCTCATCGTACGGTGAGTTGATCAACCTGAAGGACTCTGGCACAAGCACAGGTTGGGCCATAGCCGGTGCCAGCAGCAGGAAAACTAACGCACAAATCCAAAAACGTTTCATGTCATTAACTCTACATGCTAATCCACGGGTTTTTGCAAATGGTGAATCGCCAGGGAAGCCTTGCATCTTTACCTGCATAATCCACGCCAATCCGGGTACTTGGTTCAATTAACTTTCCGGCAATCTTTTCACCGGCTTCAATCCAAACATCGTTGCCGGTAAGATACTTTCCATTAAAAGCCCGGTCAATACCCAAGGCAACAGTTAGTTTGCCGGGGCCGGAGGTTAAGTGGAAAGGATTTGCAAGCACGCCCCTGCGCTGCTGCATTATTGCCAACCCGTTTACCGGTTCAATCGCCCGGATCAGAACGGCATCGGCTATTCCGCCAACATTGGTAACAACATTGAACAGGTGGTGCACTCCGTAACAAAGGTACACGTAGGCATGGCCCCCACGGTGGAACATGATTTCATTTCGCTGGGTTCTTCTGCCCTTGTAGGCATGGCAGCCCCGCTCCTTCCAGGAATAGGCTTCTGTTTCCACAATAAGTCCTGATGTTACCTTGTTGTCAACACGTGTAAATAATTGCTTACCAAGTAATTCTCGGGCTATAGTTACAACATTTTTCCGCAGGTAAAACGATTCCGGCAACTTCACAAACAACAGGTTTAAGAAACAAAAAGAATTACTAATTTGGCGGCTCTAAAAACGTTCTATAAACCCAAAAATAATCATACGATGAAAAATTTATTAACCGTTTTCTTGCTCATTGTTGCCTGTACAGTTCAGGCTCAGATACAAACCCCTGCTGCCAGTCCGGCTGGTAGCGTAAGCACAGTTGTTGGACTAACTGATGTCAGCATCAAGTATTCCCGCCCTAAAATGAAAGGCCGAAAAATTTTTGGAAGCGGAGCTGATTTTCTTGTTCCGTATGGCGAACTCTGGCGTACAGGAGCCAATAATGGAACACTAATCACCTTTTCTGACGATGTAAAAGTAGAAGGCAAAGACGTGAAGAAAGGCGAATACATGCTGCTTACTATACCGGGAGCAGACTCGTGGACGGTGATTCTGTACAGCGATCCTTCCATTGGAGGTAACATGGCTAACTACAAGCAGGAAAAAGATGCAGCCCGTTTTACCGTGAAGCCTTCCAAACTTGCCGAGACCGTTCAAACCTTCACCATCGGTATTTCAGAGATTGCGGATGACAATACTAACGCCAACGTGCAGCTTGCCTGGGAAAATACATCGGTAAAATTCAACGTTGCCGTTGATTTTGATTCGAAAGTGATGAAATCTATTGAGGCCGGCACAAAGGTTAATCCCGGCAACTACGTTGCAGCGGCCAACTACTACTTTGAGAATAAGAAAGATCTGAACAAAGCCCTGGAATGGATTACATTGGGCATAGAAAACGGAAACCGTGAGGCATTTTGGAATATTCACACCAAAGCCAAAATACAAGATGCTCTGGGCGACAAGAAGGGGGCGCTTGCCACTGCGCAACAATCGCTTGACATCGCCAAAAAAGCAGCCAGCGACTTCGGGTATATTAAACTGAATGAAGACCTGATTGCGAAATTGAACGCAGAAATGCCAAAGACTCCGGCTAAGAAAAAGTAATTCAAATTAGTATTTGTAAAAGGCAGTCCGCACCGGCTGCCTTTTTTTACTTTATAACCACCCAACATGTTGAACATACCAACCGGAAATGAACTGCAATCACTACGACTATATTATCATCGGCTCGGGTTTTGGTGGCTCCGTAGCGGCCATGCGGCTCGCTGAAAAGGGATATACTGTTTTAGTGATAGAAAAAGGAAAGCGTTGGAAGTCTTCCGACTTTCCGAAATCCAATTGGAACCTCAAAAAGTACCTGTGGCTTCCTGCACTCCGTTGGTTCGGTTTTTTAAGGTTAAGTTTTTTCAAAGAAGTGTTTATTCTAAGCGGTGTGGGTGTAGGAGGCGGATCGTTAGTGTACGCCAACACACACATGATGCCGCCCGATGCATTTTTCAACAATCCGGTCTGGTCTGGTTTAAAAGACTGGAAAACCGTGCTGGCTCCTTTTTACGAAAGAGCACGCTTTATGCTGGGAAGTGAACCGTACAGAAAGGAAAACCCTGAGGATGTTGTGCTGAAAGAAATTGCCGATGAAATGAACCGCGGGCATACCTATGGAAGGGTTGATCACGTGGGTGTGTACCTGGGAGATCCCGAAAGAGAAACGGATCCATACTTTAAAGGGCTTGGACCCAAGCGAAAAGGATGCATTGAATGTGCCGGGTGCATGGTTGGCTGCCGGCACAACGCCAAGAATACCCTCGATAAAAATTACCTGTGGTTTGCCGAAAAACTGTTTGGCGCAACAATAATGGCAGAGACTGAAGCGGAACGGATTGAAGTACCGGCCGGTGATCTGTACAGCATACAAACACGGTCAAGCACCGGGTTTTGGAAAAGGAAAAAGCAAACCTTCACCGCAAAGGGAATCGTAGTAAGTGGTGGAGTGCTGGGCACACTCGATCTGCTGCTAAAACAGAAGTACGTGCACAAAACCCTGCCGGATCTTTCAGGCAAGCTGGGATATCCCCTGCTTACCAATTCGGAGATGCTCTCCGGTGTTGTTGCGGCCGATCGGAAATTAAATCATGGCCTGGCCATCAGCACAGTATTCAATCCGGATGACCACACACACATTGAGCTGTGCAAGTTTCCGGATAAGTCAGGAGCAATGATCAGACTGGCTACCATGGCAGCCGGCAATGGTTCTCCTTTTGTTCGATCACTGAAAATGATTTGGAATACACTCACGCACCCCCGAGACTTTTTCCGATCCCTGTTTCAACGAAACGTTGCACGTAACTCCATTATCCTTCTCATTATGCAATCACTTCCGAATGCCATGCGTATGAAGTTGCGCAGAGGGCTTTTCGGACACCGGCTGGCTTTTAAGAATGACACCGGACAAAAAGTGCCCAGCTACATCCCTATCGGGCAGGAAGTACTTTACCGGTACGCTGCCAAAGTAAAAGGGGTTCCGCAAAACGCATTCAGCGAAGTACTGTTTGGTCTGGCGTCAACAGCTCATATTCTGGGGGGCTGCCCGATTGGCCCTAGGGCAGAGCAGGGTGTGGTAAATGACCGGTTTGAAGCATTTGGTTACTCTGATTTCTATATCCTTGACGGATCCATTATCCCCTGCAACCTGGGTGTAAATCCATCCCTTACCATTACAGCCCTCAGCGAATATGCCATGAGTTACATCCCGGCAAAACCCGGCAAGTCTGTAACATCATTAGATGAACAACTGTCAGCCCGGTGACTAGCCTGGCCGCTTGCATTGGAGTTTTGCAAGAAGTTGCTCTACCTTTAGCAAATGGATCCTGGTAAACTATTGTTGGTTATTTCATTTCTTAGCCTCCTTGGATGCCAGCGTGTTGAGAAGCCCCGGATAACAAAGGAGATACCCAAAAACGTTGATTTACCGGAACCTCAAAAACTTCCTGCTGATTTACAGGTGCTAACCATTAACAAGTCCCTTGAAGAAGAGCGCCCCGTACTTGATGATTATCTCTTTGGTAAATTTTTTCAGGATCGTGCTGTATTCTTTGTTATACAGAACTCAACGTCCACACTGTTTGATGCCCGGGTAAACACTGCAATTTTATATTACCTGGACGGAGAACATTGCAAAACAAAATTTATCATGTCGGAGGACATAGGACCTCAGCTAATTGCCAGGTATGGAAATTTTAAAATCATTCCGTTGGACGATCTGACCAAAGAACTGCTGGCGAAAGAAGAAGTCATTGTTGCCGATAACCACAAAAGAGTAATTAACAAATCGTTCCGTAAGTATGAGTTGCTATGGAAACTGAATACTAAAATTGTTCGGTTCAAGGTTGATCCGGAGAACAGCACCGAACCCTATGTATATACGGAACACGTTCTGCAGTATGATAACCTCTACAGGAGTCTGGAGAGTGAGAGTTAACGACCCGGTTCTTTCTTTTTCCCTAAGACCCACTGAAGCAAAATACTCCCGATCACAACAATTGCGCAGCCTATTATGTTGTATAGCAAAAATGCCAGATCAGTAAAACGGTAACAGTACAATACCACCGCTTCAGCCAAAAGCGCAGCCCAAAAAACCGCTGTTCCGTGCACCCGCTCTACATAAAAAGCCGTAAGAAAAATACCAAGGATGGTTCCGTAAAACAATGAGCCGATGATGTTTACAAACTGGATCAGGTTCTCGGAAAAGCCGGCAAGCATGGCAAACACCATGGCAAGCAACGCCCATAAAACCGTGAACCAACGCGATGCCCTCAGGTAATGCATGGGGGATGCATTTTTTACGATTGACCGCCTGTAAATATCAACCGCTGTTGTAGATGATAGCGCGCTTAACTCCCCGGCCATGGAGGACATGGCCGCCAGGAACATCACCGCCAGAAGCAATCCAACAATGCCGTGTGGCAGGTTGGTGAGCACAAAGTTCAGGAAAATATAATCACGGTCTTGCGTCTTTGCCGAAGGGATTGCTTGTTTAATAGTTGCCTTTACGCTTTCGCGAACTGCCTTTTCATCATGCTGGAGGCGAAGCACATGTTGTTTGTGCACGCGCACTGAATCGGGTTTATCGGATTGGATGGAGCGCACCAGTGCATCGGTTGCAAGTTGTTTTTGCCGGTATATCTGATCGTATTCTGTTTGCAGTTGAAGCAACTCTTGCCGGCTATTGGTTTCCAAAGCGCGGTTCAACAATACCCGGTTATGAAATACAGGAGGTTGATTGAAAAGGTAAAAAACAAATACGAGCACCCCTATAAACAGGATAACAAACTGCATGGGTATCTTAAGCAAACCGTTAAACATCAGGCCCATCCGGCTTTCGGCCAGGCTTTTGCCTCCCAGGTATCGGCCCACCTGCGATTGATCGGTTCCGAAGTACGACAGGAATAAAAACACACTGGCCAGCAATCCTGACCAGATATTAAACCGGTCTTTTAACACCAGGTCCACTTTCTGGATGAACGTAAGGTCATTGGCAGAAGCTACACCCTCCGGGAGCATCCACTCCGCATCGGCAGGCAAAACATTAATCATGTTAAACTTACCCAACTCGCCTGCTATGCGGATGGCATCTGAAAAACCAATGGTTGACGGAAGCAACGTGTAGGCGATTATGCCGGCCAGCACCATGCCGCCCATCACAACCGATAGTTGCATGCGCTGGGTAAGGCTTACAGCTCTGGAACCACCCGTAACACTGTAGATAATCACCATAATACCAATAAGCAGCGTGGTGTATTCAATGCGCCAATTCAGCACAGTGGACAGCACAAGAGAAGGCGCAAAAATGGTAATGCCGGCAGAAAGGCCGCGAAGAATCAGAAACAGCAAGGCGGTGAGCGAGCGGGTTTTCAAATCGAACCTTGACTCAAGGTACTCGTAGGCGGTAAGCACATTCAACTTGTAATAGATCGGGACGAAGGTTGCCGAAATAATAATCATAGCGATTGGAAGACCCAGGTAGAACTGAAGAAAGCGCATCCCATCCTCAATGGCTTGCCCGGGTGTCGACAAGAAGGTGATGGCACTGGCCTGCGTAGCCATAATGGAGATGCCGATCATCCACCATTTCAGTTTGCCATCGCCCCGCAAGTAAGTCTCCATCGATTTGCTGCCACGGGTTTTCCATACACCATAGGCAACAATCAAGGCGATTGTACCGAACAGTACAAGCCAGTCGATGTAGTTCATGAAAAGAAAGCAGTTAGCCAGTAGAAGAGCACAACCTGGATAAAGAGTGCTCCAAGCAAAAGCCAGTACCAATGGCTCCAGGATTGAAACACCGGAGGCTTATCGCTGGAAGGGCCTGGATTAGCAGCCTCCATACATTACCGCGCTTTATTTTTTGATTTCTGCTTTGCAGGAGGCGGGGGTTGCACGGTTTCCTGCTTCTTACCCAACGATACCAGGTTGGCAAAGAGCCTGTAAGCACCCGGAACGCCTTCGGGAAGTTCCCTGAAAAATGAAAGTCCGGTATACACGTAATAGCCCTTGCCATACCGGGCTACGAGCAAACTTCCATTCTTCGGATCCTCCCCCTTGTCGTTCATCGATAGAATCGCATCATACCGTTCATCCCATTTGTTTGGAAAGTAGAGCCCCCGCTCCTGTACCCACCCGGCAAAATCCTCATCCGTAATCTTGTTCGGATAGTTGAGAACCGGGTGATCTGGCTTTAACACGCGCACTTCGGCATCCTCTTCAGTAACCCGGTCGCGTGAAATGGTGAGCGGGTACGGTGAATATTTATCCGTTTCCAGATCGGTGCTGGTGTTGTATTGAACCACCAGGGTCCCACCCTGCTCAACATAAGTAAGTAAGGCATCCATTATAAACCGGATACGTTCGTTGGTATTAATGGCGCGTACGCCAAGTACAACGGCATCTACACGCTTCAGGTTTTCTGCTGTTACTTCTTCGTTCTTCATCTCCCACACCTCATACCCGATGTTGCGCAAAGCCGAAGGCACATCATCGCCTGCACCGCGGATATATCCCACTACCTTACCTTCTTTTCGCAGGTCGATGCGAACAAGCGGCACCTCGGCTTTCGGTAAAAGCGTTTGAACCGGTATGTGATCATAGGTTATGGTGCGCACCGAAAAATCGTACACCACACCGTTTATCTCCGCCATTGCGCGAAGCTTTCCACTCGACTCCTGCGCTGGCGGAAATATTTTGAACGCCTTTGTTTGCTCTTCATTGCGCTTTGAAAGTTGAAATGAAACAGCTTCGGGTTCTGTTCGCCAGCCGTCAGGAAGCGATAGCTTCAATATCCCCGACTGTGCCCCTTCGCGAACCGATTTCAGAACAACTCCGATCTCTCGCGGTGCCGGAGAGGTAAAAATCCAGGCGCCATTCTGAACGGTAACAAACACTGGTGGCACAACCTCAACGGGCCGGTACAACTCTCCCTTTACGGGGTCTGTCCACTTATAAAGCAGAGGAACCACAATGGATAGGGGTTCGCCATAAACTACAAAGTCTAAGGTTACGTACAAGGCATAATCGTTCTCAGGCTTACCGATAAGTTCCGGATCGGTAACCGTAAATATCCCAAGTGAGTGAGGGTCCTTGAGCCAATACGGATCAGAATAAGAGTTGCGCTGTACCGATCGCTTCGTTTTAAAGAGCAGGGAAACATTATTTTTCAATACCGCATTAACCAGTGTATCATACGCAATGCCGGTGCTCCGAAGGGTTGCCAGTTTAACCTCAGCAGCCGACCGGTTAATAATCTCAAACGAGGCTGTTACCGTTTCGCTGGGTGCAATCCAATACTGGCTGGTTGTACATTCGGCAAACAAACCGAGGCAATCCTGGATGAGCTGATTTACTTCAATGAGTTTTCTTGTTTTCCACAAGCTGTGCTCCAAATTGCCAATGGCTTTACGGATTTGCAGAAGTTGCGGAACAATGGCATGGGGTTGTTCGGGGTTAAACTCGGCAATTGCTTTATTCACCAGGGGGATTACTTTTTCTCCGCCTTTCAGGCGTGTCCATGTTGTGTTAATCCCATCGAAAATATCCTTTTGTGAAGGCTCACCTTTGGCCAGTTCAAAAAACTCATTCGCATCTCCGCGCCTGCCGGGTGATCCAAACCCCTGGCTCTTATGCTGACTGCGGCTTGTGGCGGCCATCTCGGCATACGATTGACCGAGCAAGGCATTGTATCCGCCAACATTCAACACTGTTACACCCGGAGTGGTTTCGCTAATGGTGTTGTTAAAAAACCTCCCGGTGTTCATGTAAATCCGCCTGGGTTGCCAAACCGGAAGTACTTTAAGTTGTTCCGGATAAGCTGCAGGCGATCCGGAAAGGTCAAACGCTTCAAGCGAAAGAACAGCGGATGCGGTATGGTGCCCATGACCGGCACGTTCGTTTGGAGGAAACCGGTTGAGTACCACATCGGGCTGGAATTGACGGAATACCCGGACTACATCCGAAAGAATTTCTTGCTTTCCCCATATTGCCAGCGTTTCGTTTACATTTTTTGAAAATCCGAAGTCATTAGCGCGTGTAAAAAATTGCTGTCCCCCGTCTATTTCTCGTGCCGCCAGTAATTCCTGCGTGCGGATTACGCCCAGTTCATCGCGGATCTCAGGGCCAATAAGGTTTTGGCCACCGTCTCCGCGTGTTAGCGAGAGGTAAGCAGTGGAGGCAAGCCGTTCATTGGCCAGGTAGGCAATAACCCGTGTATTTTCGTCATCCGGATGAGCCGCCACGTACAGCACCGAGCCAAGGAAATTGAGCTTTTTGAGTTTCAATTTTATCTGGCTGGCATCGGGTTGACGGGATTGGGCAAACAGAACACAGGGAGACAGCAGCAACCCTAAAAGAATACACCTCATGTAACTGAATTTTTTGCGAATTAACATATAAAAAGGCATACGGGATAACACCGCGCCAAGCTGTTACATGATTTGCATACACGCCTGACAAATGGCAGGATGCCGGTTTATATTCTGCCCCGTTTAACTCCGTTAACCTGGTAATCGCCTCCTTCGGAAAAGTAAATCACAATACGGCTAATGGGTTGTTTTTTATCCGACAGAAAGGTTACCACATATTCATAATCGGTCGTCCGGTCTTTAATGTCATCGGTAAATCCAATATCGAGTTTCACTTCCTTGCCGGGCTCTATCTTCCTGCTCATAAAAGGCTTACCCCCTTTCGACACAGAGAGCCGGGTTTCGCCCTCCCCCGCTTTGATTACGGTAAGAAAAAGCACCACGTAAGGCAGCGGGGTTGTGCTGGTGCGCTTTTCACGCTCTCCAAAAGTCTCATCAACTTTTATCTTGTTTACATCAGCGGGAGGCCGCGTTTTGAAGTTCATGCTTATCCGCAATTCAAACTCCGGATCAGGTTTAAAAGGTATCTCCTGAGCCTGTACCAACAAAACAGGAAACACACTACCTACAAGCCATAACCCCAATTGTTTCAACACGCTGCAATTCATTTTATCTTTGCATTTATTAAAGGTACACAATCGAGTGGATAAAAAGATTATTGCAATCCTGGGAGTAGTGATGCACAGCATGTGCGCGACCCTACCAACCGGAACCATGCCCACAACCCATCCGCAGAATTATCCTCTTGAAATACCCCAATTGGATCCGGGCGAGGAGCCCATTCAACATACCGGATTTACCCTGGTGTACAACGAAACACATGAACAGGCAAAATGGGTTGCCTATATACTGACAAAGGAGAAAACCATCGGGAACGCAGAACGTGCCGATAAGTTCTTACCCGACCCACTGGTGCTTTCCGGCACGGCAACAGAAAAAGACTATAAAGGAAGCGGTTATGATCGAGGCCACTTGGCCCCTGCTGCCGATATGAGTTGGTCTGAGCAAGCCATGAAGGAATCTTTTTACTTCAGTAACATCAGTCCACAAGTGCCCTCATTCAACCGGGGTATTTGGAAACGGTTGGAAGAGCACGTTAGAAAATGGGCGCGACAAGATACCGTTGTTTACATAGTTACCGGCCCTGTGCTTACGGAAGGCCTTCCTGCCATTGGTGCGAACAACGTTTCAGTACCGGCATATTTTTATAAAGCGTTGTTGGTAAACCGGCCTCATCAGCAAAAAGCTATTGCGTTTATTATTGCCAATGAAAAATCGGTTTTACCGATAGAACAATTTGCTGTGACGGTGGATAGCCTGGAGCACCTGACAGGGATTAATTTCTTTCCGGGATTACCCGATGATCTGGAAAACAAACTTGAACACACGCTTTGCTTGCCTTGCTGGGGACTGTAAAGCAGTAGCTCTAATGCCTTTCAGAAGTCCCTTTCTCCAACGCTTTAAAAGGCCATGTTCCTTCCGGAGTTATAACCTCCTCCCGGTAAAAGTCGACTTCTGAAACCGGCAACCGATTTCCAGCCTGGGTGATAATAAACATGCTTTTAAACCGGTATCGTACCTCATCACCGTAGTAACTTTCTGTTGCCAGGTATTCGATCCTCAAGCCGGTTTCCTTATGCAGCAACACGATCTCACTCATCCGATAGTGTGCGTCCATAGCCGCTCGCTCCGAGCCCGGATAGTCCTGCGGAACATAGACGAGAAAGTGGTTCCGGTTATAATCAGACATTACCGTTTTCAGGCCAATGCGGGACAAAATTTCTGAAGTAGCATTGGTGTCCATTGTTTTTTTGTTGCGAAGCATGTTTAAAGAGCCTGAAGGCATCGGCTTACTAACTACCGGAACCTTCTTAAAAATAGCAATTCT
Source organism: Cytophagales bacterium (assembly GCA_037443645.1). GTDB lineage: Bacteria > Bacteroidota > Bacteroidia > Cytophagales > Cyclobacteriaceae > UBA2336. The sequence goes on from JBBINY010000009.1 coordinate 18,564, forward strand.
CGGATTCAGCCAAGATTACTATTTCTGCTTGCAATACCGGGTTCTTCGGCTATTTTTGCATCCCATTTGCTACTAAAGTAAACAGGCCTCCTTAGCTCAGCTGGTAGAGCAACTGACTTGTAATCAGTAGGTCGCTGGTTCGATTCCGGCAGGGGGCTCAGAATCCGAAACGCTAATCAAAAAATTGGTTAGCGTTTTTCATTTAAAGAGATTGGCCGCTGGTTGCCCGGGCCGGCAGGACGCTGCAGTGGTTAGGCCACCGTTCTCAACAGCTTCAACTGGAGTTTCAGTTGGTGCAATTGATCGCTTGCAGTCTGGATTTTTGTATTAAACTCTTCGCGCAGGCTGTCCGCATTTTTTGAGCGGGCAAAGAACTCCAGGTTATTCCGCCAAAGGGCTATATCGTTTTCTACTTTTGTAATCTTTTTACGAAGGGCCTGCTCTTTCACAAACAACTTCCTGTCGGCCATGGGGTCGTTCTTCAAATCCAGCAGTTCATTTTGAAGCAACAGCCGGTTGCGATCCTCTTCCGAAATTGAAGGAATTGAATGTACCAATTTTTCGACAGTCGACTGATACCGGTTGCGGATGGTGGCAATCCGGTTTCGGGGAACATAGCCGATGGCGCTGAACCGATTTTCAAATTCATGCAATATTTCCACTGTTGCTGAGCCTGCCTGCACCAATCGCTCCATCTCATCGCATACTTCTTCTTTGGCTTTCAGGTTATTCAGTTGCACATCCCCTTCCTTATCCCGATGTCCTCTCTTTTGTTCAAAGAAGAAGTCGCAGGCTTTTTTGAATTCCGCAAAAATGGTTTCCCGGTATTTATCAGGCACAGGGCCTATGTCCTTCCACTGTTGTTGTAGAATCTTTAACTCCGAAGAGGTTGCATTCCAGTCGGTGCTTTCCCGCAAATCGAGGGCACGTTTCACCAATTCCTGTTTACGCCTCAGGTTTTCCTGGCGCTGTTCATCAAGTACTTTGAAGAACATATTCTTGGCACTGAAGAATGCTTTAAATGATGACCAGAAACGCTTGTTGATGTCTTTTGTTTTACTTCTTGGAACGGCTCCAACCGATTCCCACTTCTTTTGAATTTCGAGAATTTCCCTGGTCTTCTGATTCCATTCCTTAATCCGGTCTGACTGAAACGATCCGAACACGGCTACGTCATCGCAGAGTTTCAGTTTTTTCTCCAGGTTGGAGTTCAGATCCTGCTGAAGTCGCTTCAGGTAGTCGTCTCTGCGTGCATAAACCCCATCCGATGCGGCCTTAAATCGCGTCCAGACTGTTTCTTTTTCATCGCGCGGAACCGGGCCTATGTGCTTAAACTCGTGGTGCAGTTCATTCAACTCACGGACAGCGTCCTTAATTTTATCAACTCCGGCCAATTTTTCAGCGCGAACGCACAATTCCAGTTTAGCCTCCAGATTTTTTTTGCGGTCAAGTTCTTTTAACTCAAAATAAATACTCTGGTTATCATAAAACCGGTCGACCAGGGCATGGTAATTTGCCCAAAGAGATTTGGCATGGATGCCGGGCACCGCCCCGATGTTTTTCCACTCCGCCTGAAGGTGTTTGAATTTATCGAACTGGTTAGCTTTTACATTCTCTGAATCGGCCAACTCTCTGATTCGTTCCAATAGCTCAAGTTTCCGCGTGTAGTTTTCAGTTCGTTGATCTTCCTGCTGCCGGATAAATTGTTGGCGCTTCTCACGGATTTGCCGGTTAAACTGTTCAAAGATTTTATCCTGATCATCGCCTTTATAGGCAAACCCATCAGGGGCTCCTCCGTCCAGCAGGTACCGGTTAAATGCAGCATCCCGCTCCCGCTGGCGCAACTCTTCGAAGGCATGACGGATTTCGCGCAACACGGAATCAATGTTAACCTGAACGGACTGTGTCGCGAGTTCTTTCAGTGCTTCGATTAACTGCTCCTTGGTATAGAGATGGTAATCGGGTGTATCGGCCGGATGTACGGCCTCGGCCACTGGCTGGCTGTGATCAACTAAGTCTGCCTCCGACTTTAAACTGGCAGTTTCATCATGGTCAATCAACCCGGTTTCATGAATCTCTCCCTCCGCTGTTCGCTTTTCGTCTTCCATTTCCATGGTCAATGTCCATTGTTATGCACCAATTATGGGTAAAGTTACTAAAATTGCTCAATTCAGGTTCGGGTCTACCGGGTAGTTGGCATAAACGGAAAAGCGACCCCCCATATTATCGAGGGCCTTTCTCCACATCATTGGCGGCTCTACCTCAAACAATAGTTCCTCCGATACAAAATCACATACAATCCATGAATCCTGTTCAAGTTCTTCCACCAGTTGACCGGGCCCCCAACCACTATATCCCAGGAAAAATTTAATTTCTTCAGGTTTAAGTTGATGTGTATCGGCCATAATTAAAACCTGGTCAAAGGTTCCGCCCCAAAAGATGTTATCAAGAATAGGCTCGCCATGTTCTATCTTCCCGCTCCGGTGTATAAAGTGAAGGGTGTCTTGCTGAACCGGGCCCCCAACGTATACCTCATATGGAAAGTTTTTCAATTCATCCATAATATCGTTCGCCTTTAAAACGGACGGCTTGTTTAAAACGAATCCAAAGGATCCTTCCTCATTATGTTCGCAGAGGAGTACCACCGTTCTCTCAAAATTCGGGTCAGGTAAAAAGGGTTCAGAAATAAGTAATCGCCCGCGCTCAGGTGTTAATTTGTTCTTGTATTTGAAAAAATCCATAATCTACCTGCGAAATAAAATACTTGTTTACTTAGCAAGCAAGTCTTACTCAATTAGAGTAAACTTGAGCGGAATTAGTTGCCATGAAACCGGATATTGCCTCGATTCGAAAGGAGTACGCCAGGGAGAAGCTGGAGATTGATACCGTTGCTCAAAATCCGGTAGCTCAGTTTGAACTCTGGTTTATGGAGGCCCTTTCGGCTAACGTACTGGAGGCTAACGCCATGACCCTCTCCACCGTAACCGAAAGCGGCCGCCCAAGTTCCAGGGTTATACTGTTAAAGGGGGTTGAAAACGAAAAATTTGTATTCTTTACCAATTATCAAAGTAATAAAGGCAGGGAGTTGGAAGCCAATCCCTACTGCGCGCTTAATTTTTTCTGGCCTGAACTTGAACGCCAGGTGCGTATTGAGGGTGCCGTTGCCCGCATTAGTGAAGCACGCTCAACCGACTATTTCAAGAGCAGGCCCCGAGGAGCCCAGGTGGGCGCCTGGACTTCCCCTCAGAGCACACCCATTGCCGGTCGCAACCTGCTGGAGTCGCGCTACAGGGAGTTGGAGGAAGAGTTTAATGAAAAGGATATCCCCAAACCCAAACAATGGGGAGGGTTTGAAGTTGACCCGTTTCTATTTGAATTCTGGCAAGGAAGGCCCAACCGGCTGCATGACAGAATACTTTTTATGAAATCGGATAACAATTGGATTATCAAACGGTTAGCTCCGTAGATCAAAGAAGATCACTAAGCAGACGGACGCCTGGAATTCGCCTGACCGTAAAGCCTTCACCGTATTTTGTGCCTATGGCATTGCCAAATTCTACGGCCCTGGCCTCTACGAGACGCAAAAATTCAGGGGATGAGATGTAGGTACTGGGCTCTTTGCTGGCCGGGTTGAACATCTGGCTCTTAAATGCCATATAAGATGCCACCTTCTTCTCCCAGTAGTCGGTAATATCAACTACAAAATCAGGTTTAATCAGTTGCGCCTGGATAAAGTGGTATACCGCCTTTGGCCGCCAGGGAGACTGAGTTTCCCCATTCTCGGACGTATCAATTTTAGCCAATCCGGCAAGAAAACACGAATCGCTTACCAATTGTGCGGCCCGCCCATGATCAGAATGCCGGTCGTAAACAGCATTGGTAATAACAATTTCGGGCTTATACCTGCGAACTGCGGTTATCACCGCCTTTTGGTGGGCCTCATCGTTTCGAAAAAAGCCATCGGGCAAGCCAAGGTTTTGACGGACCGCCAAACCCAGAATTTTTGAGGAATTTTCTGCTTCCAGTAACCTGATTTCAGGTGTTCCACGTGTACCGAGTTCGCCCTGTGTTAAATCGACAACCCCTACTTTATGGCCCAATGCAACGTGTTTTGCAAGGGTGCCCCCGCAGCCGAGCTCGGCATCGTCAGGATGAGCCGCAAAAACAAGGATATCCAGCTTCATGGGTGTGCGGGCTCCATCTCTTTTGCAGCCAGAAACTTCTCGGCATCGAGCGCTCCCATACAACCGGTTCCGGCAGCCGTAACAGCTTGTCTGTAGATTTTATCGGCTGCATCTCCTACCGCAAACACACCGTCAACATTGGTCTTGGTGGTGCCAGGTACCACTTTAATGTATCCGGTCTCATCCATATCGAGCTGTCCTTTAAAAATATCAGTGTTGGGTTTATGACCAATGGCCAGAAAGAAACCCTGAATAGCGATCACTTTCTTCTCACCGGTTTTAGTATTGATTATTCGAAGTCCGGTAACACCGGTATCGTCACCCAGCACTTCATCAGTTTCCGTGTTCCAATGGATTTCAATGTTTGGTGTATTCTTAACACGGGCCTGCATGATCTTCGAGGCGCGCATCTCATCACGTCTCACAATCAGGTGAACCTTCGTGCACAGTTTTGACAAATAGGTTGACTCTTCGGCTGCTGAGTCGCCAGCGCCAACAACAGCAACTTCTTTTCCGCGGTAAAAATATCCATCACACACGGCACATGCTGACACTCCCTTGTTTGCAAATTTCTCTTCTGATGGAATGCCCAGATATTTTGCACTAGCACCTGTTGCGATGATAACTGCTTCGGCATATACCTCATCGTTCTCATCAATGACGAGCTTCAATGGGTACACTGAAAAGTCGACAGCAGTTACCACGCCATAGTGAATGCGTGTACCAAACCGTTCAGCCTGCTTTTGCAGATCGATCATCATCTGCGGACCGTTAATACCTTCAGGATAACCCGGAAAGTTTTCCACATCGTTGGTGGTGGTGAGTTGTCCGCCCGGTTGCCCGCCCGCATAAAGCATGGGCTTAAGTCCGGCCCGGGCAGCATAGATGGCAGCGGTGTAGCCTGCCGGCCCCGAGCCAATAATCACAACTTTTTCTTTTGTAGACATCGCGCTTATGAAAATGAAGGGGTCTCACCTATACATAGCCGAGACCCCCAAATTGTTTCCAATCAAACTTTATTAACCCAGGTAAGGTTTTAGAGCCTTGCTCCGGCTGGTATGCCTTAGCCTTCTAATTGCTTTTTCCTTGATCTGCCGCACCCGCTCCCGGGTAAGGTTAAACTTCTCCCCGATCTCCTCGAGGGTCATGGCATGCTCACCGTTTAATCCGAAGTAGAGCGTGATGACATCGGCTTCCCGTTGCGTAAGGGTTGACAGGGCGCGCTGCACCTCTTTGCGAAGGGAATCATTCATCAGGCCGGAGTCTGGGGTTTCCTCGCTGTCGTTTTCGAGCACATCCAGCAAACTGTTTTCCTCTCCCTGCACAAAAGGCGCATCCATAGAAACATGGCGGCCGGAAATCTTCATGGTGTCCACTACTTCGGCCGTGGTTACGTCAAGCACTTCAGCCAATTCTTCCGGTGACGGTTCGCGTTCATACTTCTGCTCGAGTTCTGAAAACGTTTTTGAAATCTTGTTCAACGATCCAACCCGATTCAGCGGAAGGCGGACGATGCGTGATTGTTCAGCCAATGCCTGAAGGATAGACTGGCGGATCCACCATACCGCATAGGAGATAAATTTAAATCCGCGGGTTTCATCGAAGCGTTGTGCTGCCTTGATCAAACCAAGGTTTCCTTCATTAATCAGGTCACCCAACGACAGTCCCTGATTTTGGTACTGCTTGGCCACTGAAACCACAAAGCGGAGGTTGGCTTTGGTAAGCTTTTCGAGAGCGATCTGATCGCCCTCTTTAATGCGTTTTGCCAACTCAACTTCCTCGTCAGGTGTCAGCAAATCCACCTTGCCAATTTCCTGAAGGTATTTATCAAGCGATTGGCTTTCGCGGTTGGTAATTTGCTTACTGATCTTTAGCTGTCTCATGCCGGGTATAAAATCAGTTTGGTAACAATATAGTTTCTTAGGTTAGTTCCTGTCAATTGTAATTCAAGGCAACTCTTTGCTATTCTGTTGCTGCAGCCTCTTTTCTAGGAGGTTTTGGCAACAAAACCTTTCTTGAAAGTCTGAATTTGCCTGTTTTCTTGTCTACTTCCACCAATTTTACCTTGATTTCTTCACCTACTTCAAGTACCCCGTCCATATTTTCAAGGCGTTCCCACTTTATTTCCGAGATGTGCAGCAAACCGTCTTTTCCGGGCATAAACTCAACAAATGCACCGAACGGCATTATGGATTTCACCTTTCCATCGTAGACCTGTCCGATTTCCGGTACGGCAACGATAGCCCGGATACGCCTTAATGCGGCATCCATTACATCCTTGCTAGCTGCAAATACGTTAACAACGCCCTTATTGTTCACCTCTTCGATGACTACAGTGGCACCTGTGGTGTTTTGAATATCCTGAACCACCTTGCCGCCCGGCCCGATTACTGCGCCAATCATCTCCTTTTCGATGATTACCGTTTCGGCCCGTGGTGTATGGGGTTTCAAATCAGGCCTTGCCTGGGCAAGGGTTTTCTTCATTTCATTTAAAATATGCAATCTGCCCTCTTTGGCCTGATCCAATGCTTCTTTAAGAACCTCGTAAGTAAGTCCATCTACCTTAAGGTCCATTTGGCAGGCGGTAAGGCCCTTTTCGGTTCCGGTGGTTTTAAAGTCCATATCTCCCAGGTGGTCCTCGTCACCCAGGATATCGGACAGAATTGCGTATTTACCCGACTTTGAGTCGGAGATCATACCCATGGCTATTCCTGATACGGGCGCTTTAACAGGAACACCGGCATCCATCAGGGCCAAAGCCCCGGCACAAACCGTTGCCATTGACGATGAGCCATTCGATTCCAGAATATCGGAAACCACGCGTATGGTATACGGGTTCTCCGTGTCGGCAGGAAGTACCTGTTTCAAACCCCTTGCCGCCAGGTTACCATGCCCTACCTCTCTGCGTCCGGGGCCGCGATTGGGTTTAACCTCACCGGTAGAAAAGGCGGGGAAATTATAATGCAGGATGAACTTGTTGGATCCGCTGAACATGGCTCCGTCAATAAGCTGTTCGTCCAGTTTGGTGCCCAGCGTAACGGTGGTTAGCGATTGGGTTTCACCGCGGGTAAAAAGCGCAGAGCCATGAGTTGAAGGAAGCAGGTCAACCTCGGTATATATCGGTCTGATTTGACGCGTGTTACGGCCATCCAAGCGAATTCCTTCATTTAATACCAGGTCGCGTGCCGCTTTCTTGTGAATATCATGGTAGTACTTCTTAACAAGGTCCTTATTCACCGTAGTGTCTTCAGGCAGTGAGGAAAGGTATTCCTCCATGATTTTTTCAAAGGCAGCGCCTCGCTCCTTTTTATTTTTTATCTGCTGCCTGGCCACCTCATAGGTTTTGGGGTACAGCAGGTCAAAAAGTTGTTGTTTCAAGGCTTCATCTTTTACCTCGTGTTCGTAGGCACGCTTTGTTTCTTTGCCTAATTCCCGGGCCATATCAAGTTGAAGCCGGCACTGGTTTTTGATCGCCTCATGGGCAACGCGTAGCGCCTCCAGCATTTCAGCCTCGCTAACCTCCTTCATTTCGCCTTCTACCATCAGGATGTTATCAATGGAGGCACCCACCATCAGGTCGATGTCAGCACGTTCTTTCTGCTCCAGTGTTGGGTTGATAACAAACTGGCCATCAACACGGGCTACCCGTACTTCAGAAATTGGCCCACCCCACGGAATATCGGAAATGGATAATGCCGTAGAGGCAGCAAATGCAGCAAGGGCATCGGGAAGAGCATTTGGATCACCCGATATCAGGTAGATCATCACCTGCGTTTCCGCATGAAAATCATCGGGAAATAAAGGCCGTATGGCCCTGTCAACCAGCCGGCTGATCAATACTTCATAATCCGACAACTTACTTTCACGTCTTAGAAAGCCTCCCGGTACCTTCCCGGTAGATGCAAATTTCTCCTGGTAATCAACCGATAAGGGCATAAAATCAGCGCCTTCAACGGCTTCCTGACGGGCCACTACAGTAGCGAGCAACATGGTATTGCCCATGCGAAGCATAACAGACCCATCGGCCTGCCGTGCGAGTTTTCCGGTTTCAAGGGTTATCTCCCGTCCATCCGGAAGTTTACAGCTTTTTGTAACTATTTTAAACATCATCAAATTTTTTAGAGGCCAGCCGGTTCATGGCAGCCTACGATTAAAAATGTAAAAAGGGAACCTGAAACCGGTTCCCTGTGCGTTTGGAGTCTCTTTGTTATTTTCTTAATTCAAGCTCAGCAACAATTGACCGATAGCGCTCAATATTGTTGCGTTGAAGGTAGTTCAACAGCTTCTTTCGCTGCCCCACCAGCTTCATCAACCCTTGCTGGGTTGCAAAATCCTTTTTGTGCTCCTTCAGGTGGTCGGTCAACTCGTTAATTCGCTTGGTAAATACCGCGATTTGAGATTCAGGCGATCCCGTGTCCTTTTCCGCTTTTGAAGGACTGTGCTTCTTGAACAATTCTTTTTTCGATTCAGCAGTTAATGGCATGTAAAAAATGGTTTATGCTTATAATTCAGCCGGCAAAGATACACCAAACGGGCTTAAAACTCCAAAAATACCTGAAAATTAGCAGTTTAGATCGGACTGGGCAGGAGGCCCTTCCGGATTAGCCAGATTTTAATGTGATCAAGGGCAATCAGGTATGCATCTGCGTCAAAAAGCCGGGCATCCAATCGGGCCTGTCTCAGAAAGATCAATCCAATACCAAAAAGAATTACATCGGCAGCCCAGACGCCTATCGGCACACTTAGTATCCCTTGCTTTGCCCACTTCTCCCCGGCCATTGTCAGCAGGTAATAGATAATGAAAAAGAGGATGGAAACCAGAAACGGTACTCCAAGCCCGCCCTTTTTAATAATTGCACCGAGAGGCGCCCCGATTAGAAACATGGCAATACAAGCCAGGGAGTTGGCAATGATCTTATGCCATTGAATTTCGAATATTTTGCGCTCCGTAACATAGACCTCTTCGGTGTTGATGGCGTTGGAGATTTCACTTCGGAGCATCCGTGCCCGCGAGGCGGCCTGGTTATAAATATTCGCATCCGGGGGTGTGCTCAATACACTATCTAAACGTGCTAAAATGATTGCACTCACTGATTGGTACGGTGTTGTTGCTGTAAGCCTTTCCTCAAGCTGCTGAAAGGCTTTCTGCCTCACTGTTGTATCGGATAATCCCTTCAAAAAACCCCTTCGGGTTGGCCGCACTTTAGTCGCTTTTGCAATTTCTGTCTCAGTATTTTTTTCAGACGCTGCCGAGTCAACCTTTGGCGGTACCGCAACAGTACTTTTTTGCCAGTCAGGAGATGACAATTCTTTTGTCGTATTGAACTGTTGTAATTCCACCGGCAGGATTACCTCTACACCCCGTTCAATATGCATAAAATAGTTACCGCGATTGTTAAAATACTGAACGCGTTGCGTGAGTATCTCGCGGTTCATCGAATCAATATCATAATCCAACTCACTGATGTTGCGCATGATGCGGTTACCCTGGAACCACTTTTTGTCGGTTCGGTTTAAGTCGAAGGACGATAAATCAAATACAACCTTGGTTTTTGAGAATTTGCTGCGGCTAAACGTTTCGGTGTTGTACTTCCGGTTTTTGCCGGCCAATTCCTGGCCTGTATTTGAGCCTTCGGAATAGTTAAATCCATTGAACAATTCAAGGGTCAGGTACCGCTCATTTAATATGGTGTACATTCTGCCGGAGTCAGCAATGGTTACTTCCTTGTTTCCGTCACGCTTCCGGTGATCGTAAATCAGGATGTCTTTAATTGTAATTCCATCCGGATACCGCTTATTTACTTTAATGCTGATGTCGGGAATGCCGCTATAAAAGGTGCCCTCACGCAAATCCAGAGCGGGCTTTTTCTGTTTGATGTCATAAAGTAAACTGTACGCTTCAAGGGCTGCTTTCGGAACCAGGTTGTTGTTTACATAGAACGCAATGACGGTTAGAATAAGCACAAAAAAGAATATAGGCTGAATAGCGCGAAGCAATGAAATGCCCGCGCTTTTAACTGCAGTAAGCTCAAAGTGTTCGCCCAGATTGCCAAATGTAATCAACGATGAAAGCAACACGGCCAGGGGCATGGCCACAGGAGTCATGAATATTCCGAAGTAAAACAAGAGTTGTCCGATTACATCCCAGCCAAGCCCCTTGCCGATGATGTCATCAAAATACTTGAGCATGTGCTGGGTAAGCAGAATAAAAACAACTACCAGGAAGGTGAGGATAAACGGACCAACGAACGAGGTGAGAATAAGTTTATCGAGCTTTTTCATGAATGAACCACCTGCATCTGACAAATAACACGCCAAATATAGCGTGAGGGAGGAAGTAAAATGGTCTTACCCGCCAACGATCTTGCGCAGCACGTCAACCAGGCTGTCCCACAAGTCTTCCAGTTCTTTCAGGTCATCAAAGTCGGAGTAATCAGACACCTTGAGAAAAACAGACTGTGTCAACTCATTGAATTCAAGACGCAGTTCAAAATACCCGGGATCTTTCTCGTCTTCCGGGCTCTCGGGCAAAAATTCAAAGCGTGCATAATGGTTGGTCCGGTGGGCTACAAGCCGTGCCTTATGCTCCTCATTGTCCCAAAAAAAAGTATAGGTTTTGTCCTGGTTGTTAATCCTCACATCATCAGCAAACCATTCGGCAAGTCCACTGGCAGTTTGAATGTACGGGTACAGCATTTTAATGGATGCGTGTATTTCATAGTCCCGCGTGAATAGCCTCTTTTTCGCCATGGTTTGCATATCCGGTTTTTAAATTAAAGGAATTTTCCGTGAAGGCAAAATCAAATTGAGTTTTGGGTGAATACGGCTAAACTTGTTAAGTTTGCGCCTCTTTTCGATTGAATGGCGCGGTAGCTCAGGTGGTTAGAGCGTTGGATTCATAACCCAAAGGTCGGGGGTTCAACTCCCCCCCGCGCTACTAAGGCTCTCACTGAATCCAGAGCCTTTATTTTTATCTTCCGAATGCTCCCATCTGTAAACCCAACTGAAACAACGGCCTGGAAAAATCTCGAAACTCACTTTCTGAGTATGCAGGCCACTCATTTGAATGCTCTTTTCGAAGAAGATTCCAACCGGTTTCAAAACTTCTCAGTTGAGTTTGAAGACATCCTGGTGGATTATTCCAAAAATCTGATTACCGATGAAACCCTGGCCATGCTTTTTGCCCTCGCAGAGGAATGTCAGACTCGCGAAGCCATTGCAGCCATGTTCTCAGGCGCAAAAATTAACCGCACTGAGAATCGTCCGGTGCTCCATGTCGCATTGCGTAACCGGAGCAACACGCCTGTAGTTGTTGACGGGCAGGACGTAATGCCTCTTGTTAATAAGGAACTTGAGCATGTAAAACAATTTACCAACCAGCTAAGAAGTGGTGACTGGAAAGGATACACCGGCAAACCGATAACCGACATTGTTAATATCGGAATTGGCGGGTCGGATCTGGGCCCGCTTATGGTTACGGAAGCCCTTAAGCCCTATTGGGGCAACATCACACCCCACTTTGTTTCCAACGTTGACGGCACGCACATTACCGAAACACTGAAGAAGGTAAACCAGGAAACTACATTATTCATCATCGCCTCCAAAACGTTTACCACTCAGGAAACTATCACCAATGCGGAATCGGCCAGGCGCTGGTTCTTGTCGGGAGGCGCGCAACATGGCGACATCGCACGTCATTTTGTGGCAGTTTCTACCAATACCAAAGCGGTAACCCAGTTCGGCATTGCTGCTGAAAATATGTTTGAGTTTTGGGATTGGGTTGGCGGCCGTTACTCGTTATGGTCAACCATAGGCCTTTCGATTGCATGCACAATAGGCTTTGAAAATTTCGAGAAGCTTTTGGAAGGGGCTCATGCTGCAGACACTCATTTCCGAAATGAACCGTTTCAAAAAAATATACCGGTTATTCTGGCCCTGCTGGGAATCTGGTACAACAATTTTTTCGGTGCCGCCAGCGAAGCCATTCTTCCGTATGATCAGTACCTGCACCGTTTTGCCGCATACTTTCAGCAAGGCAATATGGAGAGTAACGGGAAGTCGGTAGACCGAAACGGACAGCCTGTATACTATCAAACCGGGCCCATCATCTGGGGCGAGCCGGGCACCAACGGGCAGCATGCCTTTTACCAACTCATCCACCAGGGCACCAAACTAATACCGTGTGATTTTCTTGCTCCTGTACTCAGCCACAATCCGGTAGGCGATCACCATGAAAAATTGCTGTCAAACTTTTTTGCACAGACGGAAGCATTGATGAAAGGAAAAGACATTGAAACAGCCTATGAAGAACTGATTCAAAGTGGAATGAACAAGGAGGAGGCTTCGTTTCATGCACCCTTCAGGGTATTCGAAGGCAACAGACCTTCCAACAGTATCTTATTCAGACAACTCACTCCACGCACACTGGGCAGTCTGATCGCCCTCTATGAGCATAAAATATTTGTTCAGGGTGTAATCTGGAACATTTATAGCTTTGATCAGTGGGGTGTGGAACTTGGCAAAGTACTCGCCAAAAAAATTCTGCCTGAATTGAGTACACCCGACAAAGTAACCTCACACGATTCATCCACCAATGGCCTTCTCAATTATTTCAAACGATTGAAATGAGTGTTCAGGAACAAACCGCTAAAAATCCTGTCAAAAGCCCTATTTTTAGCGGATTTTTAAAACAATGACTTTCTCGAAGATCGGGGTTTTTACTTCGGGTGGCGATGCGCCCGGTATGAATGCGGCCATCCGTGCTGTGGTACGGGCCGCCAGTTACTATAAGAAGGAAATTTTCGGAATCATGCGAGGTTACGAAGGCATGATTGAAGGCGACATGGTAAAACTCGGGCCCCGTTCGGTCGGCAATATTCTTCAGCGGGGCGGCACCATATTAAAATCAGCGCGAAGCCGGGAGTTCCGCACCCCCGAAGGGAGGAAAAAAGCGTTTGCCCAGTTGGATAAACATGGCATCGATGCACTCATCGGTATTGGTGGCGATGGTAGCTTTACAGGACTCCATCATTTCTTTCAGGAATTTCGAATTCCTTCCATTTGCATTCCCGGAACTATTGATAATGATATTCCCGGTACCGACTTCACCATTGGTTACGATACCGCAACAAACACAGCCGTTGATGCCATCGACAAAATCAGGGATACGGCCCTTTCACACAACCGGTTATTTTTCGTGGAAGTGATGGGAAGAAACTCCGGGTACATTGCCATTAACAGCGGCATTGCCGGTGGCGCAGGCGCCACGATAATTCCGGAAGATCATATGACCTTCGAAGAACTGTACGCCATCCTGAAGCCGGGTGAAGAGACAGCAAAAAAATCAAATGTTGTTGTGGTGGCTGAGGGCTCGAAAATAGGCGGAGCGATTGAACTGGCGCGTAAAGTGGCCGAGCGGTCTTCCTACTTCGATATTAAAGTAACCATTCTCGGTCACCTGCAGCGGGGAGGCTCCCCTACCTATTTCGACCGGGTGCTTGCCAGTAAACTGGGTGTGGCTGCCGTTGAAGGTTTGCTGAACGGACACCAGGACGTGATGGTGGGCATCAAGGACAATAAAATCCGCTATATTCCATTCGAAGAGGTAAGCCAGGGTAATAACACCATTAACCCTGAAGACCTTCGCATAGCAAAAATCCTTTCCATCTGATGAAACAGGTAACCGTAGGAATTGATATCGGAGGAACGAACACAAAGTTCGGCATTGCTGACCGGCAGGGCAAGGTTCTTTTTCAAGACAAAATATCAACGCAGTCCTACGCTGAATTCACTGACTATGTAAGCGATCTATCAGAGAAAATAAAAGCGGCCTTACCCTCAAATGAAATCCTTGCAGGAATCGGAGTGGGCGCAGCAAACGGCAACTATTACAAGGGAACCATCGAACATGCCACTAACCTGAAATGGAAAGGCATCATCCCCTTGGCCGACATGCTCAAAACAAAATTTAACGTACCGGTAATTGTAACCAACGATGCCAATGCAGCCGCAGTGGGAGAAATGGTGTACGGTGCAGCCAGGAACATGCGCGATTTTATTGTGATCACCCTGGGCACCGGCCTGGGTAGCGGCTTTGTAAGCAATGGGCGGCTCATTAATGGCAAGCATGGCATTGCCGGAGAACTTGGACACACCACGGTAAACTATGCCGGAAGGCATTGCAATTGCGGAAAGCGCGGCTGCCTGGAAACGTATGTTTCAGCAACCGGCATTAAGCGCACGGTGTATAAACTGCTGGCTGATCACCTTGAGCCCAGCGAATTGCGGGGGATAAGCTTCGATAAACTGAGTACAAAAATGATTACCGAAGCGGCCATCCGTGGTGATGTTGTTGCCCGGGAGGCGTTTGAATACACCGGCCGCATTCTCGGAACAAAGCTGGCTGACACCGTTGTGCATACCGACCCGGAAGCCATATTTCTTTTAGGCGGACTATCGCTTGCAGGCGACCTCATATTTAAGCCCACCATCAAACACATGGAAGCTAACCTGATGCCGCTGTTCAGGGGAAAAGTTAAAATTCTACCCTCTGCCTTGCAGAATCAGGCGGCTCCTATTCTGGGCGCAAGCAGCCTGGTGTGGAATTATCTTGAAGAAATGAGCAAAATTCCGGCATAACATTTCTTACCGGCTGTTCTGAACTCCTTATGACGTGATTGCTTGGTTATCCCCAAACCCTACCTCTATCCTGAAAACAACCTGAACATCTACAACCGGTGGGGTGAGCCGGTGTACCAGAAAAGAGATTATGCCAATGAGTGGAACGCCACCGGGTTGCCCAGCGGCACCTATTACTATTCGTTGTACCTGTTCAGAAGCAACAAAACACACAAAGGCTGGGTGCAGGTTATGCGGTAATCAGGGCCGGATATCTATCGCAACAACCGATAGCCCAATACAAGTGCTGCATTAGAAAAATCAACGGAAACCCCTCCATTGCCATTGGCTCCAGGTTCGCGGATGGTATAAAACCGGAGCTCTCCCAAAAAGCGGCCCCCTGATACTCCAATACCTGCGGTATATGAAAAGGGCGTTGAAACCATTTCATAATTTACCACAAGTCCTGAAATAAAATTTGTGGGTATGGTTCCGCTTGAATTGCGTGGATAATCGAAAACCAACCCGGCATTCAGGAATACAGCCATGTGGTCAGAAAAATAAAAATATCGCCTGATTCCGACAGGCGCCTCAACAGAGGTATATTTTATGGTGTAGGTCCGGCCGTCTTCGGTATATTCATCATCATAATACCTGTAATTCGGTTCGATAAATACCGACCACCTTCTGTTCCTATTGTTGAACGATGGGAAAATTTCTAATTCAAAGCCCAGCCTTCCGGTGACTTTTGAGCTAAAATAAGCACCAATAACTTGAGCACCAACATGGGCTCTTGCTGTAGCGGCTGAAAGATTAACTCCCGGTCGCAGGTTAATAGTGATGTTGGCTTGTTCTTTCTTCTCCTCAGCTACTTCCACCAAAACACCCATGCACTCGTTGTACTTTCGGAATAATGCTGTCAGCGGTTTGAGTTGATAGGGCACATCAATTTTCTGTGGCATCTTATCGCAGTTCAGCGACTGCTCAAGTTGTACAAGGTACAATTTGTTATAAGCTATTTGGTCTGATTTAGGGTAAAACACCTTATATACCAACTGCTCTATGGGTGAATCGTTAACACTAAAGAAATAGCGGGTAAGTCCATCCTCCCGGTATTCATACAAAGTGGCGGCTCCCCGAACCACGATTTTGAGAAACAGAGCCTCATGGCTCCATTCAGGGTTGCGGCTGAAAGAAGCCCTATTTAAATCGCTGCTTGACCGATCCAGGTTTACCGTAGCCCCGATAAACACGGCTTCACCTGTTATTCCAAACTCCTTTACAACAACAGGCAAAAGGGCAATAGCCTGAGCCTCTTCACTCTCTTTAAATTCTATTCTTTTAGGATTAAAGACTCCATCAAGCCGCCTGATCCAACCCTCCTTCCTTTCACCATCATTGTTTATATAATAGCCTTTGTCGAAGGAGTACTGTGAGAGAGCTGGACTTGTAAACGTGCAACTCAATAAAAAAAATATAACCATTCTCATTACAAATGGGTCTGGTGCGATAAAAATAAGCGAAGTGATCAAAAAAAATTAGACTTTTACGCCAAGATTCTCACCCAGTAATTTGAATTGATTAATCCACTCGGGTTTGTCGCTGAGCGCTGCTGTATCCTCTTCTATTGATAATTCAAAATACAGGTTCTGGCTTTTGTAAAGATTAGGTTCAATCCTGAATTTGCGCAACAACGGAAACACCCGGTTAAGGCGTTCAATCCGTGCGTGATTGCTGCGCTCAGATCGGATACGCCTGAGTTCTTTGTAAATGCTCTCGCCCGCGAGCCGGGCCACACGGTCGGGATCGGTAACGGTTAACTCCCATGCCGCCAACTCCCCTATAACGTGCTCAATCTTCTTTACATTAATCTTTTCACCACGGAAACTATTGATGAGGTCGGCATTGAGGATATATTCAAACGTGGTTGTATATGCTTTTGGTATTGGGATGTTATTGTGCGCCAGTGCATTCACAAGCGGATAATCACGGTTATAAACCCTGCGCAGGGTCTCTTCAAGTTCTACCATGCTTTGATGGGTGATCTCATCCAGCACTTTGCGCTTTTCATCTTTAAACAGGTGCCACAGGGTGTACTTTTCAGGACCAAAGTAGGTTTGCATGTGCCCGATTACATCACCCAGTCTTCCTTCGTCAAAGGCGGATACAATCCGGGTTTGCATGGAGGCAAAGGTTACCTCATCCATATTCAATGAGATGTTACCCAGAATGTTATGCTTTCCTAAGTAAATGGCTGCAAAGGTGAACCGCTTTTCGGTACGCGTAACATTTGAACGAACCCTGGTAATACCTACTACCAGCCGTTGTTCGCCAGCCTCTCGCCTTACAAAAAACTCATTGGCTGTGGTGTAATTGAATATCGGGAAGTTTTCAGGATCTTCTTCGAACAGCGAAGCCACCGCGTAATGCATGCCGACACGTTGCAGGTTTGTTTTGGATGGCATGACCAGACGCTCATAAGCCCCTGCCCCATGCTGCAGCGCAGAGTCATTACTCGGAGCACGTTCAAGCTGTTTCATAAATTCAGCTTCCAGTTCGTACCCTGAAATCTGGCCGGCCAATTGCATAGCACGGCATGCATACTGCATGATCTGCGTGGTTTCAATACCCGAAATTTCATCAAAAAACCAACCGCAACTTGTGTACATCAGCATTGCATGGCGCTGGATCTCCATCAGCCGAAGCACCTTTCCGGGTTCTGTGGTTTTTACGGCATGGTCTTTCAGAAACTTGCGTATTGTTTCATCGTTTCGTTTCAGAATAACCTGGATGTAATCGTTACGGGCGCGCCACGGATCACGAAGATATTGTGCTGCTTCCTTCTCGAATAACTCAATGAACTGATCACGAAGCCAATCCAGCGCCTCGCGCAGGGGTTTACGCCAGCGTTGATGCAGGCCCGGTTTTCCTGAATTACAGCCGCAGTTATCGCGCCATCGCTCAATGCCATGCACACAACTCCAGGAACTGTTTTCATGGATCTGAACTTCATGCAAAGGGGTCTGTATGGAAAGAAATTCGGCATAATTTGTAAGCTTAACATCCTCCTTTATATCGATATAGTCAAGGCAATAAGCAAGCGCCATATCGCCATGCTTGTGATGGTGGCCATAGGTCTCTCCATCGGTGGCAATATGCACCAGTTGCCGGGGTTCGCCATTTTCGCGGAATGCACTTAGTAATTCCTGCGCAAATTTCTGGCCGTTATTAAGCAGGCCATTAAATGCAACATCTTGCGACAGGTCACCATCGTAAAAAAATAATGCAATTGAATTTCCTGATGGCAGCATGTACCGATAGGGCCTCTGGGTGTCAATTCCTGCCGTGCTTACTTCCTGCCAGTGTTCCTCTCCCATCCTTCGCCAGGCTTTTGCCTGTCGGGGTGCAAGAATGGTAAAACGCATCCCTTGTTGTACGAGGACCTCAAGGGTTTCTGTATCAACCGCAGTTTCGGCAAGCCACATGCCTTCGGGCCTCCTGCCAAAGCGATATTCAAAATCACGGATGCCCCAAATCACCTGGGTTTCTTTGTCCTTCCGGTTTGCCAACGGCATAATCATGTGGTTGTACACCTGCGCGATGGCCGACCCATGACCGCCAAATGTTTTTATGCTTTCTTTGTCGGCTTCCAGGATGGCCCTGTAGGTTTCCGGATCATTTATTTCCATCCATGAAAGCAAGGTAGGGCCATAATTGAAACTGATCTTTGAATAATTATTTACAATGTTTCGTATTACCTTCTTCTCATCCAGAATACGCGATGCTGTATTGGGCGCATAGCACTCCGCTGCAATCCGCTCATTCCAGTCGTGATACGGATGGGCCGAATCCTGCACTTCAATTACTTCCAGCCATGCGTTTTCGCGAGGCGGCTGGTAAAAATGGCCATGAATACAGATATATTTTTCCATGAATAAGTCAGGAGTTGAACACCTGGTTTGGGCTTGTGGCCGTGTTAAGATGAGACATCAATATCAAACTCAACTTTCTCCTTTTCAAGCTTTATTATTGTGACACCCAGGGGAGGTAAGGTTAGCGAAACCGAATACTCCCTCCCATGGCATTTAACCGGTGTGGTTAAAATAACTGCTTGGTTAAGCACACCACTGCCGCTATACTTCGGATCATCCGAATTAAACACCTCTTTCCATGTGCCACGATAGGGAACCCCGATGCGATAGTGGTGCCTCACTTCAGGCGTAAAATTGCAGGCTACCAGCAGCGTTTCATTCTTTAGATCGGCTTTGCGCAAAAAAACAATTACAGAATTCAGACTGTCGGCATAATCCACCCAGTCGAACCCCCGGCCTTCAAAAGCATAGCGGTATAACCCGGGTTCGCGTTTATACAGGGCATTGAGATCAGCCACAAGTGCCTGTATACCCTGGTGGTTTTGGTAGTCAAGCAAGTGCCAATGCAAACTCTGATCGTGGTTCCATTCGGCATATTGGGCGAACTCCCCGCCCATAAAAATCAACTTCGTACCAGGATGGGTAAACATGTACGCAAACAATAACCGAAGGTTGGCAAACTTGCGCCATTCATCGCCCGGCATTCTACCGATTAAAGAGCCCTTCCCGTGAACCACCTCATCGTGCGAAAGCGGAAGCATAAAATTTTCGGTGAAGGCATACATGATGCTGAAGGTTATCTCATTCTGATGCCAGGCGCGATGTACCGGATCTTCCTTGAAATATTTAAGGGTATCGTGCATCCAACCCATCATCCACTTCTGGCCAAAGCCGAGGCCTCCCAGGTAGGTAGGCTTTGAAACCCCGGGCCATGCTGTTGACTCTTCGGCTATGGTAATGATGTCAGGAAATTCTGCATACACGGCTTCGTTAAACTCTTTCAAAAAAGTTATGGCTTCGATGTTTTCTCTACCTCCATATTGATTTGGCATCCATTCGCCTTCGTTGCGTGAGTAATCCAGGTAAAGCATGCTGGCCACTGCGTCTACCCGAAGGCCGTCAACATGAAACCGGTCAAGCCAATACATGGCATTACTGATCAGGAATGAACGGACTTCGTTGCGCCCATAATTGAATATGTAGCTTTTCCAATCCGGATGAAATCCTTTGCGAGGGTCGGCATGTTCGTACAGGTGGGTGCCGTCAAACAAAAACAGTCCGTGCTCATCGCCCGGAAAGTGTGAAGGTACCCAATCCAGGATGACGCCAATGCCCGCCTTATGCAGTGCGTTAACCAGGTGCATAAATTCTTCGGGAACCCCATACCGGCTGGATGGCGCAAAATAACCGGTGATCTGATAACCCCACGATCCGAAAAACGGATGCTCCATGACCGGCATCAGCTCAACGTGGGTGAAACCCATCTCCTTAACATACTTCACCAGTTCTTCGGCCAGTTCGCTATACGAAAGAGAACGATTTCCATCCTCAAGCTTCCGCTTCCACGAACCTAGATGAACTTCATAAACTGAGTACGGTTTCGCTTCGCGGGCTTTTTCTTTTCTTGATTGCATCCATGCCCGATCAGCCCATTGAAACTCCGTTTGCCATGTAATGGATGCCGTGCGGGGCGGTGTTTCAGCATAGAAAGCAAAAGGATCGGCCTTCTCAAGCCAGGACCCCCGGCCTGTGCGGATGGCGAACTTATAGGCTTCGCCCCTGGTCACTCCTTCAATAAATCCCTCCCATATCCCCGATTCATCCCACCGCGGTGACAACAAATTGGACGACTTATTCCAGTGATTGAAGTTACCAAGCACTGCTACAGCCCTCGCATTGGGTGCCCAAACGGCAAAGTAGGTCCCCGGCTTTCCATTAACTGTTACAGGATGTGCTCCCAGTTTATCGTACAGTTTGTAATGCTTACCCGATTTAAATAAATGGATATCGAAGTCCGTAAACCGCGAATAGCTTTCCGGCTGATCGGTGTTGGTTTTGGTAATGGCTCTTTTCTTTCCCATAGCAACGGTGTTTATCCGGAAAATTTCTTTCGGGCATCGCGTTCCTGAAAATACCGGTTCATGTGGTAATATATTCCGCGGAGCGGAATAATCACCCAGTCGGGCCGGCCGTTTAGCTCATAGCCTAGTTCATAGATCGCTTTTTCAATCAGAAAAGTACGAATCAGTACGTTATTCTCATCTGTCCACTCGTTACTGCCCTCCATTCGTTCCATGTAGGCACCTAGATAAAACCGGCTGATGTAATGCTGCCATTGTTCCGCCCATGCTTCCAGAAACTGCACATCGCGGGCCCGGTAGTTCTCATTCAGCAGAATTTTGCCGAAGGCGGCATAATGAAAGGAGCGCATCATTCCGGCTACGTCCTTCAGCGGATTTTTTTTGAGTCTCCGTTCACTGTACGTAAAGCCCGGCTCTCCCTCAAAATCGATAATCACAAAGTCCTTTCCCGTAAAGAGCACCTGACCAAGATGAAAATCTCCATGTATACGGGTTTTGATAGCTTCTATCCGGGTCTCATAAATTTCACGGAAACACATTAATACTTCCGGTTCAAGGTCAAGCACTTTTTTAGCAAACTCGCGAACATCGGGAGTGAGTTTAGCGAGTGATGCTTTCAGTAAATTAAACCGATCGCGTACCAGCTTGCGCAGGGATGAGTATATCGAACGTTGGTAATTCGGTGTGAAAGGCTCGGGGGCAAATGCCGGGTCAGTTTGGTTAGAGGCCAACGCAAGATGCATTTCGGCTGTTCGCTGGGCGAGCCGCACTACCCGTTCATAAAAACCCCGGCCAATATACTCCTGAATCAATTCGGGAGCTTCTTCAAACCGGATGTAAGGCTTATTGATAAGCTTTGGCAGTTTCTCTTCTTTTGCTCCCGTCATTACCCGTTCGAAAAAGCGGCCCACCGAATCGATTGACATACTCCAGGCCTCACCCTGGTTATCCACTTTCTCCTGCAGCAACCCAAACACAATTAATCCCCGGTTGTCTTCCAGTTCTATGCTTCCCGCATATTTCGGGCTGCTTGCAAAACCGGCATTCTCTGAAAGGAAGCGCACGATTTCCAAATCGGGGTTCATTTCACGTTCCACTTTCCGGTAGAACTTGAAGAAATACCTGTCGTTATAAATAATTGCGGTGTTGCTCTGGTCGGCTTTTAACAGCGTAGACGTAACTCCACCCGACAGGTCAATCTTGTTAAACACGCTGGAATTAAACGCTAGCACTCCGGTTGCAAACTTAACCCGTGCTTTCTTTTCCATGCTCACAAGCAGGTAATCGCGGAATACCCGGTCGTAACTGCTATCCATAATAAACCCGGATACCTCTCTGATTTCGGCTTTACAAATCACACTTTGTGTGTTGTATTCCACTTCTTCAAGCACCCGATCGGACGGAACAAACACAACGGGTAGAAAATATAATTCCGGAAGCCGTTGCACGTAGTGTACTTCAATCACCGTCAGGTAATGGGTGGTCCCATCGATTTTGAGCGGGTAAACACAATCAATACTGATTTTACTGATTACCCTGGCCTTGCCGCCAAACCATCTGCACTTTTTCAGGAAAACCGGCAGTACCTTTCGTTCGATAAACCGCTTGTCCTGGTATGATGAAAATATTTTGTCCCAGAGTACATCCGTTTCCAGTACGGGCAGTTCTCCACCGCCTGTTTTCCGTTCATCCCGTTCAACTACATCAATCTGAAACCAGTAATACCCGTAGGGGCCAAGGGTTATTGGGTACATGCCATTTCCGATATTCTGAAACCGATTCTGGCTAAACACTTCGGTAACATCGCAATCCTTATGGTGCGCCAGATTTAACGTTGCTGCCTGCGAAAACTGCGACATGTTTGCCACTACAACAATGCGTTGTTTGTCATGTGTGCGCGAATAGCAAAGCACCTTACTGTTGTTGGTTTCGATAAACTGAACTTCACCCCGGCCAAACAAATTCAGTCGCTTGCGCATGGCAATGATATTCCGCATCCACCAGATAAGCGAAGACGGATTTTCCAGCTGGGTGGTAACATTAACTGACTCATACCGGTACACCGGATCGGAACTAACCGGCAGAAATAGTTTTTGAGGATTAGCCGTTGAGAACCCGGCATTCAGATTCATATTCCACTGCATGGGTGTTCGAACACCCTGGCGTCCGCCCAGGTACACATTGTCGCCCATGCCAATTTCATCGCCATAGTAAATAACCGGAGTACCCGGCAGCGAAAACAGAATGGCATACAGTAATTCAATTTTTCTCCGGTCGTTGTTCAGCAAAGGGGCCAGTCGCCTGCGGATGCCGGCATTGAATTTTGTTTGAGCATCGCTGGCATAGGCCTTAAACAGGTAATCCTTTTCTTCTTCGGTAACCATTTCGAGGCCCATTTCATCGTGGTTACGCAGAAACAAGGCCCACTGGCAATTCTCCGGTGTATCCGGAGTTTGTTCCATAATATCCACGATGGGATAACTGTCCTCTGTTCGTAAGCTGAGAAACAAACGGGGCATTAACGGATAGTTAAACGCCATATGGCACTCATCGCCTTTGCCGAAGTACGAGGCGGCATCTTCAGGCCACAGGTTGGCTTCTGCGATCAACACCTTGTTTTTATAGTGCTTATCAAGATGACTTCTGATTTTTCTGATAAAGGCATGCGTTTGAGGCAGGTTCTCACAACTCGTTCCTTCTTCTTCAAAAAGGTACGGTATGGAGGCCATCCGAAAACCATCCACTCCGAGTTTCAGCCAGAAATCAATAATCTTAACAATTTCAAATTGCACTTCGGGGTTGTCGTAATTTAACTCGGGTTGGTGGCCGTAAAACCGGTGCCAGTAATAGGCCTTGGCTTCTGTATCCCACGACCAGTTTGAGGATTCATCATTCTGAATAAGTACGCGAGCCTCTTTGTATTTGTCAGCGGTATCACTCCAAACATAAAAGTTGCGATATCGTGACCCCGCTTTTGCTTTTCGGGCACGTTTAAACCACGGATGCTGATCGGAAGTATGATTAAGAATCAACTCTATAATCACTTTTATTCCCCGGGTATGGGCTTCTTTCAAAAACAATTTGAAATCATTCAGTGATCCCAGGTCGGGGTGCACATCACAGTGGTCAGTAATATCATACCCATCGTCCTTAAGTGGCGAAGGATAAAAAGGGAGCAACCATACCGTGTTTATGCCAAGGTCTTCCAGGTAGTCAAGTTTTTGCAATAGTCCTGCAAAATCACCCACCCCATTCTGGTTGCTGTCGAAGAAAGCACGCACCGACAGTTCGTAAATCACGGCATCCTTAAACCACATTGCTTCCTTATCTTTCAATTGCTTGCTCATGAAAATGGTTCGTGAATGGTGAGGTGAAACAGGTGAAACGGAAGCTTGTGCGGATCAAGCTCAATGTAATTCCACTCCTGCGTCCAGGTGTATTGCTCATGGGTAACCAGGTCGTGCACGTTAACATGGATTGATTCCGCCAGGCGAAGAACTTCCTTTGGCAACTGAATGTATCCCGATTGCCGTCCATGCTGATCAAAGTTTACAACCACCAGCATGCAATCCGTTAACTCATCGGTTACCTTCAGGTAAGCCAAAAGGTTATCGTTGTTCGAACTGCAAAAATGAATGTTCGATGTGAATTGCAGGGCCGAATGATCCTTGCGGGCCTTGTTTACGATGGAAATAATGTCGGTTAACCTTGTTGTTCTTTTCCAGTCGAACTGCTTTACTTCAAATTTTTCAGAATTGAGATATTCTTCCTTGCCGGGAATCGGATTGTTTTCACAGAATTCAAATGGCGGACCATAGATTCCATAATTTGATGACAACGTTGCAGCCAGAACAAAACGGATGATGAAGATCGTATCGCCCTGAAGCTGTAAATGATACGGCAGAATATCGGGTGTGTTGGGCCAGAAGTTAGGCCTGAAAAAATTACGCAAAGGCCCGTACGCCAGTTCATTCATATATTCCACGATCTCATTTTTTGAAACGCGCCAGGTGAAATAGGTGTACGACTGGGTAAATCCAAGTTTTGCCAGTGAAGCCATTACTTTAGGACGTGTAAAAGCTTCTGAAAGGAAGATGATGTCCTCGTGTTTACGGTTCACCTCACCGATAAGCCATTGCCAGAACCGAAATGGTTTTGTATGCGGATTATCCACACGGAAAATCCGAACCCCCTGGTCAATCCAATACAACACAACCGATAGCAATTCATTCCACAGGCTTTCCCAATCCTCGCATTCGAAATTGAAGGGATAAATATCCTGGTACTTCTTTGGCGGGTTCTCGGCATATTGAATTGAACCATCAGGCCGGGTTTTAAACCATTGCGGGTGATCTTTTACATAAGGATGATCCGGGGCGCACTGAAAGGCAATATCCATGGCTACATCAATGCCCCTTTCTTTTGCTTTTGCGATCAGGTCTTTGAATTCCTGTAGCGCACCCAAGCCAGTGTGGATAGACTTATGACCGCCTTCATCACTTCCGATAGCCCATGGAGAGCCCGGCTCGCCCGCTGCCGCCCGCACGTTGTTATTCTTTCCTTTCCGGTTAACCTTACCAATGGGGTGAACGGGCGGAAGATAAAGCACATCAAATCCCATGGCTTCAATACGCGGAAGGAGTTTGATGACATCCGAAAAAGTACCATGGGTGCCACGTAATGATGCTGATCGCGGAAACAATTCGTACCAGGTACTGAAGCGCGCCTTTATGTGTTCCACAAAAACAGTAACGTCCTTATCGTACCGTGTTTCAAATTGACGGACTGGGGTTTGCCTCACAATTTCTGCAAACTCCTCGCTGCAAACCTGTGCAACACTTTCAGCGTAGCTTTCATTATTGGTAAATTGTTGTACCAGTTTCTGAATGACTTTCTGCTTACCCGCAGCAGATGCCTCTAGTAACAATCCGCCCTCCCGCAATTCAAGGGCAACATTAAGCTGTGCTTCAATCTTTTTTAGGATTCCGTCATACCAGGTTTCAAGGTGATCGACCCAGGCGTTGATGGTGTACACGTAGGGAACCTTTTCAGAAATTTTAAAAGAGCCTGACCATAAATCATTACCCTGGTGAACCATCTCAACCCGGCTCCACGCTTTGTCTGTAACTTTTTTATACAAAACTTCGGCTCGCACATGATCATGGCCATCCGAAAAGATATCGGCAGTTACGTCCACACGTTCTCCCACTGTACGTTTTACAGGATAAAGTCCTCCATCAACCTGGGGTTGAACATTCTCGATAATAACACGTGATTTTCCTGGTATTTTTATTGGCATGACTAATTAATCAAACTTGAAAATGAACGCACTAAACGGATTAAGCCGAACACGAACAGAGAAATTCTCATCCATTTTAAATTCTGATTCTCCCCATAACACATCGCGGACGACATAGGTCTTTCCCGGCACCAGTTGCATAGACTGTGCTACGGTTCCGGGAATCGCGATGGTCAGGTCAGCAGGGCGTGAGCGAAAACTTGAAATAATCACCAATTTTTCATCGTCCGACCAGCGGGCAAACGCATGCACATCATCGGTAAAATTTCGTTGGTCAATATTATATGCTGTTAGGTCGGCATAATTACCAGAATTTACTGCCAGTGAATTACCGGCAAACGTGAGCAGGCCGGCATAAAACTGTCGCAATTGCTTTTGGTCTTCAGAAAGCATTCCCCCGTCAAACAATCCGTTGTTCATCCACTTCTGGTGCTCGGGCACTCCCCAATAATCCATTTTGGTGGTGGTTCCCCGCTGCTCAATCGACTGATGTCCAGGATCGCCCCCGGCCGGTTCGCCCACTTCTTGCCCAAAGTAAATCATTACCGGGCCGTTATCAATGGTTGCACTGATCACCATAGCGGAAACTGCCTTCCATGGATCGCCTGCAAAATAGGTTGATGCGATTCGTTGTTCATCATGGTTTTCCATAAAGTGCAGCATGTTACTATTTATTCCATGCAGCGACTCCTGAATGTTCTGAATTTCCGTTGTCGAGCCGGTTCCCTGGATTAATTTCCGGAGTGTATCGTAGAGTTGAACTTTATCGTACAGAAAATCAAACCGGCCGGTTTCTATAAAACTGGAATATAATGACGGGTCATAAATTTCAGCGATGAAAACAAGGTCGTTGTTAATGCTTTTGACCTGCGGGATAATCCAATTCCAGAATTCAACAGGAACCATCGATGCCATGTCACAACGAAAGCCATCAACTCCTTTTCTTGCCCAGAACATGAGAATGTCCCGCATCTTTAACCACGTATCGGGCACCGGATCAAAATATTTTTTGCCGTTATCCTGCACGTCAACTCCATAATTCAATTTTGCACCATCAAACCAGTCGTTCACGTCCGGTTGGGCAACAAATTTATCATTGCCGGTGGCTTTGGCCGGAAACTCATCGTATTGGCCATCCCTGGTTGGAAAGGTAGCGTTCGCTCCCGCTGCCTGGTAGCCCTGAGGAACTTTAAAGCGCTGACCGGGCAGGTAATAAAAGTTATTGGAGGGTTTAAAGTCAACCGATTTATCATCATCCTCCCCAAAATCGCGTACACCGCGCGGCTTTGCATCTGATTTATATCCCCTGGCCACATGATTAGGAACAAAATCAATAATTACTTTTAATCCCTGCCCATGGGTTCGCTCAACAAGGGCTTCAAATTCTTTCATCCTTTCCCGAATGTTTATTGCCAGATCAGGATTCACATCATAGTAATCTTTAATCGAGTAGGGAGAACCCGCACGTCCTTTTACCACATCGGCATCATCAAGCGGGATTCCGTAAGCCCTGTAATCAGTCAGTAATGCATGTTCGATCACTCCGGTGTACCAGATATGCGTTACCCCCAATTCTTTAATTCCGGATAATGCTGCCTGGTTGATATCGCTAAACTTTCCCACACCATTTTCTTTAAGCGTGCCATATGTACTATTGGTTGCTGTTTTATTCCCAAACAGGCGTGTCATCATCTGGTAGATGATAAGTTTCTTACGCGGTTCATGGGGTGTTGGCACGTCAGGAATTTTTTCGGTTTTGAATGTACAGGAACCCAACAAAAAAAATAGTGAAAACCTGATACTTCTGAACATGGCTAAAGATAGAGTAATCTGCAACCATGACAAAAGACAATGCCCTATCAATGCTCAGAAACAAAAACTCACATTGGGCGCAAACGTTTGAAAGTTAATGCCTTCGGTATGACCTGAACACCTGGAAAACCAATAGTGCTACACACCCTGTAAGGCCGGCAATGCCATTCACAACAAACCAATCGGTGGCACCCCGTGTTGACCAAAGGTAAACGCCATAGGCCATAAACAGGCTTATCAGCAAAAGCAGTAAAGGCCGATAAAAAAATTCAAACATAGAGAGGATACTGACAATGGCCATGCTTCCAAAAATCAGTATCCAGCGTACAGGCTCATCGGTCCGAACCTGTAATGAAGCAAGTACCAGAAAGGTTATCGCCAAAACAAAATTGAACAGCCGCATCGGTCACCATCACTTAACTGATCTCCTGCATGTAGGCATAATTTTTCTGCACGCTATCAAATGACGAAACTTCATAGGTCTCCTGTTCCACAAAGAAATGAGTAAGTCCCGAATGTTCCCTGTGCTTGAAAAGTTCAACGAAGTTGATTGAGCCGGTACCGAGGTCGGCATTTTTTGTGGGGTCTTCCTTATTCATATCCTTTACATGCCAGAGTTCAAACCGCCCGGGATGTTTGGCAAAATAATCAACAGGAGATAGTCCAGCCCGGTTTACCCAATACAGATCAAGCTCCATAGTCACCAATGCCGGATCGAGTTCGGCCAGCATCAGGTCATAGGGAATCTGGCCGTCAATAGCAGCAAATTCAAAATCATGATTATGGTATCCCATTTTTATACCGTAACGCTTACATACTTCCGCTCCTTTGTTAATCTGTTCACAAATTTCCTTGTACTGATCAATGGTTTGCCGCTCTTCTTTAAACAAAAAAGCAATAACCATATATTCTTGCCCGGCCGCTTTGGCATCGGCCACAGCCTCTTCCCAGCCGGTGTTCAGGTTACCCGCTGTCTGCTGGTTGAAGCCTGTGAGGTAGTGGCCGCTCACGGTTTTCAATCCCAGTTCTTTTGTTAAGGCAACATAATCGGAAAACGGTTGCCCGAAAATTTTACCGTCACCATACGAAAAGGTCTCCACCTCGGTATACCCGATCTCGGCTACCTTCCTGAGCGTACCCGGCATATCTTTGAAGATTACATCGCGCAATGTGTACAATTGCAGGCCTATGGGTTTCACTGCCTTATTTGTTGATGAGCCACAACGTAATAACGAGGGAGCCAAAAAACTTGCACCTGCTACAATTGTGGATTGCTGAATAAATTTTCTTCTGTTCATAGGGCTTCAATTTTAACGGGTCCTGATCCAATCATAGGCTTCCTGTTCATCCGAAAAGACCTCAAGTTGTACCTTCAGGGTTATAAATTTCTCTGCGGCATTAAGTTTAAATTTTTCCATGGGATAATCAGCAAAAATGTCTTCGCCAAGAATCACTGCATGAATTTTAACGCCTGCCTTAGTAAACAACAAATCTTCCCAAACGTCAACAAACCATTTTTCTGTTTCTTCATCAACCTCGCCTAAGTGCTGCGTATCTGCAAGCCAAGCCAAATTCGTGTACGACTTGCTCAGTTCAACATAGCGTTGCTGAATAGCCACCAATGTATCACGGAAGATAGCTCCCGGCAGCGGCTTTTTCCACCGGTGTTTCAGCACCGGCAGAACATCGTCCAGTTCGCAGGTTACAAATTCATTATCGAAAATCTGAAGAATCATTCCTCTTATTTCTCTGCTTCCCCATCAAGCGACAGGACATACCGTGCCATTTTTTCGGCATCCGCTACCGATAAGTCGGGATGAGGATTCATGGGTATATCTCCCCACACGCCACTGCCACCGTTAATGATGCGACCGGCAAGCAGTTTAACATTGGCTTCTGTAAAGTCATACCGCCTGGCTACCTCAAGGTGTGCCGGGCCGATAATCTTGTTTACCTGGTGATGGCACGTTTTGCAATCACCGGCATTCACCAGTTGCTCGCCCTGTTTGATCTGCTCAGCTGACGCTGAAACGTTTCCGGCTTCATTCTTGGCACCACCTCCGCAGGCAACTAAAAAAAACATTACAGTTATCAATGGCATTTTCATATTCCAAGTATTTTTTTATTCAATCTGCTATTTTTTTGCGTTGCCGCAAAATCATCAAAGGCTTTGTCGGTAACACGAATGATATGATCCTTTATAAATTTTGCGCCCTCAGCGGCTCCCTGCTCAGGATGTTTGATACAACACTCCCACTCCAGCACGGCCCAGCCCGGGTAGCCATACTGGGCAAGTTTTGAAAATATTTTCTTAAAGTTCACCTGTCCATCACCCAACGACCGAAACCTTCCGGGCCTTTCGCGCCAATCCTGATAGCCTCCATACACACCGCATTTTCCGGTAGGATTATACTCGGCATCTTTGACATGAAACATTTTTATGAAGTCGTGATAGTGGTCGATGTACTGAATATAATCCAACTGTTGTAAAATGAAATGACTGGGATCGTACAGCAGGTTGACTCGTTTATGTTTTCCGGTAGCTTCCCAAAAGCGTTCAAACGTAATGCCATCGTGCAGGTCTTCGCCTGCGTGAACCTCAAAGCAAAGATCAACTCCATACTTATCGAAATGATTGAGGATGGGGAGCCATCGTTTGGCCAATTCCTTAAAGCCGTCCTCCACCAAGCCCATCGACCGCTGTGGCCATGGATAAACGGTGTGCCACAGCAATGAACCCGAAAACGTAACACATACGTTGATGCCCAGGTTACGGCTGGCTTTTGCGGCAAGTTTGAGTTGATCAACTGCCCATGCCTGGCGCGCCCTCGGATTATTGTGCACTGATTTTGGCGCAAAGCCATCAAATAGCTGGTCGTATGCAGGATGAACTGCAACCAGCTGACCCTGAAGGTGTGTGGAGAGTTCTGTAATCTCCACCCCATACCTGCGGACGGTCTCCTTATATTCATCGGCATAGTCCTTACTCTCGGCCACCTTCTTCAAATCAATGCAGCGCTTTTCAACCGTTGGTATCTGCACGCCCACAAATCCGAGCGAAGCCGCCCACCTGCAGATGGACTCCATTTTATTGAAGGGAGGTTTGTCGCCCATAAATTGGGCAAGAAAGAGCGCAGGGCCTTTAATCGTCTTCATTGCTGGTAACTTTGCCATTGTTTATTGCTTACACTTTTAGTTGCACCCACTTCTGCTTTTGTTTGGAGGACCTGACAGCGGCTTCAATGAAAGCCATGCCGCGTAAGCCGTCATAAACATCCGGGTAATCGTAGCGGGCAGAATCCGGTTTCTTATCAGGCCTGAACTCACTGACTGCTTTGGCTAATGCCTGATACACGTTCGCAAACGCCTCCAGATAGCCTTCGGGATGACCGGACGGTGTTCTTGTATTGGCCTTGGCTACCTCTGACAGATAACCCATTCCGGTTCGATAGATTTCTTTTGGTTTGTCAGGCCATTTCAGGATTACAGTGTTTGGTTCTTCCTGCCGCCATTCAAGGCCTCCTTTTTCTCCATAAATCCGTATAAATAAATTATTCTCCTCTCCTGCCGCCACCTGTGTGGCCACCAAAACACCTGATGCGCCATTATCAAAATTGAGAAACATTGAGCCATCATCGTCAAGCACCCTGCCTTTAACCACAGCACGGAGATCCGCACACAGCTCGCTGATGTAGGATCCTGTAATATACTCGGCCAGGTTTGCAGCATGCGTACCGATGTCGCCTAAGGCTCCTCCTTGCCCGGAAAATTTTGGGTCCGATCGCCATGAAGCCTGCTTCTGGCCGGTCTTTTCGATGGGTTGTGAGAGCCACCCCTGAGTATACTCTACATACACTTTGCGGATCTTGCCAAACGCTCCGGATCGTACCAGTCTCCTTGCTTCTTTAACCATTGGGTACCCCGTGTACGTATGTGTCAGGGCCAGTATCAATCCACTCTTTTCAACAACCTTCACAAGCTGTTTTGCTTCGCTTACAGAAAGGCACATCGGCTTATCTACGATTACATGGAAGCCGTTCTCCAGGGCCATTTTTGCCGGAGCGAAATGCAAATGATTGGGCGTGACAATTGAAACGACCTGCATCCGCTGATCCGGAGGTAGTTTCTTTTCATTGCGGATCATCTGGTCGAACCTGTCGTAGACCCTGTCCGGTTTTAGGAAGAGTGCCTTGCCGGTTGCCTGTGATTTTTCAGGGCTGCTGCTGAACGCACCGCAAACCAGTTCAATAGTGCCGTCAATGGCAGCTGCCTTTCGGTGTACGGCCCCAATAAATGCATCAAGGCCGCCTCCTACCATGCCGATCCGGAGTTTTTCCTTCATTCGAGAAATGGTGATGTTTTGCAGTTTACAATATATCCAAAAGATGACAGATAGAATACAGCATTTTATGCAAACGTTTGCGGTCGACATGTCTTGCACAAAAAGTAATTTCACCTGATATTCAGGAAAAGTTAGCACGCTATGTCTTCCACTTCGTTTCTGGTTCCGCGCCTGAGCGCGATGATGTTCTTCCAATTTTTCATCTGGGGTGCCTGGTACACTACTGTTGCCGTGTACATGACGGAGTTGGGAATGACTAACCTTACGCATTGGCCCTACACCGTAAACCCGATCGCTGCCATTGTTGCTCCCTTCTTTCTTGGCCTTATTGCCGACAGGTACTTTGCTACCGAAAAAGTGTTGGGAGTACTGCACATACTTGGCGGTATTATTATGCTTCTTGTCCCACAGACTACCCAAACGCCCACCCTGTTTATACTTCTCTTGTTAGCCTACAACTTATGCTACATGCCCACACTGGGGCTGGCCAATTCCCTTGCCTTTCACCACATCACCGATCAGGAAAAACAATTTCCTGTTATCCGGGTATTTGGCACCATCGGCTGGATTGTGGCAGGGTTATTCATCAGCTTTGTGCTTGGAAAACTCATTGGGGGTGTAGCCGAAAAAACTGCTCTCCCATTGTACACAACCGCGTGCGCATCCATTCTGCTTGGTCTATATAGTTTTTCTTTGCCACAAACACCCCCGAGAGCTTCGGGTGAAAAAGTTTCGCTGCGCAGTATTGCGGGTATCGATGCGTTCAAAACATTGGGCAGTAAACCGTTTTATGTTTTTCTGCTCTGCTCATTCCTGATTTGTATTCCGCTCGCAGCGTATTACAACTTTACACAGATTTACCTGGGGGCAACAGGCTTTACCAATATTGCAGGCACGCAGACCTTAGGGCAGATGAGCGAGGTAATCTTTATGTTGTTGATGCCTCTGTTTTTCGTCCGGCTTGGCGTAAAGTGGATGCTGCTAGTGGGCATGTTTGCCTGGGTATTGCGCTACAGTTTGTTTGCCGTTGGCGCTCCGGAAAGTATCCACTGGATGATCATTATTGGTATAGCACTGCATGGGATATGTTATGATTTCTTTTTCGTAACCGGACAGATTTATGTAGACAAAAAGTCAACTGAAAAAATCAGGGGGCAGGCGCAAGGGTTCCTGGTGTTGGTTACTTACGGGGTCGGAATGTTAATCGGGGCACAGATTGCGGGTGCGTTGTACAACAGTTTTCTTGGTGAGCAGACGGCATTAACCGCTGATCAGTGGCAACAATTCTGGTGGGTGCCTGCCGGTTTTGCCGTTGTGGTCATCCTGGTTTTTGTCACGCTGTTTAACGATCGGGTAAGCAAAGACCAGGTGCGTTAACCTGATTTATAACGAGGTTAAAAATT
This sequence comes from Cytophagales bacterium, assembly GCA_037443645.1. GTDB lineage: Bacteria > Bacteroidota > Bacteroidia > Cytophagales > Cyclobacteriaceae > UBA2336. The sequence continues at coordinate 52,174 of JBBINY010000009.1, forward strand.
CTTGCCCTAACTCGCCCAGGCTTTTCCTCCAGCCTGGTCAAGTGTAATGCACCCTTCAAATGAGCCGGGTACCGCCTGGTATTGAAGTACTTGTTCGGCTCCAACCTGTGAGGTCAGGAATCCCGATAGGGTAAGTTCCTTGCACATCAGGACGAACGGACGCTTATAGTTTTCCGGCCTGCTCTTCTCTATTCCTACCGCCTCGTTGTGTATTCTGGTTACATATTCTATCTTTTGCTCAGCCGAAAGGCGGTTAAAAGGTTTACCGAATTGGCCGGATGATCCTTCTATAAACGCATTGAGTTCCGAAAGAAAGCGCTGCTGATTTTCAGGGGTATAGCAATCCTTCACCACCTGTTCAATAAACGAAGGCACACCTGTTGCAAGTGCACCGGGTGTATCCGTTGCCGGAATGATGATGTCTGCAACGCTCGACACAGCCAGTGCCTGATCCTCGCTGAACAATACCGGCTTCCAGTCCAAGGTTGGCTTTGCTGTGCACCCATTCAGTATGGCTATGATGGTTGGGGCTGAAAGTGTTCCTCCCATCAATAGTGTGGCTCTTCGTAAGGCCTCTCGTCTGTCAATTAAGGATGCGTTCATGTTTTAAAGGTTTTGCTTTTTCATTTCTTCAACGGCATAATTTGCGGCCCTGGCTGTGAAGGCCATGTACGAGAGTGAGGGGTTCACGCAGGCTGCACTTGTCATAAAGGAACCATCCGTAACAAACACATTCTTGCAGGCGTGTACCTGGTTCCATTTGTTCAGCACGGAAGTCTTCGGATCCTTGCCCATACGTGCAGTCCCCATCTCATGGATGCCTAATCCAAGTCCTCCCGGATTATCATAGGTGCTAATGTTCCTGAAGCCTGCAGCCTCCAGCATTTCAGCGGCATCGTTTTTCATGTACTTTCGCATGGTGTACTCATTCTCCTTGAACTCCGTATCAAAGAGCAGGGTCGGCAATCCATACTTATCTTTTTTGTCAGGGTTAATAGTTACCCGGTTGTCGTGATAGGGTAACACTTCGCCAAATCCGGTCATGCCCAGGCGCCATGAACCCGGTGTTGTCACGGCCTCCTTCAATTGATTCCCAATACTTAACTCAGCCACAAATCTCCCCCAGCCTTCCCGGCCTCCACCACCCTGGTATCCATAGCCTCGCAAAAATTCACTCTTATTCTTACCTAAATTCTGGTAGCGCGGAATATAAAACCCGTTGGCCCTGCGTCCATGGTAATACTTATCCTGAAATCCGTCATACTCACCGGAAGCGCCTACACCCAGGTGGTGATCCATGATGTTGCAACCCAACTCACCGCTGTCGTTTCCAAAACCATGTGGAAAGCGTTTTGAAACGGAATTGAGCATGATGTAGGTTGACCCCATAGTAGAGGCGCACAAAAAAATTACGCGGGCGTTAAATTCGATCTGTTCTCCGGTTTCAGCATCAAGCACTTTTACTCCGGTAGCTTTCCCCTTCTGTTCATCGTAAACCAGTTCATACACAATGGAATTTGCGCGTAACGTCATGTTTCCGGTTTTTGCAGCAGCCGGCAAGGTTGCAGAATTGCTGCTGAAATATGCACCATACGGGCAGCCGCGACTGCACAGGTTTCTGTATTGGCAGGTACCCCGATTAGGGCTTGCGGCAACGGGTGCCGTTAGGTTGGCAACACGGCCGATGGTGAGCACGCGTTTGAATTTCTCCATCATGGAGTCCTTAAGCGTCTGTTCCACACAGGTTAACTCCATGGGCGGAAGAAATTTGCTGTCGGGAAGTTGAGGGAGATTCTCCGCCTGCCCGCTGATTCCGGCAAATGTTTCTACATAATCATACCACGGTTCAATTTCTTTATACCGCACCGGCCAGTCAATGCCGATGCCATCGCGAAGATTAGCCTCAAAGTCAATGTCACTCCACCGGTAGCTTTGCCTTCCCCACATAATGCTTCGCCCGCCAACGTGGTAGCCGCGCATCCAGTCAAACCGTTTACCTTCTTTTTCCGAATACGGGTTCTCCAGGTCATTTACAAACCAGTGCTTTGTGTCTTGACGGATGGTGTAACCAGTACGGTTCTGAACACCTTGCTGCTTCAAATCTTCTTGCGTGGGCCGATTACCATAAGGCAACTGCCAGGGATCTTTTGTGGATGTGGGGTAGTTTGGGTGATCTACCATCCTGCCCCGTTCGAGTACAAGGGTTTTCAATCCTTTTTCACAGAGTTCCTTGGCAGCCCATCCTCCGCTAATGCCTGTGCCTACCACAATGGCATCGTAGGTGTTTTGTTTTTCTGCATCAATGTTGAGATTCATACGCTAGTGGTGTGTTGAAATACAATAGGCCTAAAGTAGCTGTTTGCCGATACAAATGTGAATTGTTGAACGGAAAATATTTAGCCGGCATTTACCGATCCCTGGCGGATAATTTGTTCGGTTTCTTTTAGGTTTTTGAACACGGCAAAACTCTTTCCCTGGGTGCGCAAAGCGCCCAAGGCATTGCCAAACCGGGCGGCACCGATATAGTCTCTTTTTCGCTGGAGAAGTCCAAAACCAAGCCCTCCCGCAAAAGAGTCTCCACAACCTGTTGTGTCAACCACTGTATTTACTTTAATACCGGGCAGCAGTTCTTCCTTAAGTTTCTTGTGCTGCAGGTAATATACGAGGCATCCCCTGGAATCAAGGGTGATATATACACATTTTACGCCCATGCTAAGGCAATGACCAGCAAACTCCCGTAATTCCTCGCGGGTGGGTTCATGGTCTACAAAATCCTGTGACTCATATTCCTTTTTAAACCAGGAAGCCTGCGCTTCTTCCAGGTTCATCTTGAGCACATCAATGTGTTTCAGCCACTGATCACGGTCAATCCAAAACTTGCGTTTTCGCGAACCGTCAAAAAGGCAGGCGGTAGTTGGCCCATGGGCATCAAAGATAATCGTGCCTTTGCTCTTTGCCTTCAGGTATCGCAAAGTATCCAATGAAATCTCATAGTCGCTAATGGGTATGAATACGAAGACGTTGCAGCCGAGCAGGTTTTTCAGATCAGAGGGAAGGATTGGATCCATGAACCCGGTTTGACGCTCGAGGCGGTTGTTCATGTCAACAAATTTCAAACTGATAATATCGCCCTGATCGTGTTTGCTTGTGATGTGGTTCAGGTTGATTCCCGGGTATCCCTTAAAAGCTTCTTTAACATTATCCACATCCACCGACCTGACGTGGGTTACCGGAATAATTTCAATCGCTTTTCCGGCCAACACCGAAAGTGCAATGACCGGATGTGTTACACATCCCCATTTTTGGATCAGATCACCGGTGTGTGTAACAATGTGATCGCGTGGGATAGGGCCGATTACAGCAATTCGTTTCACGAGCCTTTATTATAGAGGGGATCCGAATATATCGAATTCCGGATTAATCAGTTCAAAAACGCGGCACCAAACACACCCGCACTGTCGCCAAGTTTAGGCTTGACTACTTTTGTTTCCAGCCTGTCGTTAAAAAGGTGCTTTCGCAGGGAATCAACTCCATCGGTATAGATCAGGTCAATGTTACCTACCCCTCCGCCAATCACCACAACATCCGGATCAAGTATGTTCAGAACAACACTAAGTCCTACCCCAAAGAAGTGGGTCAGGCGCTGCATGGTTTTACGGGCTGCCGCATCCGTACCCTGCTTCGACAAGGTGTATATCTCGCTTAGTTTCCGTCTGACGCCTGTTTCAGATTCATAAAACGCCTCGAGGGCCGGCCCTGCCAATACTTTTTCAACGCACCCTGACTTACCGCAATAACATGGCCCTCCGGACACATCCAAAAAATTATGCCCCCACTCGCCTGCAATACCATGTAACCCATTCAATACTTTCCCATCGACTACAATACCTCCACCCACACCGGTGCCCATAATTACTCCGAATACTACGCTGGCTTCCGGGTATTCATCTTTTATAACGCCCATATTTACTTCGGCCAATGCGAAACAGTTTGCATCATTTGCCATATTAATCCGAATACCCAGCTTGTGTTGCAGATCTTCCTTCAGGGGCTTATCATTCAAATTCACTGAGTTGCTGTTCTTTAGCTTGCCAGAAACCGGATCGATGGTGCCCGGGGTACCTATTCCGATTTGCCCCGGCCTGTAGTCACAACGCTCTTCCATCCTGTTCACCAGTGTCTGAATCTGATTAAGAATGTGATCATATCCTTTCTCTGCTTCCGTGGGTAAGCGATCACGAAAAATAACAGAGGGATCCAACGCTGACTTAAGCACTACACCTTCCACTTTTGTGCCCCCAAGGTCGATACCCCAAAGATTTTCGCGCTGCGCTTTCATATTAATTGCTTTCAGGCTGGTAGCGAGTGGTATTCGGGTTAAACGTCTTCCAGGAATGCCAGAACTCCCGGTATGATTGTACCGGCTTGAGTGAATTTCCTTCGAGGGGTCCCTCCACACACAAACCTGTCCAATCCCACGTTGAAGAAGTCTGAAGGTCTCTCAGTTGCTTGTCCTTCACAACAAACAAAAGGGTATCCGGTCTCAACCACACATGTAAAGAAGCTGTATCGGGCTCGAGGGCCACCAGCAGGGACTCACCAGACAACCGATCGTTGACTAAACCTGCCTGCTTTAGCTCAATCCAATCGTAAGCGCGTGCTGAATTCCCAAGTTTGAGGCCAACCACCCATGATTTGGGTTGCCACGACAATGAATCTGTACCTGTAAGTTTACTTTTTGACTTCCCTTCATCATACAACTTTAATTTGTTATATGATTCAACATAGGTGCTATCGGGTTGCAGAATCCTGGTATTCGGATGGCGGGTGATCCAGGCGGCTAGGGTCATCTGCTCAGCGGGTATCTCTGCAAGCCGGCTGCCTTTCAATGAGCCTGTAATGGCCTCGCCATTTACCTGCCGCCACCATGATTTTGTGCGGCTGTCTTCAAACATGGCGTTGAAATGATCCATCCCCACCAGCCTGAAAGTTTCAGCAACACCATTTACTACCGGACTATACACCCGGCCAGTTCTGCACACGGTACAATACGTAACCAATATTGCCTCACCGCCAACCGAGTCCCTGACCTGATGATGGTACCCGATGATTTCAATTGGATAAGCTGTGCTCTCATTATTGAGGCTAACGCCAAGCACAAGTTGCTGTGGAAGTACCCGGTTTAAATCGGCAGGTAGCAGAGTAATTTTTTTTTGTTCATAGAATATTTTGTCGGCTTGCAGCCTGTAAGTAACTAAGAAAGCTATGGTAAGCCAGAGAACGAAAACGGATGCCGTTAACCACTTCCTTAAACGGGTTCCGTTTCTTAAATAGGAATAAGCCGGATAACCGGCCAGTACAAGGCCAACTATTCTAAAACCAGTGAGGTAAGTATTCAGAAAATAGGCCAAGTCGACAGAATTATATTGCTGGCTCCCGGGGAATGGCATGATAAAATACACACGGGCAAACTCAACACCGATCAGTAGTGTTATACCCAACAGAAAAGAAAACGAATTCAATCTCATTTAAAGAAGTATGGCGAATACAAAGTAATTGAGAAACAGCGAGGCTTTGATTTTCCAGTTTGACATTTTTACATTGATCAGTTAGCTGCAACCGGGGACTTATCTTTTCTCGTTCTAATATTTTCCACCACCCATTTGCCTACTCGTCTTCCCTGTATAACGCCATGCTCTATGGCGGGCATATAATGAATGCCACCGTAAAACCTGCTGATGGCAGCCTCTTCACTGGCTTGCATAAACGATTGAAAACTTCTTGGCGGAAGGCCATATTCGATCTCAGTAGAATCGGTAAACTCAAAATTTTCCCCAAAGAAATCCGTGAGCGTTACCGCTGCGGCTGATGAGATTACGCTATGGCCGCTGGTGTACTCGGGAAAGGGCGGGGTTTGCAGGGCCGGAGCCCAGGTATCATCGATATACTGATTTATATAGGTTTCAGGACGAATGAGCTTACTCCTGTATTTCTCATCCCAACAGCTTATGAAGGCATCCGCCAGGGCGATGGCGGTTCGGGCATAGGCTTCTGCTGCCGTTGAAAAATCAGCATTCACCTTCCCGCAGGCCACCCGCACAATATTAATCCAATGCCCTCCCGGTGTTATTTTTTTTGAAGCAAACATAACATGACCGTGAACATTCATTACAAATGGGTTACAATCCCAGAAGGAGGCAATCTCACGTTGTGTACCATTTAGTTTCAACCCTGCCTCATAAACAGCATAAGCCTCTTTGTAAAACTGGCTCTCCTTCTTGGCTGAGAAAGGGGTTGGCATATTTGGAACAAACTGGGTTGATGAGTCCATAACAAAGGGCCTGATCAGCGCCCAATGCGGTTCTACGCCATCCATATATGCCGGGGGTGTTGGCCGCCAGGTGGAGGGGTCATCACTGATGGTGTACTTTGGAAATGACCTGGATTGCTTGTAATTGTCTTTGGCGGACCAGGCAAGGATGTGGTCAGCCACTGCTTTACCATAGGCAATTGATCTGTCGAAAACCTGCGGAGGTATACCGGAACTTCTGATTTCGCTCATCAACTGGTTGTAGAACACATCAAGGTCTGACTCCGAGAAAATAAGCGCCCGGCCTACCTGCAAGGTTGCCTGAACAGCCGCAACCGGGAAAGAATACTCCACCCCAACTTCAGGTTTCGGCACCACAGCAAAATCTTTTAATTGACCCGCGAAGGAAATCAGGTTTGAATCAGAAGGTACCATGGCCTCATATCCAGCTATGCAGGTATAGGCATAGATGCGGCTGGCTACCGGTGGCGAAAAAATGTCGTGAACAATACGATCGGTAATGGCCTTAATCGACCGGTGCAGAAACTCAGCATTGTTTACTGCAACTGTATATTCCCGATTATACGAAGTACAGGAAAAAACCAACAGAATGGTAACCCCACAAAATCTGATGTGCTTAATTATTCTCAATACCCTTCCTTTCATTTCTGCAGAAAATTACGTTGTTCAATTCCCACTCCTTTCACTTCTAATGATTTCCACTTTGCGGGAAGTGCTTGTTTTCTTTGACTGATACCTGTGTCTGAAATCTGCAGGCCGGCAAATCCAAACAACACCGTTTGCAACATACCTCCGGCTCCTGTGGCAAAATACGGGTTGGTGCCACCAGCCGTCTCTGCCAGCACGCCAAATGGGGGAACCTTATTCGGCTGATAGCTGTGAAGAAATAGTTCAACCGATTTTTCGGGCTTACCCAAACGCGCATATAAAGTGGCTAATACTGCAAAGCCCATGGCCGGACCTTCAGGTGACATTCTGGGTTCATAGTAGGCCAGGTCTTTTTCGATCTGGGCGCGATCCGTCACAACCTCCAGCGGATGAGCCAGTAAGTTAACGTCTGCCTGCTTAATCATTTCTCCGTTGTAGGTTGCATTTTCACGAGTGGTTCCATCTGGAAACTTCAGAATTGGAATATTCAGCGCAACATGCTCCCAGTCGGCATTGGGAACCAGGCCAAGTTCTTTTGCAGCCTGTGTAGCATAACGAAGCACCGTTTTTGCCATTCCGTTTGTGAACGCATTGTTGTCGATATTTTCCTGCCACTCATTGGCGCCAATAACATTATTAATTTCATACTTACCGGGGCCCTTGCGTTCAACGCGGCTCGCCCAGAAATCAGCCACTTCCTTTAATACAGGGTAGCCCCGCTCGCGCAGCCAGACTTTGTCCTTTGTTACCTGGTAGTATTTCCAGAATGCCCACCCCACACATCCTGTAATGTGGTGCTGGAAGGGGCCCGTAAGCGCCCACACAGGCGTATCCTCAGAACCTTCGGCAGAGGACTCCCACGGAAACATTGCCCCTTTATAACCATGTGAAAAGGCATTCTGTTTGGCCGCATCCAGCTTCTGAAATCTGTATTCCAGTAATGAGCGTGCAATGCGCGGCTGCAATAGTAACAGGGGCGGATACATCCACAATTCAGTATCCCAGAAAACATGGCCGTTGTAGCCAAGCCCGCTTAGGCCCATCGGAGACAGGCTGTAGGCAGTGCCTTCGCGTGCGAACGAGTAAAGATGGTATAACGCAAACCGAACATCTTGCTGCACTTGAGGATCCCCTTCAATTACTATGTCTCCTCTCCAAAGCTCATTCCAGGCCTCACCATGCCGTTGAATTAATCGTTCAGTTCGCTCAAGTGCAGCAAAA
>JBBINY010000010.1:0-59091 GCA_037443645.1 Cytophagales bacterium
GTCGTCTCTCTTTGTCCATTCTTTAATGGTTTCCTTTTTATGTTTTTGGCCATCATTGGTTTCCCACTCTGCCCACTCCGTTAATCCTAATTCCCTGTATTTCGGCAGTTGCAGGTTCATCAACACATCATCCCAACCCCAGAGCTTGCGTAGATGTGCTGTAACATTGCCGCTAGTAGCCCATACACTTCGGCAAACTTGCTCTAAAATTTCTTTTGCTTTACGAGAAATGTATTGAGATTCGCGTAATTGCCTTTCAATAAAATCCTGTGGGATTTTGCTTTCCGGCATCAATAATTTATCCCGCTTTACCTTTCCGATGATTTTATTTTTATAGAGCGAATCCACTCTTTCTACGTATTGACTTAGTTCTTCTTCTCCTTTGCCTTGCATATAATCAAAAGCTGTTTTGTTGCCTTTTGCTTCGTTGCAGGAACGGTGGGAAAGCGTTTTGTTGCTTTGCGAATCATCAAAAAGCAATGACTTTGGAATGATATGCTCCACATCTACACTTCTGCCTTTCAGGGCATCGGTTATTCCGAATTGTTTTCCACAGTATATGCAGGCTGCATTCACTTTACTATTGTCACCACTGATTTCGTGAAACAGCCGCCATTTGATTACATTGTTCCGGGTCGCCCTTATTCCATATTCTTCCTGTAACCGCTTTCGGAAAGTTTCATTTTCCCTCTCTCTTTTGGAGAGTGTGGCATAAGTTTCATTACGCTCTTCCCTGCTTTGTTTCAGCTCTCTTGCCAGTTCAATGCGTATTTCATCCGGGTTGCCGTATTTTTCAATAATGGCATTAACCACATTAATCAATTGGTTCAGGATTTTTTCCACAATGGGCTGCCGCAAACTGTTTTTTGGAAGATTGGGAATGACTTTAAGAAGTTCCCGTTTCAGGTTTTCATCTTTTGTCAGCGAGTCTGAATGGTTATATCCGGCAAAAGCGCAGGCATCGCTGTACATATAACCTTCCATCAGGTAAGGAAGGATTTTGCGCATCGCTTTTACCGATTTATTGCCAAAAGCCATTTTGGTAAAATCCAGTGCGGCTAATTTTTCGGCAGCGTCTTTGTCAATGTGGAATTTATTAACCAGTGTATTGGTGCATTCTTCTATATCCGAAATGGAATAAATGGTATGCCATAACTGGTACAAAGGTTCTTTTTCAATGTCTGCCGAGACAATCTTTTTAGTAATAATTTCTCCTGTGCTTTTATCAAGTGCCTCTATGTTTTCAACTTTTAGTTGAAATGCCATTAAATTCTCATCAAAGGGGATGTCTTTAACTGCTTTAAGGATATCGGTTTTAGTTATGTTTCCCTGAAGCCCTTTTGAAATCATTTTATTGCCATAGTATTCTCCCTTTTTTATTCCTAAGATTTTGAAAAGGTCGGTTTGTGTGAGTTTATCATTGTTATCCAGATGTTCAAAAATCTCTTTTTTCTGTGCTGTGGTAATTGGCAATGATTCACCTCTTTTGTTTTTCAGGTTAATGTTGTTAATCGTTTCCCATATTTTACAAACCTGAAATAACGGAGAGCTTTTAGGAGCAACTTTAGGTCCGGCAAAAATTTCTTTTCCCTCTTTGTTTTTGGTATAGAACCCCTCAAATTCACACACGCTCACCAGTCCTTTTTGTGATTTCAATTTTCGCTGGTAATAAATAATTTTATTTCGCAAAACGTAAATGAAATCATCCGTGAGAATCTGCGGATAATGCTTTTGCTGCTGCTTCATTACGACATCAAATTCTTCCTCGTATGCCTCTCTTGGAAACACCTGCTGCTTGATACGGTAATACTCATTTCTCTTCAACTCGGCATAAAACTTTTGACCAATGGTAATGCCTTGTTCTTTTATTTTCTGATGCCTGCTTTTTACTTCGGCAACATATTCGGTTTCTTTTTTATCCATGTTGGCATCATTGCGACTGCTTTTATAGCCACGCTTTTGATTTAAGTGATAAAGTATCCGTCCGAGTTCTTTCAGAGAGACCTTTTCAGTAACTGCATTTGCCCTTAACCCCCAAAGTTCAAGTGGTTTTAGTTTAAATAGTGTTTGATCAAACATTTCATGGTTGACTAATTCCTTCGTGAGTGATTTTCTCCTTAACTGATATCGGTCATAGCCTTTACGTTGTGTCCGCTTTTGTGTCCGCTTTTGATTTTTTGAAATCTTATTTCCCGATGAAAACTCATCCTTGTCATCCGAGCTTAATGGAATGATTCGGCTGCCCATTCCAAGGATTCTTCTTCCGTTTTCCACTTCCTCTAAGAGCGCCCAGCCGACTGATGTTATTCCTAGATCAAGTCCTAAAATTTTTTTCATAACCATTTATATTTTCTTAAACTTCTATTACATTCGTATCAAGTTTATTGAAGCAAATCACAATAAGGACTGCGGTCCGTTGTGAAAACATTTAAGGTGGCCCCGGCTTTGTCGGGGTCGCCTTTTTTATGCCTGATTGATAGACCTGTGTGAAGCGAATTTACCCAATTTTTTCTGACAGTCCGTGACAAAAATCCCGCCCCCGGCCCGCTAAAAGCCCTGTTTATACCCAACAGAGCCGTATATTGAAAAAATTTGCCAATGGCAACACCCCGCAAGCCTGCCCTCGGCTTCATATTTGTAACTCTGCTCCTCGATGTAATCGGCTGGGGGATTATCATCCCGGTAATGCCTCGGCTTATCCAGGAACTGACAGGCGGTACCTTAAGTGATGCAGCGAAATACGGTGGCTGGCTGATTTCTTCGTATGCCATCATGCAATTTGTTTGCGCACCGGTTGTTGGCGCGCTGAGCGACCGGTTTGGGCGCAGGCCGGTGTTGCTGGCATCGCTTTTCGGGTTCGGGGTAGATTACTTGTTCCTGGCCTTTGCGCCAACGCTCGGTTGGTTGTTTGTCGGGCGCCTGGTGGCCGGCATCATGGGCGCCAGTTTCACTACAGCTGGTGCCTACATTGCCGATATCAGCACACCTGAAAAACGGGCGCAGAACTTCGGCATTATTGGCGCAGCGTTCGGCCTGGGCTTCATCATCGGCCCGGTAATTGGCGGGCTGCTTGGCGGGTTGGGTACGCGTGTTCCGTTTATCGTAACAGCAGGCCTTACCTTGTTGAACTGGCTGTACGGTTATTTTATTTTACCTGAATCGCTTAAGCCTGAAAACCGCAGGGTCTTTGATTGGAGGCGGGCCAACCCGATGGGAACGCTGAAGAGCCTCTTTCGCTACCCGGTAATTGCCGGCCTGTTTGTATCGCTGGCGTTTTTATACATCGCGGCCCATGCTGTGCAAAGCAACTGGTCGTATTACACCATGCTGAAATTCAACTGGAAGGAATCTGACATTGGTATTTCGCTGGGGGTAGTAGGCTTTGTGTATGCCATCGTTTCCGGTTATCTCATCCGCCTTATTATCCCTGCGCTCGGCAACCAGCGGAGTGTGTATGTGGGCCTGGGGTTATATGCTGCCGGATTTGTTTTATATGCGCTGGCTACCGAAGGGTGGATGATGTATGTATTTACGGTAGTGTACTGCCTTGGCGGGATTGCCGGCCCGGCTTTGCAGGGCATTATGTCAACAGCTGTTCCGGCCAATGAGCAGGGCGAGTTGCAAGGCGGATTTACCAGCCTGATGAGTTTGTGTTCGATCATCGGGCCGTTTCTGATGAACAGTGTATTGTTTGCCACGTTCACCGGCCCATCGGCTCCGGTGTATTTGCCGGAGGTGGCCATGATGTTCGGTGCTGTGCTTGCTGTAGCCAGCACCGTGCTGGCACGGAGAAGTCTGAAGAAAAATTTACACGTTCAGCGCGTCTGAATCAGTTTGTTGTACATCTGCAGGCACACCCATGCATCGGTAGCGGCATACTGAAGTTGTTTCTGTGTGAGTGTGGGAGCCTCCCAGTTGGATGTTTGGGCATTTTTTGAAATGCGGAACCCAAGCAGCAAAGCGGTGAGTTTTTTTGCGCTCTCCACTTCGTAGCCGGCTTTTCGGGTTAGCTGTGTTAGTTCAAGAAATCCATTGGGTTTAAAACGCTTAACCCGCTGCAAAGCCGCCAGGTCATCGCGCAAGGCCAGGCCAACTTTTAGTTTGCTCGTGTCCTGCAGGTAGTCTAACAGTTCAGTGGTCAGGCCGGTTGCCTGCAGGCGGAAGAGAAAAACTTTTTCAGGGAGTGCCAGTTGTAACAAGGCTACGTCATAGCGCTGTCCCCGCACAAAGGCGGGGCGTGTTTCTGTATCGAATCCGGCAACGGCATGCTCGTTGATTTCATGGATAGCCCTTGTTACCCGGGCCGGTTCCTGCACCAGCACAATTTTCCCGTTAAATGCCTTTAACGGCAGGGTTTGTATCTCACCGTGATCGATGGTGGCCTTAGGGTTATTCGTCCGTTCCGTCATCGGCTATTCTCCTAATCTTAATATTCAGGTAAGCCATCAGCACCGTCATAAACGGACTAATGATGTTAAAAAAGCAAAACGGGGCGAACGTCATGGTGGCAATGCCCAGCACGGTGGCCTGGGTGGCCCCGCAGGTGTTCCAGGGAATGAGCACCGAGGTAACCGTGCCGCTGTCTTCGAGGGTGCGGCTCAGCACTTCCGGTTTCAATCCCCGCTTTTTATAGGTATTGGCATACATGCGGCCCGGCACGGCAATGGCGATGTACTGATCGGAAGCCGTAAGGTTAAAGAAAACACACGTGGCAGCGGTTGAGGCCACCAGCGAGCCAACGGATTTTGCAAAGCGGATGATCTGGTCGGCAATGCGTTTGAGGAAGCCTCCCGCTTCCATCACTCCGCCAAATACCATCGCACACAAGATCAGCCAAACGGTGTTAAGCATGCCGGCCATGCCCCGGGCTTTTAAGAGTTCGGAAACCATATCGTTGTCGGTGGTTAGCTGTACACCGGTGCTCATCGCATTCATTACCGCCAGAAAGGAAGATTTCAGAAAATTATTATGAATGCCCGACACCTCGTTTACTACGTGCGGCTGAAAGATGATGGCGCACACCCCGCCCAGCAGGGCGCCAACCAGCAGGGCCGGTGTGGCCGGCACTTTGCGTACAATCATAAAAATGACAAGGGCCGGAACAACAAACAACACAGGGTTCAGGTTGAAGGCATTATCAATGGCCTGAAGTACGATGGCATCCTGCGTTTCCGATTGCGTGGTATCAAGCGTAAATCCCCACACCAGGAAGATGATTAAGGTGATTGTGAGTGTAGGTATTGTGGTGTACATCAGGTAGCGGATATGGGTGAACAAATCCGTTCCGGCCATGGCCGGTGCCAGGTTGGTGGTGTCGGAGAGGGGGGAGATTTTATCGCCAAAATAAGCGCCCGAAATAATGGCACCTCCGATTACGCCTGCAGGAATACCCAGCGCCTGCCCGATGCCCAGCAACGCAATACCAATAGTGGCGATGGTGCCCCACGAACTGCCGGTGGCTACTGAAACGATGCTGCACACCACGCACGCGGCAAACAGGAAGATGGTGGGGTTAAGAATCTTTAATCCGTAATAAATCATGGCCGGCACAATGCCGCTCAGCAACCAGGTACCTGAAAGCGACCCGATGACCAGCAGGATGAGGATGGCTCCCATCGCCATACTGATGCTTTTTACGATGCTGAGTTCAATCTCTTTCCATGTGCGGCCTAATCGCCAGGCGATTATTCCCGCAACGGCAGCACCAAGCAACAAAGCAATCTGGTTTGGGCCGGCTGTGCTGTCGGCACCATAGATAATCACGTTGATGGCAAGCAGGGTTGTTAAAAATACTATCGGGATGAAAGCCTGCGCAAGGGTTGGCTCTTTAGGATGTGTCATCGGCTGCCGATTATCCCGGCAAGATAGAAATTATGTGCAAAGCACAAGCGGCCGGCACGTTCAGGCTTCCGGATCAGGATGGCCGAGGGCCTTTAACACTTCGCGATCAAGTTGATACAGAATGTCTTCACGGCCCGAGTAATAGCCGCGTGTAAAGCGTTTTGATTTGGTACCGATTTGCATTTGTTCGCACACCTGCCAGTCTTGCCGGTTGGTTAAGTCCCAGAATTCAACAGCCGAATTGATACCGGCCTGTGCGGCAGGATCATTAATCACTTCGGGGCGGAACAGCCAGTAACAATCGTTGGTGATTTTGTCGGGGCCCAGGGGGGTAATGTGGTGGTACATCACAAAATCAGGGTGGGGTGTGAGGAGCATGTTGGGGAACACGGAATAATAGTACACGCGCTGCAGGTCATCGCCATGCACCGTGCAGATGGGCGGGGCGGCCGCATCACCGGTCATGGTCATGCTGCCGCGTTTTTTGGGCATGTCCATATAGCCACCGATAACAGCTCCTTTACTGGCATCGTGCCGGGCGGAGTTAACGGGTGTTAACTGGCTGAGCAGTGGATGCACACCCGGGCAGTGGTAGCACTCCTGGTAATTTTGCAGGATGAGTTTCCAGTTGCAGTTTAGTTCATACCGGATGTGGCGGGCTATACGAAGCTCTTCTATTTTCCAATCGGTGAATTTTCCGAGAAGCGCCTCCATCTGAACATCAAAAGGCTGCGGGTTTTCAGCAAGGCTGATGAATACAAATCCCTCCCAGGTGTAAACATGTGCCTGCGGCAAACTGCATTTTTCTTTTTCAAAGCCATAACCTTCCTGCATCAGCGGTGCGGCTATCAGTTTACCATCGAGGGCGTACGTCCAGGCATGGTAGGGGCATTGAATGGTTTTCGATTTGAAATTTCCATGAGGTTCAGTGCACAGTTGTGTTCCACGGTGGCTGCACACATTAAATAAAGCCCTGATTTCACTGGATTTATCACGTACAAGGACGATGCTTTCATCGCCCACCTGCAGTACCTTGTAGTCTCCGGGTGATGGAATTTCTTCGGCACGGCAGGCAAGCAGCCAAAATTTATAAAAGATTTTTTCGACCTCTTCCTGATAAATATCCTGACTATGGTAATAATAGCCGGGAAGGGTGCGGGCTCCGTCAATAATGGGGTAATCAACGCCCCTTTTTTTGAATTGCCGTTGTTCCATGGTACCGAAGTTAATGGTTAAGGCGTTTCCCGCCTGAAGTTTCAACAATTTTTAAGCATGGTTTGTGCTCCGAGGTATCCCGGCATACCCGTAATGCCGCCACCGGGATGAGATCCATTGCCGCACAGGTAAAGTCCGGGAACCGGTGTTGTGTATTGGGCGCATAATGGAAAAGGCCGGGTTAGTAATTGGTCAACGGCATGCTCGCCATGGTAGATGTGCCCGTTGGTGAGGCTGTACCGCTCTTCCAGGTCTGCCGGTGATAAAACTTCACTTCCCACCAAAGCCGTAGTTATGCCCGGGCTGTAGCCTTCAAGCGTTTTCAACACCCTATCCAGCAGTTTCTTTTTAGCATCAGCCTTCCATCCTTCTTTAAGATCATAAGGAGCATAGTGTACCAGTACCGATACAACCGCATGACCGGACGGTGCGAGCTGCGGATTGGAAACCGTAGGCACGTGTATATCCAACACAGGCTCGGGAGAGAACGCCCTGTATTTTGCCGGATCAAAGGCGCGTTCCATCTCATCGAATGAATTGCCGGTGCGGGCAAACTCCAGGTCCTCAGTCCCATTAAAAGCAATCGGTTTATTTACAGCCAGGTTTACTTTAGCCGTGGTTCCGCGCGCGCGGTAATGCTTTACCGAATGTTCAAGGGAATGGCTGATCTGGCTGGGTTGGAGCAGATCGTAAAAAGTAACATGAGGTGTGCAGCTTGAAGCTACGCACCTCGCATTCAGCACCTCACCGCCCTGCAATTTTACACCCGTAACGGTACGGTTGGCATCCAGCATGATTTTATCTGCCGGTGCATTGGTACGAATTTCCACTCCTGCTGTTTTTGCCGCCTGTTCCAGTGCGTTGATCAGCGCTTGTGGTCCGCCAACAACCTGCCCGGTGGCCATACACTCCCACATCAATAGGTTAAGGGTTGTGTAGGATGACCACGGCCCGGTAAACGAACCATACAATGCAGGTGCGGCAATGCCTGCTTTTATAAATTGAGTTTCAAACTTTTCGTTCAGAAAATCGGCCACGCTCATGGGGGCAACTTTCAGCAACTCCATCATGGTTTTTTTGCCAAGTCGTCTCAGGGTAATGCCTTTTTTAAATAAGCCCCAAAGCTGCTTGGTGCCAAGTGCGGAAAGATCGGGCGGCAGTTCGTCAAGCAGGTTTTGCAAAAAGGGTCTGATGGCCAAAATGAAGGCCTGGTATTCTTTGTATCCTGCAGCATCGCGTTCCGAGAATGTAGAGATTGCCCGGGCAGCCGACTCGGTATCGGTACTTAACTGCAGGCATTGTCCTTCTTTTGAAAGGATGCCAACGGTTGGTCGTTCAGGATTTATTTTTAATCCGAACTTTTGCAGGTTGAATTCCTGTATCAGTTTTTTCCGGAAGTTGCCGGTGTCGTGAAGTAATCCGGCAGTAGAATAACCCGGATGAAACTCTTCACCGGCTGCGATGCCACCGAGAACCGGTCGCTTTTCGAGGACCAACACCTTTTTGTTTTTTGCGGCCAGGGTAAGCGCTGCGGTTAAGCCGTTGTGTCCTCCGCCAATTACAATGATATCGTACGATTTACTCATGATTCATGATTTATATGGCCCGCGATGTTAACATGGATTTGGCGCATAACTCTCCGCTGGCGCCCATAATGCCGCCACCCGGGTGTGTGCCCGAGCCGCACATCCACAGTTTGTGGATGGAGGTTTTGTAGCCGGAGTAGTTTGCAACCGGTCGCTGAAACAGCAGTTGTTCCAGGCTTAATTCACCCTGAAAAATATTTCCCTCGGTGAGGCCCATGGTTTGCTCAATGTCCCACGGGGTGAGCACTTGCCGGAAAAGAATTTTTTCTTTCAGCCCCGGAATGTATTCGGCCAGCGTATCCACCACCGTATCGCCAAAGGCTTCGCGGTACTTCGGCCAGTTCTCGGCTCCTTCTTTAATGTGATAGGGAGCATACTGCACAAAACACGAAAGGATGTGCTTGCCGGGAGGTGCAAGGGATGGATCTGTCAGCGTGGGTATTACGGCATTGATGTAGGGCCGTGTTGAAAATTCGCCATACTTGGCCTGATCGTAGGCTTTCTCCAGGTAGTCAATACCGGGAGCAATGGCAATGTCGCCACGGATGTGGTCGCCATCACCGGGTCGGCAACTGAATTCAGGCACGCTGTCGAGCGCCAGGTTTACCTTGCCCGAACTCCCCCTGAGTTTAAAGCGCCTGATGTCTTTCAGTACATCGGGCTCCAGGTGGTCTTCGCCTACCATCTTGAGGTATGTACGGTTTGGATCAAGGTTTGAGATAACCGTTTTTGCGTAAAGCTCATCTCCGTTTTCAAGCACTACACCGGTGGCCACACCATTTTTGATGACCACCTGTTTTACGGGAGCTTCGGTTCTGATTTCAGCACCAAAGCTCATGGCCGAGCGGGCACACGCCATACTTACGCCACCCGTGCCGCCTTTTGAAAATCCCCACGACCGGAAAACGCCATCGAGCTGACCCATATAATGGTGAAGCAACACATAGGCCGTGCCGGGAGAACGCACCCCTTGAAAAGTTCCGATAATGCCGCTTACCGACATGGGCGCTTTAAGTACTTCCGATTCAAACCACAGATCGAGGAAGTCAAGCGCACTCATGGTTACCAGTTTGATATTGAGGTGAAGCAGATCGGGACCTAAATCTTTAAAGGCTTTGCCTAACCGGAGCAGGTTGGCAATTTCTTTCGGGTGAATTGAACTGATGTTTGGAGCGGGGTGATCAATAACGGCTTTGGCAAGTTTGCCCATGTGCGTCATCACCCGGCTGAACTCCGGATATACTTCTGAGTCTTTCTTACTAAATCGCGCAACCTCCCGCCTGGAGCGTTGAGGGTCGGCCCAGCGTGCCAGCGAATCGCCATTGGGCAACGGCAGAAAGGAGCAGTCCATCGGAATAACTTCGTACCCGTGTTTGGCCAGTTCGAGTTCGCGGATGATGTGTGGACGGAACAGGCTTACTACATAGGATGCCACCGAAAATGTGAAGCCGGGGTACAACTCCTCGGAAACAGCAGCG
Organism: Cytophagales bacterium; assembly: GCA_037443645.1. GTDB lineage: Bacteria > Bacteroidota > Bacteroidia > Cytophagales > Cyclobacteriaceae > UBA2336. The sequence goes on from JBBINY010000010.1 coordinate 10,121, forward strand.
CCTCCCAGTACATGGCGTTTCTCCAGCACCAGCACCTTTCTTCCGGCCTTCGCCAGGTAGGCGGCACAGATGAGGCCGTTGTGGCCACCGCCTATAATAATCGCATCGTATTTCTTACTCATGGCCGGGCAGATTTTGGGGTGAAGGTTTTTCGTTCGGGATTATAGAATTGCGGTTTGGTAACCATTGCAGAAACCGTGTGCCGCACATGCTCAACGGTTACTTCAAATTGCAGTTCCGATCCGATTACATCATACTTCTTTTGAATGGTTGCAAGCGCAATATTCTTTTTTAGAATGGGCGACCAGGTGCCGCTGGTGGCATAACCGGCCTGAACGCGTTTATCTCTTGCGGTGTAGATGGGAATGGAACTTCGCCAGGCATGGTTGCTGAGTACGGGGGGTAATCCGCGCTTGTAATACAACTCTTCCAGTTGGGGCCAGTCAATGTCCAACCCGACAATAGCCCAGGTTGAGCCTTTTTCTTTTTCAGCCATCAGGGCAGCCTGGCCGTTAAATGGTGTACGATCAAGATCAACCGTCCATCCCAGTGTAATTTCATAGGGCGAAGATTTACGGTTGTCAATCAGGGCATGAAGGGCGTTGAAGTAGTCCACGTCTTTCAGAATGAGGCCTGCTTCTACACGGGTAACATCCAGCGCGTCCAGTCCTGCCGGCCGGATGTCATAAACTCTGCCGGCCTCGATGATGGTGTCCCATAATTGAAGGGCATGATCATTTTCTACCCACACTTCAAAACCCAGGTCGCCCGTGTAACCCGTTCGGGATATGTATATTTCAAAGTTGTTGACTGCTGCTTTGCATGTTGCAAAGTATTTCAGGGCATCAAGGTCAGCATCGCAAACCTTTTTCAGAATATCGCGCGAAGTGGGGCCCTGAAGGGCGAGACCTGCAACCTGGTCGGAGATGTCGGTTAATTCAACTTGATAGCCACGTAAAAACCGGGAGAACCAGGAGTAGCACGGATCGGCCGAGGTAACAAAAAACTCCTGCTCTCCGCGCCTCATCACGGTGCCATCGTCAACCACTTTGCCGTGGTCATCGCACCAGCAACAGTAGGACACGCGGCCCACGGCAAGTTTTTCAATATTCCGCACCATGATGCGGGAGAGAAAGGCGGCAGCATCAGGTCCTGTTACCCGGTACTTATATAATGGAGAGACATCCAGCAGACCGGCCGAGTTGCGAAAAGCATAATACTCGGCATCGTGCAGGGTTTCGTAGGAACATACGGCATAATAGCCGGCCCATTCCTTCCACTTCATGCTGTGGCATAGTGCTGAAGTTCTTGGAAAAAAAGGTGTTTTTACAGGCATGGGGTAGTTAATTAAAGGATTGCTCAAAAATGAATAGCTGAAATGAACTGCGCGGGGAGCGCGGCAATACAATTATAATCCGGGGTTTATAACCCACGGAAACAAGGAGGCATCAATTGTACGGATGTTCATGAACATGTAAATATATAGAAATGAGTGATTAAACGCGGGCAGCATGCGTGTAATTAATTACAGCTACTCACAGACTGGTGTATTTACCAGGATTTCCATTTTTTCAGCTTGCAAAAATTTTCAACCTTTAACCCATGCATACCTAACAGCCTATGTTCAATCAGCAGAAAATTCTTTCCCGGGCCCGGTCGTCTTCATTCTGGAGAGGGATTCTTAACTGGTCGCTTAACCGCATGATTCCGTTTAATGAGCCACATGGGTTCAGCATTGAGGAAATTGACGAATACCGGATCAGAACCCGAATCCCTTACAAGCGTAGAAATTTGAATCACATACGCGGCCTGCATGCGTGTGCATTGGCCACCGCATCCGAATTCACCTCCGGGTTTTTACTGGTTTCCAGACTGGATGCAAAAAAATACCGTCTGATCATGAAGCGGCTTGAGATGGACTATCATTATCAAGGCAAGATGGAAGCCTACGCTGAATTTGCGATTTCAGACGACTGGCTTAAAACGTATGTGTATGAACCGCTTGAGGGTAAAGATGCAGTTGAGGTGACGTGCGAAGTAAAAATTTTTGATGCGCAGGGTAATCACCTTACCACCGGGAATGTGTACTGGCACGTTAAAGACTGGGCTAAGGTGAAGACGAAAGTAAATGGATAGGGTTTTGAAAACCGGATACCACATTGGGTAAGTTTTCTTTTCACAGCAGCAAACCGGCCGCGTATTCTGCAGAAGGGTATGAGCAAAGCCTTTTTCACCTGCCGGCTCACCTGGCCCTGCAATCGCCTGCTGGATGGCATAGCTTTTACATGGGTGACGAAAGGAACCGGGCGGTGGTTGGTGAGGTGCACTTCTTTGTGGATGGTCCTTATGCCACCAGCCCGCTGAAGGCGCCTTTTGGCTCGTTTCTTTTTTCGGATAGCTTGCCTCCGGAAGTACTTTTTGATTTTTTATTGGTTACTGAAGAAGAACTGAAAAAGCTGGGGGCAAAAAAAATTACATTAATCCATGCACCTGTTCACTACAATTTATCTTCTGCATCGTTACTTCAACCCTTGCTACTGAATACGGGTTTCTCTATTGAGCGGGCGGAGCTATCCACCCTGTTATCCATTACACGTGAACCTTTTGAAAACCGGATTGATGCCTGGGAAAAGCGCAAGTTAAAGCAGGCCCGTAATGCGGAACTCGCCACCCGGTTAATCCATACCGAAAATCTTGAAACCGTTTACCGGTTCATTGAACGGTGCAGGGTAGCAAAAAATTTTACCTTGTCGATGACATGGGATGAGGTACAGAAAACCGTGGCTGTTTTTCCAGACCGGTTTGTTTTGTTCGGTGCGTTCGATCAGGATAACCTGGTGGCTGCGGCTATTGCCGTTAAGGTTACACACAGTGTGTTATATAATTTTTATTCCGATCACGATGCCCGTTATGATGCGCTTAGTCCGGTAGTTATGCTTCTGGAAGCGCAGTACAGTTACGCTCAACAACAAAACCACCTGTGGTTGGATCTGGGCACATCGGCATTGGATGGAAAGCCTAACTTCCCGTTACTTGAGTTTAAGATGCGATTGGGTGGAATGCCGTCTCCGAAATACACATTTGTAAAAAATCCCTGACATGCCCGATCCGCTGGTCTCCATCGTATGCCTTTGCTATAACCAGGGCCGGTTTGTGGAAGAGGCTATCCGATCGGTGTTTAGCCAAACCTATCCGAATATTGAATTGGTTGTTGTAGATGATGCCAGCACCGATGACAGTGTACTGCGTATCGGTAAGGCGCTTTCAAACAAACCTACAGTCAAAACCATATTTTTGCAGAGCAACCTCGGACATTGTAAAGCATTTAACAAAGCGCTTGCCGTGCTGCAGGGCGATTTTGTTATTGACCTGGCAGCCGATGATCTGCTGCTTCCCAACAGGGTAGAAGTTGGCGTTCGGGAACTGGAACGGAAGGGTGAGGCCTTTGGAGTTCATTTCTCTGATGCTGCAATAATTGATGCCCGCGGAAAACAATTATATATTCACTCGGGCACCTATCCGCACCACACAATCCCTTCAGGAAACATATATATAGAGTTGATCAGCCGCTATTTTATTTGCCCGCCCACCATGTTGATGAGACGCAACGTGTTCGAGGAACTGGGTGGGTATGACGAGTCGCTCAGGTATGAGGATTTTGATTTCTGGATCCGGTCATCACGCAAGTTCGGCTATGCCTATACTCCTGAAGTTTTGGTGAAAAAACGCATCGTGCCTCAGGCTAAAAGCAGCAAACAATTCCGGTTGTTCAGCCGGGAGTCTGCCACTACCTATCGGGTGTGTGTGAAAATTATGGAGCTAAACCGCACACAGGCCGAGCAGGAGGCCCTGTCAAAACGCCTCTTATACGAGATGAGACTGAATACCAAACTACTCAACTTCAGCATGGTGAAGAAGTATTTTCAATTGTGGAATAAAAACCGGGAGTTGACATACCCTGTGTAGCTTAAGATCATTTGCGGGTATCTTCACCAGAAAGAATCTTGAGGTAACTCTCATACCTGCTGGTGGCAATCAAGCCCTGTTCAACGCCTTCGCGGATGGCACACCGGGGTTCATTTACATGGAGGCACCGCGAACCGAACTTGCAGGTTAACCGCAGGTCGCGCATTTCCGGAAAATAATCCGAGAGCTCTTCCGGTGTCATATCCACCAGGCCAAACTCTTTAAGTCCAGGGGTATCTATAATAAACGTGTTTTCGTTGAGTTGAAACATTTCGGCAAAGGTGGTGGTGTGCACGCCTTTTTCAGTGTAGTCAGAAACCTCACTTATTTTTTGGTTGATATGCGGTGAAAGCCGGTTAATGAGGGTGGACTTACCAACACCGGAATGCCCGGCAATCAATGTAGTTTTTCCTTGCAGAATTTTCTCTACATCCGGTTGATCTTCATCCAGCGCGCAGGTTTCGATGCAGGCAACACCCAATGCCTTGTAAATGGTGATGAGGTTGTGCTGGTGGGTAAGCGAATTCTGATCGAGTATATCCTTTTTATTAAAAACGATCACCTGCGGGATGCGAAACGACTCCGCAGCCACCAGAAACCTGTCGATAAAGCCGGTTGATGTGCGGGGCAGCATCATCGTGGCTACCACCAGCGCCTGATCAACGTTGGCAGCAATAACATGGGCATGCCCTGTTTTCTTCACCGATTGCCTGATGATGTAATTTGTTCGGGGAAGGATGGATGAAATTATCCCCTCGCCCTTGTCCATCTCTACATCCACCAGGTCGCCAACAGCCACCGGGTTTGTTTCCTTGATTCCCTCCAATCGTATCTTTCCACGGATCCGGCATTGTATTTTTACTCCGTGCTCGGTGAGCACGTCATACCACGAGCCAGTTGAACGCATTACACGGCCCTTCATGAGGTGAGCAGGTTACGGCAGTACGACATAATTTTTTCGGTAGCACCCAGATTTTCTTCCACATAAAGCCGCGTTACCTCGCAGGCCAGCAGGAAATTTTGAGGAATGTTTACCGATTCATATTTTGTTTTCAGGTCGTGGTAGTCGGCTACTTCAAATGCACCGCCCCGGTTTACAAGGTCAACTGCTTCCTGGAATTTCTGAAAGTTTCGGTTGCCGAAAAAAATCGGTATGCCGTAACAAGCGGCCTCAAGAATATTATGAAGACCTTTGCCAAAGGCTCCGCCCACATAAGCGAATTCTCCGTACCGGTAAAGTTTTCCCAACATGCCAACATTGTCAATCAACAGCACATGGTATTCTTCGCTGGTGTTTTCGGCTTCTGAATACCGCAGGGTTCGTGCATTTATTGCTTTTTCGAACGAACCCATAAAGGCTTCGGTTACTTCATGGGGAGCAACGATAAATTTCAGATGAAAGTAATTTTCGTTGATGAACGGAATGAGTACCTCAAGGTCTTCGGCCCAGCAACTGCCGATAACCATGACTTTATCACTTCCTTTAAATTGTTTGGCGATGGGTATTTCTTCACCTTGTTTAACAAGCTGGTTCACGCGGTCAAAGCGGGTATCGCCTGCCCTTGTAACATGGGTAATGCCAACGGTTTTCAACAGCCGAACGGATTCATCATTCTGCACAAAGAGGAGAGTAAACTGATGTAGAATAGTCCGGTAAAAGAATCCGTACGACTTAAAGAAGAACTGATCGGGTCTGAAGATGGCAGAGACAGAAAGGAATGGAATACTTCTTCGTCTGATTGCATGGGCATAATGGAACCAGAATTCATATTTTACAAAGATTACAAGTCGTGGTTTAGAAATTTCGAGGAAACGGGTTGCATTGGCTTGCGTATCCCACGGCAGGTAAAAAACAAAATCGGCCTTTGGGTAATTCTTGCGCACCTCAAATCCGGAGGGAGAAAAAAAAGTAAGCAGGATTTTATGATCGGGATATTCTGCCTTGAATCTTTCAATGATCGGCCGGCCTTGTTCAAACTCCCCGAGTGAGGCGCAATGGATCCAAATGAGTGGCGCCTTGTTAATGCCCACTTCCGCAGCAAATCTCCGAAAAAAATTTCTTCGGCCGTGACTGAAAGCTTCTGCTTTCGGGTCGATAATGCCAGCAAGGGAGTATAATACCCTGAGCAGGGTTAGGATCAGGTTGTACAATAGGACGGCCATAAACCCTAAAAATAGGAATACTAATGCCCAGTTTTCGGGCATTAAAAGATAATTTTGAATGTTTTGCCGATGATGGCTTACCAAATTTCTATCTTTAGGATGAAGGATCATGTTGAACTGAACGAATCTACCTATGCAGCCTAAATTGCGACTCTCCTCTGTTTTAGTTCTGATAACTTTAATGGCCGCTCCGTTTACCGGAAAGGCCCAGAATGAAGACGATATCATCCGTTTCCTGCAAGCCGGACAGGAGGATGGCGAAAAGCTGATTACGGCTTACATCAATCCCTTTGTCGAAGGCTTTTCCTATGCCTTAAATGGAGGGTGGTTTCATACTGCCAAGCCGCACAAACTGGGTGGCTTTGATATTAACATTTGCCTGACACCCGTATTTGTTCCTTCATCGCAGGATTATTTCGATCCAAACAAGTTGAACCTTGAAACAGTGGTGGGGTTTACCAATACAACCAACCCCGGAAAAAATGCACCTTCCTTTATCGGGCCCCGCGACCGGACTACCTATGACGTGGATATTGATGGTGACGGAACAGCCGATCAGTCATTCAGCGGCCCTGAAGGATTGGCATTACGGGAGGAAATAAGTATTGCTCCGGTTGGTTCACCCATGGTGCAGGTGGGGATTGGCCTGGTAAAAGGCACCGATGTCATGATCCGCTTTGTGCCGAAAACCACCTTGGGCAGCACCAGTGCCAAATTGTTTGGCCTTGGGGTTCGTCACGACATCAAGCAACATATCCCGGCAATTAAAATGTTGCCATTCGATTTATCACTGATGGCAGGCTACACTGCATTTGAAGGTATAACCGATCTTTCAGGCCTTGCATCGGAGTTTCCACCGGTATCAACTGGCACCCGCCAGGAGGCTATTTATAAGTTTAATGCTTTTTTGGTCCAGGCGCTGATCTCCAAGAAGATCTCTTTCGTAACATTTTTTGGCGGCATTGGCTACAATGGCGTAAAGACTACTGCCGATGTTAATGGAAGTTACACCTTCTTTGACGGAAGCCCAGAAGAGTTTTCGCTCACCAATCCCTATTCCGGTGAGTTTAAGAACAATAGCATGCGCTTTGACGTGGGCGTGCGCCTGAACCTGCTGGCATTCTATATCTATGCCGACTACACCATACAGGAGTACAGTTCGGTAACAGCGGGGCTGGGCTTCACGTTCCGGTAATCAAATACCACGGCCTGAAAACGCAAGCGTTGCTGCTTGCCACCAGGCACTTGGCATAAATTGAATTCCCTTCAAAACTTCACTTTCACGGGGAAGGCTGCCCTCCCATCCTTCGGGTACCCTGGCTGTGAAACCATACCTTGGTGCATAGAGCATTTCACCCGGCTGGTAGATACGCCCGGGCTGAATACGTGTTTTTTTTGATTGGGTAAATCCGGTTGTTGAGAACAATACCAGCACGATCAAGATACATCTTTTCATAGGTTTTTTTAATTGTAATTAATAAGTGTTGGCTTTCTTACAAACGACCCGCTGTTCTTAACCCGCAAGTTCTGCTTGAAGCTGAATACGATTTTCTTCTCACCATACTCATCGTATGGAATGTAGGTGGCTTTAAGCTCTATTGTTCCAAATATAAGGTTTTCATTTCGTGTCCGTATGCCGGAACTTAAGCCCCAATACAAATCGGCTGGTTCAACGCAATAGATGCAGTCTACCTGCACCATGTCTACCGCCACAAAAGGTGCAAACCGGAATCCGAGCAATGACCAGGGTGTGTAAACTGCCGATTCCATATGCAATGCAAGACGCTTGTCGGCCGCCAGACTGTCTGAACGAAATCCCGGTATTTCCTTCCGGTTGATCTCAATCCAATCGTACACCACCCGGTTAAGCAATTGGGTATAGGCTACGGATACATAATTTCGCATTTTGTAACGACCTGCTTGCCATAGGCGGGTAACATAGGCGGCACCGGTTTGCAACAACACGTCTTCCATCTTGCCATCCCGTTCATATCCTCCGAATTGCAGAAACAACCTGTGAAAATTTCCTTTTCGGTTAGCCTCACCATAGTTAAGCTTTATTGCGGCATAGGGTCGTTCCACCTGCAATTGACTCACGTATCCTGCAGAAACTCCTAACGTAAATCCGTATGGAATATCTTCTGTTCGTCCAAATCCAAACACGTAGTAAACTCCGTCAGATAACCAAAAGCATTGTTGTATTTGCGTTCCTCTGCATACTCTGGCTGATCGGGCTGATCGGCATAGTATCCATCCAGGTAGCGAAATGCCAGAAACTGGCGGTTTCGGTTCGAGAAGGCTTTGTTGATTCCGATGTTGTACCCGATCCAGCTGTCAAAAATCTTGTATTGATAGTCAAGGAAAGAAGTGTCGGGATCATTGTACACATTTTCAGACCAGTTGCGGCTTACTTCCAACCCTCCGGCCAGGCGCGAGTAGGGTGAAACCAGGGGACGGTCAATCCGAAGAAATGCAGCGAATTCATTTTCCTGTCCAATGCTTCGGGCATCGTTGAGTTGCGTGTAACCCAACTCAACGTTAGTAAGACTTCCCAAAACGCTGCTCTTGCGGTAGAGAAGGGAGTAGCCAAACTTGGGTGTGCGTTCCTGATCCACCAATGCGTTGAATTCAATGCGCTGACCTCGCCCATCCACGTTGGCATCGTAAACGCCAAACTCCGGGGCGCTTGGAAGACTACCGCCCACCGTACCGCCAATACTAAAGACATCGCGTGTAATGACATTGATGTCAACAGAATCACTGCCCTCAATCGGTACAACTACAATCCGGCTATCCAGAATAAAATCCTTGTCGCGGAGAAATCGCTCGTTGTCGGAAAGCTTAAAGGGATTCAGGGGCTGATTGCTGCTAAAAAACAAGTGGCGCCTGATGATTTTTTCTCTTGTGTTGGTATGCAGCGCATTGGCAACCTTAGTAACGGTTTGTTTAACCTTTTTATCACTATCATAAATGGACTTCTCAAAGCCGATTCTCTCCACGGAAATACTTCGGATAATTTTGCCGGCATATTCGCGGTAGGGGTCCGTACTCTTTTCACTAACGATTGTATCCTTTGGGCTTGTGGAGATCATCTTAATACTTTCGCCCAAAGCACGCTTAGTAATTGACTTTTTCTTCTTTTCTTCCTGTCCAAAAGCAATTTGGGCAATGAAGATACCCATAAGAAGAAGGATGCGGTTGCTAACCACGTTCGTAGGTCGGATTAAATATACTCCCTAAGATGCGTCAATTTCCCCGGTTTCAGAAAGCCATATCGCCAGAAATTGGGTTTGCTCAAACCGCGAACAAACAATAACCATTACTGAGGTTATGGGAACGGACAAAATCATACCCAGCACACCCCAGATGATTCCCCAGAATGTTAATGCAAGCAGTACCCCCAGGGGGCTTAGGTTAAGGGTGCGTCCCATAATTTTTGGCTCCAGCACATTGCCAACGGCAAACTGAACGGCCTGGATGGCCAGGAAAAGCCAAAGGAAAATCAGGAAGGATTGAAACTGAAACATGGCGAACGCAGCCGGCAGCAGGGTTGCCATGAATGAGCCGATGTACGGAATGTAGTTGAGCAGAAAAATCAGGAAGGCCCACCATACCGGAAAATCAACCCGGAAGAGCAAAAGAATTAAATAACTGAGTAACCCTGTAAGCAGGCTCATTTGAGTCTTTACCGAAACATACTTGCGGGTTGCTCCTGCTATTTGTTCAATAACAGAAGTGATTTTGTCCCTTCTTTCCTGATTGGTAATCCATAGTGCCAGTTTCTTATCAAAGTACCGTTCTTCAACCAGCAAAAAAGCCACATAGATGATGATGATAAATACATTGCCGGCAAGGTTGGTGAGGCTGTTCAACAAGCCAGACAAAATGGGTTGCAGGTCGAATTGGGCCAGGTTGTCGATTGCCTTTTCCTGAATAAATCTGAAGCCCTCAAGGGTTTTCAAATTTTCAATCATGGAACGAAAATTGGAAGCATAAACCGGTGATTTTTTGATGATCAGCTCCAGGTTTAATGTAATGATCTCGTAAATACCGATGGTTACCAATACGATAATAAGGAATGCCATAATCGTGCGTAACCAGGAAGGGAGCAGTTGCCCTTTGATATTGATTTTACCGAACAGCCTTTTCAACTCAAAAACGGCATACCAGATCATTCCGGCAATAACAATCGGTTGGAGAAAATTGCTGAAGTAGATGAGACAGAATACCGTAATGCTGATGAGGAACAGCCATGCGGCAGCATGCTCAACCCGAAAACTTCTGGCGGTATTTCCCGGCTCCATTTATTTTCCTTTGTATACGGGCTTGCGCTTCTCTACAAACGCCTGCATGCCTTCTTTCTGATCTTCGGAAGCAAAGGTGAGGTAAAAATTTTTGCGTTCGAAGGCAAGCCCTTCATCGAGTTGGGTTTCGAATGAACGGTTTATAGCTTCTTTGGCAAGCTGAACAGCCACAGTCGACATCTGTGCAATTTCCTTTGCAAGCTCCACCGTTTCGTGCATCAACATTTCAACCGGTACAACTTTGTTTACCAATCCATAGAAGCGGGCTTCTTCGGCAGAAAGGAACCTGCCGGTTAAGATCAGCTCCATCGCCTTTGCTTTCCCGATGGCCTTCGTGAGGCGCTGCGTGCCCCCGGCTCCCGGAATTGTACCGATTTTGATTTCAGGCTGACCAAATTTGGCAGTTTCCGAAGCGATAATCATATCGCACATCATCGTAAATTCGCAGCCCCCCCCGAGTGCAAAGCCCGAAACAGCAGCAATAATCGGTTTCTTTGTTTTCCGGATCTGATCCCACGTGCTGAACTGGTCAATCAACAACATGTCAATTGCCGATTTATCCGCCATCTGTTTTATATCAGCTCCTGCCGCAAAGGCCTGTTCGTTTCCGGTGATGATAATAACCCTGACAGCCTCATTCTTGTCGAGAGCCTGAAGCGAATCGCGTACTTCTTCCATGAGTTTGCGGTTCAGTGCGTTAAGCTCCTTAGGGCGGTTGAGTTGAATAAGGGCGATGCCGGGGTGGTACTGTTCGGTTACAATAATGAATTCCATAAACTTTTTGAGTTGATCCTTTTTTTGAAGCCTCAATTTCGGGTAAAAAATCGGGTATGCGAAGGGCTAAAGGCAGGGAACAAAATATTAATTCGCTATAAAAGAAAAGCCCCTCTGAGCAGGAGGGGACTTTTCAACCCAAAAGGCGATAAAAGTGTGCTATGCAATCCTGTATTCATTATACGGATGTTTTGTAACCGTGCCGTATGCTATTTTTAAACCCCTTAAATGCCGTTCAACCTGCCCGGCAGGTTGTTGGCCGATGCGCTATACACATGGAAAAAGTAAAAGTGCTTTTCGTTTGCCTGGGCAACATTTGCCGGTCTCCGCTGGCCGAGGCCTTGTTTAAGCACAAGGTGAACCAGTATGGCCTGGCCCATTGTTTTGAAGCCGACTCCTGCGGCACATCAAACTACCACGTTGGGGAGCCTCCTGACAGCCGGACAATCGCCAATGCACGTGAGAATGGAATTCACATTGAACATACCGGCCGGCAGCTTACAGAAAAGGACCTGGCTTATTTTGATTACATTCTGGCGATGGATCGGAGCAACTACGATCACATTCTTCAACTGGATTACGACCATCATTTTAGTGGTAAGGTTGCTCTGATAAGGAGCTATGACGGTTCAGGTGGTACACGCGATGTGCCCGATCCGTACTATGGCGGCAAGCGAGGATTTCAGGAGGTTTTTGATATACTTGATCATTCCCTCGAAGAATTTATTAACCACCTGAAGCAAGTCGAAACGCTCAGGGTTTCACCAAAACCTGGAACGTAGAACGCGAAGCCTGCTCCAGCAACAGGTTGGTTTTTTTTCGATAAGGCTCAACGATGTGTTCATCATAATTCTTTATTGTTATCAGCAACAGGTTGGTGTTGTAGAAAACATCGAAATGATGGCGCAACGTTTCAATAAGGGCACCAAGTTTGTTCTCACGATAGTCAATGCAAAATGAAAAGGAGATTGCTGAGTTTTGCATGACGTTGATTTTAACATCCAGTTCGGAAAGCGCGTGGAAGATCAGGCTGAGTTGTTGCTCATTAATAAAGGTATAGTCGGTTACCCGGCACGAAACAAGGCATTGGTTTTCTTTGAAGACAATCAGCGGTGGAATTTTTTCTATGTGACATTCGTGAATCACCGTACCCGGCAAGGCAGGATTATCAAAGCTTTTCACATGTAACGGAATGCCCTTAAGTGCCAATGGCTTGATGGTTTTCGGATGAATAACCGAAGCTCCATAGTAGGTCATTTCAGCGGCTTCCTTGTATGGCAACTCAGCAAAAACAGTCGCTTCCGGAATGCGTTTTGGATCGGCAGTCATTACCCCCGGCACATCCTTCCAGATGGTTACGGACGCTGCGCCAAGACATGCTGCAAAAATTGCTGCGGTATAGTCCGAACCTTCGCGGCCCAGCGTTGTGGTTAAGCCATTTTCGGTGCCCCCGATAAATCCTTGGGTGAGCAGTATCTGATTTGCTAATTCAGGCCGCAGGTTTTGAATACTCCTTTGGGTTGCTTCCCAGTTTACTTTTCCTTCCCGGAAACACGAATCGGTCAAAATAATCTTTCGTGCATCTTTCCAGGTGCAGGCAACTCCGGATTGAACAAGGAAGTGGTGCACAATAACCGATGAGATTAGTTCACCGAAGCTTACAACCTGGTCGTAGACCTGGTCTTCCGGTCCGGGCTTTAAGTGTTGGGTGAGTTGGTCAAAATAGTCCGCAACTTCGTCATGAATGGCAGTATTAGTAACGAGGTCGGCAGCCAGACTGAGGTGGTAGGATCTGAGTGCCGATAGTTCAGCCTCAAAGGATTGGCCCTGGCGGTAAAGGGCCACAATGGCTTCCAGCGCGTTGGTGGTTTTGCCCATTGCTGAAACCACTACGAGCAAGGGCCGGTCTGCATGCGCTTTTACGATGGCGGCCATATTCCGTATGGCTGCAGGGCTTTTCAGTGATGCCCCTCCGAATTTAAAAACATTCATTTTGGTTGATCTAAATCGTTTGCAACTTAAATTTGCTTTTTCACAATCGCTCAAGTTGGCTAAAGAATTTGCAACGGCAATGGAAGAATCCCGCATAGCAGCTCCGATCGGAAGCGCCCTTGACCGGTTTATCAAAAGCAAGCAAGACCAATTTGCCTATGCCAGTGGTGAGCTTTCGCAGTTGCTCAGGGATATTGCCCTGGCCAGTAAAGTGGTTAACCGCGAAGTAAATAAAGCCGGACTTATAGACATCATGGGATCGATGGGCTCAACCAACACAGCCGGTGATACCCAGCAAAAGCTGGATGTGCTGGCCAACATCCGGTTTTCGAGGGCCTTGATGAAAGGCGGAGAAGCGTGCGCATTGATTTCTGAAGAAGCTGAGTCGTTTGTCGATCTGAATAATTCAGGAAAGTATGTAATAGCAATCGACCCGCTGGATGGATCTTCCAATATTGATGTGAATGTTTCGATTGGCACCATCTTTTCAATTTACCGGAGGAAAAGCAAAGAGGGGACGCCCATTCAACAGGAGGACATTTTGCAAAAGGGTTCGGAGCAGGTGGCAGCCGGCTACATCCTGTATGGCTCTTCTACCATGCTGGTATATACCACGGGGCATGGGGTTAACGGGTTTACCTATGAGCCCACGTTGGGCGAGTACTTTTTATCGCATCCGGACATGCGAATGCCGGAAGAGGGCAAGATTTATTCCGTAAACGAAGGATCGTTCAATTCATTTTCTCCATCGGTTAAGGACTACATTGCCTATTGCAAAGAAAAAAATTACACGGGACGCTATATTGGTTCATTGGTGGCCGATTTTCACCGCAACCTGCTTAAGGGGGGTATTTACATTTATCCGGCCACAGCTAAAGATCCGAACGGTAAACTGCGGTTGATGTACGAATGCAACGCGTTGGCATTTGTTGCCGAACAGGCAGGAGGCAAAGCTTCGGATGGAAAAACCCGGGTACTTGATTTAGTTCCAGCTTCGCTGCACCAGCGAACCCCGTTTTTTGTGGGTTCAAAGAGAATGGTGGAGAAGGCCGAGCGTTTTAGCTGAGGATCAACCCTGCTTTTCTTCTCCCGGCATTGCGGTAAAGATTTCCGGTGCGTGGGCATTGAGGATGGAATACCACCGAACCAGTTTCTTTATATCGGAAAGATATACACGGTTTTCATCGTATTCCGGAAGCACTGATTTAAGAAATGCCTTTAGCTCAGTTGGATCAGCTTCGCTGTCAATACCCAGGTCGTTGCCAAAGTCGGAGTGAATTTTTTTTAGTACGTGCTCAAGCCCTACGGTTCCTTCTTTCGTTGTGGTGTAAATCGATATTTCACTGAGTACAGACATCCGGTGGGTGGAGGTTGCAACCAGTTTGGCTTTTTGCTCATCCAGCGACTCCAGGATAACCCCGGACTTGGTAGGTTTTAACACTTTAAATAATCCGCCTTTGCCTGATACCGTAGCAATCTCATCCAGCTTCATACAGGTGGTTGTTCAACGGGTGCAAAACTAACCAATTTCATGCAGGCGCGTTTAGCGCAGTTGCAATGAATTCCAAAATCTCTGTTCTGCCGCTCCCTCGTGGAGCGGATGTAACAAATACCGGTGGCAACGACTCCCAATGTTTCAGCAGGTCACCTTCAGCCCGTTTAAGGGTTTGCTTAAGCTGAATGTGGGTAATCTTATCGGTCTTGGTAAAAACTAGGGCTATTGGCAGGTTGCTTCTTCCTGCCCAGGTGATAAAGTCGAGATCAATGGCTTGAAGTTCATGCCGGCTGTCAAGGAGAATAAACAGGCAGTGAAGCGTTTTGCTTTGGATCAGGTAGGTTTCAATGAGTTTGCTGAATCCTCTTTTCTTTTCCTTACTGACACGGGCATATCCGTAGCCCGGTAAATCCACCAGGTACCAGCTTCGGTTGATCAGGAAGTAGTTGATCGTTTGTGTTTTGCCCGGCTTCGATGAAGTTTTGGCCAGGTGCTTCCGGCCCGAAAGCAGGTTAATGAATGAAGACTTTCCGACATTGGAGCGACCGATAACGGCAAACTCAGGCTTGTCGGTTGCTGGAATCGATGCAGAACCGGAAGCACTCCGAATAAATTCAGCCTGTTGAACACTCATGGACAGCTAGTTGAAGTAATGCTTTCAACCCAAAATACTAATAATGTAAGATTTGAGTACTTTATGAGGCCAAATTTGCACGATTTAAACATCACTTTTTCCTATATTGGCAGGCATTGTTTTATGGTTTATTTCTAACTTTAATTGTTAACCCACTTTTCAGGCATGTACAGTATGCGCAGTATACTGATTTTTTTAGCTGTCGTTGGGACTTTCCTTTTCGGTTACAGCCAGACCGACAAAGAGCAGGCTAAGTTATACATGGAGCAGGCTGAGTTGATCATGGCCGAAACCCGGGCTATGGACGATGCCCGCGATTTGATGGTAACCGCTGCTAACCTTGACCCCACCAACATTAAGGCAAATTTTGAGGCGGGTCATTACCATATTAGAACCATCGGAAAAGACCTGGCGGTTAAATATTTTCTGCGCGTTTATGAGTTGGACCCCAACTATCGGTTTGATTTGGAATTCTGGATCGGCCAGAGCTATCAATATGGACTGGAATTCGATAAGGCGATCGATTTCTATAACCGATACAAGCAACGGCTTGCCAAAAGACCCAATTACCTCGGCAACGACCGGGTAAGTGCAACAGTGGTAGATCGGGCTATTTATGAGTGCGAAAACGGCAAAGAGTATGTGGCCAACCCGAAGAATTTTTCAATTGTAAACATTGGCCGCGAAATCAATTCGGAATGGGATGACTACGCACCGGTATTTAATGAAAATGAAGACCAGGTAATATTTACTTCGCGCAGACGCGATGGAAACATGAATCAAAATGTGGATGTTGACAATAAACCATTTGAAGATATCTTCATTGCACGAAAAGTAAATGGCCGGTGGACAGCAGCCGAGAACATCGGGTCGCCCATCAATACACCCTATCATGATTCTAACCTGGCCCTTTCGGCCGATGGCCAAACTCTTTTCATTTATACCGATGAGGGCGGAGGCGATATCTACTACAGCGATCGTCAGCCGAACGGCACATGGAAAGCGCCTGTACCGCTGCCGGGAATCATCAACTCATCGTATGAAGAAAAATCAATTACGATTTCGTCCGATGAAAAGACCCTTTACTTTTCCAGCAACAGGCCTGGAGGATATGGCGGCCTTGATATTTACCGGGCAACAAAAGATGCCCGAGGTGAATGGTCAAACGTAAAAAATATGGGCCCTAAGATTAATACGGAGTATGATGATGACGGACCATTTATAGATTATGATGGAAAAACCCTTTACTTCAGTTCGAAGGGCAGAAAGGGCATCGGAGGATTTGACATCTACAAATCAGTTTTTAATGAGGCAACCAATGATTGGAGTGAACCGGAAAATCTCGGCTACCCGATTAACACGCCTGATAATGATATCTATTTTGTGAGTACCAAAGACGGTAAGCGGGCATATTATTCATCGGTTCGTGAAGACGGCCTTGGCTATGACGATATTTTTATGATCACTATACCGGAAGTGGTGGCAGCACGGGAACCGGATAAAACCCCTGAACCGGTGATCGAAGAGGCAAAGTCAAAGTTTCCCTTACGCTACCAGGTTAAGGTGGTTGATGGCTCAACCCGTGAGCCATTGAAAGCCAAAGTTCGCCTGCAGGGGTTGCGCGATAACGTAATCGTTCCGGGCTCTTCCGGTGATGGAGGAACAACGGAATTTGTGATTCGTGCCGAAGAAACCAAAGATTATCGGTTATCAGTTGAATTGGAGGGCTATGCTTTTGTAAATCAAAATGTGCGGTTGGAAGGTGTTTCCGGACAAGAGCGAACCGTAACACGAACCATTGAATTGAAGAAACTGACTACCGGTGTGGTATCCATCTTGCGAAATATTTACTTCGACTTTGATAAGGCTACGTTCAAAACGGAATCGTATACCGAGTTGAACAAACTGGAGCGGATGATGGCCGAAAACCCAGGATTGAAAGTGGAAATTGCCGGACATACCGATGCGGTTGGCACGGCAGCCTATAATAAATTGCTTTCGCAACGAAGAGCTGAAGCTGTAAAAGATTTTTTGACCAAAAAGGGTATTGATCCGCGCAGAATTACCGCTGTTGGCTACGGAAAGACCAGGCCATTGGCCAGCAACGATGATGAACAGGATGGCCGGGAGCTTAATCGCAGGGTTGAATTCAAAGTACTCGGTAACTAGCGGCTTGTCTTCCCGGTTGCCTCCCGATTTCAACTTTTTTATTCCTGTATTTTCTTAGCAATTTGCGGTTTGTTGTTATCCCACCAAATTAATTTCATGGAGGTTGTTCCTTACAAAGAAGATACTTCGGCAAAAAAGCAGCAGGTAGCCCGCATGTTCGATAATATCAGTCATCGGTACGATTTTCTTAATCATTTTTTAAGTCTCGGTATTGACAAAGGGTGGAGAAAGACCGCGGTTAACCTGCTTCGGCCGATCAAGCCCCGGTTGATCCTTGATGTAGCCACCGGTACGGGTGATTTTGCCATTCAGGCCCTGCGCATTAACCCTGAAAAGGTTATCGGTGTAGACATTTCGGAAGGCATGTTGAATGTTGGCAGGAAAAAAATGGCCATAAAGGGGTTGGCCGGTAAAATAGAGTTATTTACCGGTGACTCGGAGAATCTTCCCTTTGAGGAAAATAAATTTGATGCCGTAACCGTTGGATTTGGAGTAAGAAATTTTGAAAATGTGAAGCGGGGTTTGGAAGAAATCAAACGGGTTTTACGACCAGGCGGGATGCTGGTTATTCTTGAGTTCTCCAGGCCAAGGCGCTTTCCATTCAGGCAAGTGTATAATGTATATTTCAGACATATCCTGCCAAAACTAGGTAGAATGATATCGCGGGATAAAGCCGCGTATACCTATTTGCCGGAATCGGTTGAGGCCTTTCCGGATGGTGATGATTTTCTGGCTATCTTAACAAATCTTGGATTTAAAGAACCGGCATGCAAGCCTGTAACCTTCGGTATCAGCTCCATTTACTCGGCCCGAAAGTAATTGCCCTTGCTGCGTTACTCCTGGTATCAGGAGCGGTTAGCGCGCAGGGTTTTTTATGGGCGCGTAAGAATAACCCAAACTATGATGAAAGCCGGGTGATTAGTTACGGGTTTCTTATCGGGTTGCACACCACCACCTACCAAATAAAATATGCTGACGCATTTGTAACTCCCTCAATGGATACACTTCATTCCGTAGAGCCCGAATGGAAGCCCGGCTTTTCGCTGGGTTTTATTGTGAACTACCGCGCCCATGAATTCCTGGATTTGCGCATAACACCTACGGTTGGATTTTATGAACATTCATTGACGTATAAGTTTACCAACGGGCAGTCCTTCAATCAATTGGTTGAAACAACAATGGTGGAATTTCCCGTTTTAATTAAGTACAAATCGATGCGAAGGGGAAACATCCGGATGTATATGATAGGAGGTGTCAGACCGGCCATCGAGGCTTCGGGCAAAAAGGAAATTGAGAATGTTACCAACAGCCTGGAGATAACCAGCTTCAACCTGAGCCTTGAAGCCGGACTGGGCTTTGACTTGTATTTTCCATTGTTCAAACTTTCACCCGAAATCCGGTTCTCTCGTGGCGTATATAACATATTGGATAACCCCGATAACGTTTTTGCTAAACCGCTAAAGCAGCTAACCACCAATACCATTCACTTTTATTTTCTGTTTCAATGACAAAGCGCACGGTTTTGATTACCGGGGCTACCTCAGGGATTGGTCTTTCGACAGCCCAACTACTTGCCCGTCATCCATTCCGAATTATTCTTTGCGGAAGGAGATTAGACAGGCTGCAGGCTTTGCAGCATGAGTTGGCTAACCATACGGAATGTAAGATCCTTTCGTTTGATGTACGTGAGTCAGAAGAAATTCAGGCTGCCATTCGGTCACTGCCCGATGAATGGCAGGCCATTGATGTGCTCATTAACAATGCAGGAAATGCCCATGGCCTTGACCCAATTCAAACCGGCAAGCAATATGATTGGGACGCCATGATTGATATCAATGTCAAAGGGTTGTTATACGTTTCACAATGTGTAATCCCCTCCATGGTTAAAAGGAAATCAGGCCACATCATTAACATCGGTTCTATTGCGGGTAAGGAAGTATATCCAAACGGCAATGTGTATTGCGCCAGTAAGTTTGCTGTCGATGCCCTTACCAAAGGGATGCGTATGGATTTGAACTCCGAGGGCATTAAAGTCACAGGTATTCATCCCGGACTTGTTGAAACGGAGTTTTCTCTTGTCCGGTTTAAAGGTGATGAGGCCAGGGCTGCACAGGTTTACCAGGGGTATCAGCCGCTGAAGTCAGAGGATATAGCCGATTTGATTTTGTTTGTGTTAACGCGCCCGCCCCATGTTGTATTAGCGGATGTTGTGGTTTTCCCCGTGGCACAGGCTTCGGCTACATTGGTTAAAAAACAACAGCATTAAGCCGAAGCAGTGTCTCTTCATGGAGGTCATGTGCTCCCTCGTACACGATGTACTTGGGAGCAATGCCTAGTTTTACAATAAGAGCCTCCATTTCTTGCATTCTGTCAGGAGTTATCCAGGGATCACCCGTGCCATGCGCTACAATAAATTCTTTTCCACTCAGAACTGCCCTTCCTTTTTCAAAGTTCATATCGGGTGGCAGGATACCGGCCCACAAAATCAGTCGGTTAAAATTTATGCGGCTATCCAGCGCCCAGCGTGAAGCTGTTGCAGCACCTTGTGAAAACCCCAGGATGGTTACCCGCACATGCGGATGGTTTTCAACTTCGGTTTTATAGATAGCGGTAAGGTATTCACAATAATTTTCAATGTCGGTTAGTCGGCTTTCCCGGGTCATCCAGGTTGCGCCAACACGATTATTACCGGTTTGTGAACGTGTTGCGAGGTCCTCCATATAAAATCTGGATAATCCTTCAGGAGCAATGACGCAGGTTTGTGAATTGGCCAGGGGTGCAAATTTCTGGATAAAGTATTTGGCCAGTTGGCCATAGCCATGAAGTACAAACCAAATCCGATTGGTAGTTTTATCAAGTGCACCCAACTTGTAATAGCGGGCCTTAAATGAAAAATTAAGAGACTGCTCGGTCATTTCACGAAGGTAGTAATAAAAAACCCCGACATTTTTAGCCGGGGTTTATACTGAATCTGCTTGCATTAGCGTTTAAAACCGAGTGCGCTTCCTCCGCAATAAGTGGAGGACCCATCAAACGTGTACTGAATGTAGTATATACCGGTAGCGTTGCAGGGATAAGCAATTGCTGCAATGAACTGACCGTTGATTTTGCTGGTGGCTACTTTGTTCCGGTTAGAGTCGTATAGGGTTACAACAATGCCATCCGTTGGCTGGTTTGGCGCGCAAATGTTAATCATGTATTGTGTTCCTTTTGTAAACACGTAGGAATACTCCACTTTGTCTTTTGATCCGCCAGTGCCATCGATCTTGTAACTTTTCAAGAAGTTAAAGCCTGATGCGAGCTTTGGTATACACTGGTTGGTTAGATTTTCAGAATTGCATTGAGCGCTGGCATTGGCCGAGACTATAAAAAGCGACAAAGCAAGAATAATTACTTTTTTCATAGGTTGTCGGTTACTTAGCTAATAATCTTACTTCGGATATTTCCGGTTATGGTTCTGATACTGGTTATGTCTTCGGGAGTTATGTCAATGGTTGTTGTGCTGTTGTCTTTAATAACCATTACCCCGTTAACTATTTCAAAGGTCGATTCTTTATAGGTATAAACGATGTTCACTTTATTGAACGCGTTTTTAAGTTCTTCCATATCGCCAAGCAATGCTGCCATGTTCTGATCAACGTCTTTGTAAAAACTCAACAACAGCAGAATATTTTCAAGGATTACTTTCTGCTCACCAATTTTTTCCTGCAACTCCTTATTATTAGGGTCCTGGGCGGCTACGTTACACGTAATGTGCATCGCCTCAATCCATCCACCGGTCAGCAACAATACGCTTAGGTTTGCGCGGCCCTGTGTTTGCAGGTAATGGTTAATGTTGTTAAAGTTTTGGGTAGTTATTAACAAAAGTGAATCCAGATTTTTACTGTTCGTGGCTAACCTCCCGATGGTCTCAATATCAAAAAACTGACCAATATTAAGGCCATCGGCAAGGCTTTTTATAGCTGACATGAATTTTACGCCATCCTGGTTCTGCTCGTAGATATTGGTATATCCCAAATCGGTACCATAAATTCCAAGATTTAGAGCCTTCTTATAGTTGCTGTTGTACTTGGGCAAATTATCGGCTGAATTCAGGTAATTGACATTGTATTTTTTCCCGGATTCTTTCAGAAGCACGGAGATTTCCAGCGGGCTGGGTATTTGTTGAAGAATATCGCCAATTACAGCCTCTGAGATTGACGGACCTGTCAGTTTGGTTGAATCGAGGGTCTCCATGAACGCCTGCTCATCAGACTTCTTCCCTGATCCGCAGGCTGAAAGAATGGCCAGAATGAGTACACAGTTAATTATTTTCATATGCCTGAAATTAAGCGGTTACAAAGTTACAAATTCAGCATTCCTGACCAAAACAATACAGGCCTGCTATTTCCTCTTCGGTAAGTTTACTTTACTGAATAAATCCACAAACTGTCTGAGTAATTCAAAATACAGTGTGATATAGAACACAAATGCCATCCCCCAAATTACCAGCAGGTTGAATGCAAAGGTGCTTAACTCGATGCCTAAAAAATACTTCTTTGGGGCAAAGAAATGCGTGCGGTAATTCCATATTCCCGATGGTTTCGGATCGAGAAATATCGGGTTGATTTGCTGAATAAGCTGACCCTTGTATTCAAGAATCCTGTTTTTCGTAGATACGTTTTTTACAAGATCGGCAAGGCTCTCGTTGTAGTACTTGTTCTTATACTCGTTCAACTTGTACGTTGACCCTTCTTCATTTTCTTTCTTATAAATGATCTGCTCGCGGTACGCAACAGCTTTGTTGTAAGCCTCCTGGTAAAACCTGCGGTATGCAATAAGGTATTCTTCGAGGACCTTTCCGAACGAGGGGGTGTACAATTCCAGCGTCCATGGCGTTTCCAGGTTAACCTGCTCAAGCCCGCGTTTAAAGTAATCGTCTTTAATGGTCTTTCGGATGATCTCCAGGCCTTTGGCCATTTCCTTTCTTACCGAATCATCGGATGAATCCAGGTTATCATCAATAAACTTTCGTTTCCGCTCGAGTTCATCTACCAGGAAAGATGACCTGAAGTCGGCTTGGGCCTCGATTTTTTCATACCTGTAGTACGGTTTCTCGTACGAGTTGTTGATGAAGGAGTGGACGGCCAATGCTTCGTAGGCCCATCGCGAGGCCATGAAGTCGGCCACCAACGGTACTTTTCCTTTTGTGCTGATCAGATCATTGAGTTTATCGAAACGGAAGAGCAGGCCGCTCAGAATCATTTGTGGTATAAGTAATAATGGAATCATTACGTAAACCGTAACGGCCGAATTAAAGGCCGATGATATATTAAGGCCCAGCACATTGGCCATGCAGGAAACTGAAAACAGGGCGATCCAAAACGGCAAAATCATTCTCCACTCAACCTCTAAAATGAGATGGCCAATCAGTACAAACATGAGGGTTTGAATGGCAGACAGGGTAAATAGAATGGTTAACTTCGATTGCAGGTAGCTGTTCCAGCTCAGGTTAAGAAACGATTCCCGTTTAAGAATTTTCCGGTCGCGGATGATTTCTTCAGCGCTCACGGTTAGTCCCATAAAGAGGGCAACTACAATACTCATCAGGATAAACGCAGGAAAGTTGTCGTTAAAGCGGAAGAGGTATTCTTTTCCTCCCGGAGCGCTCTTGTATTTTATGATGAAGGCAAGAATCAGCGCAAGCAGCGGTGCCTCGAGCATGTTGATGAGCAGGTACTGCCGGTTGCTTAACTTAGAGAGGGTATCGCGGGTAATAAAAATTACGGCCTGCTTGATTTTGTTCGGCAAGTTCAGGGAGTGGGGTGGTTCCTCCTTTACATCCTCAACCTTATTTAATCTGAAACGCTCTCTGTACCAGTCATGCCATTGTACGGGTGTTATTTTTCGTTTGCTGGTTGGCTGCCCGTACTCATCCACCACTTTGGCCTCAATGATGTTGAAAATCTGTTCGGGGTTAACGTTACCACACGTTTCGCACTGCCCCCGGTTGCTGTCTACCTGAAGGGTTGATTTTTTAAAATAGGTTACGGCTTCAACAGGTGGGCCATAATATGCCGGGTATCCACCGGTGTCCATAATAATCATCTTGTCGAACATCTTGTAAATGTCAGACGATGGCTGGTGGATGACGACAAATATCAGTTTGCCTTTCAGTGAAAGTTCTTTGAGCAGGTCAATTACGTTTTCAGAATCGCGTGAAGAAAGCCCTGACGTAGGTTCGTCAAGGAAAAGGATGGCGGGTTCACGGATAAGTTCCAGTGCGATGTTGAGACGCTTGCGTTGCCCGCCACTGATCGTTTTTTCGAGCGGGTTTCCAACTTTCAGGTCTTTGCGTTGATCAAGGCCCAGGTTTTCGAGTACTTCCATTACCCGCCTGTGAATCTGCTCCTCGGTAAAATGGGCAAAGCAAAGTTTAGCGTTATAGTACAGGTTTTGGTAAACAGTGAGTTCTTCGATCAGCAGGTCATCCTGCGATACGTACCCGATCACGCCATGGATTTTTTCCTTCTCTTCAAAAATATCAAAGCCATTAATAAGAATTTTGCCTACGGAGGGTTTGGCAAGGCCGGCCATTACATTCAGCAAGGTGGTTTTGCCGGCCCCGCTGGCGCCCATAATGCCAATTAACTTGCCCGGCCCCTCTGAAACTTTTACATCCCGGAGTCCGATGGCTCCATTCGGAAACTTGAATTCTTCAATAATCGCGTTGAACGACAGCTTTGTTGTTTTGATTTCTTCATTGAAGTCAGCGATGATGTCGCTGTAATACAACGCGTCACCGGCCTGGGTTTTGATTGTACTGCCATGCGAAAACAGGTAAACCCGGTTTGGCTGCATGATGAAGCCATTCATTAAGGTGGATTCATCCCCGGCATACTTTACATAATACATGTCGACACTGCGAACGCGCATGCACACCAGGTCACCGGTTATGTGAATGTGCACGTGTTTATTCAGCCTGCCGGGTTGGGCCTTCTCATCGTTGTTTCCGATCAGGATATCAGGATTATTCAGGGAGCGGGGCTCCGTAGTAATGATAAAATCCTCGATGAGTTTGTACTCATTAAGCTCAATGTTAAACACCGTGGAGACCGTGTTAATGATTTCCATCCGCTGTGCTGAGAAGTTTTTGTCGGTGGCAACAAGTTCCAGCAGCTTAATGAGCACAACAACCTTTTGCTTCTGAGTAAGTGTTTTGTTGATTTTCTTGCAGATGCCCAGCACCCGCACCGACTCTTTAACACTGGTTAATTTGGCAACACCTTCGCTGGCTTTGCCGTAACCGGATTGTTCATCATATTGAGCCAGGTATTCTTTCAGGGAATCCTGATCCAGTTCTGTTTGAAAGAACGTAATAACATACTGCCGCTCATTGGCGCTCACTCCACCATCCTGCTTGGTGATGATAGCAAATAGCTGGGTTAGCGCTTTGAGAATTTCTTCACTCATTCAGTATGGGATTGCGATCCGGTAGCGGGCGAATAATCAATAGGTTTTGAATTCGAAGGGGATTTCGACCAGTTCTGAGAATTCCTGCCCGGCTTCCTCCATGTCCTCATCGTCTTCGTGATAGTACCAGAGTATCTTCATGTTTTTGATGTCCTCCAATGCAGAAAGCACATCCAGAATTAGTTTAGAGGAGGCGGTATTGAAGTACTCGAGTTTAAACACAAAGTCGGTAGTGGGATTCGGATCAGCACCGTAATTTCCTATCCATTCCAGCACCGGGCGATAGAATTCTGCCGAATCCTCAGGCAGCGAGCGGCCTGATATTTCAAAGATTCCATTCTTTTTATCCAGGATGATTTTCGGGGTATCTTCCGTTCCTTCTAGATTAAGTATTTCCATGATCATTAAATTAAATCGTTCAACAATTAGTTTTCGCCTGCCTCGCGCGGCACGTTTACCTTAAGGCAGAAAAAGCAGTACTCGGCATTCATTTCAGGAAATGAAAATTCCAGCCTTGCACCTGATTTTCGGGCCATATCCACAAACCCCAAACCGGCACCACCTTTTTCAGAAATGGTGGTGTTCTTGATGATTTCTTTATATAACTCCTTCAGGCCTTCCTTGTCCAGGCTGTTGATCTTGTCGAGGGCCGCATTGAGTTTGGCAACATTTGCTTTGCGGATGGGATTGCCGCTCATGATCGAATACCGGTTGGCTTCTTTCCCGATAAGAAAGATAGCCGCATGGCTTCGCGTTTGACCGTCAACCAGTTCATCGCTGTGTTTAACAATGTTTTGTAATGACTCAACCATTACATTAAACACCTTTCGTTTAATGCTCGACTCTTCTCCTGAAGAATCAAGATTTCGCTCGGCCATGGCCAGTATTGACTTGGTGGTTTCCTGGGTGAAATCGCCCTGGTACACCAGAATCAATTTCTGCGACATCATGGTTCGGTGCAGATCGTAAATGAAATTCATTTCAGTATGCTATTTGAGGTTTCGAAGTTATTAAGTTTTGCATCAAAAACGGTTATTTTGATTTTTGAAAATCAGCGATTTTCATACATCTAAAATTTTATTCCAATAAGTAATACATCATCGGTTTGCCGGGTATCCCCCCGCCAGGCTTCCCACTCGGCTTCAA
The DNA here is from genome assembly GCA_037443645.1 of Cytophagales bacterium. GTDB lineage: Bacteria > Bacteroidota > Bacteroidia > Cytophagales > Cyclobacteriaceae > UBA2336. The sequence continues at coordinate 36,216 of JBBINY010000010.1, forward strand.
ATACCGATGAGGCTTCGCGCATGGGCAGGGTATGAACCCGCTCAATGATTTCCCGCGTTTTCCTGGGGCCAAATTTCCGGCCTTCAGGCCCGCCAAACTGATCGGGGAAGCCATCTGAGCTGAAGTAAATTGAATCCCCTTTATCCAATATGATTTTGGTGTTGGTAAAGTTTGTCTGGTTCTTGAAAATGCCTCCACCTATCGGAAATTTGTTTCCTTTCACCTCGTCCATCACTCCGCCTTTCATAATATAGAGCGGTCGGTGTGCCCCGGCATACTCCACTTCGCGGGTTTGCATGTTTATCCTGCACAAGGCAATGTCCATACCGTCTTTTGTAGATGCGTCCTCATCCTGACGCAGTGTTTTGGTTACGCCTTCATCAAGTAAATCAAGGATAATGCCCGGGTCGGTAATCTTGCGACTGCGTACAATATCGTTTAGCAGAAAGTATCCGATTAACGACAACAAGGCACCCGGTACCCCATGGCCTGTGCAGTCCACTGCGGCAATGTAGATATCGTCTTTCACCTGCATGTACCAGGGGAAATCTCCGCTTACCACATCGCGGGGTTTATATAATATAAAGGAGTCAGGCAGAGACCGGTTGATCAGACGGGTATTTGGCAAAATGGCCGTTTGTATTCGCTTGGCGTAATTGATGCTCTCCGTGATTTTCTTGTTCTTCGCCTGGATTTCCAGTTCAATCATTTTTCGTTCGGTAATATCGTGTGACACCACGAGCACCGACTCTACGTTATTGGTTTCATCAAACTCCGGAATGGCATTTACCTGCATCACCCGCTTGCCCATTTCAGAGGGGAAGTCCATTTCGGTAGCCACTGTGTTTTGTGTGGAGTTAACCTGCTCAACAATGTTGAGCCAGGTTTCCAGCACGGATTTGTCTAATTCAACATTGCGGACTTTCTGGTTAAGGAATAAGCCGGGGCTCTTGCCGGTATACGACTCAATAACCGGGTTGATGTAAGAGATCGCCTCCTGCTCCAGCCGGGTAATGAGGTCGGGCGAGTTTTCTGAAAGGGCCTGCATCTTGCTTCGCATGCGTTGTTCCTGTTCAGCCCTTCTTCGTTCGGTAATGTCACGCGAGTTGAGGATAAATCCATGAATGGCAGGGTTCGACATGCAGTTCGTTCCGGTGGCTTCAATCCAGATGTAGTTTCCGTCTTTTGTTTTGTACTCAAACTGGACGGTAACCTTTTCATCAGGGTTTTCCTTCATTTTCAGGAACAGTCCGTTAAAAATTTCCCGGTGATCGGCATGTACGTTGTTCATATCGCTACGGCCGATCAATTCTTTCTGGCCATAGCCGAGGATGGTTTCTACTGAAGGGGAGATGTACCGGATGGTTTCATCCTCTTCGTAAATGGTGATTACTTCCGAGGCATTTTCAAGCAGCAACTGCATGCGCTTCTGGGTGCGGTTAACTTCCTCAACCTGGTGCTCGAGTTCACGGTTTGTGCGCTCAAGTTCTTCCTGGGTAGCCTGCATTTCCTCAGCATTTTGCCGGAGTACTTCCTGCTTTTCTTTCAGTTCGTTACTCATTGCCTGCGATTCTTCAAGAAGCCTGCGGGTGCGCTCATTTACCTTAATGTTGAAAATGGTTCGGGCCAGGATAAGGCTCAGTTCTTCTACGAATTTTACCTGCGATGAATCGAAGCGTTTCAATCCGGCAAACTCGAGCACACCATACACCTCTTCGTTCGTAATGAGGGGCACGATGAGAATGCACGTTGGTCGCTGTTCGCCAAGGATACCCGAAGTGATGGTTACATAATCGTCTGGTATTTCTGTTCGGAGAACTGTATCTTTTTCGATGGCGGCCTGTCCAACCAATCCTTCGGCAAACCGAAAGCGGGTCTTAAGATATTTCTTACGGCCATAGGCGTAGCTGGCGCGCATTTCAATAAGGGGCTTGTCACCCGTTTCGTCATTCACGGCATAAAAGGCACCCTGGATGGCACCAATTTTTTCAAGAATAAAACGGATTACATCATCACCAAGCGTATCGAGTGTGTCGTGCAGGCGGAGGATTTCACTGATCTCTGCAACCCCCCGCACAATCCAGTTCCGTTCTGTATCGCGCTTTTCGTTTTCAATGAGGTTATCGCGCATGGTAATAAGCGATAAACCCAACAGGTCGTTATCGCTTTCAGGAACAAATTGGGTGTCGTATTTACCTTCTCCGATGCGCTGGGTGAAATCAGCTTTGTTTCTGAGTGAGTTTACCAGGTGATTTACTTTGTCAGTCATTTGCCCGAATTCATCACGGCTGCTTACTTCAAGGGTTTCCGGTAACACGCCCTGAGCAACCATACCCAGCAAGGATCGCATGGTGCTGAGTGGCCGCGTAAGCGAGCGGGAGAATAGCATGGTTAGCAGCGTGGTTAACAATACAATGCAAATGCCTGCATATACATAGATGCGGAGTAATCCTGCAGCATCACCATCGGCTTCTGCAGCATTTATTTTTCCAATTACAGCCCATCCGGGGAGTGCCAGTGTTTTTCCGGTATAATACAAGGCGGTACCGTGGTAATCTTTTCCGGAAACAGTGCCTGTGGTGCCTGCCAGTATCCGTGAAATTCCCTGCACAAACGGATCATCCGGGTTGAAAATTTTAAGGGCTGCATTAGGTTCAAAACGCAACGGGCTGGCCAGCAGAATTTTTTTGTTGGAGTTATCCTGTTTCACCAGGATTAGTTCACCGGTATTCCCAAAACCTTTGGTGTTGAAGAGGCTTTTATAAATTTCGTTAAGGCCGATCCGGGCTACCAAAAACTGTTCACCGCTTGAGGTAGTTACCGGAGCAAAACCGTACAGAAAGTATTTATTCTTCTCTTTAAAGGGTGAGCTGAAGTGTATGCCCTTTTGTGCCTGGGCAAAGCTGGAGCCGTCCGGGTCGGTGAAGGTTTTGCCGGGTTCATATGCACCATCGGTTGAAAACCGGACAGCCCCTGATTTTGAAATAATGTATAGCTCTTCAAAGCCAAAGCGGGAGTCGGCATCCGGTGAATCCCAGTTTTCGGATTGGGTAAGGGTTATTAGTTCCTGTTCTTTTCTTTCGAAAAAGCCATCCATCAGGTCAGCACGGGTGTCTGTTATTGCCGACAGCGTGTACATGAATTTATCACGGTTGGCTTTCTGATTGTATTCGAATGTAAAAAAGCCAATGGCTGCTACGGCTACCAGGGAGATAGCCATAACAAGAATTGTAATTTTCGTACTAACCTTTATTCCTTTCAACATAATTGCTATGGCTTCAATGTACTTCCTGCTAATTTATCTGCTATCACTGCGGCAGCTTCTTCAACAAATTTTCGCTGATCGGCAGGTATCGGTGCAAAGGTTGCAAGCTCAATAATGCAAACCACCTGGTTTTCTATTGTTGCGGCAACAATCAATACAAACCGCGGTGATGAACTACCCAGACCGGAGATAATTTTTACGTATCCTTCGGGCACTTCATCAAGATAAAGAGTTTGGCCGGTTAAGGCGGCTTGACCGATGAGTCCTTCGCCCCCTTCGAACTCCACACTGCTACCTTCGGCAAGTGTAAGGGCATAACCGGCATGTAATACGGCAATTTTCTTTTCGTCACGGGTTTCAACCCTGTAGCAAGCACCCTGGCCGGCTTCGAGTTGCTTGCAAATTGCAGACAGGCCATTTTGCATCACTTCATCGGGCTTGCTTAAAGATTTAACGGCAGATTTCACTGCATCAACAGTGATGGTTTTGTGGCTGCCCTCGGTGCGGGTGCGGGATGCCCTGGCTTCGCCCACCTTACGCTCCTGGTAAACCACCAGTTCGCTTCTGTTGGTTAATGCGACCACCAGTGATGCCGCACCCAGGATGGAAACAACACCCAGTAAAAAATAAAACCGGTTTGGAATGCCCTCGGCTTCCGACTGGTATAAGGTATAAAAGGCAGCTACAAGTCCTATCATAAAGAGGGTTGCCAATGCCATGCTGGTATGCCGTGCCGTTATCTTCATCTGTACTGCCTGTCTAGTTCATTAAAGAATTCAACAATCTGGTCAACTTTTAATACGTGGTCGATCTGCGTTATAGCCAAGGCCGCCTTCGGCATGGTTTCAATCATGCATTCTTTCGGCTCCTGCACAATGGTATACCCTCCACGGTCTTTTATGTGCTTCATGCCTATGGCGCCATCTTTGTTTGCTCCGGAGAGCAGAATACCGATCAGTTTATCTTTAAAAACATAAGCGCAGGTTCCCAGGGTGATGTCAATTGCCGGGCGTGAATTGTTTACCATCTCTTCGGTGGAAAGTGAAAAGTAGTTCCCCAATTCAACCGACAAATGGTAATTGGCCGGGGCCAGGTAAACACCGCCTCGCTTAATGTTTTCTTTGTCGTATGGTTCTGTTACCTGCACAACACTTTTTAACGATAACGCTTCCACAAAACCATGGCGCACATGCTTAAGCCGGTGCAGGCACATGATGATGGGCAGCGGAAAGCCCTTGGGCAAATGAGAGAGGATTTTAACCACTCCCTGGAAGCTGCCTGCTGACCCACCGATAACAACGGCCTTGTAGCTGTTATTTAGGTTGAACTTATTCATGAGCCGTAAGCAACTTCCGTTTAGTCTTTTATTTTCTTATAAATCTTTTCTTCATTATTCACCACGATAAAGCGGTTGGCATAATCGCACCAGATGAGTGACTCTTTCGATCCGATGGCGAGGTAGCCATATTTGAATAAGCTTTCATGAAACTTTTTCAACACATCATTTTGCAATGCCTGGTTGAAGTAGATCATTACATTGCGGCACAGAATCAGGTCGAACTTGTTGAAGACTTCGCCCAACACGAGGTCGTGCTTCCTGAACGTGACGTTGGCCATTAATTCCTTATGGAAGATAGCCTGGCCGTTTTCTTCGCGGTAGTAATCTTTCAGTGTTCCGGCCCCCTGAAAACGGATGTAATTCTTTTCATTCAGCTCCATATTCTTGATGGAGTAACTGGCGGTTTTTGCCCGTTCCAGGATGGCCGTATCCAGGTCGGTGGCATAGAGCTGCACATCCTGGTGTATACCCATCTCTTTGAGCAGAATGGTCATGGAGAGAACTTCTTCGCCCGATGAGCAGCCGGCATGCCATATTTTAAATTGTTTGTGATTAAGCAGGATGCCTGGAATGATTTCTTCCCGCATGATCCGCCAGAAACCCGGATCACGAAACATCTCCGTCACATTAACGGTAAGCTCATCCAGGAATTCATGGATAAATTCAGGTGAATCGTTCAGCTTGCGGATCAGGGATTCAACCGTGAATCGCTTCAGGTCCATAATCCGAAGCACCCTGCGCTTAAAGGAGGACATGGCATAGTTGCGGAAGTCGTAGCTGTATTTCTGATAAATCAGCTCCGAGATCCGTTTCAGGTCGGCTATATCAATGTCCTGCATGGAGAGGTTCTTTGGTATTGTTACAGGGCCTCAAAAATAGTTGACCGGGCATTGCATACTTCCCCATTTACCTTCAAAATCTTACATGCGTTGAATGCACAGGGTCAATAGTCATTTGAGGCCTCCCCAGATTCGGCATTATTAGGAACAGGGGTTTGAAATTTAGCTATTTCAGGCGGATTTGAGGGTGGAAATGCCTTATTTGTTCGGAAAGGTTGCGCGTCATGAGGGCTTGTTCCGGAGGGTCTCCCTGGTAATCTTAAGTGCTTCCAGGTTGATCCGGAAAGTTTTTTCCAGTTCGGTAAGGGTTTTATCAGGGCCTTCTGCTGGTGACTCGGCAAGTTGCTGCTCCAGGGCCTTCACCCGGTTTTCCATCACGTGCTGTTCCGTTAAATCGTGGGCATAGATTGCGGCCCCGATAACTTCACCGGAGGATGCCAGCAGGGGTTTGTAATTCACGGAATACGGCCGGCCAAAGTATTCTTTTTCAACGCTGATGGTTTGGCCATTAAAAACCTTGTCGTAAATGGATTTGTGGTATTCAAATTCATCCTCCTTAAATAAACTCAATACATAGTACCCTTTTTCGTAGGGAATGCCCGACCGGATGAACTCATCGAATAGCGGGGCATTATTCCGCAACACCACCCGGTAGTCGCGCCCAATGGCTACAAACGCATCGTTTGTTGCGTTCATCAGGTTGCTCAGGTACGTTTCTTTTTGCTGAGCCTCTTTCATCACCCGTTGCATTTCTTCCTGGGTGGCCGTTAGCTCTTCCATGTTTTGCCGCATTTCCTCTTCCTGGGCACGCATGGCTTCGGTTGTCATCCTGCTTTCATCGAGTAGTTTGCGGTTGTTTTGGGCTGCTTTTACCGAAGCGAGTGTGCTGGCAATTGTTTCACCCAGTTTTTCAACGAAGGCAATTTCATGAGCCTGAAATTCGCTGAAAGAAGCGAGCTCAACCATTCCGTAAACGGTGTCCTCAACCTTTAACGGAACAATCAGCAGGGTTTTGGGATTGGCATCGCCAAGGCCGGACGTAATGCGCACATAATCTGCGGGTACGTGGTTCAGGTAAACCGTTTCTTTTTCAAGATACGTTTGGCCGAGCAGGCCCTCACCGGGTTTCACTTTTTGCTGTTGATGTTTCTTAATATTGAAGGCAAACAGGGAAATAAGTTCAAGATAACTATGCTGGGGATCGTCTTCGTTGAGCACGTACAACCCGCCCTGGTTTGCGCCAGTATAGTGTACAAGGGCAGATATAATTTTATCACCAAGTTGTTGCAGGTTGTTTCCGGACGATCGCAGAATATCCACAAACCGGGCAAGTCCTTCATTGGCCCATTTGCGTTTTTGCTCTCCATCATTGATTGCCTGCAATTTCTGCTGCATGGCAATGAGTGCATCGGCTAGTTTATTTTTGCCGGGTACATAGTCTGGTTCAAGTTCTTTATAATCTTTGGTCAGGTTGCCCTCGGTTATTTCTTTTACAAAGTCGGAGGCATCGCGCAGGTTTTCTATCACGTCATTGATCTGTGCAGCCACGGCACCGATTTCATCCGATTTAGTTCCGTTTGTGTGGTCATGCCGTGCCGTATTCGCAGCAATTACGTTCAATGGGCTGATGACGTTTCTTCGAATAACGAATACAAGAAAAACTAAAACGAGCCCATCGGCACCTAAGGAAATTCCGATCATCCAGGCTACTGCAGTATGCTGCTTTTCTTCCTCACCTCTGAAATCAGCGACCAGCTGGTCAAACCACTCCAATATAAGGTTAGCTCTGGCCTGAAGATGCTCAGGATCGCGTTCAGCTTGTATAGCTGAATTAAAAGCCACCCATTCAGATAGCAAACGTTCAAGGGTTATGCCTGGTAATCGTTGAACAGGCGGCAAACTATTTTCGGTTCCTGGTAGCTGGCCTCCGCGTTGCAAAAGGTCCAGTGCGCGGTCGATTTTGGCTATGCGGGTAAGTTGCTCACTCTTTTCGGAAGGAGTACTGGTCAAAAAAAACTGGTAAAACTGAAGTTGAACTTTACGGCTGTAATCAAGTTGCTGCTGTACCCTGAGAAGCGAGGTATAACGGCTGCGTACCATGGCCAGTTGCAAGGCGATGAGGGCAAACACTAAAGCTGCCGCAAGGATGCTTCCTCGAGCAATGGTAAGGTTTAGGAGGCCCTTCATGGGGGCAAATAAACGAAAATTCAGCAGGTGCTAAACCGGTGAATGCCGATCATTTTTTACTACTACCCTCCAGGTTTTGTTTTGAAAAGGAGTAGGGCAGCAAATCGGCTGCCGAGGAGGCTCTGATCCATTGATGATTTTCATTTTGCATGATGAGGGCAATGGGTTTTTTCTGATTTGCTTCAAATTCCAGGATCACCTGGCGGCAGCCTCCGCAGGATGTTGCCGGTACTAAATCCTTGCCGCCTTTGCGTTTGGCAACAACCACAAGTTTTACAATCCGCTTCTCAGGGTATTGGGCGGCTGCGGCATAAAGCGCAACACGTTCGGCACACATGCTCAACGGGTAGGAGGCGTTCTCATAGTTGGCACCCGTGACCACCGTTCCGTCTTCCATCACCAGGGCAGCGCCCACACAGAACCTGGAATAACCGGCATGGGCAAACTGGGCTGCATCCTTAGCCTTGTGCGCCAGGTACTTTGATTCCTGATCGAGGTCATCAAAATGCTTAAAGACGGTTATTTCATTCATGCCTTTACGGGATACGTGTAAGAAAGATAAAAATTTTATTTGTACTGCTCTATGGAACTCTCAATTGAATTACTTTGCCGGCATGAAAACCTTTCTGGTGCTGGGTGCAGGGCGATCGTCTTCGGCATTGATTTCGTACTTGCTGGACTATGCCGTAACAAATGGTTGCCTGATTATTGTAGGCGACCAGAATCAGGAATTGGCCCGGGAACGGATTGGCCGCTCCGGAGCAGGGAGGGCCATCCGGTTTGATATCCGGCAAGAGGCAGAACGTGTCGAAGCAATTCGTTCAGCCGATGTGGTTATTTCGTTGCTCCCACCCAACCTTCACCCCACCGTAGCAAAATATTGCCTGGCGCTGGGTAAGCACCTGTTAACAGCCAGTTATGTTCAGGATGACATGAAAGCCTTTCATCAGGAGGCTGAGCGAAACAACCTGCTCTTCTTAAATGAGTGCGGCCTGGACCCGGGCATTGATCACATGAGTGCCATGGAAATCATCGATCGCATCAGGCAACTTGGTGGAAAGCTGCTGTCGTTTGAGTCGTTTACCGGTGGATTAATTGCACCTGAAACCGATTCGGAGAATCCGTGGCGGTATAAGTTCACCTGGAATCCGCGCAATGTGGTAACCGCTGGACAGGGAACTGCCAAATACATGGAAGACGGTATGTTTAAATACATTCCGTATCAGCAATTGTTCAGGCGCACAACCCCGGTAACTGTGCCTGGTCAGGGTGAGTTTGAAGGGTATGCTAACCGAAACTCACTTACTTATATTGATACGTACGGTTTGCAGGGAATTAAAACGATGGTGCGAGGCACCTTGCGGAACAAAGGGTTTTGCGAAGCATGGCATATTCTCGTGCAATTGGGCTGCTGCGATGACAGTTATCCGATGGAAGCAGTAAACCGGATGACTCACAACATGTTTATTGAGTCGTTTCTTGATTCAGGGCCGGGTTCACCTCAGGAAAAACTGAGCCACCGGTTCGGACTAAAGGCGAATGGGCCCGAACTGCAACGCCTTGCCTGGTCCGGATTTTTTTCGGATGATCCGGTAGGTCTCAACGAAGGAACCCCTGCGCAAGTAACCGAGCACATCCTGAATAAAAAATGGAAGTTGGGTACAGCCGACAAAGATATGATTGTGATGTGGCACCGCTTTCTATATGAGCATAACGGGAGCAGCCACGAAATTCAATCGTCACTGGTAGTGAAAGGAGAGGATGCGGTGCACACAGCCATGGCGAAAACGGTGGGCTTGCCCCTGGGCATTGCAGCAAAGTTGCTTACCGAGGGAAAAATTAAACTCAGTGGTGTACAGATTCCGGTACGCCCTGAACTGTATTCTCCCATATTGAAGGAACTGCGTGAACACGGCATTGGCTTTACCGAAGCAGAGAAACTACGATAGCGCATTGGCTTGTTCGTAGGCTTCGTCAACCAGCAAATGGTTTGAGGAGGCGGCCTCAACCGCCAGTTGGTCACACCGTTCGTTTTCCGGATGGCCGGCATGACCCTTAATCCAGACAAATTTTGGTGTTAACGTTTTGTAGAGGGGAATGAAGCGTCTCCATAAATCAGGATTGGCCTTTTTCTTAAAATTCTTTTTTTCCCAATCCCATAGCCAGCCTTGTTTAACAGCCTCCACCACATACTTGGAGTCGGAATAGATGGTTACCGGTATGCCTTTTTTTTTGATGGCCTCCAATCCAACAATTACCGCCAGTAGCTCCATACGGTTATTGGTTGTTAACCGAAAACCCTGGCTAAGTTCTTTTACATGGTCGTTGAACTTTAGGATGGTACCATACCCACCGGGGCCCGGGTTGCCTTGCGCAGCACCATCTGTATAAATCCTGATCATCAGAAACTCACGTTATCCTTAAAGATCTTTACTGCAATCGCCAGAAGAATTACCCCAAACACCCTGCGAAGCACCGAGAACACCGATTTACCCAATTTGCGTTCCAGCCAGGATGATGAGCGCAGCACCAGGTAAACGAAAACCAGATTAAGCAAAATACCGATGAGTATGTTTACCTCTTCATACACCGCCCGCAGCGACAGGATGGTGGTGAGCGTGCCGGCCCCGGCAATCAGCGGAAAGGCCAGTGGCACAATGGATCCTGAGCCTTTTGCTTCGGGGTCATCCTTGATGAGCGTGCGGCCGAGAATCATCTCCATGGCAACAATAAAAATCACAATCGAACCCGCTACGGCAAAGGAGGCCACGTCCAATCCAAAGAGTCTCAAAATGGATTGACCAAGAAAAAGAAAACCAACCATAAGCAGGGCCGAAATAATGGTGGCTTTTTCGGCATGAATTCTTCCTTCTCTTTTTTTAATGATGATGATGAATGGAATTGCCCCGATGATGTCGATAACGGAAAACAGGATAAGTGTAACGGAAAAGATTTCCTTGAGGTTGGCCATAGGTTTAAATGGTTCGCAAAACTAAAACAAAAAGCCGGATTGTACATCCGGCTTAATCAAATGTATTGATGCGATGATTTAGGTTAAATGGAGAACACCATTTTTCTACCGCCTAACTTTTCTTTCTGAAGTCAGCGTTGTACGTAACACTTACCTGCAGGGTATGGTTGCGTTCGGCTTTCAGGCCATCGCCTTTAATGATGAACTGGTTCATATATCCCAGTTGAATATTTCCTTTTGAAGAGTATTGATAGCCGAGAGCTGCATAGAATCGGTTCTGATCGAGGTAATTTCGTGCAAAGTTTGGCCCGAATTGAATAAACACTTCATCGTAAGTACTTAAGAAGAATGTATCGGGCCCCATTTCTTTTTTACCCAGCGGATAGTTAATCAGAAACCGGTAACGTATTCTGTTACGATAGACAAAATCATCAGAAGTGGCGTCACCATTTCCCTTCAGCCACCGCTGCTCCAGGCGATACCGGTGGTTGAAATAAAACCTTCCGACTTTTTGGGTGAGGATGAATTGCTCCCACAGCCGGTGTTCCAGAAATTTTTCGGGCAACGGCTGTTCACCGTAGGGCCAGGTCAGAATGTGTGCGTAACCCGCTGTAACGGTGGCAGCATCCGTAAGTTTATAGTCAAGACCCACCCGCAAAAGGGATTGCTGCCATGTGGTTATCCAGTCGGCTCTGCGCCACTGATATTCTGTGTGCAAACTGAACCGATCGGTTAGCTTATGGTTACCGAAATACATATACCAGCCATGGTATTGCGTGGAGATGGCCTTTTGGGCCAGTACAAAGCTACTCAGCAGTAAGGCGATTCCTGTGATTATTGACCTAATCATAAAGGCATTAAATTATGAAATTGAAATCAAGCCATCCCATTGGCTGGAGTAATTCCGGTAACCACACGCAAAAAATCTTCAGCAAACTGTTCAAGATAAACGATCTCGTTTGGTGTAAGCAGTTCACGTTTCTTATACACGAGCAGTTTATTGCGGTGGCATTCAATGTGCATCTCCTCCCTGTTTTCAAGAAAGGCGATGACAGGCGAAGAAAAGAAAGCCCGAACGTCTGCCTCCGATTCGCCACGCAGGTAATATTTTTTTGAGAACACCGGGTGATCGGAAAAATCAATGTCTTTACCAGCTGTGAGTTCCGATAGTTTTGACCACATGCTCTCAGGTTCAAGCGCAAAGTCAGGAATTTTAAGATCCGTCTCGGTTACCTGCACCACCGTAACGCGGGTATCCTGCCGTACCTGCCCTGCTCCCTCGGTTAGGGTGATGTCTGAAACAATGATCCGGCCCTGATCCAGGTATTTTTCAAGGATATTTTCTTCGTACTGAATTTTAGTGCCCCGCTCTATCGGATACCCCTTGTATTTCAACCCGCTTCGTACCTGCTGGGGATAAAACGTATAATCATTTTCGCTTGCAAGCCTGCGCAACTCCATCTGGCGCGGACTAAGCCGGATTTCGAACCTAAGTTGAGCACCGGGGTCGTACTTCCGTGCAGCAAGCGGGTGTTTGGACATGGCTTTGAAATTATCGAAACCCGTAACGGCTACCTCGCCTCCCGCATGCTGATATTCTTCCTGAAAGTGATAAAATGCTTCCATAAAGGAGTGATCAACAATACGTGAATCTGAAAAATTGAAAACAACGCGCTTGCCGGGCACAAAACTTTTGAAAAGTTTTTTGTACCCGATGAGGTTTGAGAAGATCGCAGAGTCGATTACTTTGATTTGGTACCCCTCATTGTTTTCAAACCGCTCATACCGCGCTTTGAAAAGACTCTGAACCGGAGCACCGTTAACAAGGTGAAAGAAAAATTTCATACCAATGCCCGCCCCCACACCAATCAGTAAGTCGGTGGAAACGGTAACAATGATGGTAGTAACGAAAATGACCAGTTGATCAGAACCTATCTTGTAGGTTTTGAAAAATTCGTTCGGAGAAGCAAGCCGGTAACCTACTGCTATCAACAAGGCGGCCAGTGCGGTGTTGGGTATCATTTCAATTACCGGGATGAAGAGCAGCATTGCTGCCAGCAAGAAGAAACCGTGAAAAAAATTCGCCCAGCGTGGTATTTCTGGAACCCGCTGAAATGGTTGGGTAAGAAGTTGGATTTTTTGGTGATGGATAAAATACTGTTTGTGCTCATACCGGCATACCTGCTGGGTTTGTACCTGGTGTACCATAAACATCTTGTTTCTCCGGATCTGCATGATTCCTTCCCATTGCTCTTCAGTTCTATTGGTTTGGTGTTGGTGTTAAAGGCGTTCACGGAGCGGATTCACGCACGGGTAAGTTGGCTGTTAATTGTGATGAATCATTTTTGGATTGCGTTGGCTGTGGCATTCAATGCCGACTTCAACTTTGACGAAGTGCACCTTTACCTGAGCGGAGCAGCGGTTGCCGGTATCTTCGGTTATTTTTGCCTGCATCGAATCAAGATTGTTGAGCGCAACATTGACCTCGACCGGTTTCACGGCCACGCTTATGAACATGTGGGTATTGCGTTGCTGTTTCTGATTTCATGCCTGGGGGTCACCGGGTTTCCAATCTCCCCGACTTTCATTGGTGAGGATGTAATCTTCACGCATATACGGGAAGATCAGAAGTTGCTGGCATTTATGGTGGCGCTGTCTCTCATATTGGATGGCATAGCGGCCATACGCATCTATGCCCGCGTATTTCTTGGGCCTCATGCAAAATCGGTGTATGAGACGGCATACCGGTCATCCTGAGGATCAGATATAGGTGTACAGAAAGTCCATTAGCCGGGCGATTTCGGTGCGCTGGATGGCCGGAAAGTTGGCAATGCGAAACGTTGTTTCTTTCCATTCGCCATACCCATTCCCCAGAAGAAAACCGGCTTCATACGCTGCTTTTTTAATATCCGACACGGCTTCAGGTGTTGTTTGAATGGCCAGCACGGTGTGCGACCGGATTGTTTTTTCCCTGGCCAGAAAGTTTAACCGGTGGGATTTCGCATCGAAAAAGGCTTCCCACTTTTTGTACCTCCCTTTAATGGTTTTACCCACCTTGCCAATGGGCTTAACGGATTCCAGCACACGCATCAGCAGGTAAATATCCAGCACGTTGGGCGTGTGGGTTGTTTGATATTTCTGCATCATCTCATGCAGAAAGAGCAGGCTGTTGTAATGACTGCGGCTGCCAATTTGTTCAGCACGCTGCAAAGCCCGTGGCGAGCAAATAAGAAGGGCCAGGCCGGCCGGAAGCCCAAAGCACTTTTGTACGGATGCAAACCATATATCGGCCGAAGCAAAGTTGAGTTCTGCACCTGCCATGGAAGAGGTTGCATCGACAGCCAGCAGGTGTTCAGGATTTTTTGATTGAATGGCCTGAATAATTTTGTTGCTCACCTGGGTGCCATTTGAAGTTTCGTTCTGCGTCAGGCAGATCACTTCGCCTGAATTGTATGTTTTTGGTTTCAGGTGACTTTGAAGATCAAACGGAAATGCCCTTGCTCCTGCTTTTAGCCGCCCGGTGTAGTCAAACCACTTTTTGCCGAATGCACCGTTGTAAAGATGTACGCATTCAGTTTTTATCAGTGACTGTGCGATGATCTCCCAACATTCGGTGGCGGAGGAAACAAAGTAAATCGTGTAGTGTTCGGGAATGGCGAGTCTGGCTTTTAGCAGGTTAACGGTTTGTCTGCAGAGGTTCACAAATTCCTCGCTCCGGTGATTTATGCTTACCACGCCTTCCGTGCAGGCATCCTGCAGGTAACGCTTCACCCCGGGATAAACCCGTGACGGACCCGGATAAAATGAAACCCTGGTCATGGACTTTGGCAGTTCTTCAATTTGTATTTAACCAAGTATTGAATAGCCATTTCATAGCCGGTCAGCCCGAAGCCCGAAATCAACCCGATGCACTTTGAGGTGATCAGGTTTTTATGACGGAACTCTTCACGCGCATAAATGTTGGAAATGTGTACTTCCACTACCGGTGCTTGAATGGCTGCGATAGCGTCATGAAGTGCAACCGAAGTATGGGTATAGGCCCCGGCATTTAATATGATGCCGTTCATGCGAAAACCCACCTCGTGTAGCTTGTTAATTAATTCTCCTTCTACATTGGATTGAAAATAATGCAGCTCAACTCCGGCAAAGTGCTGTTTCAATTCTTCCAGGTAGTTCTCAAAGTCGCGGTTTCCGTAGATGTTCTCTTCGCGAACACCCAGCAAATTCAGGTTCGGTCCGTTGATGATCTGTATGGTCATGGGTGTAGTTCGCCCATCCGGGACTTATAGTTTTCAATTTGCCTGATAAACTCCTGCTCCTTTCGTTGCATTTCTTCCTGCGTGGCTGCAAGTTCTTCCATGTTTTGGCGCATTTCTTCTTCTTGTGAGCGCATCATTTCGGCTTGTTCCTGTGAAGCCTGGAGGAGGCGCTTGGTTCGATCGGCATTTTTAACATTTTTAAATACGGTGGCTGTGCTTTCGCACACTTTTTCAAGAAACTCGAGTTCATGGGGTTCAAAACGCCTGAACCCCGCCAATTCAATAACACCTTCCATGCTGTCCTCGGTTTTTAAGGGCAATAAGATCAGGCAGGTTGGGTTGGCATCGCCTAAACCGGAGGTGATATGCACGTAATCATCAGGAACTTTATAAAGTAAAATCCGCTCACGCTCCAGGTAACATTGGCCAATCAGTCCCTGGCCGGGATCAATTCTCTTTTCCAAAAACTTTTTGCGTTGGTAGGCGTAGCATCCTTTGAGCTCAAGGTGTGGGGTATCTCCATCGAGTACCACAAAAATTCCGCCTTGCGTGAGGGAACAGTATTCCACCAGGTTCTTTACAACAGCATAGCCGAGTTCATCCAGGTTTTCGTGCGCCCTCAGGATTTCTCCGAATTTGGCAAGCCCTTCGTTTACCCACTGGCGTTTCTCCGACTGGTCGCGTTCAGCAATCAGCTTATCACGGAACGCATGCAGCGTTTCAAAAAGCGATTTGTTTTCAAAGTCCTCAGGAAGAGAGGCTGCCAGGTTGCCACTGCCCAATTCATTAACATACGAAGCGATGAGTGTCAGTTGCTTTTTCTCACGGTCGGCAAGGTTTACCAGGTAATGTTCACGGTCGGCAATCCGTTTGGCCAAATAATAGAACGAACCACCCAGTACTGCCGGGGCCGTAAGGATAACCCAGTGCAGCGGATTGATTACGTACAGTTCAGCCAGGTTGGTGAAGGAGAAATCAAGGTTTCTGATCCACAAATCAATAACCAACGAGCCCAACGGGAACAACAGGCCCAGCCCGATGCCGATGCGGGTGAGGTTGCTGATGATGCGGGATGATTTCATAATTGCCAAATTAACACGCTATCCTGCTAAATCGAAATACCCTTCTAATTTTGTTTCGGAAACGTATGTCCTGGGATAGTTATACCAAACAATTTGCGCATTACCTGAAGCTGGAGCGGTCGCTCTCCTTAAACTCTGTAGCCGCCTATGTACACGATGTGGAGCTCCTTGCCCGGTTTCTGGCACTGAAAAAAGTAGCCGTTACCCCACTCACCTTGCAGGCAAAGCATATCCGCAATTTCCTGCGTTATGTAAATGAACTCGGCATGAGCACGTACAGTCAGGCACGCATACTTTCGGGCATTAAGGCTTTTTATAAATACTTGTTGTTTGAGGAACGGGTAACAAACGATCCGACTGAACTTATTGAAGGGCCGAAGATAGGCCGGAAGTTACCCGATACACTCAGTTATGAAGAAATTGAAAAACTATTTGAAGCCATCGATCTCTCTAAGCCGGAAGGCGGACGGAACCGCGCGATGCTTGAGGTACTGTATGGTTCGGGACTCCGGGTTTCTGAGTTGGTAACACTGGCGAGGAATAATGTGTATTTCGACATCGGGTTCCTTCGTGTTATCGGCAAAGGAAATAAAGAGCGCCTGGTGCCCATGGGCCGTGATGCCCAGAAGTACCTGAAGATTTATATTGATGAGATCAGGGGCAGACATCCCCACAAGCCACCTCAAAAAGGGAACGAATCGTTTGTGTTTCTCAACCGGCATGGACGCCAGCTTACCCGTGTTATGGTATTTACCGTAATTAAAAATCTGGCTCACGCAATTGGCCTTCAAAAAAATATTAGTCCGCATACATTCAGGCATTCGTTTGCCACCCACCTGATTGAAGGCGGTGCCGACCTGCGTGCCGTTCAGGAAATGCTTGGGCACGAATCCATAACCACAACTGAAATTTATACCCATCTTGATCGGGATTACCTGCGGCAGGTTATTACCGAGTTCCATCCGAGGAGTCAGGGAATGGAAAATTCTTCGTAATTTTAGTAATGAAAATTCGGGTAATAAGGAGTTTATTTTTTGCGGGTGTTGGCCTGGCCATAGTTGTTTGCGGTAAGGCGCAGAATTTTGAAGTGGCTGTTGAAAAAGGTGTTGACGTAAAGCGCTACAATACGTTTACCGTGGTAAGAGGTGCTGTGATTTCGGGAGGTGATCAGCCCATTGATGCCAACCAGTTGTTCAGAGAGATCAAACCGATGATTATGCGGGAGATGCAACAGCGTGGTTACGTCTTTTCCGATTCGGCTGCCGAACTTGCCACCACGTATGTGGTAGAAACCCTTATGCGCACCGATGTTCAGAACCTTGGCCCGCTGGGCCAGGCACCGGCCACCAACCCGGCCCAGGTTGATCAATCCCAAACCTGGTCGCGCGAGTTTCGCCAGGGCACGCTCATTATAAATGTGGTTGATGCCGCCCGTCAAACTACCGTGTGGTCGGCAGAAGGAACGATGGATATCTCACGCACCCGTGGCGGAAACTTATTGGACTATGCGGTAAAAAATGCTTTCAGGAAGTTCCCTGATAAAACAAAACCCGATAAGAAGAAAAAGAAAAAAGGCTGAGCATGCCCAGCCTTTGATGATGGGGTAAGGTATTCTTATTTCCTGAGTTTAAATCGGGCTCCGAAGAACAACCCGAGCTGGTCGGCATCGCCCAGCACAAACTTCAATTCTGTAAACGGCTCCCAGTTCTTGCCGATGTTGAAGTTGGCACCTACGCCAATGTTGAGCCCCACCTCACTGTTGTTGTCCCCTCCTTCAACTTTTGCACTGAAAAGGTTAATGCCGGCCAGGCCATAAAAATCAGCAGAACCTGCCTTGGTAAAATAGTACATGGCGTTGGCGTTGAATTCCCACCAGCTTACCGGATCTTCAGGAAACCAATAAATTAAACTGGGCGCAATCGCCACTTTGTCGTTAATGGCAAACTCACCGTTTACACCAATGCCCAGTTCCTCCACTTCGGTGCCATAGCCAAGAAACACACCGAGTTTCTGAGCATTGGCATGCTGAGTAACAAAAACAGCGACTGTAAAAATCAATAATCCAAGTAGTCTTTTCATTTCTTCGTGTTTATGGTTTGAATGCAAAACTATAATTTTCTATCTATCGGGAAAAATCAGAATGTACAGGCTTTTCCGTGCTATTCTCTTTCTTTTCGATGCCGAACAGGTCCATCATCTTGTCTTTCAGGTTCTTCAGTTTAAAAGCAGGTTGCCGGGCTTTAGGGCAATTCTTTCAGTCCTGTTTAATTATGACCACCCGCAGCTCCATCGGAAGTGTTTTGGTCTTACCTTTAAAAACCCCGTGGGCCTTGCGGCCGGTTTCGATAAGGATGCCAAACTGATCGATGAACTGTCGTGCTTTGGTTTTGGATTTGTTGAAATCGGAACGCTAACCCCCAAACCACAGGAGGGCAATGATAAACCAAGGTTATTTCGTCTGCCTGCTGACAAGGCGCTGATTAACCGCATGGGCTTTAATAACGAAGGCGTGCTGGCGGCCGTGGAGCGGCTGAAGAAAAGAAAGTCGGATGTGATTGTTGGTGGCAACATCGGCAAGAATAAAAGTACGCCTAACGAAAAAGCGCTGGATGATTATGCCTACTGCGTTGAGGCCCTGCACCCGTATGTGGATTATTTTGTAGTGAATGTAAGTTCGCCTAACACTCCGGGCTTGCGCGCTTTACAGGAGAAAGAACCCTTGAGAAACCTGTTGGCGTATGTAAAGGCGTTAAGTGATTCTAAGAAAAATCCCAAACCGGTTTTGCTTAAAATTGCACCTGACCTTACGGTTGAGCAATTGGATGATGTAATTGAGATTCTCAAAGAAACAAAGACCGATGGCGTGATCGCCACCAATACCACCATTTCGCGGGAAGGATTATCAACCTCAACCGAGGAAGTGAAGCGAATAGGTTCAGGAGGCTTGAGCGGAAAGCCCCTGGGCGACCGATCGAATGAAATTATAAAATACCTCCGCAGGGAATTGGGATCAACCTACCCGATTATTGGTGTGGGCGGCATTATGTCGGCAGAAGATGCACAGGAAAAAATTAAAGCCGGTGCTGACCTTATTCAAATCTACACCGGCTTTGTGTATGAAGGGCCGGGGTTTGTGAAAAGTATTTTAAAGTCCTTCTCACATCTTAAAAATCCGTAATCCTGGTCAGGTCATGAAACCTGAGAACCCGTGCCCGTATGCCAAGGGTAAATTCGTGTGCCGGGTAGTTTAGTCCTACTGATTTATTGGTGGGCAACTCAAAGATGTAGCCTATGCGCAGCATATCCCCCAGGTTAATTTTCATCATGGCACCGTAGGTATGCATGTTGCGGGTAAACAAGCCGAGTGTGTAGCTGTCATCCGCATTCAGTGCCACGCCAAAGTCGGTGTTAGCCGGAGCGCCTGAAGTTAGTCGTGCCAACACATATGGTTTAAGTTTTAACCGGTGCGACAACGTAAACAGGTAGGAGCCCATACCATAAAATTGCTGATTGTAAAGAACAACATCCATATCATCTGAGGCAGCAGTTACACCATCGAGCATTTTGGGTACGGCCATACTTAGGAAGAATTTGTCGGAAGAGAAGATGACTCCGACACCAAAACTGGGGCTTAGTTCACTGATGTTGTTTTGAAATTTAGGATCATTTCTGTCGATGGTAAGTTCATCAAAGTCGTTGCGGTAGTTCACTACCCCGGCCTGCAGGCCGAAGGACAATCGGGTTCCTTTGCTCATCGCTACATGGTAAGCATAAGAGGCCAACACTTCGGTGGTTTTGTTGGTTCCGATTTTATCCTGCAGCAAGGTTAGTCCAAGTCCCATGCGGTTGTTGAATAAAGCCATGTGGCCGGTGGCATTCATGGTAACCGGGCTGCCCTCAAATCCGGCCCATTGCCTGCGATAAGAGGCCAAAGCGGTCACGTCTTTGGAAAAGCCTGCATAGGCAGGATTGATGATGAACGGATTGAAAATGTATTGGGAGTAGAGTGGATCCTGCTGTGCCACCGCGGTGAGGTTACTTACCAGCAGCAAAATAAAAAGCCCTGCTTCACGATAGGTGCATTTCCATAAGCTGGTGCAGCGAGGCTGGTTGCCTGTACCGTCAGCCTCGTGAGAGGGTTCAACCCGTGGTGCACCAAATAGTGTATACGCTGATTCCATACTATCGCAGTAAAGTGATAAATCCGGTTAACGGTTTGTTCCCCGACAATTCAATTTTATAGAAATACGTGCCCGAAGGAAGTTCCTTGCCGGTGTTGCTCAACCCGGTAAACACCCGGTCGGTGTTGTTATAATTCTGTACATCAAACACCACATCGCCCCAACGGTTTAAAATCATCACCCGGTTTTGTGCTGCGCCTTCTACCACATCAATGTATTTAATGAACAGAAAGTCATTGTGCCCATCGCCATCTGGTGTTACTCCGTTGTACACCACAACTGCACCCACTACTTCTATGTCGAGTACCTGCTGCACACATAATCCGGCCAGGTCGCACACTTCAAGCGTAATCCGATCGGTTCCGGTAAATGGATTGCCGGTGTAATCAATCAGCAGAAAATAGGAAGCATCAATGGTGGCCGGCACACCGCGGGCCGTTACGTTATTGATCACTCGGAGTGACGTGAAATCAATGTTGTTATCCGGGTCGCTTACCAGTTGTGTCAGATCAACTTCTACTTTTCCCTCAATTTGTGAAGCTAACGGAGAAGGATTAACAACCGGTGGCTGATTGGCAGGATTACCCCCTCCGCAGGGCGGGGTAAGTACCGTCACTACCACCGGGTCTGACGGCAGGCTCGGGCAGTTGGCGCCCGGTGTTTTTACGATGAGAAAAAATACACCCGTAGCCGACACCGTAATACTTTGCGTAGTAGCACCATTCGACCAACCATATTCAAAACCGTTCGGCCCGGTTAAGTCAACAGAACCTGTTCCGCAAATGGTGGTGTTTCCGGTTATGGTAATCACAGGCCTGGCAGGTGCCGGAATAACGGTTAGCGTAACCGCTTCAGAGGGTTCACTCTGGCATGTTCCATTGCCCACCTGAACGGTATAATTTCCCGATTGCGTGGCCAGAATTTGTTGTGTAACATCAGCAAGCAGGATTCCATTCTTTGCCCACACATATTGCGTAAATGATGCCGGGGCGGAAAGGAATACCGAACTGCCTTCGCAAATACTTAGCTCGCCTGATGGATTGATTGAAGGTTTGGGAATAATGATTACCGTGGCTGCTACCGTTACACGCGCACTTTCGCAACTTGTGCCTGGATCAAAAATGCTTACGTAATAATTTTTTGAAGCTGTTAATGAGGGTGTTGTAAACGATGCACCGGTGAATAAAAGATTATTTAAAATCGGATCATCGTACCAGCGGTAAACCTGCGCACCCGTTGCACCGGTTGCGGCAAGGGTAACCGTGCCTTCGTTGCACCGGTTCACACCGGGAGCTGCAGGTGGAGATGGCGGTGTGCAGGCCGATACCGTAAAATTTTCGGTAACCAGGTAACTCCACATGCCTTCCGAATCTTTAATGCGTAGGCTGAGGGTGTGATTTCCGGTGGGTACACCGGTCATGTCTAAGGCCACAAGCTGGTCAAGGTTTGCACTTGCCGTTATTCCTGGTATAGGTATGGCCGTACCTGTTCCGTGCGGACTGTCAATATAATATTCCGCGGCAATGATCTGCCGGTTTGTAGGTGGAAGAGGGGGGGCTACATATAACGTTCTTACATCGGCATGGCTCCAACGATTTTTATTATCGCGGTAACGAAAACCGATTTGGTGAAAACCGGGTGTGAGTGTGCCGGGTAAGGATATGGGTAATGAGTTGCTTTGCGGATTTCCTGCCGTAATGGGTATGGCTGTGTTGTTGCCGGGTCCAAGATCTGTGTTGAAGAAATATTCGATACGCGTGATGCTGGTAGCCGGGTCGGATGTAACAGGTGGAATGATATAAAAACTGTGAGCATTGGCATGTGTCCATTTTCCACGGTCATCACGGAAGCGGAAACTGATAAAATGAAACCCGGGTGCAAGGGAGCTAATGTTTACATTCAGTGCCGGAATATTTACTGTACTGCCGGGGCTAAATGAGAGGGGTATTCCGTTGCCAAAGCCCGGGTCATTATCAAAAAAATATTCACCGTTTACCAGGTTAGTTGCGGTTGGTATTACCGAAGTGATAAAAAATAATGTGTGATTGGGATGTGACCACAAACCATTATTTTGCCGCAACCGGAAACCTAATGTGTGAAAGCCGGTACTCAGAGAATTTGTATTAATAGTAAAATTGAAATTTACATTGGCCGATGGTGTTGAAACGGTTACCGCAGTGCCGTTGCCATTTCCCGGATCGGTGTCGATAAAGTATTCAGCATGGTTAATTACCTGGCTTAAACTGGAAATACTGAGCAGAAGTAAAAATGTAAAAAAGAGTATACTAATCTTCAGTCCATAGTCGAAAGTCCATAGATGGCCATCGATCATTGACCATGGACTAATCAAATGAATATTGTACCGCTCTCTTTTCATTGTATTAGACCGCGCTGACTGACCAATTAATTATTAACCCTGCCCTGTACCTGCACATTCAGCGTACCATTAGGAGCAATGGTTGCATTTTGGATGTTTACAGCCGTAACCTGCGGGATGGGCGGCATGGGGGATGTGTCAAAGCCACTGCCGGGTGTTCCTCCCTGAGGGAACGGATAACTTCCGCCATAGATGCCCACATCAGTGCCGTCTGTTGCGTAATTCCTGCCGGGCGAAGACGCCTGAAGCCTGTAGTTGGCCGTAGCGCTGTAGGTATCAAAGTTGCTTACGTTTACGAAAAGTGGATTGGTGCCTGTCAGGTTGCCAGCGCCAGAATTAGAACCCCCGCCCGTAACAATCCAGGTGGCTTCAAATA
>JBBINY010000011.1:0-35610 GCA_037443645.1 Cytophagales bacterium
TGTCTTTAACAGTAAGGATTTCGGTTTTAGCTGTACGCAATCCAGGATAAACATCCTTGAAAACTTTCTTGTAGGTAGGCAGTTTCTGCATTTTTTTCTCCTGATCTTCAAAACTTCCGCCAGCATTGATGATGTTCAGGTATTCGGCCTTTTCTTCGGATGAGATGCCCTGGTAGGCTGACAACGCTGTTTTAAATTCATTCCATTCGCGAATCACGGGCTTCAGTACAAATTGAATATCCTTAGCCATGTCCTTGTAATCGTATTTCTTCATTTGATCGCGGTAGTATTTTTCAATAGCCTTGGCACGATCAGGCGAGAGTTTGCTGTTGATACGCTCAGCACCTTCAGGCGAGTGGGTACCCGTTACCGTAACGGTTTTGGTTACGTTTTTGGAGGCGATAAAAGCATCAAGTTTTTTTCCTTTATCACTTTTAATTTCTGATGTACGCAACACCGAACGGCCTTGCTCAAAAATGAAGTCAGGGATAACCACCGGAATGATCTCTTCCTGGTTATTATATCCATGATTTGCGTAAGCAGCAAAATAAACAGGTTTGGCAAGCTTAGAGGTTGTAATAACACCCACTGCTACATCCATGCGGGCAGTGGCTTTCGACTTGCCCCCTTTGGAGGCAACACCTTCCACCTGCAGAATACCCGACTTCATGGCCGGTTTATAGGCAAAGGTGAAGTCTTTGCTAACTCGGGGCTGCTCGGTAGCGCTGTTAGGGTAGTCGTTGGCATTGAATGTTATGGGATCCAGTGCGGTTTCCTGCTCGCCATATTTGTAATAGGTGTTCAGGGTGTATACGGTTCCCTTCTTCAGCATTTTAACCGGCAGGTTGGCAGCCATGGAAAAGACCACGGTATCCTTATGTACCTCCAGGGGGTTCGGGGTAACGGTTAGTTGCTGCTCTTTTGCCATTTTAACCATCTGGGGGAGGGTACACCCCGCGAGGTTCAGTGCTCCTACGATCAGAAGTGCGTAAACTAATTTTCTCATTTGCATTTTATTTATGGTTGCTTTTAATCGAGTCGCAAAACTACATTTCGCGGCCTTTTTTTGCAATTATACTCAAAAAATAAAGATTTTGACCCTCGGTTAAGGTAAGCCTGAACCTTATATTTGGAATTGTGTTATTTGATCGTTAAATGACTTTATTTAAGGTTAAGGAGCGTTTTTTATGGGTAAATTGATTAACAGGATTCAACTTTTCTTTGAAGGATATGCATTTGGGGTGTGCACACGCATTGGCGAAAAGCTTGGAATCGCCACCTCAACAGTTAGGTTGTTCTTCATTTATGCCTCGTTTATCACATTTGGGTCTCCCATTATCATCTACCTGGCTCTCGCCTTTGCGATGAACATCCGCAAGTACCTGCGCAGAAGAAACCCCATCTGGGACTATTAAGGATTTTACTCCAGGGGTAGGATAATCCGCTTTTTACCGAAAAGGTAGTGGGCAAAAACAGCCGATCCCTTGTAGATGTATTTTGTTGAATAGGGTAGTTGACCTTTAAAGCCTCTCCTTTTGGCAAGGGTATGTTGCAGTGCTTTAATAACATGGTAATGAGCTTTTGCCACCGCCCATGTGTGAGAAGGAGTACCCTGAATCAAAAATTTCAGCGCAGCCACGTAATCCAGAATAATACGTGCCGGTAGCAATACCATCAGTTGCAAACCCGGCAGGTGATGAATTAAAAGATTGATCCCATTTCGAAAATTGTAGTAGGTTTTTGCCGGATTTGAACTGGCCAGTGTACCGCCACCCATATGGTAAACCGCACTGCCTCCACAATACATTACACGAAAATTACTTCGTTGTATTTTCCAGCACAGGTCGATCTCTTCCATGTGAGCAAAAAAGTCCTCATCAAGCCCGCCAAAGCGGTGATAAACTTCTGCCCGTATTACCATGCAGGCCCCGCTTGCCCAAAAAACATCGCAGGTGTCATTGTACTGGCCTTCGTCTTTTTCGGTATAATTAAACAGCCGGCCCCGGCAAAATGGGTAACCAAGGGCATCGATGTAGCCACCCCCGGCCCCTGCGTATTCAAAGTGATCTCTGGAGTGGTATGCTAAAATTTTTGGTTGCACGGCTGCTATGGAGGCATTCTGCTCCAACAATGCGAGTAAAGGTTGAAGCCAACCTTCCGTTACCTCCACATCGGAGTTGAGCAGCACATAGTACTTTGCATCAAGCTGTTGCAGTGCGCGATTGTATCCGCCACAGAAACCATAATTTTTATCGAGTTTAATTACCTCTACTTCAGGAAATGTATTATGCAGCAACTCGCATGAGTTATCGGTTGATCCATTGTCAACTACAACAATTTTTGCTTCCGGAGAATACCGTATTACGCCTGGCAGCAACTGCAGCAGCAGTTTCGCTCCGTTGTAATTCAGGATAACAATTGCAGTGTTCAACAGGTGCGGCAATAAGTAGTTGGTTATCCCATAATCCCACCCAGATCCAACCCGGGAATATTGGGCAACAGGCCTTCCGTGCTTTTTTGCAACGCCTCCTTGTATGCTACTTCAGCTTCTTCAGAGGCTTTGTTAACAGCCGCTATTACCAGGTCCTGCACTATTGCTTTGTCCTCAGCCTTCATCAGGGAGGTATCTATATCCAGGGCAATTAATTGCTTGCGCCCGTTCACGGTGGCTTTTACCATTCCTCCGCCCGACTCGCCATGGACGCGAAGGGTTACCAGTTTATCCTGAGCTTCTTTTAACCGGGCCTGAACTTCCTTCATCTTGCCCATCATTTTAAGCATATCCATCATGTGGCAAAGGTAGCGGTTACCAGAGGATAATTACAGGGTTGATTATTTCTTCCGAAGGAGCACCACGGAACCAGTTCGGGTGAAGGACCGGCCTGCCAGATCGGTTAGCCGGGCAACGAAAGCATAGGTGCCTTCGGGCTGCTCTTTGCCCTTAAAGTTGCCATCCCAGCCGGTATCCAGGTTGCTGGACGAAAACAGTAATTCGCCCCACCGGTTGTAAATTTTCATTTCGAATTTCGAGATATACTGACCGAATACTTTAAAGATCTCATTGCTTGAGGGTCCCTGTTTATCGGGGGTGAAGGCTGTGGGATAATATAGCTTCGGCTCTTTAATCACGGTTAGTTCATTGGATACGGCCTGACCCAACCCGGCATCGTTGGCATTTGCCAGAACGATATACCGGTATACCTGGTTTGCCGGGTCGTCAACATCATCGAACAGAAGCAGGGAACTGCCCATGTTAAGCGATTGGATGAGGTTACCTCCGTCATCATATTTCTCCACGACATAACTGGCAACGCCATTTACCCAACCCGTATAAGCCGTCCAGGATAAGGTAATGGCATTCTCTTCGGAGAGAATGCCCGAAAGCCGGATGGGGCACACTTCTGTTCCGGGTGCGGATGTATTTCCGCAAACATCCTGGTAATTGATCAGGTAGCAAAACTGAGCTTCTGTTGTGTATTGGTTATCGGTAAAATTCTGTGTGCTTGTTTTTGTGAGCTGAGTGAATGAGCCGGAACCCGATTTGCGAAGCACGGTGTATTCAGTGGGTGTAAAGGCTGCATCCTGTAACCAGGTAAGCGCAACCTGAGCTGAGCCGACAACAGCCGTAACATTATTTGTGGCTGTTGGGATGTCTGTTGATATAGCAGTTCCGCATTTTTGCAAGGAGATGCTTTGGCTCCCGTTGGCATAATTGGATGTAAGCTGGTAGCAGTAGGTTGTGTTGCAGGTAATGTTAGTATCGTTAAAGGGTGATGTAACCGGGTTGGCCACTACGGAGCCGTCACGGTTAACCGAAAAATTGGTGATGCCTCCCGGATGGGTGGTCCAGACCAGGTTATTTACATTGTTTTGGCTGGTCAGGCTGATCTTTGCACTGCAAATGATATTTGAGTAAGCGGCAGTGGTGTTGGTGCACATGTCAAACGCACCCAGCCGGAAACAGTAGTAATTATCATCCGGAAGAAGGTTGGTTAATGAGGCATTTGCATTGTTATATACGGTTTGGGCCAGTTGAAAGGTGGTATTGTTATTGGTTGCGATTTCGAGCCGGTATTGAATGTTGCCTGCAACGGTCAGATCATGGTCAATTTGTGTTCCGCTGGTTACGCGCAACTCATCGATAAAAGGCGTTGGCAAGGTCGCCATTGCCACCACAGGTAGCGTGTTGGATATGCAATTGTCATCGGCATTAACATCCTTTCCGCGCACAGAAATGATTTTTGGCCCTCCTGACCCATAGGTGTGGTTATTCACGGCCAGGCTGCCTTTTGGCACCTGAACTTCAGGCGAGGCATCGTTATAGTTAATGATGTATGCATCATAATTGCTATCGGTAACGCGCACCTGCACCCGGTTGCTGTTGCACGTGTAGATGTTGAATGTGGGCGGCAGGTTAGGCCGAACAGTAATCACGACCTGGTCCGGCCCGATGTTCTGGTAAGTAACCCGTAATGTGTAGGTGCCGGGCTGTGTGTAGGTGTGTATAAACACATTTTGCTGGGTAGGCGATCCATCGCCCCAACTCATGTCGCACGGCTTCAGGCCTGTGCATTCGCCTGAGGTGATCAGGTTGGCGTTGGTGATGGTTACCGTAAGGGCAGCGCAGCCTTTTTTTTCATCTACCTCAAAGCGGCCTCCGGTACTTACATATTGCGCATAGCTGAAAACCGGAAGAAAAGCCAGAAGAGTACCGATCTGCCTCATGTTAGTGCGGTTTCCCTGATGAATTTTTCGGCCCGTTGTAAATCGTCATGTAAAACACGGTCTTGTTCTACAAACGGAACCGCTTGCCTGAAAGTATGTATGAATTTTTCGATTTGCGGGGAAGATCTGAGCGGTCGCCTGAACTCCAATGCCTGCGATGCCGTAAATGCTTCTACCGCTAATATGGAATACAGGTTATTAACAATTCGGCTGGCTTTGGTGGCAGCGTTAGCACCCATGCTTACGTGGTCTTCCTGGCCGTTTGAGGATACGATAGAATCCACTGAGGCCGGTGTGCTGAGTTGTTTATTCTGGCTAACAAGCGAGGCCGCGGTGTATTGTGGAATCATCATACCGGAATTAATACCCGGGTTGGCAACTAAGTAATTGGGCAGGTCACGGCTACCGGAGATAAACTGATAGGTTCTGCGCTCGGATATGCTGCCCAGTTCGCTTAATGCGATGGCCAGAAAGTCAAGCGTCAGGGCAAGCGGCTGGCCGTGAAAGTTGCCTGCGGAGATAATCTGGTTTTCTTCCGGAAAAATATTTGGGTTGTCGGTAACGCTGTTTACTTCGGTAAGGATAATGTTGGTAATGTATTCAATGGCATCGGCACTTGCTCCGTGTACCTGCGGAATGCACCGGAATGAATAGGGATCCTGAATGTGTTTCTTGTGCCGGGAAATTATTTCGCTCCCCTCCAGCAAGGAGTAGACTTCTTTGGCCACTCGGGTTTGTCCAGCGTGGGGACGGATGGCATGAACGGCAGGCAGAAAAGGTTCTATCCGGCCATCGAATGCATCCAGCGAAAGTGCACCGATGAAATTTGACAGGCGTACCAGCCGGTGAGCATGATGTATACACCAAACCGCATATGCCAGCATAAACTGTGTTCCGTTCAGTAACGCCAGTCCTTCTTTTGCCTGAAAGTGAATCGGCTTCCAGTTGAATTTTTTATTTAACTGTTCCCCGGTTAGCGTTTTGCCCTCATGGTGAACTTCTCCCAATCCGATTAGTGGCAGGGAGAGGTGTGCCAACGGAGCCAGGTCGCCAGAAGCGCCCAATGAACCCATTTCATAAATCAGGGGAAAAATCCGGTTGTTGTAAAAATCAACGAGGCGCTCAACGGTTTGCACTTGCACGCCTGAAAATCCGTAAGCCAGCGACCGGATCTTCAGGAATAACATCAGCCTGATAATCTCATCAGGAACAAGTGGTCCGGTTCCGCATGCATGCGACTTCACCAGGTTTTCCTGAAGCTTCTCCAGGTCACCGGCTGAAATGTGTTTGCTGTACAACGAGCCAAAGCCCGTGTTGATTCCGTAAATCGGTTGAGTGGTATCTTTCAGCCTGGCATCGAGGTAACTGCGGCATTGCTGTATTTTTTCCTTCGCCTCAGGAGTTAACTGCAGGTGAGTTTCGCCCCGTACGATTTCCGTCAGGGAAGCCAGGGTAATGGGCTTGTTGGTTATGGCGAAACTCACGGATTGATTTGTTTTATGATCTGACCAAGCGGTAAAGATTCCTGTTCACCAGTCACCATGTTTTTTAAGGTCAGGCTGCCGCTATTTATTTCATCCGGCCCGATTACGATGGCATAGCGTATTTCTTTCCTGTTGGCGTATTCAAGTTGCTTCTTCAATTTGGCTTCTTCGGGGTAAATTTCGGAAGCAATATGATGCGTGCGAAGTGCAGCAACAACTCCTAACCCGTAGTGCAGGCAGTTGGTGTCGAGATGACAGACAAGCACAGTGCTTGCGGCATGCATTCCGGCAGGAAAGCGATTTAATTCTTCTAGGGCATCGTAGAGGCGATCGATGCCAAACGAAATACCCACCCCTGAAAGTTTTTCTTTCGAACCAAATGCCTGCGTAAGGTTGTCGTAACGGCCGCCACCGCTTACGCTGCCAACGGCAACTCCGTGAATGGTGACTTCGAAGATACAGCCTGTGTAATAGCTGAGTCCGCGTGCCAGGGCCAGGTCAATCTTCGTGTGGGCGTCATCCCGGTTATACCGGGTTAGCAGGTCAAGTACCTGCTTAAGGTCGGCCACGCCTTGCATGCCGCGGTTCGATTTCTTAATAACCTTCTCTAAGGCCTGAAGTTTCGCCTGATTGTTTCCGTTGATTTTCACGATGGAAAATAATTCCTCAGTTTGCCCGGAAGTAAAGCCCTTTGCCTGCAGTTCCTGGCGCACACCATCTTCTCCGATTTTTTCCAGCTTATCAATGGCTACAAACAAATCGTGCTGCTTTCCGGTGGCGCCAATTACCTCGGCTATTCCGTTCAGGACTTCACGGTGATTAACCTTAATGTCGAAAGCCGTAACCTGCAGGCGGGCCATTACATCGTTGATCATCAGGATGATTTCGGCCTCACCGATAAGCGAGTCGGTGCCAACTACATCGGCATCGCATTGGTAGAATTCGCGGTAACGTCCTTTCTGAGGACGATCGGCTCTCCAAACGGGTTGTATCTGGTACCGTTTAAAGGGCAATGCAATTTCATGCCGGTTCATTACCACGTAGCGGGCAAACGGAACGGTGAGGTCGTAACGAAGGCCTTTTTCGGCAATCGATAAAACTACCTCTTTTGAATTTTTAGCAGCTAATGCATGGTTATCGGCATCTTTTAAAAAATCACCACTATTCAGAATCCGGAATAGAAGTTGGTCGCCTTCATCTCCGTACTTTCCTGTAAGCGTAGACAGATTTTCCATAGCCGGAGTTTCCAAAGGCTGGAAACCGTACTGCTGAAATACATTCCGGATTGTATCAAGGATGAAAGCCCGCCTGGCCATAACCTGTGGCCCGAAGTCACGGGTACCTTTCGGTAAGCTGGGTTTGTTCATAAACGCTCAAAACTAATCAGGATTGGATAATTCAGCCTTGTAAATGCAGAAAATCCTGAGCATTTTTGCGGCCCAATAAATTAAATAGTCATGTCAGTTACCCGTTTAAAGCGTAAGAATCGGAAAGATCGTTCAAAATCAGCGGTTAGGCGTCAAACGCTTAAAATCCAGAATGCCAAGCCGGTGATTAAGAATGTTGATATCGAGAAGATCAAAGAAGAGTTTAAGTCCAAAAAGGACAAGAAGAGCTAGTCTTTTGTATCCTTCGCTGTATTTTAAATCCTGGCTCTGGCCGGGATTTTTAGTTTTGTAACACCAATCCCCCAACAATGCTTCACCTGGTTTGCTGGAATGTTAATGGCATCCGTTCGATTATTAAAAAGGATTTTCTGAAGGATATTAAGTCGCTTAACCCGGATATGCTGTGTCTTCAGGAAACGAAAGCCACCGTTGAGGAAGTGAAAAGCGTGTTGGAATTATTGACTGGATACAAGGGATATGTTAATGCATCGAAGGCCCGGCAAGGGTATTCCGGCACAGCCATTATTACCAAGACGGAGCCTCTTTCTGTAGTGTACGACATGAACCACCCTGAGCACGACCATGAAGGCAGGGTAATTACGGCCGAGTTTCCTGATTTTTACCTGGTTACGGTATACACGCCTAATTCAGGTGAAGGGTTAAAACGCCTCGACTACCGCGAACAGTGGGATGAGGAATTCAGAAAGTATGTTGTGGGCCTTAAGCGCAGCAAACCGGTTATCATCTGTGGCGATTTGAATGTGGCCCACCAACCCGTTGATATTGCCCGCGCAAAGGATAATTACAATAAATCGGCCGGCTACACCCAGCGCGAAATTGATGGCTTTCAGAAATTACTTGATGCGGGCTTTGTGGATACCTTCCGCCATTTCCATCCGGATGAAGTGAAGTACACGTATTGGAATTACATGTTCAACGCACGGGCTCGCAATGTAGGATGGCGTATTGATTATTTCCTGGTGAGTACCGATTTACTTTCCCGCATAAAAGAAGCCCGGATTTATAACGAGTGCATGGGCTCCGATCACTGCCCGGTTGGGTTGACCTTAGCTCCATAAAGCCAAGTGCTTATAAACGAACGCCAACCAATAAGCCAAATTTCGGCATAATGCCTGCATAAGAAGGTTGTGCTATATCGGTGTAATAGAAAAAATGTTGAGGAATGGGATTATTGAAGTCGATGTCAGAAAATTGCATGCCCCCGCCAATGTAAGCATCAATAAAAACTACCTTCCAAAGGGTACGCTGCACCCCTATGGTAAATCCAACTCCTGCGTTGCGAACATCTTCACGCATCTGGATAGAAGTCATTATTGGGAATCCGGTGTCGGGATCGACAATATAGGTTCTGTACTTTCCCTCGCTAAAAAATTTACCGCCCTGTAGGTACCCGCTTACATAAATCCCCTGCAAGTAACTCTTACCTCGTTTTGTTTCATATACTTTAAACGGGCTGATGTATTTTCGATAAGCGATTTCCGACCCGAAACCGGTGTAGTAATCCCCCGGATAATATTCGTTTTGCACCAAATCGTTACTGTTGTTG
This sequence comes from Cytophagales bacterium, assembly GCA_037443645.1. Taxonomy (GTDB): domain Bacteria; phylum Bacteroidota; class Bacteroidia; order Cytophagales; family Cyclobacteriaceae; genus UBA2336. The sequence goes on from JBBINY010000011.1 coordinate 9,165, forward strand.
TATCTTCCGTAGATGCTTAAACTCAAACTCTTATCTCCCCTTAAAAAAAATTCGGTTCCGACTTTTAATTCGTTTTGAGTAAAGTTTTGCGGAGCCACTTTAAAAATAGCCTTTGGTAAGATCACTTCAGATTGCTGTGCTGCAGCGGTGAATCCGGCTACAATGCAAAGGATAACGGTTAATCGTTTCAGATGACTCATATTACGAGGGGTTTGAGACTAAACGCTCAGCTTAGTGGCTTATTGTATCCGCTCGATTTCAGCGCCCAGTTTTTTCAGGCGCTCATCAATTTTTTCATAGCCGCGATCGATCTGGTCAATGCTGGAGATCTCGCTGACCCCATTTGCCGATAACGCTGCGATGAGCAAGGCTACACCTGCACGGATGTCGGGCGAGGCCATCTTAATTCCACGCAACGCCTGTTTGCGGTCGAGGCCTATAACAGTTGCCCGGTGGGGGTCGCACAGGATGATCTGGGCGCCCATGTCGATGAGTTTATCTACGAAGAACAGCCGGCTTTCAAACATTTTCTGATGGATGAGTACCGTGCCTTTTGCCTGGGTTGCTACAACCAGCACAATGCTCAGCAGGTCGGGTGTGAAACCGGGCCAGGGTGCATCGGCTATGGTAAGGATTGAGCCATCAATGAAATTTTCAATCTCGTAATGTTCTTGTGCCGGTATAACGATGTCATCGCCCCGGTATTCCAACCTGATGCCCAGGCGCCTGAACACGTCCGGAATCATACCCAACATGTCGATGCGGCAATTTTTAATGGTGATTTCGGATTGTGTCATGGCAGCAAGACCAATAAAGCTCCCGATCTCAATCATATCGGGCAGCAGTGTATGCTCTGTGCCGTTAAGTTTGGTGACACCTTCTATGGTAATCAGGTTAGAGCCGATGCCACTGATCGTTGCACCCATCCGGTTGAGCATCAGGCAAAGTTGTTGAATGTACGGCTCGCATGCCGCATTGTAAATAGTGGTAGTTCCCTTTGCCAGCACGGCTGCCATAATGATGTTGGCCGTTCCGGTTACTGAGGCTTCATCCAGCAGCATGGCACACCCTTTCAGGTGCGATGCGTCAATCTGGAAAAAGTGCTGGTCTGTATCGAAATTGAATTTTGCACCAAGCTTTTGAAACCCCAAAAAGTGTGTATCGAGTCGCCTGCGTCCGATTTTATCGCCACCGGGTTTGGGCAAACTGGCTTTTCCGAACCGGGCCAGGATGGGTCCCAGCAACATCACTGAGCCACGCAGCGATGCAGCTTTGCTTTTATAAGCTTCTGTTTGAAGGTATCCGGTGTCAACCTTGCCTGCCGTTATCCGGTATGAATGATGATCCGTTTTTTCAACCCGGCAACCCAGTTCTCCGATAAGTTCAAGAAGCTTATTAACATCCCGAATGTCCGGAAGATTATGAAGGGCAACGGGTTGATCGGTAAGCAGGGCTGCGCATATAACTTGCAGGGCCTCGTTTTTGGCTCCTTGCGGAACGATTTCGCCTTTTAATTTTTTACCGCCTTTGATTTTAAAGACACCCATCGGTTATTGATTGTCTCTGCGCCTGCGGTTTTTGTTTTTGTGTTTGAATTTGGAATGCCGGTGCCCGCCTTCGCGTTGACTGCCGTTGCCCAGTGGCTTTAATTGTTTTTTCTCGCGGTAAAGCTTTTCAAACAGGTTGTCTTCCCGCACTTTGTCAATGTCCATGCTAAGTTTGCCGCCCGACATGGCCCGAAGGTCGTTCACGATAACGGAATCATCCAGGGTTTCTTTGTTCCAGTTTCCGTAAAAGGTTTTCATCAGCTTACCGAGGTAAATGATAGCATCCTCACGTTCTTTGGGATCTTCCTTCTTCATAGCCTCCTTCACCAGGTATTCTATGTTCTTCCCATAATGCTTATAGCGGATGTTGGTTTGCGGATACCCCACCTTCATAGGTTTTTTAAACAGCACATCGCGTTCCGGAACCGGGTAGGGATTGTTTACGTCAAGATCAAAATCGGCAATGATGTACAGGTCATCCCAAAGCCGCTGCGGATTGTCCGGTTGATCTTTCAGGCTGGGTGTAAGTTGCTTGATGAGTTCAATGAGTGTATTGGCAAGTTCGGTACGTTTTTCTTTGTCCTTTACCGTGCGAATGTACTCTACTAATTTTTGAACATTCCGGCCGTATTCTTTAAGAATAATGTGGGGCCGCTGTGAATTGTATTCTCCGATCATGTATTGGTTTTTGTGCTGATTATTGGCTGCAAACAGGCATTGTCACTCATTATGTATCCTGAGTTTGGCAAAGCTAAGTAATAAGGTCTTCTCGCCAAAATCGTCAAACTGTATTTTCGCTTTTCGGTCGGCACCTGATGTATCGAGGGTAATCACTTTTCCAAAGCCAAACTTCGGATGTTCAACCCTCATGCCCGCGATCAAACCGGTAGTGTCACTTGGAATAAAGTCGGCCGGAGGTTTATAGGTTGGTTTTGCTTTTGAAGGAGGGGTTGCAGTACTGGTTTTGCGGAGGCCGTTTACCAAACTACGGGCATAGTTGCCGGTGTTGACCGGAGCTGATTCAACACCTGTGAACCGCGTGCTTACTTTAATGTACGATGGGTCAACATCGTCAATGAAACGGCTGGGTTCACAGTTTTTCAGCCGGCCAAATCGGTAGCGGGTAAGGGCGTAAGATAGAAATACTCGCTTTTGCGCACGGGTTATTGCCACATAAAAAAGTCTTCGTTCTTCTTCCAGATCAGCCCGGGTGCTCAACATCATTTGCGATGGAAACAGATCCTCTTCCATGCCCACGATGTACACGTAGTTAAACTCAAGGCCCTTGGCCATGTGAATGGTCATCAGGGTAACTTTTTCCGGATCGTTATCCTTGTCTTCATCCTGCCCGGTAAGCAACGATACGTCTTGTAGAAACGCCCCCAGCGATTTATCAGTTTTTTCCTGGTCTTCAACATATTCCTTGATGGCGTTGAGCAATTCCTGTGTGTTTTCGTAGCGGCTCATCCCTTCAACCGTTTTGTCTTCATACAATTCGCGCAGCAGTCCTGAGCCCTTGGCGATTTCAAATGCGGCATCGTAGGCATCCTTACGCCCGGTTTCAAGGGTAAACCGCTTGATCATGCTAACAAAGTTTTCAATGGGTGCAGCAGCCCGTCCGCCAATAAAGGCGTGGGCATTTTGCAGTACTTCCCATATGGAAATGGCGTGGTCGTTAGCGGCAACAATAATTTTGTCGATGGTCGAATCACCAATGCCTCGTTTGGGCAGGTTAATGATTCGCCTGAACGCGGCTTCATCATTTTGATTTAATGAGAAGCGCAGGTATGCCAGCAAGTCCTTGATTTCTTTTCGCTGATAGAATGACAGTCCGCCTACCACCTTGTAACGAATGTTCATTCTGCGTAACGCTTCTTCAATGGCCCGCGACTGGCTGTTGGTGCGGTACAGCACCACAAAGTCGCTGAACTTTAGTTGATGTTGCATTTTCTCTTCAAAGATGGATGAGGCCACTAGCCGTCCCTCTTCGTTATCAGAAACTGCTTTAATGAGTTCAATCAGGTTTCCCGACTCATTGGCTGTCCAGATGGTTTTGGGTAACTGAGCCCGGTTTTTCCGGATAACCGAGTTTGCCGCTTCGACAATGTTTTGTGTAGAGCGGTAGTTTTGTTCAAGCTTGAATACTTTAAGATCCCGATAGTCGCGTTCAAAGTTCAGGATGTTGGTGATATCGGCACCCCGAAAGGCATAGATGCTTTGTGCGTCATCTCCCACAACGCAGATGTTTTGCCGCATGCTGGCCAGTTTTCGAATTATAAAATACTGGCACAGGTTAGTGTCTTGAAACTCATCAACAAGCACATAGTGAATTTTGTATTGATACTTATTCAAAACCTCCAGGTACTCCCTGAATAACTTGTCCGTATTAAACAGGAGATCATCAAAATCCATGGCACCTGCTTTGAAGCACCGGAGTGCATAGGTTTGATAGAGTTTGCCGATTTCGGGGCGCATGTTGGCGGCATCATCACCCATCCGTTCGGGATCCGAAAGGTAGTCCTGCCAACTGATAAGTTTGTTTTTTGCACCTGAAATGCGGCTATACACTACATTGGGTTTGTAGATGGACTCATCAAGGCCGGCCTCTTTCACAATGTTTTTGATCAGCGATTTGGAATCATCGGTATCGTAGATGGTGAAGTTGTTCGGATAGCCCAGGTAATGTGCTTCGGCACGGAGTATTCTGGCGAATACGGAGTGAAAAGTGCCCATCCAGATGTTTCGGGCATCGGCACCCACTACCTGCTCAATCCGATCGCGCATTTCTTTGGCCGCTTTGTTTGTAAAGGTAAGGGCCATGATGTTGAACGGGTCTACCGCATGGCTCTTAATCAGGTGGGCTATCCGGTAGGTGAGTACGCGGGTTTTTCCGGAGCCGGCACCGGCAATAATCATGGTGGGCCCTTCGGTATTTAGTACGCCCTCGCGTTGTGCATCGTTCAGTTGATTGAGATAGTCCATTATCCGGTTGCAAGTTAACGGCCGGTTATAATGATTTGGTTCGGTTACCGGATTTTTATTTTGTCCAAAGTTGAAAGATCGTGACAGCGGGTGTACCTTTGGCAAACCACATTTGTTTTGAATCACCACTCTTTACTTCCTTCGTTTCCTGATGACGGTTTTATCACTACGGCAGCCGAACCCTGGTTTAAAGTAAAGATTCAACTCATTCAGCAATACCTGGATTCATTTGTTGCCAACATGGCCCCGCATGTTAACGAACTAATCGTGGTGGACTTGTTTTCCGGAAACGGACTCTACTCCATCGGTCATCAGAAAGAGCGGCTTGCTTCTACTGCGCTGGCTTCGTTGGGAAGAGATCTGCCGGTTTCTAAATGGATTTTTTGCGAACGGGATCCGGAGAGTGCCAGGGTTTTAAAGATCAGGGTGAAGAGGTACTTTAAAAACCATAATGTGTTTATTTTTGATGACCCCCTGGAGCGCATTGCGGAGAAACTCTCGTTTTATGTACCACCAACCAGGAAGGGGTATAATGTAGCTGTTTTTTGCGTGGTTGACTCTTTTTCGTTGGAAGTTCCATTTACGCTGATCGATCAACTGCAACACATGGGGTTTAGCTTTATCATCCCGTTTACGTTTTGCATCAATGAACAGCATAACCACCAATTTTACCTGGAGAACCAGCGTGAAAAGCTCAAGAGATTTATGGGAGGGTTTCAGGATGCAGACGTACTGGATAATGCTCAAAGCAATCTGGAGTTCTACAAACGGTTGGTGCAACTATACCAGAATAACATGCTGGTAATCGGATTGAATTCTTTCCTGTCAGTCCAGAAGATAGACTCCGGCCTTATGGAATTGCCGATCTGTTATATCGGACTTTTCTCACGGCATCCTGTTATTAAGAATGTACAGCGCGAAGTGCAGGAGAGCTTCCATCAGCAAATCAGTTTATTTCAAAATTAATGCAATGATGCATGTCGGAACGGTTTTGGTGTCGGATGAGATTAAAGAAAAGGAATTTGTATGCAACCTTGAAAAGTGCAAAGGGGCATGTTGCGTGGAGGGTGATTTTGGCGCGCCACTTGAAGATGACGAGTTGCAAATTCTGAAGGATGTTTACCCACAGGTTAAACCGTACCTCACCCAAGCCGGTATTAAGGCCATCGAGGAGCAAGGCACTCATGTGCTGGACGAGGATGGCGATTTCTCAACCCCAACCATTGGCGGCCGCGAATGCGCATATTCTATTTACGATGAACGTGGTGTTTTAAAGTGCGGCATTGAGCAGGCTTACCTGGAAGGAAAAATAACCTGGAAGAAACCCATATCCTGCCATCTTTACCCGATACGGATCACTAAAAAGAAGAACTTTGAAGCAGTGAACTACCACAAATGGAGTATTTGTTCACCGGCTTGTACGCTGGGCAAGGAACTTCAGGTGCCCCTGTACAAATTCCTCAAGGAAGCCCTGATAAGAAAATACGGACAGGAATGGTACGATCAGTTGGCCGCATTAATTGAAAGGACAGAGGTCTCCTCAGCGGGGTAATCGGGTTTGCATCCGGTTATTTCAGATCCGAGAAGTCAAAGGATGTTTCCAGAAACTTGGTGGTAAATTTCCCCGATCTGAAAGCCGGGTTATCCATTAGTTTAATATGGAAAGGAATGGTTGTTTTGATCCCTTCAATCACAAATTCCTGAAGGGCGCGTTTCATGCGGGTAATTACTTCATCGCGCGACTGGCCACTCACAATTAATTTGGCAATCATGGAGTCGTAGTTTGGAGGGATGGTATAGCCCGCATACACATGGCTGTCGATGCGCACGCCATGTCCGCCCGGCATGTGCAGGTGTGTAATCTTCCCGGGCGATGGCCTGAACCCGTTAGCCGGATCTTCGGCATTAATGCGGCACTCCATGGCAAACAGATTGGGGAAGTAGTTTCTGCCGGATATGGGCACACCCGCAGCTACTTTGATCTGTTCCTTGATCAGGTCATAATCGGTTACTTCCTCGGTGATGGGGTGTTCCACCTGAATACGGGTGTTCATTTCCATGAAGTAGAAATCACCATTCTTGTCAACCAGAAATTCAATGGTGCCTGCGCCTTCGTAATTAATGGCTTGCGCTCCCTTAATGGCGGCTTCTCCCATGCGTTCGCGAAGCTCCTGGCTCACAATCGGGGATGGGGTTTCTTCAACAAGCTTCTGATGCCTGCGCTGGATGGAGCAATCGCGTTCGGAGAGATGGCACACTTTTCCGTATTGATCGCCCACTACTTGAAACTCAATATGACGAGGTTCTTCTACAAATTTCTCGAGGTACAGGCCATCGTTGCCAAATGCGGCCCCGGCCTCACGTCTTGCATCATCCCACGCCTTCTTAAATTCTCCTTCGTTGTTGATGATGCGCATACCCTTTCCGCCACCTCCGGCCGTTGCCTTTACGATGACAGGGTATTTAATTTCTTTGGCCAGCTGAACACCTTGCTCCATTGATTCAAGCAAACCATCTGAACCCGGAATAGTAGGGACCCCCGCTTTCTTCATGGTGTCTTTGGCGGTGGATTTGTCGCCCATGGATTCAATCATGGCCGGTGTTGGGCCGATAAACTTGATGCCGTATTCATGGCAAACCGATGAGAATTCCGAGCGCTCCGAAAGAAAGCCGTAGCCCGGGTGAATGGCATCGGCATTGGTAATTTCCGCGGCTGAAATAATGCGGGGGATATTCAGGTATGAGTCCTTGCTGGGCGCATCGCCAATGCAAACAGCCTCATCCGCAAACCGGACGTGAAGACTCTCCCGATCGGCCGTTGAGTAAACGGCTACGGTTTTTATTCCCATTTCCCGGCACGTGCGAATAACACGCAGGGCAATTTCTCCTCGGTTTGCGATCAGAATTTTTTTGAACATGGTGTTCGGGTTTTCGGGTTACACAGGTTTGAAATGGGCGAATGAATCCGGGGATCATGAGTTCAGGGTATACCTTTTGCACTGAGAAGTGTACAACCCCTAACCCCTCTTAATCGGGTTCAACCACAAAGAGTACCTGGTCGTACTCAACCGGAGTCGAATTTTCAACCAATGCTTTTACCACCGTGCCTGATACTTCCGACTCAATTTCATTAAAGAGTTTCATGGCTTCGATAATGCCTACCGTTTGCCCTTTTGAAATCTTGTCTCCAACGGAAACGAAAGGCGGAGAATCGGGGTTAGCCGACCGGTAAAACGTTCCAATCATCGGTGATTTGATTTCCACTGTTTTCTTACCCGATGCTGCTTCGGGTGCAGGTGAAGCTTTAGGAGTTGCAGAAACTGCCGGAGCGGGCATCGGGGCAGGTGCAACCGGTGCTGCAGCAACAATCGGAGTTGCTGACTTCAGTACTTTCTGGTCGGGCTCTCGCTTAACGTGTAATTTCAATTCACTGGTTTCGATATTCACCTCGTTTAAACCAGACTTGGAGATAAAATCGATGAGGTCTCTGATTTCGGATGTTTTCATTGCGGAAGGGTTAGTTGCTGATTTGGCCGCGGCACGTGCCGGGGTAGATTGCTTGGTGCCATTGCTTCCTTGACGTGATTTAGCCATATCTTAAAAATTATTTAACACGTTCTACATACTCACCGGTCCGTGTATCTACTTTAATGTTGTCACCGGTGTTGATGAATAAAGGTACCCGAATTTCTGAACCATTTTCAAGGGTTGCGGCTTTCAGGGTGCGGGTGGCTGTATCGCCTTGAACACCCGGTTCAGTGTATTGAATTTGCAGGGTAACATGTGCCGGGGCTTCGGCTGTAATGGGCTGGTTTCCGTTTTCAAAAGCGATGAGCAGGATTACGCCTTCCTTGATAAAATTTGCTGAATCACCGAGTAACACTTTATCCAGATAGATCTGATCGAAGGTTTCATTATCCATGCAAACAAGGCTGTCGCCTTCGCTGTACAGGTATTGATACTCTTTTGTTTCAACCCGTAGTTGGTCCACCAGGTCTCCGGGTCTGAATCTGTTCTCCAGTACTTTTCCGTTGCGTACGTTGCGCATCTTTACCTGATAGAAGGCCCTCAGGTTGCCCGGTGTCCGGTGCTGTAATTCTTCTACTTTTACAATTTCGCCATTGTAGCGTATGTAGTTTCCTCGGCTCAGGTCAGCAATAGTTGCCATAGAAATAAAACGACTTAAGTTACATTTATTTTTTATTCGTTACCGATGCGCCATCGTAGGCCCACTTTACATAGATGGCGCCCCAGGTAAACCCACCACCAAAAGCAGCCAGAATAATGTTGTCACCCTTTTTTAGTTTGCCTTCGTAATCCCAGAACAGGAGCGGGATGGTTCCTGCTGTGGTATTGCCATATTTTACAATGTTCATCATTACCTTTTCTTCGCTGATGCCCATGCGGTTGGCGGTTGCATCAATAATGCGCTTGTTAGCCTGGTGGGGTGCCAGCCATTGGATATCCTCTCCGCCAAGATGGTTTCGCTCAGCAATTTCGGCTGATACATCGGCCATTTTGGTTACGGCAAACTTAAAAACGGGTTGGCCATCCTGAAATACATAGTGTAGGTTTGCGTCCACTGAAGCATGAGTGGCAGGTATGCGACTGCCTCCGGCTTTCATATTAAGGTAAACGGCACCAGAGCCATCACTGCGAAGAATGGTGTCCATCACGCCAACATTCTCGGTAGTGGGTTCAAGCAAAACAGCGCCACCACCATCACCAAATATTACGCAAGTGGTACGGTCTTTATAATTGATAATGGATGACATTTTATCAGCGCCTGCTACAATCACCTTTTTGTAAGAACCCGACTCAATGTACTTAGCGCCTGTAGTAAGGGCATACAAAAAACCGGAGCAGGCCGCACTCAGGTCGTAGCTGAAGGCATTGCTGGCACCGATCTGATCGGCCACCAGGTTAGCCGTTGCCGGAAAGGGCATGTCGGGGGTAACCGTAGCCACAATAATGGCATCAATTTCTTTTGGATCTGTTTTCGTCTTCTGAAGTAATTCCTGAACGGCTTTTGTAACAAGGTAAGAGGTTCCCAGTCCTTCGCCTTTCAATATTCTTCTTTCTTTAATACCCGTCCGAGTAGTTATCCACTCATCGTTGGTATCTACCAAGGTCTCAAGTTCCTTGTTGGTAAGGATGTAATCAGGAACGTACCCTCCAACTCCGGTAATTGCTGCGTGTAATTTTTTCATTGCCGCTTTGCCTTAGGTATTGAATCTGGGTTCATTAAAACAAAAGCCCGATCGAAACCGAGCTGTTAGTTGTATATGCGAATAAGCAGTCAACACACTTTAGCAGAATGGAAGAACGTTGAAAGAGAAGGATTTTACCGGCTTGCCGCATTAAGCAAGAACTTCTTTTTCTAAAACGATTTTACCGTTATAGTATAGCTTGCCTTCGTGCCAATAAGCCCTGTGGGGCAAGTGGTGTTCACCGGTAACCGGGCACACAACCATCTGTTTGGCCGTAGCTTTATAGTGTGTTCTTCTTTTGTCTCTCCGGGTTTTCGAGGTTTTACGTTTCGGATTTGGCATAACAGTATAAAAATTAGTTCATTAGTTTCTTTAACACATCCCATCGCGGATCACCGCCCGGCTCGCTACCAGAGGTATAAACGATACCTTCCGATTCTTCTTCATTCTGAAACCGGGGGTGCAGTTTCTTCATCGGCACTTCAAGGCCGATGAACTCAAACAGGTACTGCCCCAGCTTCAGGGTGTCGGTGTTGCGAGGGATCATCAGAACATCTTCGCTGATTTCCTTGTTCTCATCACCGAACTTAAATAGGACCTTCCGGTTAATGGTCATCGGCTGATCGTATTCATCCAGGCTCCGGTCACAAACCAAGCGGGCTGTGCCCTGAATCTGAAAGGTAGCTTCAATGAAGGTCTCCCGCTTATTCAGGGCTACATCGGCCTGGAAGACGCCTTGCGACAAGATGCCTTCCCCGAACCGCTTAAAAAACGCATCGCCAAGATCGTAATGAAAGTGGTGAACGGTGTAGCTTAAGCCTTGAATATGAACACTGTACGGATCCAACCCAAAACCTCCTTTCAGGCCCAAAATGGGTCGGCAAATTTAGGAGAATTAATGAGATAATAAAAACAAGCGTGAAGAGCGGGTTTCAGAGGTAGGTTGATAAGGCAACGGTTTTAAATTCATCACGGGTTTTCTTGCCGTAATTTTCAACAAAGAAATCGACTACCCCTTTTTTAAATCCAAGCTTAATGGCGATGTTTTTACAGAACAGGATTTCACTTTCAAATATATTGTGATCGGCAAAAACCAGGTCGATGCAGGACATCAGGTATTCAAATTTCTGATCCATTGAGAGCGCCCCCATGGACTCAATAGGTTGCGGATTCTTAATCAGGTTTTGAACCAGTTCGTCCGGGAAGTTACGTTCACGGGCAATCTTAAAGATCATTTCCCGCTCAATCTTGGCGAAATGCTTATCTGCTTCAGCCAGTTGAATAAGAACATTCAGTTGTTTTTGTGTTATAATGTCCATGATCAACCTAAAGATAAACAATAATTACCGGCCCTTGGTTATCCTGACGGTAACCAGTAGCAAACACAGACGGCTGCATTTATTTTTCTGCAGATAGTTCTCTTCGGATCTTTACAATATCCAACGCAGTATAAATAGCCTGGCGCATGGATCCTTCCAACGCCTGGTTTTTGCCTGCTATGGAATAGCCGGTGCCATGATCTGGCGAGGTGCGTATGGTAGGTAAACCCGCTGTGAAATTCACCCCGCTTTCGAAGGCCATAGTTTTAAATGGGATAAGGCCTTGATCGTGGTACATAGCAAGAACGCCATCATACCTGGCGTGCTGGCCTGAAGCGAAAAACCCATCGGCAGGGAAAGGCCCGTAAACAAGTTTGTTCTTGTTCTTCATCTCGTTAATCACCGGCTTGATGATGTTCTCTTCTTCCTGGCCTATGAGTCCGCCATCACCTGCGTGCGGGTTTAAGCCGAGCACGGCAATTTTTGGTTTTGGTATTCCAAAATCCCGCTGAAGCGTTTGCTCAAGAATCATCAACTTAATACTCACTCGTTCTCGGGTTACCATCAAGGGGATTTCTTTTACCGGAATGTGCTCCGTAACCAATCCAACGCGAAGCTTCTCGCTAACCATCAGCATCAGGTAGTCTGATGTATCGAAGTATTCGGCCAGGAATTCGGTATGCCCCTTAAAGGGAAAATCACTGCTGTGTATGGTGCTCTTATCAACCGGGGCGGTTACCAATGCATCGAGCAATCCCTCCTTTAAGTCATGCGCTGCCTGCCTGAGGCTAAGCAGGGCGGCCTTTCCGGTTTCCAGTGAAGGCTTGCCGGGTGTGATCTCAATGACATCTTCCCAGCAATTTACAACGTTGATGATTTTTGGTGTGAATTGGCCCGTGCCTTTCACATGGCTGTAAGCAAAATCATCAAGGCTCATCAGTTTCTTATAGAATGATATACTTCGGGTTGATCCATAAATAATCGGTGTAATCAATGAAAGGACACGGTTATCATGAAGTGCTTTGATCACTACTTCAGGACCAACACCGTTAATATCGCCCAGGGTAATGCCGATTCGGGGTTTATCTTGTTTTGAATGGGTAGTCATAGGTTCATATCATTCCTGTAAAATTATCAATTTGTTTTATTGTACTTTTCTATCGTAAACTAGAGTACTATGCAGAAGAAGGTCAGGCCAAAGAAATTTTTAGGTCAGCACTTTCTTCATCATCAACCCACAGCCTTGCGAATTGTGCACTCCCTTGTGCTGGGTGCTTGCCCGGAACCTGTTTTGGAGATTGGTCCTGGTATGGGCGTATTAACCCGGTATTTGCTGGAAATCCCTTCGGTGCAGCTGAAGGTTGTTGAAATCGACCGCGAATCGGTGGCCTACCTGCGTCAGCAGTATCCGCAACTGGAGATCATCGAAGGAGATTTTCTTTCTCTGCCAATTACCACCCTGTTCCATACTCCGTTTTCTGTTATCGGTAATTTCCCGTACAACATCTCCTCCCAGATTTTCTTTGCCGTACTCAAACACCGGGACCTTGTAAAACAGGTTGTGTGCATGCTGCAGAAAGAAGTGGCCGACCGGATTGCTGCACGCCATGGGTCAAAAACCTATGGTATCCTTAGTGTTTTGGTGCAGGTGTTCTATCAGGTAGAGTTGCTGTTTTCTGTATCACCCGGTGTTTTTAATCCTCCTCCAAAAGTGATGTCGGCAGTTATCCGGCTTACCCGGAATAACCGGGTTGCTTTGGCGTGTGATGAAGACTTGTTTTTTCAGGTGGTGAAACAGGCATTTAATACCAGGCGCAAGACCTTGCGCAACGCACTAAAAAATCTAACTTTGGCGGCCCGGTTTGAGGGCTCCGGATTGGATATTTTTTGGGGTAAACGGGCGGAGCAACTTTCGCCAAACGACTTTATTGAATTAACCAGGATATTGAAAGAGGGCGGCCGTGGAAACAACAACACAATTTGAGTTAACCCGCGAATTTGTTGAGCGCTTTCAGGAGGCACTGAATACGCGCAACAGCCAGTTTATCCGCACCTCGTTGGAAAATGTTAATCCGGCCGACATTTCCACGTTGCTCTACGAGTTCAATTCGGAAGAATCAAAATATGTAATGGACCTGCTCCCGCTTGAAGTGCAGGCCGAAATCATTAATGACCTGGATGAGGACACCCGTGTCCGCTTTTTGAAAGTATACACGCCCAGCGAAATTTTGGGTTTTGTTAATCTGCTCAACTCCGATGATGCTGCGGATATTCTGAACGAGCTGCCGATTAAAATCCGTGAAGAAGTACTGGCCGGATTGGATAGTGAGTTGAAGGCCCAGGTAATTGACCTGCTTCGGTTCGAAGAGAACGTGGCGGGTGGATTAATGGCCAAAGAATTAATTAAGGTGCTCGACAACTGGACGGTGGTTCAGTGCATTGATGAAATCAGAAAGCAGGCTGAGAATGTTGATACCTTTTACGCGGTATATGTTGTCGATAAGCGAGATAGACTGATCGGCCGGGTTTCACTGAAAGACCTGGTATTATCGGATGCCCGAAAAGTGGTTTCTGAGATTTGTGAAAAGGATATTGTTTCGGTTGATACGTTTCTGGCCGACCGTGAAGTGGCTGAAATAATGCGAAGGTACGACCTGGAATCCATCCCGGTGGTTAATGTAAACGGGCAGTTGGTTGGGCGAATTACAATTGATGACGTTGTTGACGTAATTACCGAGCAGGCTGAAGAAGACCGCCAGTTGATGTCGGGTATCAGCGAGGACGTGGAGGAAGACGACAGTGTGTGGCGTAACACCCGGGCACGTTTGCCGTGGTTGCTCATCGGCATTTTAGGAGGGCTGATGAATGCAAAATTTATGGGCTTCTTTGAAGGAGAATTGGCTCGGGTAACTGCCATTGCTTTTTTTACTCCGCTTATTCAGGCAACCGGAGGCAATGTAGGCATCCAGTCATCGGCTTTGATTGTTCAGAGCCTGGCGAATTCCGTTTTTGTGTACGAAGGATTATGGGTGCGCCTGGGCAAGGTATTTTCTGTTGCAGTTTTGAATGGCCTATTCCTGTCGGCCCTGGTGTATGGGGCAAATGTTGTGCTGTTCAGTGAGATGCGGCTTTCGTTGATTGTTTCGGTGGCGCTTTTCAGCGTGGTGGTATTTGCATCCTTCATTGGTACACTTACACCGTTGGTGTTGAATAAACTGGGGTTTAACCCGGCTCTTGCGGCCGGCCCGTTTATTACCACCATTAACGATATGCTCGGCTTGTCAGTTTACTTCCTCACTGTACATCTGATGCTTTAGGGGCCAGTTTGGACTTTCACTAAACCATGTAAGATTAACACAGTAATGCAATTGCAGGAGCATTTCAAATGCTATTAATTTTGTACTTTCATCGGCAGTAAAGAATTAGCTGTGCAACTACTGAAAAACCGAATCAAGCAACTTGGCGAGACATTTAACCATGTAATCGAGAAGCCCCTGCTTACATCAACCCTGGTGCTGATTGCCGTAAGTATTCTCGTGCTTTCGCTAAGCATGAAGTACTATTTGAATGATTTTAATGCTTTTTGGGCGCAGATTTTAGCAGAAGCCCACGGGATGATTTTCGATATCGCGGTCATCGGTATTCTGATATTCTGGCTCAATCAAAACGGGCAGACCCGGCAGCGCATCCGGTTTTATAAAGATGAGATTGACGACTTCCGTTTATGGGAGTCGGAAGAAGCTGCGTTTCGCACAGTGGGGAATATCAAGCGTTTGAACCGTCATCACATTTTCGAAATCAACCTGGTAAATTGTTTCCTTGCCAGAACCAACCTTAACTATGCTAACCTCAAAGGATCTAATCTGAATTCAGCAAACATTTCGCAATCGTCAATGATTGAAGCAAACCTGGAAAACACCCGGCTCAATCAAACAAATTTTGAAAACTCCAACCTGAACCAGGCCAATCTTAAAGGATCATATGCCAGTGGTGCAAATTTTAAGGATGCTTTTTTAATTAAGACTCAGTTTGACAATGCCTTTCTGATCAAGGCGAATTTTAATAATGCCTACCTGATGGAAGCAAACCTCAGCAATAGCTACCTCATGGGTGCTGATCTGGAAAATGCCAGCCTGTACAAAGCCGATTTACGCGGGGCGAAGGGGCTTACCGTTGAGCAATTGGCCAAGGCTAAAACGCTTTACCTTGCTAAATTTGATGATGAACTGTTGGAACAGGTTAAAAACCTGATTCCGGAGTTGGCAGGAGTATAATGTGTAGTTTGCTCAATGTCATTAAAATCCTACCTTTGCCATACGCAACGGTCTCCCCAAGAGGCCGTTGTTTTATTTTTTAATTACTCCCTGTACGAAGGCGAAAGTGATTAAGGTATTATGACAAAAAAGATTTCGTATTATACCAAAGATGGCCTTGATAAGTTAAAGGCAGAACTTACCGAATTGAAAGGCAAAGGCCGCGTTGAAATTGCGCGGCAGATTGCCGAGGCCCGCGATAAAGGCGACTTGAGTGAAAATGCTGAATATGACGCTGCAAAGGATGCACAAGGCCATCTTGAAGCCAAGATTGCGCAGTTAGAAGACCTGCTGGCCAATGCACGGTTGTTGGATGAAACTAATATAGACACATCAAAAGTTTCGATTCTTTCAAAAGTTACCATCAAGAATAAAAAGAATGGTGCTTCATTTACCTATACCCTGGTATCGGAAGAGGAAGCGGATTTGAAAGCCGGAAAAATCTCTACGCAATCACCTATTGGTAAAGGGTTGCTTGGCAAGAAAAAAGGCGATACCGCGATTATCAAAACACCGGCCGGTGAAATTCAGTTTGAGGTAATTAACATTGCGGTGTAATGGCAACCTTGTTTACCCGGATTATTAACCGCGAAATACCCGGGCACATTGTGGCAGAGGATGAGCACTTCATTGCATTTCTGGACATCATGCCGCTTGTGCGTGGCCATGTGCTGGTAGTTCCAAAAACGGAAGTTGATTACATTTTTGATTTGGACGATACCACATTGGCCGGTCTTCATGTGTTTGCAAAGAGAGTCGCCAGGGCGATTAAAAAGGTAATCCCGTGCAAGCGGATTGGTGTGGCGGTAATCGGCCTGGAGGTTCCGCATGTGCATATTCACCTGGTGCCGATGAACAGCATGGGCGATATCAATTTTACCCGCCCTAAACTTAAGCCTACCAACGAGGAACTGTCTGCAACAGCCCGGCAGATCAGTGAGGCAATGTAAGTTAATCGAGGAAGTCGATATCTACATTGAGCGGATAGCGCATCAGGTAGCTTAGGGCTTGCTTTACAGTAAGGTCTTCAAACAACACCTTGTAGATGGTATTGGTAATGGGTGCTCTGACCTTGTAGTAGTCGGCACATTTTTTTGCAATACGCACGGTGTTTACCCCTTCGGCCACTTCATTCATGCTTTCCAGTATTTCTTTCAAGGTCATGCCTTTTGCAAGTTTGTTACCCACCTGAAAGTTGCGGCTTAATTCGCTGTTACTGGTAGTCACCAGGTCGCCAATTCCGGCCAGTCCTAAAAATGCTTTAGTGTTTCCACCGAGAGCCCGGCCCAGGTGAATCATCTCCACAACGCCACGGCTGATGAGCAGGCCCCGCGCATTTTCTCCATAGCCCATGCCATGCAGTGCACCTGAGGCAATGGCAATGATGTTTTTCAGTACCCCGGCCAGTTCAACGCCCACCAGGTCGTTGTTGCCATACACCTGGAAGCGATCGTTGCGAAGCAGGCGTTTACCAATGCTGATCACCTCATTAAAGTGACTGGCAATAACGGTAGCGGCAGGGTGGCGGGCAGCAAGTTCTTTGGAGAGGTTTGGCCCTGCCAGGCAACCTACGCGCACCACAACGCTCTCCTCACGTATTACTTCGCTCATAGTTTTAACCTGACTGCGGCTGAGTTTATTCACTGATTCGATGGAGTTGCCTTTGGGCAGGGTAATGTCAAATCCTTTCGTGCCATGGATCAGCACATGATACGGATGAAGGTAAGGCGAAAGTTGCCGCATCATGGTGCGGAAGTGGGAAGAAGGAACTATGGGAAAGAGAATGTCGCACTCACGGGCAAGTTGCTTAAGGTCATTTATCGGAGTTACATTTTTCTTGATTTTGTGCCCGCGATTTTCCCGTTTTTTGAGGATGTGGTTAATGGTCTTCTCATCGCGTGCGTAAAGGAGCACATTGCGTTGCCGGGCCAGTAAGTTAGCAACCGCGCTGCCGAAGTTACCTGCGCCAATTACACCTACCGGTTTTTCGTCAGATAACTTTTTCGAGGTCATAGCCGGTAAGGCGGTTGTGATAGTAGTAAAGGAGGGATAAGTCCTGGGTGATAATGTTTCCCTGCCTGTTAAACAACAAGGGGCGGTTAAGATGAAAAATACCCACGTTCTCCATACCATGCCTGATCACCAGGTCGATCTTTCCTTTCAGGTGTGTGGCATGGTTTGCTTTTCCTTCTTTCTTCAGGTGGTAAATTTGTTTTCGTACCCGCTTGCAGGCTTTCCGGAATTCGGCATATTCTATAACCTGGTCTTCCTCAGGTAAACGCAATAAGCCGAACAGATCAAGTTTCGGATGTTTCTGCTGCCACAGTTCGAAGGCGACAAAGGCCACAAGGTGACTGGCGAACACCCGGTTAATACGATGGTATTCGGCAACAATGCGGTTGCTGAGCATGCGGGTGTATTCATCTTCACGCTGTTTGTCAACGGTAATGTGTCCGTTGGAAAGAAAATAGTCTCGGGTGTTAATTATTCTCCCCTGGGCATCCAGGCTGTTTCCTTCATCATCCACATAATTCCCCATCACATCCAGACCCCGGCCGATGGAGACGGAGATGTTAGAACCCTTGCCAAAAAATTTTATCAGAAACCGAATCAGTTGAAAACTCCCGTACTTGTCCTGCTCGGGCAGGTACCGGTCCTGACCTTTAACTGAAAGATACTCTTCAATCAGGTCGGGAGCCTCCAACACGAAGTGGTAGTTAAGGGTAACAGGAACAACAAAGATTTTTCTCTGGGCCTCGCCTTCAGGGGTATCGAGATAAACATTACGTTGCGCTTCAAGGGCGGTTGAAAGCAGGCCACGTTTCAATGTTTTTTCAATGGCACCCGATCTGGAACGGGTGCCTCCCGGAAAAAATAAACTGTGTGCTCCTTTTTGAATCGCCAGGCTTGAGTACATTTTTAAGGTCTCCAGGTAGGGCAGGTTCTTTTTTCTGCGGTCCACTTTATAGGCGCCAAGGCTATTCATAAAGTACGCAAAGATTTTTATATTGAAGAGGTTCAATCCGGCTCCATAGATAAAGGCCGGAAGGCCAAGTGCATGAATTACCCATCCGATGAGAATGGAGTCGAGGTTGCTGAAATGCGTGGGTACCATTACAATGGTTCCATGCCTGGCCAGTTTGCGCAGTTGTTTCACCTTACCCACAATCTGAATTTTATCACGCAGGGTGTACCTGCTTCTGAAAATGGCGCCAAATTTTTTTACCCGCGATGCGTTAAGGAGGCGGTTGAACCAAAACGTGGTTACCCTACGGGCAAACCGGTATGAACTGGGCTTGAAGTTGCCGGCAATTTCGTTGGCATACCGGTTCACAATCTTCCGAAGGAGTATGTCTTCTGCTCCGGAATCATCTTCGGGCCTGTTGGATAAATCGACCAGTTTTTCTTTTATCCGCGACCAGAATTTCTGTTCATCGGGCGGATCAACGCGCCACCGGTTGCGTTTCATTCGTTGCTGCTCCCGGTATACGGTGGCCTCCAGGTCATCAATCAGTTGCCTGCGGTTAGGCCTGAGCTGCTTGATGCGCTCAAATGATTTTTGAGCAACTTCTTCAATAAACTCCTTGCGGTTTCGGCTTAGCTGGTAAACGGGCCAATCCGGTATGTGGTCAAGGATGGGCCGGTATTTTTTGTTTTTGTTCTTCTTCTCTAAGACTTCCACGGGGCCAAAATACTATTAATTTATTGCTTTCCTTTCCGGTAAAGCAGGGTCTTACAAATGCTGCAGTGCCTGGTTCCAGTTTGCTTCCATTACATCGAACTGCCTGAGTGCATTCCTGATAAACGCTTCGTTAACCACCTGGTAAAGATCGGCTTCCCCCGCTAATTCGAACTGACTGATTTTGTAGGTTTGCTCAAGGAGTCCCTTTTCGAGTTTTACAAGGTACCGGTTGTTCCAGTTAAGCAGGGTTATCTTACATTCCGGATGGGACACTTCTCCGACAATTCGCATCACGTTCAGGGTTAGCCGTAAAACAAGGTAAATGATTTGCCGGTTAAAAATAAAAACCCTTTACGAATCGTTAATGATAGGGGATTTTTTCCATCCGGCTCCGGGTTTTATATTGTAACCGCATTTTGAAGCAATGATAACACAAAACGCAGGCATGAGGGGTTTCTGGAAGTGGGCACTTATCCTTTTTTGGATGGCTGGGCTGCACCTGTTTATCTCTGCCCCGGTTTGGGCTACTCACCTGCGTGCAGGGCAAATTACGGTTCGGAAGCTCACACAGAACTGTGGCGACCTGCGGTATGAAATTACCGTTCGGGTTTACACCAATTCAGGCTCGCCCGTGTTGTTTGGAGGGGACAAGGATATACTTGATTTTGGGGATGGTAATTTTTTACTCGTACCGGAGACACCCAATACCCTGCTTCCGGAATTCGGCCCCAACATTGCCACGGCTTCCTTTACCTACATCCACGCCTACAGCAGCCCCGGCACATTTATTATTTCGTACAATGAGCCTAACCGAAACGAAGGGGTGTTAAATATGGTGAACTCGGGGAACACCATGTTCTACCTGGAGACGCAACTGATCATCGATCCGTTTATCTGCAACAAAAACAGCCCGCAACTACTCATTGCACCGATAGACCGGGCATGCAGCGGGCAGGCATTTTATCATAATCCGGGTGCGTTCGATCCGGATGGCGACAGCCTTTCTTATGAATTTGTTATCCCCTTCTCAGAAAAGGGCATACCTGTGGTTGGCTACCGGCCTCCCAACCACCCCGACCGTTATGCTACCTGTCCACCCGGTAATGAAAATGGTGATGGTCCACCAACCTTCACCATTCATCCCTCAGACGGCACCATCGTTTGGGATGCCCCCTGCCAGGCCGGTGAATATAATATAGCCTTTATTATTATCGAGTGGAGAAAAATTAATGGGCAGTGGGTAAGGATCGGCTTTGTGAGAAGGGACATGCAGATTATTGTTGAGGATTGCAATAACGATCGCCCTGACATGCTGGTGCCTGAAGACATTTGTGTTGATGCAGGTACAATTATTAACCAAACTATTTTTGGTATCGACCCAAATAACGATGAGGTAAAGCTGGAAGCTTTTTCAGAAATTTTTGGCTCTACATTTCCATCCCCGGCATCGGTTACTCCCTTCCCGGCAGTTTTTCAAACGTCTAATCCTCCTGCTCAACTTCAGTTTTCATGGACAACCACTTGCGCTCATATTAAAGATCAGCCGTACCAGGTTGTATTTAAGATAACCGATAAAGGCACTCCCAGGCTGGTAACCTTCAAAACCTGGCGCATCAGGGTGGTTGGTCCGCCCCCTGTTTGGAACAGCGCTACCGTTGATCTGGGTAACCGCCATGCCTTGTTAGGATGGCAATCGTATGCCTGTCAAAATGCAACCTCTATACAGATTTGGCGCAGGGTCGATAGCGTAACATTTACACCCGACAGTTGCCAAACAGGCATTCCTGAGTTTCTGGGATATACCCTTATTGGCCAGGTAGGCACCTTATTCAATACATTTACCGATACCAATGCAGGCAGAGGATTAGATGTCGGGGCAAAATTCTGTTACAGACTGGTGGCGGTGTATCCTGCACCGGGTGGGGGCGAAAGTTATGTTTCGCAGGAGATTTGTATACCCCCAATTCTTGCCGATGCCCCGGTAATAACTCACGTTACGGTGGATAAGACCAGCCCTGCTGCCGGAGAGATCAGGGTAAGCTGGCGATCTCCTTTTGACATTGACACAGGCCAGTTTCCTGGGCCATACGAGTACAAAGTTTGGAGAGCCAACGGGTTTGCCGGTAATGCCGGACTGACAGAAGTGCATCCGGGTACATTGCCGGGTGACACCACAATTATTGATGACGGTATAAATTCTGAAGAAAATGTATTCAACTACCAGGTTGTGCTTTACTCAAATACTGTAATTACCCCAGGTACATGGTTCCCGATTGATACATCCTCCACAGCATCATCGGTTCGATTGGAATTGAAACCTTCAACCAAGCGTATTGAGTTAAACTGGAGTGCCGTAGTTCCCTGGTCAAACCAGATACAATCATACCCCCGGCATCTGATTTTCCGTGGTCCGGAAAATGCCACTGAAAGTGAAATGGTTCTCATTGACAGCGTGAATGTCTTTACATCGGGATTTGTATACGTTGACTCAGGGCAATGGAATAATGTACCCCTTGATGATAATACATTTTATTGCTACCGGGTTAAAGTAAGGGGAGGGTACGGAAATCCTGCTATTGGTGAACCGTTGGAGAATTATAGCCAGATCATATGCGCCAAGCCCCGTGATGACGATCCTCCCTGCAAGCCGGTGCTTACCCCGTTCGTCATCAAATGTGAAGAATTTTACAACACGTACGGGTGCAGCCCTGATAGATTTGTAAATGTTGTAAAGTGGAACCGGCCAACTGACCCGGTATGTCGCGATGATGTACGCAGTTATAACCTCTATGCCTCAGGTACAACTACGGGTGAATATTTTCTGCTGGCAAGCAACATTCGGGATACCATTTATTACGATAGCTCCCTGGCATCTTTTGCACGGTGTTACAAACTCAGCGCGGTTGATCGTTCAGGGAATGAAAGTAAGTTGAGTGACCCGACCTGCAATGACAATTGTCCGTATTACGAATTGCCAAACATCTTTACCCCTAATGGTGATTACTGCAACGATGTGTTCGCTGCTTATGGGTACAGGCCTGATTTTGACAGTACGATCCCTGAAAATTATCCATGCCGTAACCTGACCATCGGCTCAAAAGGTGAAAACCTTGCCAAACGTTGCGCACGGTTTGTACTGGCTGTCAAATTCAGAGTCTATAACCGGTGGGGCGATGAGGTATACACCTACACCGGTAAGCTGGGTGATGACCGGAATTCCATTTACGTTGAATGGGATGGCCGGAACAACAGTGGTACACCGCTTTCTCCGGGCGTGTATTTCTATGCAGCCGAAGTTACGTACAATGTTGTGGATCCGAAGAAGCGGGTGCAAACCATAAAGGGATGGGTTCACCTGGTCAGATAGGCCTGACGCCTTACACCTATATCGTTTTATTTGACGGTGTTTGTAATCTGTGCAGCGGGTCAGTTCAGTTTATTCTAAAGCGCGACCCCTCCGGAAAATTCCGTTTTGCCTCCCTGCAGTCTGAATTTGGCCAGCATATTTTAACAAGGCTGGGCATGGATCCGGATTCACATCAATCCATCGTACTTCTAAGAGGAGAAACTCATTATATTAAAAGCGATGCTGCCCTGGAGATTGCCCTCCACCTTTCTGGGCTGTGGCCTTTGCTGTACGGCTTTAAAGTGATTCCCCGCTTTATCCGGAATCCTGTTTACGACTGGATTTCCCGAAACCGATACCGGTGGTTTGGCAAGCGTGAAGCCTGCTGGCTGCCATCGGCACAATGGAAATCAAGATTTTTAGATACGTAATCCGATCGTTATTTTGCCCTGAAATCACTACCAATGAAAGCATATATTTTTCCGGGGCAGGGTGCGCAGTTCACCGGCATGGGCAAAGATCTTTACGACACAAACCCAAAAGCAAAATCTTATTTCGATAAAGCGAACGAGGTGCTGGGTTTTGATATTACCAAAACCATGTTTACCGGCACAGCCGATGAGTTGAAGCAAACTAAGATTACCCAGCCGGCAATATTTATTCATTCAGTTGCAGTGGCTCTTTCAAACGACACATTTCGGCCGGATATGGTTGCGGGTCACTCGCTGGGCGAATTCTCGGCCCTGGTGGCCAACCGGTCGCTTGGGTTTGAAGATGGTTTACGTTTGGTTTATCAGCGTGCTATGGCCATGCAAAAAGCGTGTGAACGTACTCCTTCCACAATGGCAGCCGTGTTGGGGCTGGATGATCAGGTAGTGGAGAATGTTTGCGCTTCGGTAGAAGGTGATGTGGTGGTAGCAGCCAATTACAATTGTCCGGGACAACTGGTTATTTCGGGTTCAGTAAAAGGTATTGAGTTGGCAGGAGAGAAATTAAAAGCTGCCGGTGCCAAGCGGGTATTACCGTTGCAGGTGGGTGGGGCCTTTCATTCACCGTTCATGGAGCCTGCCCGCATTGAACTTGCTGCTGCCATTGAAGCAACGGTTTTCAATAAACCGGTTTGTCCGGTGTACCAGAATGTAAACGCACGGCCTTCGGCTGATCTGGAAGCAATCAAGAAAAACCTGGTGGCTCAGCTCACTGCACCGGTACGCTGGACGCAGTCGGTCCAGCAAATGAGTGCCGATGGGGCAACCGAATTTATAGAATGCGGACCTGGCAAAGTACTTCAAGGCCTTGTTAAGAAAATTGCACCCCAGGCCGAAACAGCCAGTCTTTAATAAATTCTTGAAACTGACAGGTTATCCGGACATTCGTTAAGCAGTTGCTGTACGGATTTGTGAAGCCCCGGGTGGATAAACCCCGGATCCAATTCATTTAGTGGAACAAGCGTGAACCGCCTGAGGTGGAGGGAGGGATGCGGAACGGTCAGATCAGCGGTCTGAATAACTGCATTATTATAGAACAACAGATCGATGTCAATATTACGCGCTCCGAATTTTTCAATACGGATCCTGCCCAATACGTTTTCGATAGCGAGGGTTGCAGATAGAAGTTCGTGCGGGTTAAGGCTGGTGTTTACGGTTATCACCTGATTGTAAAACATTCCCTGATTTTCATTACCCCAGGGCGCGGTTTCGTAAACCGATGACCGTGTAACAATTGGCCCGACTTGCCGACTGATTTGCTGTTGCGCGGTTTCGAGGTTTTCCTGGCGGTTACCCAGATTGCTTCCCAACAGCAGGTAAACCTTGTTCATGGCGCCAACTTACTTCTTAATTGGATAGTAAGTAGTTTTGAGGCTTTAAAAATTAAACGATGAATTTTTTCAGAACATTCCTGGCCACGATGCTGGCGTTAACGGTCTTCACCGGACTGAGTTTTGTTTTGTTCTTTATCCTGCTTGGTGTTTTATCAGCCGATGAGAAGGTAAAACTCAAAGACAACACGGTTCTCCATCTAAAACTGGATGCGGAAATAACTGAGCAGCAAGTGGAAAACCCTTTTGAGGGGATGCCCATTTTTGGCAATGAAATACCCACCGTGGGACTGCTTCAATTGAAAGAAGCCATCAAAAATGCAAGTACCGACAGTAGAATTTCCGGCATTTACCTGGATGTAAACTATCCTATGGCCGGTTTTTCCACCATTGAAGAAATCAGGCAATCATTGTTAGATTTCAAGGCGAGTGGTAAGTGGATTATCGCCTACTCGGAAGTGATGTCGGAAAGGGCCTATTACCTTGCTTCGGTAGCCGACCAGATTTATCTGAATCCGGAGGGTGAACTGGAATTCAACGGATTAACGGTAGAGATCAGCTTCTTCAAACGGCTTTTTGATAAACTGGAAATCAAACCTGAGATATTCCGGGTTGGCGATTACAAAAGTGCTGTGGAGCCCTACATACTGGAGAAAATGAGTAATGAAAACAGGCTTCAGTTAACAGAGCTGGTTAATTCCATTTATGGGCACATGCTGGAACGCATTGCGGAGGCTCGGGGTATTCCGGTTGAACGGCTGGAAACTATTTCCGATAAAATGCTGGCGCGAAATGCCCACCTTAGCCTGGAACACGGCCTGGTTGATTCCTTGCTGTACTACGATGAGGTGCTTGCTGCTATCCGTAACCGACTGAACCTTAAGGATACCGATAAGATAAGCACCATCGGATATAAGCGGTACATTAAAAGTTATGCCCGCCAGGGTTCGTCCGGTAACGAAATTGCAGTGATTGTTGCGGATGGAACCATTCTGCCAGGTAAAGCCGATCAAGGCGTTATCGGGTCAGAGACATTTGCTGAAACTATACGCAAAGCCCGGGAGAACAAACGGGTAAAGGCTATTGTTATGCGCATCAATTCACCGGGTGGAAGTTTCCAGGCATCTGATGTGATGTGGCGTGAAGTGACACTTGCGGCAAAAGCAAAACCGGTAATTGCATCCATGTCGGACTACGCGGCCTCAGGCGGGTATTACCTGGCCATGGGGTGCGATACCATTGTTGCTCAACCTCACACCATCACCGGCTCCATTGGGGTCTTCAGTGTGTTATTCGATGCCAGCGGCTTTCTTGGTAATAAGTTGGGCATAACGTTCGATGAAATAAATACCGGTGAATTTGGCGAGATGGTAACACTGAGCAGGCCGTTGCGGCAGGCGGAAAAAGAGGTATGGCAGCAACGGACAAACGAAGTTTATGAGACCTTCACGGCAAAAGCAGCCGAAGGGAGAGGCGTTAGCCAGGACGATGTTAAAAAGGTGGCAAGCGGCCGAGTGTGGACCGGTATGCAGGCAAAAGAACGAAACCTGGTGGATGTGCTGGGAGGATTTAATGACGCACTGGCAATTGCGGCTGAGGCAGCCGGCATCAGTGAGAACTACAACGTGCGATATTACCCGGTGCGTAAATCGTTTATAGAGCAATTCCTCGGTTCGCTGGAAAGCAATGCCAAGACCGGGAAATTGAAGGAGGAATTAGGTGCGTATTATCCGGTTTATGAGCAATGGCAGGCTCTCAAACGCCATCAGGGTGTACAGGCACGAATGCCATTTGAACTGCTTATTCAGTAGCAAAAGGGCTGCTTAAATACAAGACCTTCCGGAATAAAAATCCCTGTTTTTTGATGTAAGGTTTGAGCTGTTTTTGATAGAATTTACCCCTTAATGTGACACTTTAACCGTTACGATTACATGTCCTTCAGCGTGTTCAATCCGCCTGTATTTTTTTAGGGCAAGAATACTGGACGATAACCGGTTAATATTAGCTGTTCATACCTGGTTGAACTGTCATCTACAAGGTAGAAACACCCATGCATGTATATTCTGATAATTGATTCTTTGCCGGAGTGTGGCTAGACTTTGAGTTCAGAGAGTAAAGGGATAAGGTGTACGTTGTAAATGCAAATGCAAGTGAGGCATAAATACAAGACTGGTGTAGTTGGTACCACAGAGGGTGGAAATGGGATCCGGCTATTTAATAAAACTCCT
>JBBINY010000011.1:35620-59023 GCA_037443645.1 Cytophagales bacterium
AATCCCAGGAATGATTGGAAAACATAACAAGGATATATCCGGTATTGTGATTTATTCTGGACTTAAAACTAAGATTTTGTTGTTGGGGGCCTTAAGTGGTGTATTAAATCCATTTAAACCGGATGGAACTTTAAATAAAAAAACATCCCGCGGTGGGCGGGATGTTTAATCAATTGATTATCAGCACCTTAGTTTAGTACTTGTCTTCAGAAGCAAATCCTCCGATAGGTTCGTTTTGAACGGAGGAGTTGGTAGCACCAGCGGGTTCAGTCTTCGTTTCAGCCTGCTTCACTGAAATAATTGTGAATGACAAGGTAACCAGAGCAGAAACTGCTAACAAAGTAATAATCTTCGTTTTCATGACTTTATGCTGTTGATTAACGGAATTTGATGAGGGACCACACGATATAATTGGAATAACCAAATTTATCCAGTGTAGATACCTTTAATCAATACCCTCCTGTGTTGCCTACACCGCCACCATTTTCAAGTTCGGTAGAAGGAGCAATTTCTTCTTCGGCACAGGCAGTAACAGTCAGTGAAACAGTCATGATGAACATTACGAGGTAGAATAACTTTTTCATAGTAGTTGGGGTTAAGGTTAATATTTGTTTTGTTTTGTTTTTACTTAAATTGTGACCCAAAGATGGTTGGCTGCAATGAAACTTTTTCATGTAATAATTTTCTTTAATTACACGTGTACCAAATAAATTTTGTTCGCTCGGCTATTAGCCCTTTCATTCTTCTAGCAGCCCTTTTATTATATCCCCAACTTGTATCGGCACAGTCACAGAAGCGGGTCGATTCCCTCAAGGCTCGGCTAAATAACAGTCAGGGAGAAGAACAATTTGATCTGCTTACCGAACTTGCAAGAGAATACTTTGATACAGATTATGAACAAGCCCTGCAGTACAGCAATCAAGCCTACAAATGGGCAATGCAGCGAGGTGACAGTTTTAAGATTGCATTGGAAGCAAGACGGATCGGCCAATTATACAACCGGATGGAAAACCCCGTAGAAGCAATTAAGATTCTTTCACCATCCCTTCGCATTGCAAAGGCCAACAACTTTCGCGATGAGCAAAAAAGAATTCTTAACAACCTTGCCCTTGCATTTACTATTCAAGCTGAGTATGACAAGGCATTGGAATATCATTTTCAAACCCTGATGATGAGGGAGGAGGATGGCGATATTGAAGAAATTGCTGTGACGCTGAACAATATTGGCCTTGTTTATTTTAAACTCAGAAACTATCCCAAAGCCCTTGAGTTTTACTCAAAAGCATTGGAATATCTGGAGAAGTCTCCTGATCAAAGTTTTGTTGCGCAGCAATTAATTAACATAGGGTTATGCCATAATCAGATGAAAAATTTCAGCGAAGCATTTACAACATTTAAGCGTGCCTTTGAATTATGCGGCAATGCGTGTCAGGATCATGTTATGATTTCTGGTAAGTTTGGCATGGGGGTCGCCAATTTTGGAATGGAGCAGTATGATGAAGCGATACGCTATTTTGATGAATCATTAGAAACATCAAAAGCAACCAACAATGCTCGATTTGAATCGGAGAATCTGGTCTATTTGGGTAAGATTTATATTGCTACCAACAAGGCCGATAAAGCTGCGAATGCCTTAATGCAGGCCGAGCAAATTGCAACGGCTAATCATTATAACGAATTGCTGATTGATACCTACCGTCAGTTTTCCCTTTTGTATCATCAGATCAATGATCCTGCAAGTGCGTCTGCGTACCAACGAAAGTACATTTTCCTAAAGGACAGCATATACAGTGAACGCCTTATTGACAAGATCGCAGAACTGCAAACCAACTTTGCTGAACGCCAGAACATAGCAACCATTGCCGCCAAAGAGGAGGTGATCACCCGGCAACGTATGCTGAATGTGGCTATCGGAATTATTGCCTTTCTGGCTGCCTTGCTGGTGTTTGTTTTATACCGGAGCAACCGGGTGGTGCGCAGGGTTAACACAGCCCTCTCCGTAGCCAAAACGGAGTTGCAGGTATTAAATGCCGACCTCGACAAGAAAGTGAAGGAAAAAACGGCCAGCCTTCAGAAAGTAAATGAAGAACTCGACAATTTCATTTACAAAACCTCCCACGATATCCGCGGACCCCTAGCCAGCCTGAAAGGTATTTGTAACCTGGCCATCATGGAGACAAAAGACGCCACCACGCTGGATTACCTAAAGAAACTGGATGAAACGGCCGATAAACTTAATAAAATACTCACCCGCCTTGTGATTGTCAATCAGATCAATAACGCTACACTAACGTACGAACCAATTAACCTTGGAGCCCTGGTTGATGAGATTATTATCGTAGAGTCAAAACGAGGACTACCCCCCCGGTTTGTCATAAAAAAAGAAGTTGATAAGAACCTGATCTTCACATCCGATCGGGCCTTGATTCGGATAATCCTTGAAAACCTGATTGATAATTCGATAAAGTTTTATAACGATTCAGAGCGTGTCGATCCGTTTGCACGGATAAAAATTGAACATAAGAACGGGCAGTTGGAAGTTAAGATTATTGATAACGGCCTCGGTGTTGCACAGGTTCATCCCGATAAGATTTTCCAAATGTTTTCGCGTGCTTCTGAACGTTCCGGAACAGGTGGCATCGGCCTTTACCTGAGCAAGTTGGCTACCGAACGCCTTGGCGGTTCTATTGGATTAGGCATGACATCCGAAGGCTACACCGAATTTCGTGTAACCTTCCAGGCCCCTCAGTCAGACAAAGCCTGACGCTGATTTTTATTGCTCCTGTTCAATGCTCATCTTTGCACACCCTATTTTAGGAATTTAGTATGATTAAAAAATTCAAGCGCACCACGGTTACGGCTGCATTGCCCTATGCCAATGGTCCGCTGCACATCGGGCATATTGCCGGAGCGTACCTGCCGGCTGACACCTACGTTCGGTACTTGCGCTTGAAAGGCAAGGAGGTAATATTCATTTGTGGTTCTGACGAACATGGAGTGGCCATTAACCTGGGAGCGAAGAAGGAGGGGGTTTCTCCAAAACAATTTGTTGACAAGTACCACAGCCTGATGAAAAAGGCGTTTGCCGACTTTGGAATAGCATTCGACATCTATTCGCGAACATCAAACGAAGGTCATTACAAAACAGCCCAGGATTTCTTCACCACCATCCATCAAAAAGGAATTTTCCGGGAAGAAGTGTCTGAGCAGTACTTTGATGAGCAGGAAGGAATTTTTCTGGCGGATCGCTACATCACAGGTACTTGCCCGAATTGCAAACATCCCAGCGCCTATGGTGATCAGTGCGAAAAGTGCGGGTCTACCCTTAGTCCGAGGCAGCTCATCGGCCCGAAATCAATGCTCTCCGGTAAAGCCCCGGTGCTAAGGCCTACCAAACACTGGTATTTTCCCCTGGATGCTTACGAAAACTGGCTTAAGGAGTGGTTGATTGAAGGGCATAAAGCCGATTGGAAAATCAATGTGTACGGACAATGCAAGTCGTGGATCGATCAGGGGCTTCAGCCACGATCAATTACACGCGATATGGATTGGGGTATACCTGTGCCCCTGCCCGATGCTTCCGGTAAGGTATTGTATGTGTGGTTTGATGCGCCCATTGGTTATATATCGGCCACGAAGGAGTTGAAAGGGGATGACTGGGAGAAATACTGGAAAGACCCTGAAACCCGCCTGATTCATTTTATCGGAAAGGACAATATCGTTTTTCACTGCATCATCTTCCCGTGTATGCTCAAAGCAGCAGGAGGGTTCATCATGCCGGACAACGTGCCTGCCAACGAATTTCTTAACCTGGAAGGGGATAAAATTTCAACATCACGAAACCATGCGGTGTGGTTGCACGAATACCTGGCTGATTTTCCGGGAAGACGGGATGAACTGCGGTATGTGCTGACTTCCATCAGCCCTGAAACCAAAGATGCTGACTTTACCTGGAAGGATTACCAGCAACGGGTAAACAGTGAACTGGTAGCCATTTTTGGTAACTTTATAAACCGGGTAATGGTGCTTACCTGGAAATATTTTAACGGGGTGGTGCCCTCTGAGCACGAACTCCCGGCAACTACGGATACACGAAAGAAAATCCTCAGTACGTATACCAAAGCGCATGCCGATCTGAACCAATCGGTGAGTGAAATGATCCGTGGTTTGGAAGAATTTCGTTTCAGGGAAGCACAATACCATATGATGAACCTGGCGAGAATCGGAAATAAGTTTCTGGCCGATACCGAACCCTGGAAGCTTGCCAAAGAGGATATGGAGGCTGTGGGTTGTATTTTAAATTATGCCTTAACCGTAGTGGGCAACATTGCCGTGGCCTGTCAGCCGTTTCTTCCTGACACGTCCGTAAAGATCAGGCAGCAACTAAACAGTTTAGGAATTGATGCTGCCTGGAACACATTGTGGAAGAAGGGGGAATTGGTGCACACTATCCCCCAACATCATAACCTGGCACAACCTGAGTTGCTTTTCAGAATGATCGAAGACCAGGAGATTGATGCTCAAATTCAAAAATTGAAAAAACCAAAACAGGAAATGACCGAACCTGCATCTTTAAAACCTTTAAAACCGGAAGTAACCATTGAAGATTTTTCCAAGCTGGATATCCGTGTCGGAAAAGTGATTGCTGCCGAGCGTGTGGAGAAATCGGACAAACTGTTAAAACTTACCATTGATACCGGATTGGATCAGCGAACTGTTTTAAGCGGCATTTCAAAGCATTACACACCGGAAGGCATGCTGGGTAAAGAGGTGACGCTTATTGCTAATCTTGCACCACGAAAAATGATGGGCATGATGTCGCAGGGCATGGTGTTGATGGCGGAAGATGCCGATGGGAAACTTAAACTACTTCAGCCTGACTCGGAGGTTTCACCGGGCTCAACAGTGAGTTAGCATATTTGGCTGGTGCTAATCGTTGTACAGGCTCATTGTTTTTTCAGCCCCGATCGAAATGAAGGAGAGTGCCATCTGGCAGGCCTTGTCCAACAGAACCGGAAGTTGATTAAATTCTTCCTTGCTGAAATAGCTCAACACGTAATCGGCCTGATGGCCTTTGGGGTAAGCGTTGCCGATACCAAACCGAATGCGTGGATAAAGGGTTGTTCCCAATGTTTCTTCGACACTTTTCAGGCCGTTATGTCCTGCTGAACTTCCCTTAGGCCTCAGGCGCAAGTTTCCAAATGGGAGGGCAAGATCATCCACGATGACCAGCAACCGTTCAGGTTCCAGGTGGAGTTCCTTAAGCCAGTACGCAACTGCTTTGCCGCTTAGGTTCATATAGGTTGTCGGCTTAATCAAATGAATGTGTTTCCCTTTAAACCGGAATTCAGCTTTTTCGGCATAGCGGGCAACGGTAAAGTCAGCATGGTACTTATCAGCCAACTGGTCAAGCACCAGGAAGCCGATGTTGTGCCGGGTGAATTCATACTCGGGTCCGATATTCCCCAAACCAACAATGAGGTATTTCATAATGTAAAGCAATAAAAAAATCCTGTCCCTTTGCAGCAACAGGATTTTTTGGTTTCAGGGAAATGCAACTTATTTCTTTCCCTCTTCCTTCTTCGGAGCCTCGGCTTTCTTTGCTTCCGTTCCGGCAGCAGGAGCAGCACCTGCTGCACCGGCAGCAGGAGCGGCAGTACCCTCGGCAGGAGCAGCGGTTGCCGCAGCGGCTGCCTCTTCTTCAGCAGCCATTTTAGCTGCACGGGGAACTTCAACGGCTGCAATTGCCGACTGTTTGGGATCAAGGAACTCAAGCCTATCCATTTTCATATCGGCAACTTTTACAGCATGGTGGAAATCCAGGGTGCTGACATCCACATCAATGTGATCGGGCATATCCTTAGGAAAGCCGTACACTTTCAATGAAGCTTTCTTTCTCACCAGCGTTCCCCCTTTATCAACCCCCGGGGCTTTGCCAACCATCCGGGTCGGAATGTTCATTTTTACTTTCCGGTTCTCTTCAATTTTTAAAAAATCGGCATGAAGGATAACTTCACTTACCGGATGGAATTGAACTTCCTGAAGAATGGCCTTGCATTCTTCTCCTTCAATGTTTAAGTGAACGAAGTGCGCTTCGTTGGTGTATACCAACTCGCGGAACAGAATCATGGGGGCATAAAAGTGAACTTGCTTGTCTCCACCGTACAACACGCTAGGAACGTTACCTTCGTTGCGCAGTTGCTGCGATTGTGACTTGCCGAGATTCGCTCGTTTATACCCTACAACCTCAACAGTTTTCATAGTTTATTTGATTTAGTTTAATTGTTTTACAAACGGATAAATAATGAACTGATCGACTCGTGGTCGTGAATTTTACGGATCGCTTTTGCAAACAGATCGGATACAGAAAGTACTTTTATTTTTGACGATTTGTGCTTGAGCGGTAACGTATCGGCCACTACAATTTCTTCCAATACCGAACCTTCAATATTCTCATACGCTTTGCCGGACAGTACGGGGTGCGTACAGGCTGCACGCACCGAGCGTGCACCTTTTTCTTTAAGCAAAGCGGCAGCCTTGCAGATGGTTCCTGCGGTATCCACCAGGTCATCAACAAGCACTACGTCCTTTCCTTCCACTTCACCGATCAGGCGCATGGATTCTACCTGGTTGGCTTCTTTTCTATACTTATCGCAGACAGCCAGTTCAGCATCAAAAAACTTGGCAAAACTCCGGGCTCTTTTTATGCCGCCAACATCAGGGGTGGCGAACATTATGTTATCAAGGCCCAGCGATTTGAGGTAAGGCACAAAAATGTACGATCCGTCCAGGTGGTCCACGGGGATATCAAAGAAACCCTGAATCTGGTCGGCATGCAGATCGCAGGTCATGATGCGATCGGCACCCGCTGCCGATATAAGGTTGGCAATCAATTTGGCGGCAATTGAAACGCGTGGCCTGTCTTTGCGGTCCTGGCGGGCGTAGCCAAAGTATGGAATTACTACATTAACGCTGGAGGCGCTGGCTCGTTTAGCCGCATCTACCATCAATAACATCTCCATCAGGTTATCGGACGGAGGAATTGTGGATTGAATAATGAAGACTTCATGGCCGCGAACCGACTCGGCAATGTGTGGCGACATTTCCCCATCACTGAATTGCTGATAGTTCACACTCCCCAAAGGCTCGCCATAGGCGTGGGCAATTTTTTCTGCCAGGTAGGTAGTGGCTCTTCCGCTGAATAACTTAACTGCCATGTTGCAAAGTGATCACCCGGTTTTACCCGGGTAGTTGTTGTCCGACAAGGATTCGAACCCTGACTAAAAGAACCAAAATCTTCTGTGCTACCGTTACACCATCGGACAATTCCAAAGAGGTCAAAACCCTCAAAACAGGCCAAAACCCTTAAATTTTGGATTGCAAAGGTAGAATTATTTTTGTGAAAATTGCCCTCCCCGGAAAAAAGAAGGGATAAATCAAAATTCAGAGATCAGTGGGCCTGGAAGAAGCCGTGCCATCAATAAATCCCTCGGCCCAAAACCGGTATTTGTCGAGGATGGAAATCACTGCATTGCGAAGTTGCCGGTTGTTGTTGTAATCAATTGACCCGTAAACGGAGGTTGCGTATCCCTGCCAGATCGAGCGGTTTTGCCGCCTGTCAAAAAACTGAATGAGCAGGGTTCCGGTATTCAGGTTAAATTTTTTCTGATCGTACTTCAGGTTTTCGTCCTGTGTTTTAATCCACTCCTCAATCTCAGGTTGGATGTACCCATTGAAGCGCAGGCTATCCGGAAACATTTTAAAACTAACCAGCAAATGAGGGCGGTGATCGGTTTGTTTATACCCTAAAAACTTCATCCGCGACAGGATGGAACTCTCAATGATCTCATTGGTCATGGTTTCATCCTGTGAACTGGTAGGTCTCAGAATTTCGAAGGTACTGTACTTTTTAAACTGGCCCTTGTAGCTATAATCGTACTCAACCGGCAATTCTTTGTAACCCACACAGGAACTGCCCGGCAAAACAATCGCAACTATCCAATAAAGCACCCGCATACCCAATCGTTTGTAGGATGAAGGTAGGCTTTTTGGTTAGGCTTGTCAATGACAATTGTCTTGTTTGAGATTAGCGGGAGGCTACCCAATTCCGGGCGTTTACAAAGGCCTCTATCCAGGGCGAAATCTGATCGGCCTTTCGGTCGGAAGGATAAAATGGCCAGTTCCATGGAAATAACGATCGTTCAAGGTGCGGCATAATGGCGAGGTGCCGGCCATCCGTTGAGCAGACCGCAGCAATCGCCTGATCTGAATCGTTCGGGTTTCCGGGATATGCCGTATAGGAGTAAACAGCGGCTGCTGTGATGGGGGTTGAATCGGATGGAAGGCTGAAACGCCCTTCACCATGGGCTACCCATACCCCGAGCCGGCAACCTGCCAGCGAACCAAGCAGGATTGAATTGGTGGCCGGAATGGTTACGTTAACGAAGGCCGATTCGAATTTTCCTGATCCGTTCACCTGCATTTTCGGATGATTCTTACCCAGTTCCGGATAAACCAGGCCTAGTTCCATCATAAGCTGGCACCCATTGCAAACACCCAGACTGAGGGTATCAGTCCGCTTGTAAAAATTATCGAGAGCCTGTTTCGCTTTAGCGTTAAATAAAAAAGAACCTGCCCATCCTTTTGCTGAACCCAGCACATCCGAATTGGAGAAACCACCCACAAAAGCAATCAGGCTTACATCAGAAAGGTCTTCGCGGCCGGAAACCAGGTCGGTCATGTGAATATCCTTTACATCAAAGCCGGCCAGGTATAACGAATACGCCATTTCCCGGTCCCCATTAACTCCCTTCTCCCGGATGATGGCAGCCTTTATGCCTGATGGCCTACGCCTTTTTTCATTGATGGCAAAGGTTGCCAGCTGGCCGGTAAATGTTTCAGCAAACCGGTACTTCAAGGGCTGGTGCTTGTAATTCTCAAAGCGCTTATCAGCGTGGGTTGCCGGGCGCTGCTTGCGATCGAATAAGTAAGAAGTTTTGTACCATATATCGCGCAGATCATCGATATTGAATTGGAGCAAAGAGGAGTTATGGGTGATCATCAGATTGCGTTGCTGGATAACCCTGCCCAGGGATATGTACTGAATTCCTTTGCCACTAAGGTACGCCCCAACGGCAGCTTCATCCTTTACCTGGATAACAACACCCGGGTTTTCTGAGAACAAGCTTATTACCAGGTCATCCCCCATTGAGGTTGTATCTGCATGGATGCCGATCTCCTGCACTGAAAAGCACATCTCCAGCAGTGTGGTGATTAATCCTCCTGAAGACACATCATGTCCGGCAAGTACCGATTGTTGGGTTATGAGTTCCTGGAGAGCACCAAAGCACCTGACGAGGTATTCCGGAGCGGTCGCATCGGGGGTTTGTGTGCCAAGCTGATTAAGAACCTGGGCAAGAGCGCTGCCACCCAATTGGCGATCACATTTTGATAAATCGATAAAGAGAAGGTTAGAATCAGCTACTGGTGCAAGGGCAGGAGTGACTGTTTTACTGATGTCGCTCACTTCTCCGACTGCGGAAATGATAACCGTTCCGGGTGAAAGGATGGTTTCTCCGTCAGGGTACTTCTGCGTCATCGAAAGCGAATCTTTGCCGGTGGGGATGTTAATGCCCAGTTGAATGGCGAAATCACTTACTGATTTCACAGCTTCGTAGAGCCGGGCATTTTCTCCGGGTTGTTTGGCGGGCCACATCCAGTTGGCACTTAGGGAAATGCCCTTTAAGCCATGTGTTAACGGAGCCCACACAATGTTGGTAAGCGCTTCGGCAATTGCCACACGACTTCCAGCCGCTGGATTAATCAAGGCTACTGCCGGGGCATGACCAATTGCAGTGGCTACACCTTTTCGGCTGCTGTAGTCCAGTGCCATAACGCCTAGGTTGTTCAGAGGCAACTGAACAGGGCCACAGGTCTGCTGTGTTGCTACTTTACCAGTCACCGAGCGGTCGACTTTATTGGTAAGCCAATCTTTACACGCCACCGATTCGAGTTGAAGAACCTGGTTAAGGTATTCGCTGATTTTGGCTTCATCGTAATGGATTGCATGGAATGAAGAAGCCCGGGTTTTATCGGTTAAGATGGTTTTTGGCGATGAACCGAGCAGGTGTTTCACTTTAAAATCAACCGATTTTTTGGGCGCGCCCTGCCTGAAAAACTGCAGGTGTTGGTCGCCTGTGGCACGGCCAATGATATACATCGGGGCACGCTCGCGGTCTGCAATCTTTTTGAGTAAGTCGATATGCTTTTCATCGATAGCCAGCCCCATCCGTTCCTGCGATTCATTACTGATAATTTCCTTATCCGACAGGGTTGGATCGCCAACCGGAAGTTTGTCAATGTAAATGGTTCCCCCTGTTTCTTCCAGCAATTCAGAAAGACAGTTGAAATGGCCGCCAGCACCATGATCATGAATGGAGATAATCGGGTTATTGCCTGATTCGGCCAGTGCCCGGATGGCGTTCATCACCCGCTTCTGCATTTCCGGGTTTGACCGTTGGATGGCATTCAACTCAATGGCATTTCCGTACTCGCCCGTGGCAACCGATGAAACAGCCCCACCGCCCATTCCAATGCGGTAATTATCGCCACCCAACAGCACAATCACATCACCGGGTTTAAGCGAATCCTTTTTGCTGTCTTTTTCTTTGCCGAACCCGATGCCTCCGGCCAGCATAATCACCTTGTCGAACCCGAATTTCGAGGCACCCTCCATGTGTTCAAACGTGAGCACGCTGCCATTAATCAGCGGCTGTCCAAACTTGTTCCCAAAGTCGGAGGCACCATCCGATGCTTTGATCAGAATTTCCTGTGGTGTTTGATAGAGCCAGTTTCGCTCCTTGAATGCCGTTTCCCACAACCGGCTTTCACTAAGTCGGGGGTATGAGGTCATGTAAACCGCTGTTCCGGCCAGGGGCAGTGCGCCTTTTCCACCGGCCAGGCGGTCGCGGATCTCCCCGCCAGAACCGGTTGCCGCTCCATTGAATGGTTCAACGGTGGTGGGGAAGTTATGCGTTTCAGCTTTCAATGAAATTACCGAGTCAATCTCGCTTACTTCGAAGAAGCCGGCAACATCCTGACGCGCAGGGGCAAATTGTTCGATGCGGGGCCCCTGAATAAAGGCTACGTTGTCCTTATATGCTGAAACCAGCAGATTCTGGTTTTCTTTTGATGTCTTCTTAATAAGTTGGAAGAGTGTTTCTCCCTTTGCGGTTCCATCAATAATGAATGTTCCGTTAAAGATCTTATGCCGGCAGTGCTCGGAGTTAACCTGAGAAAAACCAAAAACTTCGCTGTCGGTAAGTTTTCTTCCAAGTTCAATGCTCACCTGGCTGAGGTAGTCAACTTCTTCCGGGCTTAGCGCCAGGCCTTCGCGGATGTTATATTCCTGAATGTTATCAACTTCTTGAATCGGGTCTGGCAGATGGTTAATGGTAAAAATATCCTGGGCAAGCCCTGTATACAAAACCTGCAACATGCGGTCGTGCTGGGCGTTAGAAGATTCCACCTGTTTAAATTCTTCAATGCGGGTGATTCCGGCAATGCCCATGGTCTGGGTAATTTCCACTGCATTGGTACTCCAGGGGGTAATCATTTCCTTGCGCGGACCAATGAAATATCCGGAAAGGGCTGACTCACGCAGGGAGACGGCATCACCCAGCAGCCATATAAGCTTCTGAATATCAGTGTTTTGTAAAGGCGATCGCAGGCCAACCGCGTAAATCGTGTTGGGGACTGATCGGAAAAATGAAACCATCGAAACGGGGTGGATTTTTCGGAAGCCCAAAAATAACGGATTTGAATTTCTGATAAGACTTATTTTGAGGCTTAATCAGTAAATACACTAAAATCATTTTCTCCCCGTCTACTACTGCAAAGCAGAAGGTGATGAACCTGGCAATGCAGCTTAAGGAAGAAACTTTTCAACGAGAACGTGGCCGGCTCCTGAACTTTATCAGGAACCGGGTTTCCAGTCTGGAGGAAGCGGAGGACATCCTACAGGATGTTTTCTACCAGTTTATTGCCGGATACGAAACCATTGAGTCGTTTGACCGGGTCACGTCCTGGTTGTTTTCGGTGGCCCGGAATAAAATTATTGACCGGTACAGGCGTGATTCGGTGCGGCCACAACGGGCTGATCTATCCTCGTTATCAGGTGCCGCTGATGACGAGCCGTTGTTACTTCACGAAATATTGCCTGACTTGGGTAATACACCTGATGGCGCAATGATGCGGGATGCCATTTGGGATGCGATAACCGATGCCCTGGATGAATTGCCAGCGGAGCAACGCGAGATATTTATACAGAATGAAATTGAAGAAAAGAGTTTCAGAGAAGTGGCCGAGCAAACCGGTGTTTCCATTAACACCCTTCTTTCGCGCAAGCGGTATGCCATCAGGGCATTACGCCAGCGACTCCAGGCTTTTTATGATGAACTCTAAATGAACGTAATAACCATATAAACACAATATGAAAAAGATTGTAAAGATTGCCCTGATTATACCCCTGGTGATCCTGGCTGTCGCAGTATTCGGATGGATAACCATGAGTTTGTGGAATTGGCTCATCCCTGAATTGTTTAACGGCCCAGTACTAACATTTTGGCAAGCCATGGGCTTGCTGGTGCTCTCAAAAATTCTGTTCAGTGGGTTGGGCAAAGGCGGTGGGCACGGCAAAGGCCATTGGAAGGGAAGCTGGAGCCGGATGAGCCCGGCAGAGCGCGAGCGGTTTAAGCAGAGGATGGAAGAACGGTGGTGCCGCATCCCGAAGGAGGCATCCGCACCGGGTTCACCGGGAACTGATCCGGGATCATAAAAAATTAACAGACATTTTTAAGGAAAAGCTAAACCAATGGCCGGATTACGCGTTAAAGGAAACGTTGGAAACTTTTGCAATACTGAAAGTTTCCGTAGTTTTGCCCTGATATGGACGAAGTAGACGTAAAAGACAAAATCCTGAGAGGTTCCGAAGAGCTGTTTATGCGTTACGGAGTGCGCAGCATTTCCATGGACGACATAGCCCGCCATGTAGGGGTTTCCAAAAAGACATTGTACCAGCATGTAGCCGATAAGGAGGAACTGGTATTATTGGTTTCGCGCAGCCACCTGGAGCGCAACATTGTGCAGTTTGACGGCATTCGCGAGGGTTCAAAAAATCCGATTGAGGAACTGGCCAATATTTCGGTTTGCCTGAAACACAATATGGAGACAATGAACCCCACGTTGTTGTATGACCTCCAGAAGTTTCATCCGAAGGCCTGGGGCGAGTGGATTACCTTCAAGCGAAAATACCTGCGTGAGTCCATCGTCAGAAACCTGAGCCAGGGTATTGCAGATGGGTACTTTCGTGCCGATGTGAACCCGGATGTGATGGCCGCCATGCGCATTGAGCTGGTTCAGCTCGCTTTCAATAATGAAATTTTTCCACCTGCCCAATTCAAACTTGCCGAAGTGCAGGAGCAAATCTTCGATCATTTTGTATTTGGCCTGGTTACGGAGAAAGGACGTAAACTCTACCTGAAACTCAAAGAACTTAACAATCAACCCTCTGTTGCATGATGAAAAATTTTATCTTGATTGCAATGATCTGTTTTGCCGGCTATCGCGCTGCGGCCCAACGACCCATGACGTTACAGGAGTGCATTGATTATGCACTGATAAACAATCCAAACAGTAAAAGTGCCAGTTCGGCTGTTGATGCATCCGAAGCTAGGGTTAGCGAATACATATCTAGTGGGTTTCCGCAACTGTCTGCAGCGGCTGATCTGGGTAATAATTTTGAAATTCCCACCACCTTTGTTCCGGCCCGGATTTTCGATCCATCGGCTCCCGAAGGCGCATTAGCTCCGGTGCAGTTCGGAACAAAATATACGGGCAGGGCGAGTGTTGATTTGCAGCAGATGATTTTCAGCGGTTCCTACTTTGTAGGGTTAAAGGCCGCCCGTACCTATACCGAGTTGTCGAAACGTGAAAAGACAGCCACCCAGATTGACCTGGTAACCAACATCAAGAAGGCCTACTATTCGGTACTCGTATACAGTGAACGCGATGCACTGGTTCGAAAAAATTATCAGCGCCTTGATTCGCTGCTTCGCCAGACACGCATCATGTACGAAAACGGTTTTGCTGAAAAAATTGACGTAAACCGTGTACAGGTGCAGTTCAATAACATTTCGCAAGCTATTAAAACGTCAACTACCGCCCTTGACATAAGCCTGAAGCTGCTGAAATTCCAGATGGGCATGCCCATGAAGGAACCCGTTACGTTGACAGATAATCT
This sequence comes from Cytophagales bacterium, assembly GCA_037443645.1. Classification (GTDB taxonomy): domain Bacteria; phylum Bacteroidota; class Bacteroidia; order Cytophagales; family Cyclobacteriaceae; genus UBA2336. The sequence goes on from JBBINY010000011.1 coordinate 49,920, forward strand.
ACAGACTATTCAATTGGAAGTATTGAGTGAAGATTCTAATAAGAACTTCAACTACAATGACCGGATTGAATACAGCCAGCTTGAAATTAACAAAGCGCTTGTTGGATTAGATATAAAGAATACTAAGGTTCAGTATTTGCCTACCCTTGATTTCTACGGCAGTTATGGAGCCAACTATGGAACAGCTGTATTCAGCAATTTTGTGGCCTTTGGCGAGAACTGGAGAACATTTGGTGTTTATGGCCTCCGATTGAACCTGCCGATTTTTGACGGTCTCCGGAAAAGCAAAATTATTCAACAGAAAAAATCTCAATTAAACCAGGTAATGTATACCCAGGAGCAAGTTAAGAACCAGATTGACATGGAGCAGGAGCAGTACAGTCAGCAGTTCGAAAATAATCTGAGTATCCTCAAAGCCCAGGAGGAGAACATGAAATTGGCCGAAGAGGTGTACAATGTGGCTGTTCTGAAATATCAACAAGGCGTTGGGTCGAATATTGAAGTGATTGATGCCGATGCCGCCTATAAAGAAGCACAGACCAATTATTTCTCGGCTCTTTACGATGCCCTTATCTCTGCAGTAGACCTGGAAAAGGCCTACGGTAAAATTGTAGTTCCAGCAACAAAAAAATAACCCCGGATCAGGATGAAAAATAAACTCTACCTCGTATCATTTATCGCTCTGGTTGCTGCCTGCAGCAAACCTGAGGTTTCAAATCTTGAAGAAAAAAAGAAGAAGCTGGATCAGGCCAGGCAGGAATTGGTAACCTTGAATGAGACCATTGCCTCCTTGGAAAAGGAAATCACAGCGTTAGATCCGGAGTTCGCCCGGCAGAATAATAAGGCTATACTTGTTTCCACTTTTGTAGCCGAGAAACGCCCGTTTGAACACAAAACAGAAGTGCGTGGATCGGTTGAATCCAGAAAAAATGTTTTGATTGCTGCGCAAACGGCCGGAGAGATCAAGCGGGTCCATGTTCAGGAAGGACAAAGCGTGACGAAGGGTCAAACCCTGATTTCGCTGGATGCGGAAATCATCCAAAATACGATCGCAGAATTAAAAACAGCTCTCGAACTGGCTACTTCCGTATATGAGCGGCAAGCCAAACTTTGGGAGCAGAAAGTGGGTACAGAAGTCCAGTACCTCCAGGCAAAAAATAATAAAGAATCGCTGGAGCGGAAGTTAGCGACAGCAAAGGCACAGCTCGATCTGGCCATTGTAAAAGCCCCATTCTCCGGAACGGTTGACCAGCTACCTGCCAAAGAGGGCGAAGTTGCCTCACCCGGCATGCCGCTGGTGCGGCTGGTTAGCCTGAGCGACACCTACGTTAGAGCAGATGTTTCAGAGCGCTTTATCGGTAAGTTCAAAGCTGGTGACCAGGTGGAAATTTATTTCCCATCAACCAATCAACGGCTGAACTCTGTTATTTCTTCCGTTAGCCAGATCATCAACCCGGAGAACAGAACCTTTATTGTTGAAGTAAAGCTTCCTCAAGTAAACTTTGTTGTAAAGCCAAACCAGGTAGTTCTGCTCCAGCTTCGCGATTATGTAAGCGAAGCTGCACTGGCTGTGCCAACACGGATTATACAAACGGACGAGTATGGCCAATTTGTGTTTGTGGTTGATGATCGTGGAGAAAAGAAACTGGCCCGTAAAATCCACGTCACTACCGGTGTTACGTCCAAAACCGAAACGGAAATTATCGAAGGGCTGGAAGGCAACGAAATGATCGTGAGCGAGGGGTATCGTGATTTAACGGAAGGCATTGAAGTGGTCGTAGCCGGCACGAAAGAAGGCGTTAACGGAGTAGCTAAAAACTAATCGGTAAACCATGAGCGATTCTAAAAAAGAACTTAAAATCGATAAGGAATTCGGCCTGTCATCATTGGCTCTGAACAACCGCACTTCGGTGATGTTCCTTGCCTTTCTGATTACGGTAATGGGTATCATGACGTACATCAGCTTGCCGAAGGATAGTTATCCGGAAATTGAGCAACCGGTGGTGTACATCGGTACATCGTATCCGGGTAATTCACCCATTGACATGGAGAACCTGGTAACCCGCCCGATCGAAAAGGAACTGAACACCATTGCAGAAGTTGATAACATCAAGTCAACTTCTGTGCAGGACTATTCCACCATTATTATTGAGTTCGATCCGAAAACATCTGTGCAGGACGCGCTCACTAAAGTGAAGGATGCCGTAGATAAGGCCAAGCCTGAATTACCTACCGATTTACCGGCTGATCCGAATGTGTTTGAACTAAACTTTTCTGAGTTTCCGATTTTTAACATCAACCTTTCGGGAAACTACAAATTAGAAGAGCTAAAGCGGTTTGCTGAGTACCTTGAAGATGAAATTGAGAAGCTCTCGGAGATATCAAAGGTGGAGATCAGAGGCATTGATGAGCGAGAAGTAAAAGTTAAGGTTGATCCATACGAACTGGAAGCCCGCGAGTTAAACTTCGGCAACCTGGAAGACGCCATCAAGGCAGAGAATGTAACGTTGTCCGGTGGCAACATTCTGGATGACGGAATCCGAAGAAATATACGTGTTGTGGGCGAGTTCAATGATCCGCGGCAACTGGAAGATATTGTGGTAAAGCACGAGAAGGGTAATATTGTTTACCTGAAAGACGTAGCACGGGTTGAGTTTGATTACAAGGAGCGGCAGAGTTATGCCCGGTTGCAGAAGCAGCCCGTGGTAATGGTAGATGTAATTAAGCGGAGCGGAAAAAACCTGCTGATTGCAACCGATAAAGTGAATGCCATTCTGGCGAAGGCCAAAACCGACCTGTTTCCAAAAGATTTATCAATCACCATCACGAATGATCAGTCGTCATTCACCAAGGAGATGGTGAGCAGCATGGAGAATAACATTATATCAGGAGTGCTGGTGGTGGTGGGAGTGTTAATGCTCTTTTTGGGCATTCGTAACGCTTATTTTGTGGGGATCGCCATCCCCTTGTCGATGTTTTTGTCATTCCTCATTCTTGGCTTTTTGGGGTACACCATTAATATGATGGTGTTGTTCGGCCTTATCATGGCATTGGGCATGCTGGTGGATAATGGCATTGTGGTGGTGGAGAACGTGTACCGTCTGTATGAAGAAGGCTACGATTTGAAAAGCGCAGTTCGGCTGGGCACCGGTGAAATTGCATGGCCTATTATTGCATCAACGGCAACAACGCTCGCTGCCTTTTTGCCCCTGGCCATGTGGCCGGGCATTATGGGCGAGTTTATGAAGTACCTTCCCATCACGCTTATTGTCGTGCTCTCTTCTTCGTTATTTGTTGGGTTGGTGGTTACTCCGGTTATCGCATCGATGTTTATGAAACATGAACGTGACAGCGAGGATAAGAGTAGAAGGAAAACACACCGTATGGTGCTGGCATTGGTCGTTGTCGGGGGGCTCTTTATTGCCGTAAAGGTATTCTGGTTTGGAAACATCTTGCTGATTGCCGCAGCGTTAACGTTGCTCAATATTTATGTTTTTGCCCCTGTTACGCATCTGTTTCAAACCAAAATTCTTCCCCGGATGGAAAGCCGGTATTCAAAAATCATCAACACTGCATTAAAGGGAAGGAATCCGCAGGTCTACCTCGCGGGGACTATCATTATGTTGTTTCTTTCGATTGCCCTGTTGGTGGTATTTCCGCCTAAAGTAATCTTCTTCCCGATCAACGAGCCGAAGTACGTCAATATCTTTATCGAATATCCAACCGGAACGGACATTGAAGTGACCAACAAGCTTACCGAGAGGATTGAGGATATGGTGATTACACTGGTTAAGCCGTATGAGTCTATTGTCGAGTCAGTGATCGGCAACGTGGGGCAGGGTACTGGCGATCCGAACGACCCGTCCAACATCGGCATGTCGGATACTCCGAATAAAGCGCGCATTACCGTAAACTTTGTTGACTATAAATACCGAAACGGCCAGAGCACCAACACCATTATGGAAGAAGTGCGTGCAGCTATCGGTCAGTATCCCGGAGTTACCGTAACGGTGGATAAGAATGCTGACGGTCCCCCTACGGGCAAGCCGGTTAACATTGAAATTACAGGAGAAGATTTCTCCACGCTGGTGCGCATATCGGAAGATATGAAGAAGAAAATCAACGAGTCGGGCATCCAGGGAATTGAAAAACTGAAAACTGACCTTGAAACCGGCAAGCCTGAATTGGTTATCGATATTGATCGTGAAAAGGCGAGGCGGTTCGGACTTTCATCCTACTCTGTTGCCAATGAAATCAGAACCTCACTCTATGGCAAGGAGGTTTCGAAGTTCAAGCAGGGAGAGGATGATTATGACATTCAGCTTCGGCTCGATGACCGCTACCGGTACGACCTGGATGCACTCATCAACAAGAGCATAACATTCCGCGACCAGAGCACAGGCAAAATTTCCCAGGTGCCGATTTCTTCCATTGCCAAAGCTGAATTGAGTTCATCGTATGGTTCGGTCAGAAGAAAGGATTTGAAGCGGGTGATAACGATCAGTTCCAACGTGTTGGGTGGGTACAATGCCACACAGATCAACGACCAGATAAAAGAGTTGCTGGCTGATTACCGGATGCCCCCCGGCTATTCGTTTAGGTTCGGAGGGGAGCAGGAAAAGCAAATGGAAGAAATGAGTTTTCTTTCAGGAGCGTTGGCACTGGCGGTATTTATCATCTTTCTCATTATTGTTGCCCAGTTTAACAAGATTACCGCCCCGCTGATTATTATGACATCTGTATTATTCAGTACCATTGGTGTATTTCTGGGATTGTTCATTTTCCAAATGGATTTTGTGGTAATCATGACCATGGTTGGTTTGATTTCCTTGGCGGGTGTTGTGGTGAACAACGCCATTGTGTTGATCGATTTTATTGAACTGAAGAAAAAACGCCTGAAGGAGGAGTTAAACGTTGATAAATTACCGTTGCCGGTTGTTATGGATGCGATTGCTGAAGCCGGAAAAACCCGCTTGCGCCCGGTACTGCTTACGGCCATCACCACCATTTTAGGGTTAATGCCGCTGGCCGTTGGGATCAACATCGATTTCATTAAATTCATTACCAGCTATGATGCCGATTTCTATATTGGTGGAGACAGCGTTATTTTCTGGAGCCCGCTATCGTGGACAATTATACACGGCCTTGCGTTTGCAACGTTCCTCACGCTGGTAGTGGTTCCGGTTATGTACCTGCTTGTTGAAAAGTTAAACAAGAGGCTCGGCATCGGGTAGGTTTCGATCGGCCAAAATTTGTAATGCAAAAATTCATGGCTTTCCTCTTTATCCTGTTTATTCTTCTGCTGATTGACGTGTACGTTTATCAGGCGGTTGTTACGGTAAGCAAGGAGTGGACTGCCGGCTGGAAAGGTTTTGCCCGATATGGTTTCTGGATTTTCACTGCACTAACCTTCACTTCAATTTTTTGGTATGCCTATGGTGACCCGTACAAGTACGGATCGCAATTGCGCAACCTGGTTTTAACAGGAGTATTTATCGTTTATTTCTCCAAGATTTTTGGGGTTCTGTTTGTACTGATCGATGACCTTCAGCGGGGTATCCGCTGGCTCGCCCGGTATATTCAGCCTGATGGAGGAGAGACGACAGGTACAAAAATTCCGCGTTCAGAATTTTTGGCCAAAGCGGCTGTGATCACGGCTACCATACCGTTTGCCGCGATGACTTATGGTATACTTTCCGGTGCTCATGACTACCGCATCCGCAGAAAATCAATTTACCTGCCCAACCTGCCCAAAGCATTTAACGGCATCCGCATCGGTCAAATTTCAGATATTCATTCCGGAAGCTTTTTTAGTAAAACGGCAGTGAAGGGAGGGGTCGAACTGTTTATGAACGAAAAACCTGACCTGGTATTCTTTACAGGCGACCTGGTGAATAATGAGACAAGTGAGGTGAGGGAGTACATCGGGTTGTTCAGTAAGCTTACGGCTCCATTAGGCGTTTTTTCAGTCACCGGAAATCACGATTATGGTGATTATAAATCATGGGCGGGCGTTGAAGCAAAGCGTAAAAACTTCAGGGATTTGGTTGAGGCACATAAGCTGTTGGGATTTGATTTGCTGATGAATGAAAACCGGTTCATCGAACTGGGCTCAGAGCGTGTGGCCATTCTTGGTGTTGAAAACTGGGGTGCCGGCCGTTTTGCAAAGTACGGTCAACTCGACAAAGCATACGCAGGAACTGAAGATGCGGCTGTAAAGCTGTTGCTTTCACATGACCCCAGCCATTGGGATGCGGAGGTTCGTCCCCGCTATCCGGATATTGATATGTCCTTTGCAGGACATACCCACGGCTTCCAGTTTGGTGTTGAGATTGGTAATTTTAAATGGAGCCCTTCACAATATGTGTATAAGCAGTGGGCGGGCCTGTACCAGGAAGGCAGCCAGTATCTTTACGTCAACCGGGGTTTTGGGTACATTGGTTACCCCGGCAGGGTAGGTATCCCCCCCGAACTTACTATCATTGAATTGAAATCGGCTTAACTTGCGTTGCCCTGAACAGCCTGTTCAACTTTGCGCCTGCGCTTGGCATCGATGGAATACTTGCCGGCCCCGAATATGGTGAAGATGATCAATCCGGCTAATACGATTAGCGATATCTCCAGGTCCATATGATTTCCAACGCTTAAAAATCCTTTCGGGGCATTCACAAAAATTACTGCCCCAATGAGAATGGGTAGATTCAATACGCTGACCACCCGGGTAAAAAGACCGAACGCAATCAGCGGCCCCCCAAGAATGTGAGCAAATACCACATAGTGGGCGAGTGTGGCACCGGCAAACCACATGTTAAAACCGGAGGCCGTCATCTCCAGTTCATCCATGTTGGTGATGAACGCCAGGCCCTTGTAGGTAATAAAAAGGCCCAGAATGATCCGGAAAAAATCAAGAAAGCCGGGGCGGTGAGCGTTACCCCATTTTTCAACATCGGTAACAACACTCATAGTCGTATTTGGTTGGTATGCACAAAGTTTAAGAAATACGTTTCAGAAGGTCAAGCAGTGGCTCACAATTTTTCGGATGGCCGTTTCACGGCTAACAAAACAGGCAATAAAAAAGCCCCGACTGTGGCCAGGGCTTTTTGCAGGTTATCAGAAAATCTTAATAGTCCCGGTTAAAATTTTTCTTGGACCCACCGCCACTGCGGTTTCCGCGGGGTGCATCGGTGCGGGGCCGGGCCTCATTTACTACGAGGTTCTTGCCCATGAAGTCGGCACCGTTCAACTGGCTGATGGCGCTTTGTGCGGACGAGTCGTCAGCCATTTCAACAAAGCCAAATCCACGGCTGCGCTGGGTAAATTTGTCGAGGATGATTTTAGCAGAGCTAACTTCACCATACTGTTCAAAGAGTCCCTTCAATTCTGCTTCGGTTGCTTTAAAAGGGATGTTGGCAACATAAATGTTCATTTTTTTACTGATAAAGTGATTAATTAAACCGTGATTGATAAATCCTTCAGAAACTCGGTTTGTTAGGTTCGGGCTCCGGGAGAATGTATCAAATCATTGTAAAAATAGTCAGAATCCCCGATGGTTCAACAGCCTTTGGAGAAAGTTTGGTTGGATACGGTGTGATAGCAGGGGTGTAAAAGGCTGAAATTTGTCGGTTTCACGATGTGTGGTCTACCACGATAACCCATTTTCCGTTGATTTTCTTCCACAGCAAGGTAAAATGTCCTCCCGGTGAATCGGTTGCGCGTTTTAATTCCCACTTGCCGATCATGAAGGCTGAATCCTGCGAAAGCAGCTCGAGCATGAGGATGGTAAACGTAAGCTGGCCCATGGCTTCGGGTGTAGGGTAGCCCTTTTTATAGTTTTCCAGTGTCTTGTTCCAGCCGTAGGTTACCCCTTTTTGGGAGACAAATTTCAGGCTGTCCGATTGCCAGTAGCCTTCCATAAAGGCGTTGATGTCGGCCCGGTTCCAGGCGGCTTGTTGATTCGCCATTACAGCCTTGATGGCTGCTGTATCCTTATTTGATTTTTGAGCCGATAAGGAAGTTGAAAGCACAGCGGACATCAAGATTGCCAGAATGCAGGGTTTGATAGAATGCATAGTTGGTATTTTTGTGCTGTAAAGGTTAACAGCATCGAAAGTACATAAACCTGTTCAAAATCCTGGTATAGAAATGTCAGTCGTGAGGGATTAAACGAGTGGTTCATTTATATTTGCGTGAATAGGGTTCGTACACCTTACGGCCGGTTTAACCTGTTTCACACATGGTACTGAATACCTGTAAAAGTCTGCACCTCGGTCGCCCGGCCACCCCTCAAATGAATGGCTGCCCGGGGCAATGAGTAATCCGCGTTGGTTTGTTTTTTATACCAAAAGCCGCCATGAAAAAAAGGTGGCGCAGTTCCTGACCAAAAGAGGCTTTGAAGTTTTCCTTCCTATGCAGAAGGTGCTGCGTCAGTGGAGCGACCGAAAGAAAAAGGTGGAAGTGCCGCTATTCAATTCCTACATATTCGTGAAAACCCAGGAGCACCGGGTAGGTGATGTTTTGCAGGTACCCGGCATTGCCTGGGCGATACGGCACAACAACAAGCCCGCTGTGTTGCATCCGAAGGAGTATGATCTGATCCTGCGGTTTCTGGAAACCGGGCTCACTATCGATAGCATGCCGGCCGGGGAAATGGCCGAAGGTGACTGGGTTACTGTCCTTGATGGTCCCCTGAAAGGGGCTGTAGGTCAGGTTACATCCAAAAATCCAACACGATTTACGGTGCATCTGGAGGCCATCGGGCAGGTAATGCGTGTAGATATTGACCCCAGGCTGCTCAAAAGAGTATAAATTTCGAGTAATTTTTTTACTCAAAATCATTCAATGTCCTATCTTTAACCTGTGCTCGACACCCTCATCACATCGAAGACGCGCGTGAAGATGCTGTTAAAGTTCTTTCTTAACAGTCATACCAGGGCCTATTTGCGTGAAATGGCCAAGGAATTCGGGGAGTCGACCAATTCCATCAGGCACGAACTGAACAACCTCACCGATGCCGGCTACCTGGTGGCGCACGAAGAAGGCCGCTCCATATTATATAGTGCCAATACAAAGCATCCGTTGTACCAGGAAGTAAAAAGCCTGGTGCA
>JBBINY010000012.1:0-55304 GCA_037443645.1 Cytophagales bacterium
TTCGATTGAACTTTTGTACTAAAAATCCGCCACTACGCAAAGCCGAAAAACGTTGTGCGTAATGCCGCCTAGAGAAAAAAGAGGTGAATATTTATTAACTTTGGATAAAGAAAAAAAGAAAAAATGAGGACACTAAATATCTCAATATCAGACCTCGAATTGGACAAGTTCGGCATCAAAAAAGACAAGATTTCCTTCTCCGAGTTCGTGGACTTGGTGAGTAAAGAACTTACAAGGCAGACTTTGAATAAATGCATTGAATTGGCTGAGAAATACGGACTTTCAAAAATGACGATGGACGAAATCACCAAAGAAGTAAAGGCCGTAAGGAGGAATGCAAAAAATCGTAATTGACACGAATGTATTTGTTTCCTCAATAATTCAAAGAGGTTATCCATACCTAATCGTAAATGAATTGTTTATCGAGGGAAAAATCACCCTGTGTATTTCAGACGAAGTACTTAAAGAATATTATGACGTTCTTAAAAGGCGAAAATTTGAAAAATATATTCAATGTGAGGCCCTTAGCAATCTACACGGCTTAATTTCCTTTAAGCATAGAAATTTTACTAACAACCTAACCTACTTTAATTATGGAAAAAAAACACGATAGAATGGCGGAACTCTTTAAAATTGAAGAGCTTCAAGAAAGACTTGAATTTGACGAATGGAAAGCATCTGCATCTGCTGAAAGTAGCCCTAATGGCCAAATTTCGGTAGAAGCATCAGCCTCTTGGACTTCTGGTTGGAGTGAATCGGAATAGAATCCTAAGCAAATGAAATTAATTTCTCTATTTATAGCAGTAGCAATTACTTCTACAACCTTTTCGCAAATTAAAACTGGAGTAATTTTATCTTCGGTAGATGACACTCCTGTAGCCTATGCAAATATTTACTCCAAGAATTCCTCAAATGGTACAGTTTCAAATGATGAAGGTTATTTTAAATTAAACTACACTGAAGTTTCAGACAGTATAATAATAAGCCATTTAGGATACAGTAAAGAGATTTACCACATAAATGATTTTTTTGAAAAACTTTCAGATACTATTTATTTAAAACCAAAAATAGTACAGTTAGCTGAGGTGACCATCTTTGGCGGTGAACCTAGAGAAATAATAAAGAAAGCTGTTAAGAATTTGAAAGCAAATTACCCTGTTGAACCAAACAGTATTATGTGTCACTTCAGAAGTATAATAAAGGAGGACGAGGAATTTGTTTTTTTTACTGAGGGTGCATCTCTGATAGCTAATACCACCTACCTAAGCAAAAAAGAGCAGGCAAGTAAGATTCAAATTTACGATGTACGGTCATCAACAAATAAATCAAAAATTTTCACTTCATTTAGAGCTAGTTTAAAAAATAATATAGATGCGATTAGCTTTTATGAAAACAAACCGTTCTTATTAAAAGACTTGAATAATTATGAGTTTATAATTAATGGGATTGTGCCATTTGATAACTACCTTGTCTATGTTGTAAGGTTTAACCCGAACCCTCGCCTTAAAAGAAAATTTGTTTTTGAAGGAACATTGTATATAGAGACTACTACTCATGCTTTTGTAAAAATGGATTACACTATCACTGCATTATCCGAAAAATTTTCTTTCGTTCGGTATAAAGGCTTAGACAATGAGTTTGTTCAAACTTATTTAAATGAAAGATATGAAATATTATTCAGACCACTTCAAAGTAAGTGGGGCATATCATATGTGAATACTGAGACATTATCAACGGTCAACTTTACTAAAGACAATTCGCAAATCAAAATCTTGCTGGTAAATGAACTATTAATCAGCAATTCGAATCAAAATAAAAAAATAGACGAATCCAAAACAATATCAATTAAGGATGATATTCATAAACATTCCGATTCTTTTGATGCTAAGATGTGGACTCATTTCAATCAAATTTTACGGAATGAAAAGCTTCAAACATTGATGGGAAATTCAAAATAAAAAAAATTTAATGGCCTGCTCTTAATTTTATGCGACCCAGTAAAATCACTCAAGAATTATTTAAGAATTCTTTAAATGATTATAAAACCTACATTGATTCCCTGCCCCTTAGCAATGAAATAAAGGTTAATTTACATTCGGATGGCATCAGCCACGCAAGTTTCTATTTATTTTACCCTCATCTTTTTAAGGATGCTTTTTATATTAAAAAATCAGAGGAAATAACCCTCCTTAGTGTCGTAAGCTTCCCTAAAAAGCGAAGAATTCAAAACTAGGAATTTTAACTTTAGGGAACCATGAAGAAAAGTCGATTTACCGAGACACAAATTGTGTCAATCTTAAAGCAGTACGATGGCGGGAGTGCCGCTGCCGATCTTTGCCGTGAACACGGGATCAGTACGGCTACACTTTATAACTGGAAAACCAAGTATGGAGGGCTTGAGGCAAACCAGTTGAAACGCATCAAAGAGCTGGAAGAGGAGAACAACAAGCTTAAGCGGATGTATGCCGATGTGAGCATCCAGCGAGATGCCCTCAAAGACCTCATCGAAAAAAAGCTTTAGCGCCTGACGACAAACGACAAGCTGTAGCTTACCTGAAAGAGCGCCAGGTAAGTCTTCGACAGGCGTGTATGCTCATCAAACTTAGTTCCGCGGTTTACTATTACAGGGCTAAAACGAATCCTGACGATACCCTTGTCCAGGATGAGTTGACGCGCCTTGCGGAAGAACACCGAAGATGGGGCTTCTGGAAAATGTTTCACTATTTACGCGGTCAGGCTATGCCTTGGAATCATAAGCGCGTTTACCGAGTCTACACGCAAATGAATTTGAACATTCGCAGAAAGCCGAAGAAGCGCCTGCCTTCAAGGGTTAAAGAACCTTTACACCAGCCAGACCTTCCTAATCGGGTGTGGTCGATGGACTTTATGTTCGATCGATTAACCAATGGTAGATCGTTTCGAACATTAAACATTGTTGACGATTTTAACCGAGAGGCCGTGAACATCGTAGTGGACACATCGATCAGCTCAACACGGGTTGCCAGGGAGCTCAGTCAAGTATTTGAATGGCGCGGAAAGCCCGGAACAATCCGTACCGACAATGGTCCTGAGTTCCTTGCGCTAAAGCCGTGGTGCGACAGCAACGGTATCGAGTTGAGATTCATTCAGCCAGCCAAACCCAATCAGAACGCATACATCGAACGCTTTAATAGGACGTATCGTGATGAAGTGCTTGGCGCTTACCTATTTGATGACCTGCACCAAGTGAGATGTGAAACAGAGAAGTTCATCTGGAAGTACAACAACATTCGTCCTCATGACAGTCTGGAGAACATCACGCCACGGGCGTTCCTGTTGAAATGTGGAAAACTCCCAGCCGCACAAGCCGACACCGAGTATCCCACATTCCAACAAGGGGTTTACGATGACAATTACTAAATTTGAGTGTAGCTACTCAGGGGAAGCTTACGAAGCTACTTCAGCATGAAATCAATGCTTATATTGAAAATATTGGAAACGAGTAATATTTATGACTTTAACGTGACACACACCAAAACAAATATTGTACAATACAACGAGTACTACCCGTTTGGCCACCAAACTCAAAATAGTTGGACGCGCGAAGGCGCCACCGGAAATAATTTTTTAGCCAATGGCGGAACGGAGTTTAATGCCACAAGTAATCTTTACGATTTAGATTACCGCAACTACGACCCCGTACTCGGCCGCATGAACGGTGTTGACCCCATGGCTACCAAGTACGCAAGCTTAACACCATACAATTACAGCTTTAATGACCCCGTAAGCTTTACCGACCCCAACGGGGCCGACCCCTCAGGATATTACCAAGGGGCTGAACCTATCTTTGAGGAATACACCAGTTGGATGTATAACCCAGGCTATGGCTGGCTGCAGGATGATGTGATTTACCAGGCTGCAATAATCAGTAGTCGTAACTCAAAATTTAGAGCACTTTATATACTGCAGCTATGTATATAGAGTGCTCATTAAACCATATTCTTATCCACATGAATAAAATTATTGCTTGTTCCCTCTTAGTTGTTTGTTTCCAAACAACTCAAGCCCAACCAAAAAGTATCTGTATTACTTCAAAATTTGAACTTCCTGGGTTAGCCAACACTACTTTACCGATGGCCTACTTTATTGGTATTGCAGAAGGAGTAAATACAAATTATGAATTGCTACCATTGCAAGTGGAGTATTTCATTCAACTAGGGGTAAAGTATGTAGTTATAGAAAGAAGCTATGCAGACTCCTATCTCTATAATCGCTTTTTAGAAACAGGAGACGAAAAATGCATTGAAGGAGATGTTGAATGGAGTGAAGAAATGAAAGAAGCACTAAAGAAAGTTTATCTATTAAACCAAAATTTATCAGCAGAAAGGAAAATTAAATTCATAGGTATAGATGCCCCGAATTATGCAGGCTCAATTATTAAAACTTTAGCTAACATTTTTTCAGACAAAGTGCCTCCTCCCAATATTAAACATTTTGTTGACTCCATTCAATTACTGAATCAATATTCTTCAAGTTTTTTTTGGAAGAATATAAAAACCTATAATGAAACATTTGTTACCTATATGAATAAAGAAGTCACATCAAACAAGGATGAATATGAAAAATATTTGGGTAAGGATTTTATTCATTTAAGACATATAATTGAAAATGAAGCTTCCCATCTTCGGTCTGACCAGCGGAACAAAGACATGTACCAAAATCTCACCAGAATTCTAAAAACAATACCAATTGAATCGTCACTGTTTATATTTGGCTCTGCACATGTTGGGCTAGACTATAAATCTTCCCTGAGTAGCCGTGTTAATCGAGATAGTAGCTCTCCTTTTTTTAAAAAAGTAATTGTAATTGATACGCACTATGAGAAAAGTAAAGCATTTTACGGTGGAAAGGAAATTGATATAAATAAAAGCCTATTGGATTATAAACTAGGTAAGTCCAAATTGCTAATAACTCAAAATATTAAGCATGAGGGTGGTTGTGGTATAACCATTTCTAAGGTAAAAGATTACTCTGAGCTAAAGTCACTCGATTTAAGGATGGACTACTTACTTATAATAAATGGGGGAAAACCTCTAAGGGATTTGAGAAAAAAACTCCTTATAGAAAAGGATTAAAATCGCATAATAATGAGTAATCAGTGGTTACCGGTGCTGTCTAAACTTATCACTGCTGCCGCCACATTCCAACAGGATGACAATTATAAATGGGATTCATTAATTTTGGATGCTACTAAGTAAGGGAAGCTTTCAACCTGACCTCACAAAAAAATTTAGGCGCACGCCTACTGCGTTTTACCGCATGTACTTCTCAAATGTTTTATTCTCACGTTCAAAAAGTAATTCATTGGGTAACGATTTAAAATATTCATACGTGATCCTCAGGCCTTTTGCTCGCGGAATGGTTGGCTCCCATCCCAGGATTTCCTTTGCCCTGGTAATATCAGGCTGTCGTTGCTTTGGATCATCTACAGGGAGGGGCTTGCAAATGATTTTCTGTTGGGTGCCGGTGAGTTTGATGATTTCCTGTGCAAATTCCATAATCGTTATCTCATCGGGATTGCCAATATTTACCGGGAGGTGATAATCACTCATCAGTAACCTGAAAATACCTTCCACCTGGTCATCAATGTAACAGAATGAGCGCGTTTGGGATCCGTCTCCAAAGACCGTCAGGTCCTCACCGCGCAAGGCCTGCCCGATGAACGCAGGTAACACCCTGCCATCATTCAGTCGCATGCGCGGGCCGTAGGTATTGAATATCCGGGCAATGCGGGTATCAAGATAATGGTAAGTATGATAGGCCATTGTCATGGCTTCCTGAAATCGCTTGGCTTCATCATACACACCCCGCGGACCAACCGGATTGACGTTTCCGTAGTATTCTTCCGGTTGCGGATGAACCAGCGGGTCACCATATACTTCGGATGTGGAGGCAATGAGAATGCGGGATTTCTTTACACGGGCAAGCCCCAACAGGTTATGGATGCCCAGCGATCCTACCTTGAGAGTTTGTATCGGAATTTTCAGGTAATCGACAGGGCTGGCCGGTGATGCAAAGTGAAGGATATAATGAAGTTCTCCCGGAACATGCACGAATGTAGATACATCGTGATGGTAGAATTCAAAATCTGGATGTTTAAACAGGTGTTCAATATTGCGCAAGTCACCGGTGATCAGGTTATCCATGGCAATAACATGATACCCTTCTTTAATAAACCGGTCGCACAGGTGGGATCCCAGAAATCCGGCACCACCGGTAATCAGTATGCGTTGTTTTCCTTTCATCCTTATGCAGGCAAACTTACGGGTTTTTCAGCTGTATTCAGTAACACAAAAATTCAGGATTCAGCAAATCACTTTTATTGTAAACCAATTCCTGACTTGAATTCCGTTGGGTAACAGTTATCCCAGCCTCTTTCACAATGGCATGAGCCGCAGCAGTATCCCATTCCATAGTTGGTGCAAAGCGGGGATACACATCGGCTTTTCCTTCGGCCAATAGCATAAACTTCAGGCTGCTTCCCGCTGACACAAGAACCGGCTTATTAAGCGAACTGATAAACGACCAGGTTTCCTCATTCATGTGCGAACGGGAAGCCACTACCCGCAAACCGGGCGTGCCCAGATCAACCGGCTTCTTTCTGTTCAATTGCACAGATGTTCCGTTTCGCTTAACGAACGCTCCGTTCCCTTCAGTTGCATAATATAGATCGCCTGCCACCGGCACAGACACTACACCCAGTACAGGCCGGTGCACATGGATCAGGGCAATGTTTACGGTAAATTCTCCGTTGTGGTTTAAAAATTCTCTGGTGCCATCCAGCGGATCTACCATCCAAAAGTATTCCCATTGTTTTCTTTCCACGTAACGAATCGTTTTTCCTTCTTCGCTTAAAACAGGTAATCCCGTCTCTTTTAAAACTGAAGCTATGATTACATGAGCTTGTTTATCAGCGCGTGTTAACGGAGATCTGTCTTGTTTTGACTCAACTCGGAAATCGTCAGACCAATAGACTTCAAGGATCTCCTTACTGGCCAACTCTGCAGCTTTTATGCTGATGGCTATGAGTTCATTATATTTCATTGCTTTCAATCTCCAAGGATCAGTCACACTCAAACAATCATTCCGGCTGCAATCGTTTCATTTGTTCCTTCATCCACAAGGATCACACTTCCGGTAATCCGGTTTTTACGATAACTGTCAAAGGTAATTGCTTTTAAAGTTCTTATGCGGACGCGCGCAATATCGTTCATCACCAGTTGCTCTGCATTCTCAACACGCTGCAACGTGTTCACATCCAGCTTATACTGAATCGCCTTCAATACGCCTTTCGTTTCAACGGTTGTATGACGCACGTAAAAGCGCGACTGAAGACCGGCCGGACGTTGATTCATCCAGCAAAGCATAAGGTCAATATCCTGGTTTACCTGTGGTTGGTTGTTGGGCTTGCAGATGAGGTCGCCCCTGCCAACGTCCAATTCATCCTGTAAGGTTAGGGCCACCGACATTGGTGCGTAGGCCTCATTCACAGGCGCATCGCCCAGGTGTATGGCTTTAATCCGTGAGCTTAAACCGGAAGGTAAAACCAACACTTCATCACCGGGTCGGAAAATTCCACCGGCCACCCTTCCCGCATACCCTCGGTAATCAGGAGCTTCTCTTGTCTGGGGGCGGATCACGCATTGAACCGGAAACCGGCTGTCGATGTGGTTATGGTCGCTCTCAACATGAGCGCTTTCCAGCAGGTGCAGAAGTGTTCCGCCCTGATACCACGGCATGTTTCCTGAACGGTTTACCACATTGTCGCCATGAAGTGCACTGATTGGTACAAACTGGATGTCGGACACTTCCAGTTTAGACGAAAAGGACTTGTAGTCCTGAACAATTTTATCAAAAACCACCTCCTCATAATTCACGAGGTCCATTTTGTTCACACACACGATGATGTGCGGTATTTTCAATAATGAAGCAATAAATGAATGCCGGTGTGTTTGCTCGATCAATCCTTTTCGGGCATCGATGAGGATGAGCGCCAGGTTGGCGGTTGATGCTCCGGTAACCATATTGCGTGTGTACTGAGTATGCCCGGGTGTATCAGCAATAATAAACTTGCGTTTAGGTGTGGCAAAGTAACGGTAGGCTACATCAATGGTGATGCCTTGTTCCCGTTCAGACTTTAACCCGTCAGTTAATAGCGAAAGATCAATGTAATCAAAGCCTTTCTTTGAACTGGATGCCTGCACAGCTTCGAGTTGGTCTTCAAAAATTGAATGACTGTCATAGATTAACCGGCCGATCAATGTGCTTTTGCCGTCATCAACGCTTCCGGCTGTTGTGAACCTAAGTAATTGATTCATAATAACTTATATCTACTTTCACCGGGATATTAAAAATACCCCTGTTTCTTTCTGTCTTCCATAGCCGTATCTCCGCGTTTGTCATCTGCCCGTGTTCCCCGCTCAGTTCTGCGTGATGCTGCTATCTCGGCAATAATTTTTTCGATCGTATCAGCATCCGACTCTACCGCTCCGGTAATCGGCATGTCACCACAGGTACGAAAACGCACCCGCTTCAGCATTGGTTTTTCATCAGGTTTTAATTTCAACCATGGGGATAATGAAAGTATAACTCCATCCCGAACAATTACTTCACGGCTGTGGGCAAAGTACAAGTCAGGGATGGGAATGTTCTCCGTTAATAAATACTGCCAAACATCCATTTCAGTCCAGTTCGAAATCGGGAAAATCCTGAAATGTTCACCCAGGTGCTTGCGTCCGTTAAAAAGGTGCCAGAGTTCCGGACGCTGGTTTTTAGGATCCCATTGGCCGAATTCATCCCGATGTGAAAAAAAACGTTCCTTTGCCCGTGCTTTTTCCTCGTCTCTTCGTGCTCCGCCCATTGCAGCATCGAATTTATGCTTGTCTATGGCATCCAAAAGAGTAACTGTTTGCAGTGCATTACGACTGGCATAATATCCTGTTTCTTCTTTCACCCGGCCGGCATCAATACTCTCCTGCACAGAAGCTACAACAAGCTGAACCTGCAATTCCTTTACCATCCAGTCGCGATATTCAATGGTTTCTGGAAAATTGTGGCCGGTATCAATGTGAACCAGCGGATACGGAATGCGTGCCGGGTAAAACGCCTTGCGCGATAAATAAGCAAGCACAATCGAATCTTTGCCACCCGAAAAAAGCAGTGCGGGTCGTTCAAACTGCGCCACCACTTCGCGGATCACAAAAATTGCTTCCGACTCCAGTTCTTTTAATTGACTTAGATAATACTGCATACCTCTTTACCGGTTATCAAAAAAAATCGCATACCCCCTACCGCTTGATCTTCGGCATAACATATTTTACCAGCAAGTCAACCGATTTGTTTACAGCCATCTCGTCCGTGCGGATGGTAACATCGGGTCTCTTCGGTATTTCGTAAGGAGAATCAATGCCCGTAAAATCTTTTATCTCGCCCGCCCTGGCTTTTTTATAAAGGCCTTTCACGTCACGCTTTTCACACACATCCAGCGGGGCATCCACAAAAACTTCAATGTAATGCTCAGCTCCCACAATTTTACGAACCTGCTCCCGGTCGCGTGCAAAGGGTGAAATAAATGTCGCAAGAACAACTACACCGGCATCAACAAACAACTTACACACTTCAGCAATCCTGCGGATATTCTCCTTTCTTCCCGACTCATCAAATACAAGATCCTGGTTTAATCCATTGCGGATGGTGTCTCCATCCAGCAAATAGGTTTTAAACCCGAGCTTATAGAGCTCAGCTTCTAACTGAATAGCGAGGGTTGATTTCCCTGAACCCGATAACCCGGTAAACCAAATCAACTTCGCGCGTTGCTGAAGCAACTGCTCACGAAACTGGCGGGTAACCGTTGGGTGTATGGGGTGGATGTTCCTCCTATCACTCATAAATTATAATACCATCCGATAAACGAAATACAAAGTATTGAATAAATAAAGGTAAGCGGAGTGCCTACCCGGACAAAGTCTTTAAAGGAATACCCGCCAGGTCCATACACCATCAGGTTAGTTTGATAACCAATAGGTGTAATGAAGTCGCCTGATGCAGCAAAGGCTATCGCAACAAAAAATGGCGTGGATGGAACAGCAAGCTGCTGCGATAGCGACATGGCGATTGGAAACATAATGGACACCGCAGCCGGGTTGGTGACCAATGCTGTTAATCCGATGGTAACGATAAACAAAGCCGCCAACACACCCACAGTACCCAGTGAATACCCTAACCCGATAAGTACCGAGGCTACTCCGTCTGCAGCCCCCGATTTTTGAAGTGCCACACCAATAGCCAATGAGCAGACCAGCACCATTAACAAGCCGAAATCCAGGCTACGGGTTATTTGATCGAGGTTAAGCACTTTAAACAAGATCATTGCGGTTAGAATGATAAGACAAGCAGTAAATAGCGGAAGAATTCCTGTTATGCCACCTGCTAACAGAAGGGCACTGCCGATACCTACACCTGCCTGAAGTACCGAACGGCTCTCGCCCACTTTCCTGGGCGGAGAAATAAAAAACAGGTCTTTTTCGTGATGTGTACGATGCTGATGGTTGCCGGAAAGCAATAATAAAAAATCACCCCCTGCCAGTTGCATCTCACCTACTTTGCCTGAAACGCGCTTGCCATCGCGGTGGATGGCAACAATAGAGGTATTAAATTTTTTCCGGAAGTCGGAATCCTTGATGCGCATACCGATCAGGGTGGAACTGGCAGGAATAATTGCCTCAACAAAATTAAATTGTTCGTGCCCAATTTCCCCGTGACGCGCAACCCGCAGCCCGTTGTCGTGCTGCAGAAGGTTGTAAATGGATTGCGTATTTCCGGAAAAAAAAAGTGTGTCACCCACATGCAACAATTCATCGGGTGCTACCGGTGAAATTACCGAGTCCTGCCTGTAAATCTCTACCAGGAAAAGATCCTTGAGATTACGAAGTCCGGCTTCCTTTACCGACTTACCGGCCAGCGATGAACCCTCATAGATTTCAGCTTCAACGATGTACTCCTTCAGATTTTTCCGCACCGATTCCAGCTTACTTATACGATCCGGCAAAAGCCTGTAACCAACAAGGTAGAGATAGGCTATTCCCGCGAGGGTCACCAGAATGCCTAAAAACAAAAAATCCTTAAAACCCAACAGCGGCAGGTTATACTGTGCAATAAGGCCCATCAGCACCAGGTTTGTTGATGTACCGATTACCGTTATCATTCCACCAAGAATGGTGGCGTACGACAACGGAATCAAAAGCTTTGAAGCAGGGGTACCCGTTCGGTCGGCCCAATCCTTTACGTAGGGAATCAGGAAAGCAACAATGGGTGTGTTGTTGAGGAATGCCGATAAGGAGGACGAGAACACCATCAATTTCAAAGCAAAAATTTGAGGACTATGCCCAAGCGGAAATAGTTTTGAGAACCACCCACCACCAAAAACCGAGCGGATGCCGGCTGTGATGAGAATCAGTAAAAAAATTATGATAATCTGCTGATTACTGAGTCCCCGCAACACTTCAGCGGGAGACAAAACCCCTGCCAGCAGCAAAGCAAGCACGGCAATAAAAAACGAAAGTGCCGGATTGAACCACTCACGGTATAATGCTACAATGAGCAGCACGACTACCCCTAACACAAACCCCTGAAGCAATGTAAAATCCACTAATCCGGTAGAATTAAAGGACAAATATATAAAATGCGGGTTATTCCGGGTAACGCCTAATCCACATAACTAAACCATGCACTTGCTGCAGTCGGTGGCTATTCGCCCAGGGATTGATGAATGTCCCAGAATTTCTTAAGGTTATCAACGAACTGCTCCATCTGGCCGAGAGGTATCATATTCGGGCCGTCACTCAGAGCTTTCTCCGGGTTAGGGTGTGTTTCAATAAAAAATCCGTCAACCCCTACAGCAGCAGCAGCTCGCGAGAGGTACGGTGCAAATTCACGCTGCCCTCCTGACGAACCGCCCTTTCCTCCCGGCTGTTGCACAGAGTGGGTAACATCGAATACCACCGGAGTGAACTGTCGCATAATCGGTAGTGACCGCATATCAACCACCAGGGTATGGTAACCGAAACTGGCACCGCGCTCAGTCAGGAACACATTGGCATTGCCCTCGCTGCGCACCTTTTCCACCGCATACTGCATGTCTTCGGGGGCCATAAACTGACCCTTCTTGATTTTGACTGCCTTACCGGTTTGAGCTGCCGCTTTCAGCAAATCGGTTTGACGGCACAGGAAAGCAGGTATCTGGAGTACATCCGCAATGGTTGCAACCTCTGCACACTGGTACGACTCGTGTACGTCTGTCACAATCGGCACGTTAAGACTTCTCTTCACCATGGCCAGGATTTCCATTGCCATATCGACCGATGGCCCTCTGTACGAACCTCCTGATGTACGGTTGGCTTTGTCAAATGAAGCCTTGAAAATATAATCAATTCCAAGTTTGTCGCAAATGGACTTAACCTTAGTTCCTGTTTCCATACAGATGTCGTAACTCTCGGCCACGCAAGGTCCTGCAAACAGCACCAGTCGCTGATCACCTAACTTGATTGTATCAGACAAAGAAACCGGATGTTTGAATTTCTGCATATCAACCCTTTAAACTCTTTTCGAATACTCCTTTGGTAGCCAGCACCAGGTCAGCCACTTCGCGCAAAACACCGCGCCCTCCCTTGGTAAATGCTACCAGGTCAACACTACTGTGAAGGTAAAACAGGGCATCAGCAGGACAAATGCGAAAACCTACCCTTTTGAATACCGGCAAGTCGTTGATGTCATCGCCAATAAATGCCACCTGTTTGCTTTTTAATTTATAATGTGTCATCAGTTTTTCACACACCGAGCCTTTGTCCATAATTGCCTGGTGGCAGAAATCAAGCTTCAGTTCTGCACAGCGTTTGGTAACCGCCTCACTCTCCCTGCCGGAGATAGCACCAACCAGTATTCCGGCCTTTTTGAGGTGGCTTACAATGAGGCCATCCTTTACATTGAATTCTTTGATTTCGTTACCGGAATTATCATAAATAATCTTGCCATCGGTTAACACACCGTCTACATCGAAGAATATGGCCTTAACCTGGGAGGCTTTCTTTATCTGATCTTTGGTGTAACGCGCCAGGATTTGTTTCATGCCGGATTTTTGGAAATGCTCCGAAAATAGAAATGTTTTCTGAAATAACTGAGGTTTTGATGGATAGGCCACTAAATCCGCAGCAGCCATAGGTTGCATTACCGGTTCTTGAGACCTGTGGATTTTTGTCGGGGTGGCCAGATTCGAACTGACGATCTCTTGGTCCCAAACCTAGCGCGATACCGGGCTTCGCTACACCCCGAATTTTTATGAAGGCGCAAAGATAACGGGAATCTTTAGCTCGCCAAGTGATCCGGCAGGGACTCGAACCCCGAACCGTCAGCTTAGAAGGCTGATGCTCTATCCAGTTGAGCTACCGGACCGAAAAAATAGGCCTGCCTTCGTATCCACCTGGCAGGCATTTGCGGAGAGGGGGGGATTCGAACCCCCGGTACGGTATTACCCGTACGACAGTTTAGCAAACTGCTGGTTTAAGCCTCTCACCCACCTCTCCTGATGAATAATCGCTTAAAAGCCTGCAAATATAAGGCTTGCTCCATTATCACTGAAATGGAAATTCACATATTCAAGCGGTTTTGAGCAGTTGATTGAACTCGGCTGATACCCGTGTTAACCCGAACTTTGCTTCGGCATTACCTGTTAAGCCAACATCAGCTTTTAGACGATGATTGTATAACGATGTCACCTGTACAAGGTATTACAACACTCCACGATCTGTCATCACTCAGCAGTAAGCCATACCCAGATGACTTCCTGATGCCACTCATGTTTATCGGCCATGGCTCGCCCATGAACGGTATTGAAGACAATGAATTTAGTCAGGGATGGGCTGCCTTAGGTCCGGAGGTTCCCGCACCAAAGGCTGTGCTCTGCATCTCGGCTCATTGGTATACGAAGGGCACCCACGTTACAGCAATGGAAAACCCTCAAACCATACATGACTTTTATGGATTCCCTCAAGAACTATACAAGGTTGTGTATCCTGCTCCCGGACATCCTGAACTTGCCAGGCAAACAGCCGAAATGGTTACCAAAACCACAGTTGGTCTTGACCATGAATGGGGACTTGATCATGGCACGTGGTCCGTGGTGCGGCAAATGTATCCGGAAGCAACAATTCCGGTACTTCAATTAAGTATCGACTACACCCAGTCAGCGCAGTACCACTATGAGTTAGCCCATGATCTCCGTGCCTTACGCAAAAAAGGTGTGCTGATTATCGGAAGCGGGAACATGGTGCACAACCTGCGCATCATGAACTGGAATCTGAAAAAGGCGGGCTACGATTGGGCCGTTGAAACAAATGAGCAATTTAAGGACATGATCCTGAAGGATAACCATAAGCCATTGATTCATTTTGAAACGTTGGGAAAAGGGGCACAACTTGCCATCCCCACACCCGAACATTATCTGCCCATGCTTTACATCCTGGGGCTGAAAAATAAAAATGAGGAGATCCGGTTTTTCAATGACAAAACAGTAATGGGCTCGGTGTCCATGACTTCCTTTAAAGTTGGATAGCAAACTTGCCCGGCACCTCCGTTAATTGTTACTTGCACTGAACTCATCAGGATCGAATGAGCTGGTACAGGGAATTTGGACTAACAGAAACAGTTTTTACGGTTGCATTTGCAGGCCTTTACCTGCTCTACCTTCTCCGTGTAATCCGCATTGCGCGTTCGCTGGGCTCACCGTATGCGATCATCTTTTTTAAGCTGGCCCTTCGCATAAGTGTATTCGCATTGTTGATGATAGCCTTGCTCGGCCCTTCGTTTGGCGAGGGGAAACGAGAAGTAAAATCGGTAGGAAAGGATATTATGATTTGTGTTGACCTTTCCAAATCCATGGATGCGCTCGACATAGCTCCCACCCGGCTGGAAAAAGTGAAAAACGAACTGAAGAAAATCGTCCAGGCCTTTCATTCCAACCGGATCGGTCTCATTATTTTTTCATCAGAAGCCTTCATGCAGTGTCCGCTGACATACGACCAAACCGCTCTAAACCTGTTTGTTGACGCCATGAACACCAGCCTTGTCCCTTCAGCAGGAACTGACTTTGGCCCACCCCTGCGCATGGCGATGGACAAGCTGGAGAATGATAACAGCAAAGCCACCGCGGTAACTTCTAAAGTAATTATCCTGATCAGCGATGGCGAAGACTTCGGAGATGAAACCCCAGCGGTGGCTGCCGATCTGGAAAACAAAGGGTACACACTTTTTACCCTTGGCATCGGCACAACTGCCGGAGGGCAGATACGGGTTGGAGCAGGCTATAAAACTGACCAGCAAGGCAATGTGGTAATCACACGGCTTAACCCAGAGGCGCTGCAATCACTGGCCGCTAAAACCGGTGGCCGTTATTTCGAGATCAACGAAAACCGAAATGATATTGCCCGGCTTATTAACACCATTGACCGGATTGAGGGAGAGTTATTGGATGCCCGGCTTATTGATGTTACTGCCGATAAGTATTTTTACTTTTTGGCACTTGCCGTATTTTTGCTTGTAATCGATGTGCTGGTGCCCGTAAAAGCCATCCGGATATGAAAGTCATTGCGATTTTGCTCCTGATGTTGGCCGTGATTACCGATCCGGTAAAAATCAGGAAGGTTAACCGTGCGAAGGAAGAAGCCAGGAAAGCCTTTCTGGCCGGTGACTACAAAACAGCAGCATCCTATTATCAATACCTCACCGACTCGTTGGATGTGCAGGAGGATGAGGTGCTGCTCAACCGCGCACATACCTACTTCCAACTGAACGACACGGCACGCGCTAAAGCCGGCTACCAGCACCTGACCACCAGTTCAACTCCGTCAATCCGCTCAACAGCATTTCAGCAATTAGGGGTAATGACCAACCGCATCGGCAAATCAGAAGAAGCACTTGATCATTTTAAAGAAGCGCTTAAGGCCGACCCCACCAATAACGATGCCCGGTATAACTATGAAGTGCTGAAGAAGAAGTTGGAAGAGAAAAAGAAACAGGAACAGCCGCCTCAAAAAAATCAACAACAAAAGGAGCAGCAGGAGAAGAAGGATCAGAAGAAAGAACAGAATCAGGATCAGAAAAAAAATCAGGATGATCAGCAAAAGCAGGATCAGCAGAAAAGCGATCAGCAAAAAAAGGAGGAACAAAGTAAGAGCGAACAACAGCAGAACGAACAACAGCAGCAGGAAGCCCAGCAAAAAGATGAAAAGAAAGAAAGCCCATCCGTATCCGAAAAGCTTGAGCAACTGAAAATCAGCGAAGAAAAAGCCAGGATGCTGCTGGAGGCGATGAAGAATCAGGAAATACAGTACCTTCAGCAAAACAAACGTAAACCAACCAAGCCAAAGGACAAGGGAAAGCCGGATTGGTAAAAAAGGATTATAACGTAAACCCGTCAACATGAAAGAAGTTTATATTATTTCCGCTGTGCGGACACCCATCGGAAGTTTTGGCGGAAGCCTGGCCTCCCTTTCAGCAACACACCTTGGATCAACTGCCGTAAAAGGAGCACTTGCCAAAGCAGGTGTGGATGCAAAGTATATTCAGGAGCTTTATATCGGCAATGTTATATCTGCAGGACTTAAACAAGCCCCTGCAACGCAGGTGGCCGTAGGTGCAGGACTGGGTTATGAAATACCGTGTACCCTGGTAAATAAGGTTTGTGCCTCCGGCATGAAAGCCGTTATGCTGGGCGCTCAGTCAATCATGCTTGGCGTAAACGATGTGGTGATCGCGGGAGGCATGGAGAGCATGAGCAACATCCCCTACTACCTCCTCAAAGCACGCTATGGATACAAGTACGGCAACGGTGAAGTGGTTGACGGCCTTACCTATGACGGCCTCACCGATGTGTACAACCACTGCGCTATGGGTGTTTGTGCCGATAACACAGCAAAGGAGATGAACATCTCCAGGCAGGATCAGGACAACTACGCTATTGCCTCCTATAAACGCACGGCCTCAGCCTGGTCAGCCAACAAATTCAGCGATGAGATTATTGGCGTTGAGATCACTGACCGGAAAGGAAACGTCACTGTCTTCCGTGAGGACGAGGAGTATAAAAATGTAAATTTCGAGAAGATACCAGGCCTTAAGCCGGTGTTTACTAAAGATGGAACGGTTACGGCAGCCAACGCTTCAACCATTAACGATGGTGCCTCCGCTATGCTGCTGGTAAGCAAAGAAAAAGCAAAAGAACTTGGCCTGAAGCCGATTGCAAAAATTCTTGGCTTTGGTGATGCCGCACAGGATCCGATGTGGTTTACAACAGCACCCTCGCTGGCAATACCGAAAGCCCTGAAACATGCCGGTGTCGATAAAAAAGATGTCGGCTATTATGAAATTAACGAAGCCTTTTCTGCTGTGGCTATTGCCAACAACATAAAGTTAGGGCTTGATCCTGAAAAAGTAAATGTGAATGGCGGAGCGGTAGCACTGGGTCACCCGCTGGGCGCCTCAGGTGCACGCATCGTTACCACGCTGATCAATGTGCTGAATCAAAACAAAGCCGCCATCGGTGTGGCCGGCATTTGCAATGGTGGCGGTGGGGCCTCGGCAATGGTCATCGAGAAACTTTAAGGAATACTACGTGGACCGCTGCAACAAATGCAACTGCCTTGCGTTCCCTCTAAGCCTGGTTTAGTTTCGCATCATTAGTCCAATGAGGCCTCTTCTTCTCGTTTTGCTTATTGTTACTCACGTTTGTGCATTGGCGCAGCGCGAAGTACGTACGTATTATGATCAAAGCAGGAAACAGGTACAGGAAATTTATACCGTTGCCACAGATGATAACGAAAAATATATTGGAAAGTACCAGCGGTTTTACCCAAACGGTAACCTTGCAGTTGAAGGGAACTTCTCCAATGGAAAAAAATCAGGAGTTTTTACGGAATACCACGAAACCGGTGTGCCCGCCCGAAAACTGATCTACGTAAACGGATTGCGCCACGGGCCTGTTGAGGTGTTTGATGAGACCGGTAAGAAAATCCAAAAAGCGTACTACCAAAACGACATGTTAGTTGATAGCGTTCAATCATTTTATGACAATGGCGTTATTAAAAATGAAACGGTTTTCAAAAAAGGCAAACCCGATGGTGTTGTGAGGGAGTATTATCAGCACGGTATCCTGAAAAAGGAAATACAATATACCCATGGCAAGCCGAACGGTATCACCCGTAGTTTCTATGAAGATGGTAAAGTGGCAATTGAAGCTAACTATAAGAATGGCATCCTCACCGGGTTTTACAAAACCTTCTACCCGAATGGCCAACTCGAAACAATTTCAAGCATGAAAGACGGTTCAAAAAACGGGCAGTACAA
Source organism: Cytophagales bacterium (assembly GCA_037443645.1). Taxonomy (GTDB): domain Bacteria; phylum Bacteroidota; class Bacteroidia; order Cytophagales; family Cyclobacteriaceae; genus UBA2336. The sequence continues at coordinate 18,430 of JBBINY010000012.1, forward strand.
AAACTACGATGACCAGGGTAACCTTCTGCTGGAGGGTAACTTCATGAACGGTAAACTTCATGGCGATAACACCGGCTACTATGCTACCGGCATTATAAAACACCGGTTTAAGTACAAGGAGGGTTTCAAAACAGGTACGGGCCTTATGTATCACCCTAATGGTGTGCTTATGCGCAGGGAGCAGTTTGCACTGAATGGCATCGATTGGGTTGTTGAAGAGTTCAGCGATTCAGCCAGGCGCGTTTCAGAAAAACGCTACCGCAATCAGCAACCTAATGGGGTATGGACATTTTATTACCCCGATGGAAAAACAGAAAAAATAAAAGAAACCTATGAGGCAGGGAAGCTACACGGTACACGGTACACGTATTATAAAAATGGAAGGGTTTCGCAGGAAGAAACCTGGAAGTTTAACCTGCTGAATGGACCCTTCAAAACATTCTACGATTCAGGCAAACTGAAAACCGAGGGAGAGTTCAGGTCGCACCGCAAACATGGATTATTTACAGCATATTACGAAAACGGGCAAGTGAAAGAGCAAGGCGAATACATAGCCGACAAAAAACATAAGGAATGGAAAGAATACGATGAGCAGGGTAATGTTTCCGTAACCTATTTGTTCAAAGCAGGAATACTGATCCAACAAAACTAAGGCCTTTCAGGCGTTGGTCATTCTCCTTATTTTGCAGCCCTATGCAAGCCATTAAAGAAACCAACTTCACCTTTCCGGGCCAAACCGGCTTCTACCGGGGCAAAGTACGCGATGTGTATTTTTTTGGAAACATCATGGTCATGGTCGCTACTGACCGCATCTCTGCATTCGATGTGATTCTTCCAGAAGCCATTCCCGATAAAGGCAGGATTCTGAACCAAATAGCCGCTAAAAACCTTCAGGCCACAAAATCACTGGTGCCCAATTGGGTAATGGCTGTACCTGATCCCAACGTCACCATCGGATTTAAGTGCGAGACCTTTCCGGTAGAGATGGTGGTGCGTGGATACCTTGCCGGACATGCCTGGCGCGAATACAAGTCCGGTAAGCGAAGCCTGTGCGGAGTGCCGCTGCCGGACGGCCTTAGCGAAAATGACAAACTCCCTGATCCCATCATTACACCTACAACGAAAGCTCACATAGGGCACGATGAGGACATCTCACGGGAAGAAATAGTAAGCAGAGGACTGGTCAGTGAATCGGAATACCAACTGCTTGAGGAGTATACACTAAAACTATTCCGAAAAGGAAGTGAACTGGCGGCTGCCCGCGGGCTAATCCTGGTTGATACCAAATATGAATTCGGGAAGCACAACGGTATAATCTACCTTATTGACGAAGTGCACACCCCTGATTCATCCCGGTATTTTTACAGAGACGGCTATGAAGCCAGGCAACAGCAAGGTCAGCCACAGAAGCAACTTTCAAAAGAATTTGTGCGACAATGGCTCATCGAAAACGGATTTCAGGGCAAGGAAGGGCAGCATGTACCCGAGATGACCCCTGACATTGTTCGCTCCATTGCTGACCGCTACCGCGAACTCTACCAACAGGTAACCGGTGAAAATCTGGAACCTATTTCGTATGAAGGGATTGCAAACCGGATTGAGGAACGTATCCTTAATTCGTTAAATTCCGTTAACTTGCAGGCCCAGGCTTAACACTAAATTGACATGAAATATACCATTGATAAACAGGAGAAATACAGCTTGCTGCGCCTTCACGAGGAGAAAATGGACAGCAGCGTTGCCCCGGGCTTAAAGTCAGAGTTGATTACCCTCCATGCCGAGGGTATTAAAAATATCATCCTGGATCTTTCTGAAGTAAAATATACCGATTCATCCGGACTCAGTGCCTTGCTGGTTGGCAACCGGATTGTACAGGAAGACGGGGGCATATTTATCCTTTCAAACCTGAGCGATCATACCATGAAACTGATCAAGATTTCACAGCTCGACAGCGTACTCAACATCATGCCATCCGTGGAAGAAGCCATTGATGCAGTGTTTATGCACGAAATTGAACGTGACCTGAAGAATTCAGACGGAAATTAACAGTCCTGAAATTATATCCATCAAACCAAAACCAAACCGGTTTTGGTTTTTTATTTTTGACTATTCATGAGTTTCAAAATCACCATCCTGGGCTCAAGTGGAGCCGTGCCTGCCTATGGAAGGTACCCCTCTGCCCAGTTGGTAGAAATCCACAATGAACATTTCCTGATCGACTGCGGTGAAGGAGCCCAAATGCAACTTGCCCGGTTCAACGGTAACATCCATCGCATTGATCATATCGTCATTTCCCATTTGCATGGCGATCACTACCTGGGCCTGATGGGGTTGATTTTTACCATGCACCTGCACCATCGCGAGAAGGACCTTCACCTGTACAGCCAACATGGACTACAGGAAATTATCACCACCCAACTGCGCTATTCGCGCTCGGTGCCGGGCTACACTATCGTGCTTCATACCCTGGCCCCCGATAAGAAAGAAGTGATATTCGAAAACAAATGGCTGACCGTTGAAACCGTGCCGCTCAAACATAAACTTCCATGCACGGGATTTCTTTTCAGGGAAAAACAAAAACCCCGAAGGATTGATAAAGACCGGCTTCCGGAAGGACTACCCCACTACCGGATGAACGAACTGAAAGCAGGCCTCGACCTGCATGATGAGGCGGGAAACATTGTGTATAAAAATTCCGACCTGACCCTTAAACCACACAAATCGCGCAGCTATGCCTATTGCTCCGACACAGCTTTTAGCGAATCCATTGTTGAACAAATAAACGGAGTAGATGTTCTCTACCATGAAGCTACTTTTGTGGAGGCCGACAAAGCCAAAGCGTATGAGACCCTTCACAGCACAGCACGTGAGGCCGCACAAATCGCTGCTAAAGCAAACGTGGGGAGGTTACTGCTGGGGCATTTTTCAGCACGCTACCGGGAGTTGGATCAATTACTGGCAGAGGCTCGCAGTATATTTCCGGATTCATTCCTAGCCACCGAAGGCGAAACGTATACAATAACCGAATGAAAGACATCTCCGAAAAAAAACACAAGCTTTTCATCTTCCTTGCCGGATTCTTTCTCACCAATGCACTCGTGGCCGAAATGGTGGGCACAAAAATTTTTTCGCTGGAGAAACTGCTTGGCTTCAGTCCGGCCAATGTTCACCTCTTTGGTTACACGCTGGATTTTAACCTGACAGCCGGAGTGGTTATCTGGCCGTTTGTATTCGTGACAACCGATATCATTAATGAATACTTTGGAAAGGAGGGTGTGCGAAGGATCAGCTTCCTCACAGCCGGACTAATAGCGTTTGCATTTCTGATAATCGGTGCAGCCACCCTGCTGCCACCGGCTCCCTTTTGGGTAGACCTCTATAAAGAGGAAGGGCTTGACATCAATCTTGCTTTTGGAACTATCTTCAGGCAAGGCCTCGGCATCATCATCGGATCCCTTACGGCCTTTCTGCTCGGACAGTTCCTTGATGTGTATGTGTTTCACCGGATGCGTAAACTAACCGGTCCGAAAATGCTTTGGTTGCGGGCTACAGGGTCTACCCTATTTTCTCAAGTGATCGACAGCTTCGTAGTGTTGTTTATTGCGTTCTACATTTTTGGAAAATGGTCGGTTTTGCAGGTAATCTCTGTGGGCGTCATCAATTACCTGTTTAAGTTCGTGGCAGCCATTGTTATGACACCGCTTGTTTACCTGGGACACTATGCAATTGACCGATACCTTGGCAGGGAAGAAGCTGAAAAAATTTCAGAAGAAGCAGCCGGGAAAAGTCGCGGATTTTTTTAGTTGGCTATTTTAGGGCGAATCAGGTTATCACACACAATTGCAGTGGCCACCGCGGCATTGAGTGATTCGGCCTTTCCGTAACGGGGGATCGTAACACGTTTAGTAACCAATGATGCAACATCTTGCGAAATCCCGTTCGCTTCATTTCCAATTACCAGCAATCCCCCCGAAATATTCTTGATTTGATGGACATCCTCACCCGAAAGAAATGTGCCGATAATTGGCAAACTTACATCTCGCAGGTAGTCAACAAGATTAACGTAGTATACGCTAACGCGGGTAAAAGAGCCCATACTTGCGGAAAGCACTTTGGGGTTATACACATCTGCTGTTTGTGGTGATGCAATAATGGATATAATTCCATACCAATCGGCAATGCGGATAATGGTCCCCAGGTTACCCGGGTCGCGCACATCATCCAGTACAATATAAAAAGAATCATGCCGCAATTGCGGCTCACTTATTTCTTTCATTCGCACAACAGCAAGTGCGGAATCATTTGATTTGAAATCCCCCAGTTTCTCCAGGTCATCAGGTGCTGCACGGATAAGGTCTCCGTTAAATGAGTGGATCAACCCCTGGTTAGCTTCCAGAAATCCTGGCGTAGCCACCAGCACCGCTACGTCAAAGCCGGACTGCAACACTTCTGATATGCTCTTAGCCCCCTCTACCACAAAACATTGTTCCTGTTTTCGGTATTTCTTTAATTGCAGGGATTTAATGAACTTAATACGCGCTTTAGAAAGCATTTGCTTAGTCATTTTGAACCAACCGAAAAGTAAATATTATTTTTTGATTCTTCTTCCTCTTCTCTTACAGGGTTGTTTAGGCACCAGCCATCTTAAAGAAAACGAAAAGTTGCTTTACAAACAGAAAGTAACCGCACCTAAAACCCTCAGCAAACCGAAACTCGAAGAACTTACAGGCATTGAAACCAACCGGAAATTCCTGTTCATGCCCATGCACTTTCTGGTATCCATGTATTACACCGGTGAACGGAATTTTGATCCTGAAAAATTCAATAAGAAGAAAGAAAAGAAGATAAAAAAAATAGACGATAAAATTGCCATGACAAAGAAGGAAAAGCGCATCAACAACCTGCAATTCCGTAAACTGCAAAAAGCTGAAAAATATGATGATCGGATCCAAAACGGTAACCTCTTTATGCAATGGGGCGAGCCCCTGACTGTTTATGATTCCGTAAAAGTATTATTGGCAGTCGATCGGATAAAAGATTACCTTTTTACTAATGGCTACTTCAAAAATGATGTCTATCACGAAACCGAAAAGGCCACCCCACTTGGGGTTAGTCTTAAACGGGGTGTTAACGTGCGCTACCTTGTTAACCCGGGAGTTCCCTACATACTCGACAGTATTTTTTACGAAGCCAGCGACACGGTAATTCTTGCGCTGCTGAAAAAAGGTAAAATCAACAGTTACCTTAAACGGGGCGATCGCTACATCCAGGATAATTTTACCAAGGAACGCGAACGCATTGACCTGAGCCTGAAAGATGAAGGATATTATGATTTCAGCCGACAGTATGTATTGTATGAGGTTGACACAGCCTCATTACCCGACCGTAAGGTAATTGTTAAAGTGAGTGTTAAAGATCCGGCAAAGCGTGGCTACCATAAAAAATTCTATATTACCGAGATCAACTTTACAACCGATGCCGGTATCAATCTTCCCGGAGTAAGTCGCAGCCAGAGCGTTTTCCGTAATATCCGATTCAGCAGCTATGAGAACACCTACAACCTTAAAATACTCAGTCAGCGTATCTTTATTGAACCCGGTAAGCCGTATAACCGAACCAACACATTCGCCACCCAGCGACAACTGGCCAACCTGGACGTTTTTAAATTTGTAAACATTAACTTCGATACTACCGGAGGGCAGTTTATTGCCAACGTATTCACCAGTACATTCGATCGGTACCAATGGTCAAACGAGGTGGGATTAAGTGTAACCCAGGGATTTCCAGGGCCTTACTACAATCTTAATTTTAAAAAGCGAAACATATTCAGGGGTTTGGAGAATTTTGAAATGAATGGCCGCATAGGCTACGAAGGCGTTGCGGCAGCTACTGAATTAGGCAGTGTTTATCAAAGTGTAGATGCCGGTATCAACGCGTCAATCACGTTTCCGCAATTTCTTATACCCTTAAAGGAGGAAACACGGTACCGCTTCGGAAGACTGAACCCCCGAACCAAAGCGCAACTCGGCTTTAACTATACCGACAGGCCCGAATACAAACGATCCAATACTTCGTTCAATTATATCTACAGTTGGGATAATTCCCGCATCCGGAGGTTTGACTTTACCTTTGCCAGCCTCAGCATTATTAACTCAAAACTCAGGCAGGATTTTGCCGATCTGCTGGACAGCCTCTATCTATACCAGGGCAACACGCTGAAGTTTTCATTTGATCCCTCCTTTGTGAGCAGCACCGGATTTGCCGTGTCGTGGAATCATAACAACTATGGAAACCTGGAAGAGAACTCGGTCTTTTTCCGGTTGGCCGTTGAAAGCGGGGGCACCCTTCAGGGACTTTACACATTTCCAATAGTTGAAAGACGTGACCTGCAAACCTTCCGGTACATCCGGCTGAATGCTGATATCAGGCGGATAACCATCGTTAATAAAAACACCACCCTTGCGTTCCGGTTTAATGCCGGGATCGGGTATTCCTATGGCAACAACCAGGCACTTCCTTATGAAAAGTATTTTTTTGCAGGAGGCAGTAACTCCGTGCGGGCGTGGAGGCCGCGAAGGCTGGGGCCCGGCAGCTACAGGCCGGAAGAGAGTACAAACCCCGAGAAGGACGGATTCTACAATTACCAGTTTGAGGTGCCTGGGGAGATTCTACTTGAGAATAGCATAGAACTTCGAAGAAAGTTGTTTGGGTTTGTTGAAGGAGCCGTTTTTTTTGATATGGGTAATGTGTGGACGTTCAAACCGCGTGTGAAACTTGACGCCAACGACAATGTTATTGAAAACGGAAACTCACAATTTAAGCTAAGCGAGTTTTACAAAGAGATTGGCATGGGAACCGGCTTCGGATTCCGGTTTAATTTTTCATTCCTTATCCTGCGGTTTGATGTTGGCATAAAAGTGTACGACCCCGCACGACCGGAAGGAGACCGGTTCGTTCTTAATAAAATGAAATTCTTTGGACCGTTTAATGTTAATCGCGAACCGGTAATTTTTAATGTAGGCGTAGGCTTTCCCTTTTAGGGAGCAAATGCCGGAAGTCTGATTTATGCACCGGTCATTTGAAGATCCTTAATACGCAAGTAACTCGCGGAGTGCCGATTTCACTTTTTCAGCATCGGGCAACATCATCTTTTCCAGGTTAACGTTTAGCGGAACAGCCGGCAGGTTGGCTGCGCCAAGCGTCCATACCGGTGCATCGAGGTATCGGAAACATTCCTTTTGGATTCGTCCAGCGAGTGATTCGGCAAATGAATTCAGCAACGGCTCCTCCGTTAACACAAACGCACGCCCGCTTTTCTTGACGGCTGCAACCACACCATCCCAGTCAAGCGGATTAAGCGACCGCAAATCAAGTATTTCAATTCTACCAGGATATGCTTTGGAGGCCTCCTTCGCCCAATAAACCCCCATTCCGTAGGTGATTACCACAGCCGATTCACCCGAGCGGATTTTTTCTTCGTCAGCCTCCTGAACAACATTCGCCCTGCCGAGCGGGATGACGTACTCCTCATCCGGCTCAAAAGTTTTAGCATCAGCTGTTCCTGCAACTTTGCTCCAGTATAACCCTTTGTGTTCCAGCAACACAACAGGGTTCGGATCATAAAACGAAGCTTTTAACAAACCTTTCATATCGGCTGCATTGCTTGGGTAAACCACCTTTATTCCACGTATGGTGAGTAAGGTGGATTCAATGCTTCCGGAATGATACGGACCACCACCACCGTAGGCACCCACAGGCACACGAATCAAGGCCTGTATCGGAAACTCACCCCTGGTAAGGTAACAGCTCTTGGAAAGCTCCTCCACCAGTTGATTGATAGCCGGCCAGATGTAATCAGCAAACTGAATTTCTACAATCGGCTTGGCTCCAACGGCCGACATACCAGCCGTTGAACCCACAATGTATGCTTCCTGGATAGGCGTGTTAAACACACGCTCGTCACCATACTTTTGGGCCAGCGTGGCAGCTTCGCGGAACACTCCGCCAAGCCTGCGCCCAACATCCTGGCCGTAGAACAGGGCTTCCGGGTGTTTTCTGAGGATTTCATCCACGGCATGCAGGGCCGCATCCACCATCACCACCTTCTCAGCACCTTTCGGCCTGCGAACTCCTTTCTCTTCCGTTACCAGAGTAGGCGCAAATTCATGGGTATCAAAATCGCCAGTATCCGGATCAGGCGCTGCGAGCGCACGTGCATAGTCTTCCTCTACTTTCCAGCCGGCATTTTTTTGCAAGGCCTCAAGTTCTTTTTCGGAAACACCGGCCTCATGAAGATACTTCCGGAACTTTTCCAACGGATCATCCAATTGATGGAGGTCAAGGTTATCACCACGGTACCATTCTTTTCGGACACCCGAGGTATGGTGACCCAGCAACGGGCATTTTGCGTGTACCAAAATAGGCGCCCGGTGCTTCCTAACAAATTCAAATGCTGCTTCGAGGGTTTCATACGCTTGAACAAACTGAGAACCATCCACCCGCACGCGCTCCATTCCTTTAAAACCCGCAGCGTATTCAAACGCATCCATCGCACGCATCTCGGCACCGGTGGCCGAAATACCCCAGTCGTTATCTTGTACGAGGTAAATAATCGGAAGTTTTTTAAGAACCGCCATCTGAAACGCTTCGGCCACCTCACCTTCGGTAACGGATCCATCGCCAAGCGAACACAACACAACTGGTTTATTCTTTCCCTTCAACAAGCCTTGAGATTCAAGGTAGGCGATACCATGCGCCATACCGGTAGCCGGAATGGCCTGCATACCCGTGGCCGAACTCTGATGTGGGATTGTCGGGAAACCCTTTCGCTTCAGTGAAGGGTGACCATAGTAGGAACGGCCCCCTGAAAACGGGTCATCACGTTTGGCCATCAACTGAAGCATGAGCTCATAGGGAGTAAGTCCCATTGCCAACAGCATCGACTCATCGCGATAGTACAATGAGGCATAATCCCAGGGCTTCAAGTGCAGCCCGGCAGCTATCTGTATGGCTTCGTGTCCGCGGGAAGTACTGTGAACGTATTTGCTGCACACCTCCCTGTTCTCATCGTACAATTCGGCCATCCGCCTGGCAGTACACATCACTTCGAATGCACGCAATAGTGGTAGCGAATCGGAAGTAGGGGTTACAGTTTTATTTTTCAAACGTTCTGTTTCAGCCATGCCCTGGTAGTGGTACCATCCAACGCCTAAAGATAACGATTTTGAAAGATCGTTACGCGGAACGATTTGAGTTGAAGTGACTTTTGATATTACTTATTACTTACTTCATCCAGGCTCTTGAATTTTCGCCCTGATCCTGAAACAGCAGCAACATTAAAAAAACCAACTACCCGTTTATCGCCTGGGGAAATGTTTCGGATATTACTGGAAACATTTGCCAGCGGTGTTGAGAATAATTCTGAAAAGCCGCCAGGCCGGTTAGTTTGAACTACAACCTGTGTAAGAAAATCAAAGGACGCTTCTGACAAGGAATGGATTTCGACATACACCGAATCGCCTACAACATAGGGTGATTTGAGCCGGTTATTGGCATCCTGTTCAAAGGGGTTAATCGATCTGCGGATGGGGGCAATAAAATTTATGCCGCTGAAATTGCCGCCCCGGCTAAAACCGGCATCATAAGCAAGCGAGATTTCTGAGGGCTTGTTGAGGAGTATACCGTTCTTATATGCTTTTATCCAGTATGTATCCCCCGCTTCAATCGGATCAACCGCCCAGAATTCAGCCAGGTACAAATCATCCACCAGATCATTCCCTTTTTCAATTCTGAAAGTGATGCTGTCAATGGGTGGTACTCGGCCCATTGCGGTAGTGGCAGTATATTGCTCCACTCCTTTTGCAATACGCAAGGTATACGTCACGCCCGATTGACCGAATGAATCGCCTGGTGCCGGTTCCCAGGTGTACACCCCCTCTTCTACGTTACTTTCACCGAACAGGTAGAAACTTCCATCGCTGCCTTCAATACTTACCGTTGCACCGGTAACACCCGGAGGCGTCAGATTTTCAAAGTAAGGCTGTGTCATCATCAGCCGTACAACCTGGGGTTCTTCCTTGTTTGTAACCCAGGCATCCACTACCAGAACCGGCTCAGCATCTGGCAATGTTGGGAAGATCTCGGTTTCGCAGGCAGCCATCGCCAAAACCATAATGATCATCAGGATGCTGTTAAAATAATTTTTTACTGTCTTCATATTAAAAATGAAAGTTGTACGATATAGCCGGAACAATGGTGCCGATAACTGAAAGTTGCCTGGCCTGGCTGGGAACAGGTGTACCTGAAGGATATCGGCCATCTTCCTGAGCAAAGTAAATGGAGAATGGATTTTTCCTTGCGTAAACATTATACAAGCCAAACATCCAGTAATCGGCATTCTTTCTTACACGACCATTGCGTTTGGTGTTCCTTCCTTCCAGTCGAGCCGATATATCCAACCGGTGAAATACAGGGATTCGCACATTGTTACGGGTCCCATCGGCATTGTAGGGAATGAGTATACCCTGAATGACATACCTTGAAGTTGGAAATGTTGTAGGTGTGCCTGACAACACGGTGAAATTGGCCGACAACGACCAGCGTTTTGTTAACTCATAAAACCCGGTAGCCTTCAGGTTATGAAGCTGATCGTACCGTGCCGGGTACCAGTTGCCCTTGTTAATTCCCACAACTTTCAATTCGCTGCGACTCAATGTATAGGCGAGCCAGCCTGTAAAGCGGCCTTGTTTTTTCTGCAGGTATAATTCCATGCCATACGCACGCCCTTCACCCGACAGAAGGTCTCCTTCAAGGAATTCATTGATAAGCAGGTCGGCTCCGTCAATGTAATCAATCTGATTGGCGGCTGTGCGGTAGTAGGTCTCAACCGAGAACTCATAGCTTCTGTTCTTACCGAGGGATCGGAAATACCCGAGCGCTACTTGTTGGCCCACTTCGGGCTTAATGTTGATTGATGTGGGTGTCCACACATCAAGCGGATTGGAAGCTGTTGTATTCGAAATCAGGTGAAGGTATTGCGCCAGCCGCATGTAGCTGGCTTTGAGGGAGCTTACCGAATTAAGTTGAAGATTGAGTGCCAGGCGAGGCTCCCAGTTTCCATAAGAGGCCAGCACTTCACCTTCACTGTAACGAAGCTCTTCAACGGGTGTTCTTCGCACACCGGGCACTGTATCGTTGTACCGGTATTGCGATCCCGGGCCAAAGCCCCAGAAATAAGAATAACGCATTCCATATTCTACTGAAAAACGGTTTGTTATGCGCAGGTTGTTGCCCACATATACGGCAGCCTCCAGGTTATACTTTTTTTCCAGGCTTACGTCTACTGTCTCACCATTCGAAGCGCCCTTTGCATTTGCCGGTTCAAAGGTGTAGTAGTTTGCTTCCCCGCCAAAGGTTACCTCATTATTGGCATTGATGAAATAACTAAAGGCCGGCTTTACCGTATAGTTGGAAATAGACGATTGCCACCTGAAATAATCCAGGTTGTCTTCACCAAACTGAAGATTATAATCATACTTGCTATAGATGGCTGAAAAATTTGCGAAGAGGCGATCATTCAGGATGGAATTCCACCGCAAGGTGGCCGTGTTATTACCCCACGAAAAGCCCTGTTGCTTATCAAAAAAGAAGATATCGCGACCGGAGTATCCCGATAAAAACACACGGTTGCGGTCGTTGATATTGTAATTCAGTTTGCCGGTGAGGTCGTAGAAATTCAGGCGGGCACCCTCACGCAGCACATCAACAAAAGGCCTGGCGAGTATGTCAATATAAGAGCGTCTCCCTGCCACGATAAACGAACCCCGATTTTTCAGCAACGGTCCTTCAGCCGCAAGCCTGCTGAAAACTGTTCCAATTCCTCCATTCACTTCAAATTCCTTTGCATTTCCTTCTTTCATGCGCACATCCAGCAACGATGAAATCCTGCCGCCAAACTGGGCGGGAATTGCCCCCTTGTAGAGCTTTACATCTTTCACGGCATCAGGATTAAATACCGAAAAGAAACCCAGCATATGCGATGCATTGTACACAGAAGCCTCATCCAGAAGGATCAGGTTCTGGCCAACATTCCCCCCGCGTACATTAAAACCGGATGCCCCCTCACCTACCGTGGCTACGCCCGGTAGTTGCTGAATGCTTCGGATAACATCCACTTCGCCCAAAAAGGCAGGCATGCGGACAATGGTGTTCATATCTACCTTGTTCACACTCATCTCCACCGATTGGACCGGAGACAGGTCAGATGGCGCAATCACCACCACCTCCTGCAATTGTTGTTGTTGCGAAACCAACTCTGCATCCAACCGCTGATTCTGAGAGAGAGAAACAGTCTTTTCCGAGCGTACATAGCCCACATAAGAAATTTCTACATCATACGTACCTGCAGGGAGGGTAAGGGAATAAAATCCATAAACATTGGTAACCGTACCCGCACTGATGCTACGCACATAAACGCTTGCACCAATGAGGGCCTCCCCATCCGCTGCATCGCGCACATACCCGCTAAGCGTTGCCTTATCCTGGGCAAAAACACCGGATACTGTAAAAAAAATTAACCCAACTGCAATACGTCTGAACATGGCTGATTTGTCGTGGTTAAACACCAAACATTACCCCGGTGTTCACCGATCACATCAATAAAAATCAAGAATCAAGGAAATATACTCCACCGTTTGCAGAAAAATCTTTATCTAGGAAAACAGATTGTAAAAAACGTAACTAAATAGTAACACCATGCGCCTATTTGCAACTACACTGGTACTATTCATAAGCCTGCCCCTTTGGGCTCAACCGCAAAAAACCTCGCCTAATAAAAAGGCAATCACTCAATCAATTGACAACCAATCGGCTGCGCTGATTGAAACGAGTAACAAAATCTGGGCGTTTGCCGAAACTGCCTTTCAGGAGGGCCAATCTTCCCGACTGCTGGCTGAATATGCAGAAGCTAACGGGTTTCGCGTTGAGCGCGGGGTGGCCGAGATACCCACAGCATTTGTAGCCACGTATGGCAGCGGCAGCCCTGTTATCGGCATCCTGGGTGAGTTTGATGCCCTGCCCGGCCTCTCGCAAAAAGCCGTTCCGACAAAAGATCCGCTGGAGGAAGGCAAGCCCGGGCATGGCTGCGGACATAACCTGTTCGGCACAGCAAGCCTGGGGGCTGCGGTGGCCATCAAGCAACTAATTGAACAAGGTAAACTGAAGGGCACCGTTAAATTTTTTGGAACACCAGCGGAGGAAAAGTTCTTCGGAAAATTATGGATGATCCGCGCTGGCCTGTTCAAGGATGTGGACGTGTGCCTCGACTGGCACCCGGGTGCCGAAACCAAGGCAGCCGTACAAACCGGGTTGGCCCTGGTTGACTTTATTGTAGAGTTTCAAGGCCAGGCGGCACATGCCTCGGCCGATCCCTGGAACGGACGAAGCGCCTCCGATGCGCTTGAACTCTACACCACCGGCATTAACTACTACCGTGAACACATTCGCCCCAGCACCCGCATCCACTACCACATTCAGGATGGCGGCCAGGTGGTGAATGTAGTGCCCGACTATTCACGCATCTGGGTGCGCGTGCGCGATACGAAGCGCGAAACGATGAATGAGGTCTATCAGCGGGTAATGAAAATGGCTGAAGGTGCGGCTATTATGGCCAACGTGGAGTACAAGATCAGTCTGGTATCCGGGATTTACGAAGTCCTGGTGAACCGCACCGGAGCCGGGCTTATCCAGAAAAATCTGGAATACCTGGGACCAATTACGTATACCGAAAACGAAGTTGCGTTTGCTAAAAAAATTCAGGAGGCTACCGGCAAACCGCAGGTGGGTTTGCACAGTAAAGTAGAGCCGCTGGAAGCTACCGACCCAAATGCCGGTGGCGGCAGCACCGATGTAGGCGATGTGAGTTGGGTAATCCCCGTGGTGCGACTCAGCGCAGCCACAGCTCCGATCGGCACACCCTGGCACTCGTGGGCGGTAGTTGCCTGCGGGGGTATGTCAATTGGCCACAAGGGTATGTTGCACGCCTCCAAAACCCTGGCGTTAACGATGGTGGATTTGTTTGAAGATCCAAAGAAAGTAGAAGCCGTTAAGGCAGAGTTTAAGCAGCGCAAAGGCGACCATGTTTACAGCGGGCTTATTCCGCCTGGTCCACCTCCGATCGGTAAATAACCTGCGCTGTTACGCTGTAAAAAATCCTAACAACATCATGTGCTGGAGTTAAAAAAACCAAATTCTGTATGAAAAATCTATTTACTATTCTTTTTATGCTGGGTGCTCCACTCGTGAATGCTCAGCCGTCCTATTTTTATCCCACTGCTCAGCGATTCAATAGTCAGATACCCACACCCGAAAAATTTCTGGGCTACCCCATCGGCTCGCATCACACCCGGCACGATAAGGTGGTGGAATATTTCAAAACCCTTGACACTTATTCTGACCGGATGACGCTGTTGGAAATCGGGCAGACGTATGAACACCGGTCGCAAATTACGGCCATCATTACATCCCCTGAAAATCACGCCAACATTGATGACATCCGGCAAAAACACCTCCAGCGAAATACCTCCTCCCAATTCAATAACGTGCCCCTGGTAATCCTGCTGGGCTACAACGTACACGGAAACGAACCCTCCAGCACCGAGGCCGCCATGCTTACCGCTTATTACCTGGTGGCCAGCGAGGAAGAAGAAACAGTACAATGGTTGAAGGATATGGTTATCCTGCTCGACCCGGTGTACAACCCTGACGGACGCGACCGCCACAGCCATTGGGCCAACATGCACAAAGCCTCAGCCCTGGTAGCCGATCCGCTTGATCGTGAACATAACGAAATATGGCCCGGAGGCCGCACCAATCATTATTGGTTTGATCTGAACCGCGACTGGTTTCTGGGTGTGCACCCGGAGAGCAGAAATCGCCTGAAGCTGTTTCATCAATGGCGGCCTTACGTTATGACTGACCACCATGAAATGGGAACCAACTCAACTTTCTATTTTGATCCGGGTAAAAACAGCAGCAACAACCCCATTGTCCCTTCTCAACTTTATACTGTACTGTATCCAAAATTTGGAGAATATTTTGCCAAAGCCATGGATGGCATCGGCTCGCAATACTTTACCAAGGAGGCATTCGATAAACTCTATCCCGGGTACGGATCAAGCTATGTTAATTTTTACGGAGGTGCCGGCTTTCTATTTGAGCAGGCCAGTTCACGCGGTCATCTTCAGGAAACAACCACCATCCCAATCACATTTGCCTTTACCATCCGCAACCAGTTTACCGCATCATTGGCCACCATACGGGCTTCCATGGCTGAGCGCGAAACGCTGATCAACCTGCGGTTGAACTTCTTCCGCACAGCCTCCAGCCAGGCAAAAGCCAACCCCATTAAGGGATACCTGTTTGGTGATGCCAACGACCTGAGCCGCACGTTTGCCTTCGTAAACCTGCTGCGCCTGCACGATATTGAAGTGTATGACCTGCCCCGTGACATGAGTAGTGGCGGTAAAAATTTTGAGAAAGGGAAAGCCTTTATTGTGCCTACCGAGCAACCGAACTACATCATGGTTCGATCGGCCTTTGAAAAAGATATCACCTATACTGACAGTATCTTTTATGATGCTTCAACCTGGTCGCTGGTGCATGCCTTTAACTTGCCGTTCAGCGAAATCCGTGGTCCGGTAACGAAAGGCGACCGGATTGCAACAGACCTGAAAAAGACAGCAATGCCTGTTACCCAAAGCCAATACGCTTACCTGATTGAACAAACAGATTACATGGCGCATAAAGCCATCCATGAACTGCAGCAGGATGACGTAATCGTTAAAACTGCCTTCAAACCCTTTAGTGTGCGAATCAATGGAAAAGAAAAGCACTTCCGGCAGGGAACACTGATCATACCCGTTCAGCAGCAGGCACTTGATGCCGGCCGGATTTTCGAGGCCGTTAACAAAGTAAGCGCCACCTGCACTCTTGATGTATACTCGGTTGAAACCGGCTATAGCATTAGCGGCATTGACCTTGGTTCCGGATTTGCCGTTCCCTTAAAAAAAATTAACGCAGCCATGCTCATTGGCAATGGGGTATCCGGCTATGAGGCCGGAGAAGTGTGGCACTTGCTTGATCAGCGCATCGGTATGCCCATCACAAAAATTGATGTCGCCAACATTAGCCGGACGAATTGGAACAAATACAATGTGCTGGTAATGGTAAGCGGAATCTATACCCTTGACAAACCTGCCGTTGAAAGAATCAAAGCCTGGATACAAAGCGGAGGTACACTCATAACCTTTAAAACGGCAAGTGAATGGGCGATAAAACAGGGGCTCACAAAAGAAAAAGTGATTCCTGCTGATACCGGAAAAATCAGACCCCGGGCTAATTATGAAGACGCTGCCAACCTGGAAGGCGCCCGAAACATCGGAGGATCAATCTTTCAGGTGGATCTGGATATTACCAATCCGATCGGCTTTGGCTATACCGACCGTAACGTTGCTGTTTACCGCAATGGCTTAACGTTTTTGCAACCCAGCAAAAATCCATACACCACAGTTGCCAGGTACAAAGCCAACCCATTGATTGGCGGATACCTGCACAAAGCCTCAGCTCCTAAAGTAGCTAATTCAGCAGCTGTGCTGATGAGCGGAGAGGGGCAGGGACGGATTATCCTGTTTTCCGATAACCCAAATTTCAGGGGAACATGGTATGGCACAAACAAGCTGTTCCTGAATGCATTGTTCTTCGGCCCGGTTACTACGGTACCGAGTGCACTTCCTTCAGAATAAAATCGGAACGGATAGCCCGCTTCAGGAAAGCTACCTGATAAAAGTCAGTGTATCCGGCTGGCGTACGTCATTGAAATTCTGTCGGGCTGGTTTTTACTTGAGTACACAAACAAAAAAAGGAGGAAGTATGACACTCATGAAAAAAACCGGATTCCCTTCGTTATTTAACGAAGGTTGGCTGACTGGCTTCTTCGATAACGACCGCTTCTTTGATGCCGACTGGATGAAAAGAATGCAGGTTGTTCCGGCAGTAAATGTTGTTGAAAAGGAGAAAGAATTTGAAATTGAACTGGCTGCTCCAGGTCTCACAAAAAAAGACTTCAACATTACTGTAGAAAATGGCGTGCTTACCATTGCCTGCGAAAAGGAGATGGAAAAAGAAAGTAAAGAAAAGAACTACACGCGCAAGGAGTATAATTACACCAACTTCACCCGCTCCTTTACATTGCCGGTAAATGTAAAAACCGACAAAGTTGACGCGTGGTATGAAAATGGCATCTTACGGCTTGTTCTTCCTAAGGAAGTTGAAGCAAAAGTAAAGCCGAAGGCCATCGAAGTGCGCTAGTTCAGATCAACCCCGCAGCCCGGATGGTGGTGCGTTCTCTCCGTGGTTCTTAAGAACCAAATGACCAGTTCAATGTAACGCCCACTCACCATGCTGGCTTGGAAAGTTGGAAGCCCCGGTTTAATCCGGGGCTTTCTATTTTGAGGTCATCTCCAAATCGGATCGTGACAGCGCCTTAAATCCCATGCACCTTCTTCAACTGACTAATGGCCTTAGTGGTTGCCATAGTTTTTCTCCCCTGCCGGTATTGCAAAGGGCAGGATGTTCTGTCGCGGGGGAAGCGGGCAAGTTGCAAACTCGGTAAACGCACAAGGCGGATTATACGCTTTATTAAAATCAAGAATCACCTTCCCGGAACTATCGGGCAGAGGCACGTACAGGTACCTCCCTGCTCCATACGTTTCGCGGGCATTGGTGTCATCCCCAAAAATGACAAAGAACTCATCATTATCTTCATCAAATGCATCCAGGCGATAACGCCTTCCTTCGTGCTCAAAAACCAATGATGCCACGGATCGCTGTTGCAGGGTTTGGCCGAGCACATTTGTAATCTCAACGGTGCGCGAAGAGTCAGCCCACTCAACCTTCCCTTCAATGCGCCAGGCCTTGTTTATCGGGTAAAATTCAATACCCTTAAATGCGGTAAGTAAAGGGCTCTCCAAATCCCGGAGGCGGATACCCAGCTTATCATCCCGCTTGATAACAAACCAGAGCAGCGAACCGTAAGCCATGGTGATGCGTGATGAGTCGGGGTGATATAATAACCCTGAGCCGGCTTCCCGGTTATTGTACCGAAAAATAATTCCGGGATTTGCCTTAACCGTTACCGTGCCGTTTTGCACTACCATGTAGCCTGCCTTTTCGGGGGCCTTCCCTTCCGGAAAGACCAGGTTATTAACCACATCGCTCCCAAATGAATTAATGCCCTCCTTCAGCCAGAATAACCCGGCCAGGTTAACCCAACCGTTTTCGCTTACCTGATATTCATTTCGCTTCTGATGCCACAACTGAATCTCCTCCATATAGGATTCAAGATCGATGGACTTTTGGTGGTTACCAGTAGGTGTTGAGCATGCTACTACCAACAAGGTAAACAGCAAGATCAATTTCGGTTTATTGGTATTCATGATCGGGCGCATCACATTTCAAATATTATGGCTATTTGGTTCTCTTGAATACAAATTATACCAGCATCAGCCATAGACACCGAAGCCCGCTGTAAACAGCGGGCCCGGAAAGATTACCTGAACACCAAAGGCTGTTCACATGCTAATTACCGATACATGTCCCCGGCACGCTGTGTTTAATTGCATCTTCAAACGTAATTTCTGTTATGATGCTGCCTTTTTCCTGGCTGCCTTACGAGGTTTTGCAGGAGTTTCAGCCGCCTCTGATACAGCGGCAGGTTTTGAGGATGCCGATGAAGCGCGCTTCAAGCGGGCCTTTATGGATCTCTTGTTTCTGGAAACACCGTACGAACCAATCCAGCGCTTACCCTTTTTCGATTTCTTATCGCCTTTTCCCATAAGTTTTACGTTCTGCGCAAGTATAAGAACAATCGGTGAAATACAAAATTGAGGCTTGGATTTTGTAACCTATATTGACAAAGATTGTTATACCAATATGGCAGCGATTACACCTGAGGTCATTGAGGCCCTTCGCAAAACGGCTGACGCCATTAAAAAAAGCCCCGCCTATCAGTGGGGTCACATGGGCCTGTGCAACTGCGGCTTTCTTGCTCAACAGGTTACCCGCCTTAAAAAAGAAGAAATTCACGCGCGCGCAATGCAACGTTATGGCGACTGGAGTGAACAGCTAAATGATTACTGCCCGACCAGCGGATTGCACATGGATGACCTGATTTCAGAAATGCTTGCCGCAGGATTTGATACAGATGACCTGAAGCATCTTGAGCGGCTCTCTGATCCGGCCATTCTAAGGATGATACCCGGCCCTAAAGGAAACATTTCCCATAACGTAAAAGATGACGTGATCCTATATATGAATACCTGGGCTGACATGATTGCCGATGAACTGGTGAAGTCGGTGCAACTTCCAAAACTGGAAACGCCCTCCCTGGCTACAACACCACTTTAAACAAAACACAATCCTTGGTCTGGTTATTCTGATTGACAAACCGGAAATAAGCCTGTACTGTACCCTCTTCCACCAGGCCGCACTTTTGTAATACACGCAGCGAGGCAACATTCTCCTTGTCAACAAAGGTTTTTATTTGAGTCACTTCGGGCAATGCTTTCAAAACTCCGATCAAGGCTCTTGCAGCCGTAGTGGCATACCCCCTGCCCCACTGCGATGGGGCGATAACATACCCAAACTGGATTTTACCCTGATCATGAACAGCCCCGATGCTTCCGACCAGCCTGTTAGAATTAACTAACCGAATACCGAATGAATAATCTGTTCCGGCATCCCAGGCACGTATCGCATACCGCAAAAAATCACGGGTATCCTTAATGCACCGGTGCGTTGGCCACGAAACATAGCGCGTACACTCCAATTTACTGGCATAGGTAAAAAAAATCTCTTCCGCATCTTCGTACCTTAGCCGTTGCAACAACAGGTTGCCGGCCGGGATGGATTCAGGGATCGGCAATCGCATAGAACGAAACTAAGGGATCATGGCTAAAAACCAGAATATTGTTCACTCATATTTTAAGAAGCGGCTTAACGACACCATTATTCTGGTGAAGGTGAACCCCATCCATTATACCGGCACCGAAATCACCCGGACGGTTACCGGTAATACCTCCATGCGGGAGCTTGAATTTGACGAACAAATCTTCGATGACCTGAAAGCCGATGCGTTCGAGCCCTGCAGCCCGTTGGAATTCAACCTCTACCTTTCCGGATTAGCCTGACCCAGCCCCTCCACAACTCCATGTAGCATCAAGTACCCGGAATCCAGTATATTTGCGCCTGGCAAGCCGGCACGACCAGCTCCTGCTGAACTCCCCCAGGACCGGAAGGTAGCAAGGGTAGGCGGTTGTAGCGGTGCGATGTTGGTTTGCCATTTTTTATTACCTCATTCGTTATTTTTAACTGCAAACCACTATCTCCATGAAGTTTTTTATCGATACCGCCAACCTGAATGAAATCAAAGAGGCCTACGATTTAGGTGTATTGGATGGTGTAACCACCAATCCTTCACTAATGGCCAAAGAGGGCATTAAAGGCGAGGCCAGCATCAAGGCACACTACAAGGCCATTTGCGCCATTGTAGACAACAACGTAAGTGCTGAAGTAATTGCAACAGACTTTGACAACATCATCAAAGAAGGCCGGGAGCTGGCCGGGATTGATGACAAAATTGTTGTAAAAGTGCCCATGATTAAAGACGGTGTAAAGGCATTGAAGAAATTCTCGGCCGAGGGCATTCGCACCAACTGTACCCTCGTGTTCTCTGCCGGCCAGGCCCTCCTGGCAGCAAAGGCCGGGGCAAGTTATGTATCGCCCTTTCTGGGCAGGTTGGATGATGTTTCGCAGGATGGCCTGGAACTGATTGCCCAGATCAGGTTGATCTACGACAATTACAGCTTCGAAACGGAAATCCTTGCTGCCTCCATCCGGCACGTTATGCATCTGATAAAATGTGCCGAAATAGGCGCAGATGTTTCCACATGCCCTCTGTCTGTCATTACAGGCCTCTTAAAGCACCCCTTAACAGACATCGGCCTGGAGAAATTCCTGGCTGACCACAGAAAAGCAAACGCCTGAGCCAAGCATCCAATGTTTTCAACTGACCCGGTTATTCGCGTAAACGATGCGCACATTTTTCAGGATCATAATACCGTTTTGGCTAACATCACCTTTAACATTGAAAAAGGCGAATTTGTATTCCTGGTAGGGCGAACGGGCTCCGGCAAATCCTCGTTATTGAAAACACTATATGCCGACCTGCCTCTCCGTTTAGGCGATATCAGTGTTGCTGATTTCTCCATCCGGGGTATCCGGTCATCACAGGTGCCGCTGTTGCGCAGAAAACTAGGCATCATTTTCCAGGACTTTCAGCTCTTCCCCGATCGCACGGTTGCCGATAACCTGGTGTTTGTAATGAAAGCAACAGGCTGGCGCGACAGTGCAAAGATAAAAGCACGGCTTTCAGAAGTACTCATGCAAGTTGGCCTTGGCTCGGTTGAAAAGAAAATGCCTCACCAGCTTTCAGGCGGAGAACAGCAACGTGTGGTCATTGCACGGGCAATGATTAATGAACCGGTTATTCTGATTGCTGATGAGCCCACCGGAAACCTGGATCCGGAAGTATCAGCAGGGATTTTAAAACTGTTTCAGCAAATTAATAGAAGCGGTACTGCTGTATTAATGGCTACACACGACTACGGTCTGATTAAAAAATTTCCGAGCCGGGTACTAAAATGTGAGGAAGGCAAAGTGATCGATTCGGCAAAGGAGCCATTCGAATTATCAACCGAGTACTGATCAACCCTTTAAACGGAAGCATTACCTTCGTCAACTTCCGGCAACCGCGACTTCTCAAGTTTATGCAATTGCTGGTTCAGCAGGTCAATCCGGATCAGTAAATTGAGTACAAGTGCATCCTTAACCTTTTTACTTGGCCGGGTTCTCAATTCTTCCTTCAGCACCTGGTACATGGCCTCAAGCTGGTGGAAATCATGGGTGAACCCATTGAGTGGCCCCTCCAAAGACTGCTCAGCTTCAATTAATTCAATCTTTGAGGCAATCTGGTCGGTGTAAAAAGCTTCTACATCCTGAAACTCACCAATCGTAGATTTCTCTGCAGCGGTCTCAACCAGGTTTTGTGTAAGCAGGTACGCGGTGATTGCCATAAACAAAACGGCTGCGGCCCTCCAAAACGGCAGGGCATTTATCCACCCTGACTTCACATCAAGTGATCTGCGAATTTGCGACCAAACCTGCGAAGAAGGTTCCCGGTTGTCAAACGCACCCCGGTTTGTTCTGATAAACCTTTCAAGGTTGTTCATATGGATTGGCTTTATTGGTTAATAGATTCTTAAGTTTAAATTTTGCCCGGTTCAACTGCGATTTTGAAGTGGACTCTGTAATCTGCAGAATGCCCGCAATCTCCTGATGATCATACCCTTCCAGCAGGTACAGCGACAATACCGAACGATATCCATCCGGTAAATTCATGATCGCTGCCCTTACCCGTTCCACGGTCAGGTCATGCTGTTCGGATTGCTCTGATTCATCGGCCACATCAAACTCTTCATCGTCTGGCATTACCTCGTGTTTTCTTTTCTTTAGTGCATTGATGGCTTTGTTGATTACAATGCGCTTGAGCCATGAACCAAATGTTGCTTCGCCCCGGTAATGATCAAGGTTTCTGAACGCGCTGATAAAAGCCTCCTGTAATACATCCTCGGCTTCATCATCCCTTCCGGTTATCCGCAATGCGGTGTTGAACATGGCCTTTTCATAAAGTTTGTATACCCTGAAATACGCCTGCTCCTCGCCTTGCTTACAGCGGTCAATCAACTCACGATGAAGGTACAGCAATTCAGAGTCCAAGCGATTGCTTCAGTTTAATAAAGACCATGCAAAAACCAAAAGGTTGCACCCGTTAGCCAACTGGTTCGAGCCCCCGTTCTTTAGCTTTTTTCAGCATAAATTCCAGAGCTTCTTCCCGGTCGTTGCGGATGGTTCCGTCAAGAATAGCTTCTTTAATCTCCTCTTTAAGTTCCCGGATAATCGGGCCAGGCGTTAGGTTAAACATCCGGATAATCTCATCGCCTGTTACCGGTGGCTGAAAATTCCTGATTTTATCCTTTGCATCCACTTCTGCCATTTTCTGCTCCACTAGATCAAAATTCTTCAAAAAGCGCCCCACTTTGTCCATATTTTTTGAAGTCACATCGGCCCGGCAAAGTTTCATAAGAGCGTCAATGTCATCTCCGGCATCAAATAAAAGCCTGCGAATGGCCGAATCGGTTACTTCCTTAGCAAGCGGTATGGGCCGCAAATGGAGACGGACCAGATTCTGAACAAATTTCATTTTTTCATCCATCGGAAGTTTCAGCCGTCTGAAAATGGAGGGCACCATACGTGCGCCTTTGTCCTCATGGCCATGAAACGTCCAACCCTGTTTTTTATCGTAGCGCTTGGTTTGAGGCTTGGCTATGTCGTGCAAAATTGCAGCCCACCGGAGCCAGAGGTCATCTGAAACCTTCGCTACATTATCCAACACTTGTAGCGTATGAAAAAAATTGTCCTTATGGGCGTTACCTCCTACATACTCCACACCGTGCAGCAGTACCAGCTCGGGAAAAAAGTGCTTCAGAAGGCCGCTGTGAAACAGCAGCTTGAATCCATAGGAGGGCACATTACTCGCTATTATCTTATTGAGTTCATCCGTAATCCGTTCCTGCGAAACGATAGTAATCCGGTCGGCCATTTCAACAATGGCTTCGTAGGTGTCGGGCTCTATGTCAAACCCTAGCTGGGAGGCGAATCGGATTGCCCGCATCATGCGCAATGGATCATCAGAGAACGTAATCTTCGGATCGGTTGGCGTACGGATAATCTTTTTTCGGATATCCAAAACTCCCCCAAACGGATCAATCAAATCACCAAAGCCGGTGTCGTTTAATTGAAAGGCCATCGCATTAATCGTAAAGTCCCGCCTCAGCTGATCATCCTTTAATGTTCCGTCCTCTACAACCGGCTTCCTTGAATCAGTTCGGTATGATTCCCTGCGCGCACCGACAAACTCAAGGTTATAATTCTGATAGGGAATGTGTGCCGTTCCGAAATTCTTGTATACATGCACACGCACGTCTGGGCCGATGCTTTTCGCCACCGCTTCAGCAAGGGTAATTCCGCTTCCTACACAAACAAAATCAATGTCTGTTGAGGCTCTGCCCATGATTACATCGCGCACAAAACCACCAACCACATAGGTTTTGAGGCCGATGGTATCGGCAACACGGCCTACATTCCTGAAAACAGGATCATTCAGTGCACTACTATAGTTCGCTTGACTCATGGCGAGTCAAAGGTACTCAAATTGATTGCACTGGCGCGTGATTAGTTCCAGAAGCCTTCTTTACTGTTGAAGGTTGGGCAAGGAATGAGCCGGTATTTTTTCTTTACCGACCGTTGAATGGGTTTTGACGTAAACTCGTAGATCAAAGAAATTTCGTGCGCGCCCCCGGAAGATGTTTGTAACTCTGATACGGTGAAGTCATAACTATACCCGATGGTGAGGTTACGCATATACAGGCCCAATTGCACAATGGCTGCATCCTGGGTAATGCTGTTGCTTACGGATTTTTGCCAGGGCTTACCCCGATACCAGATGCCCACAGAAACCGGGTCGATGTGGTAGTTCACGCCAGCATCAAACTGACTGAAACTGGGGCCTTGTTGCCGGTACATAGCCGACCAGGTTAAGTAGGAAGTGCGGTAAATGGATGACTGCGGACCAGACCCTGTGAGGTTCATCCGGTAGCCGAGATGAAAATTCATTTTCATGGGAAGACGGCTTACATCGCCTAACACCGATAGGTTAGGTTCGTTCATATGCGTGAAGGCGGCTCCAAACCAGAGTGTCCGGGTGTAGAGAAGCGCACCGGCACCTACATCAAAGTAGGATTGCCTTCCGATTCTATCCTGATCAGGATCAATGGAGTAATACTGTCCATCACGCTCAAACTCAAGCCCATCGCCCAACCTGATTCTGTTGCGGTCGATGCCATTTGTTCCATAGGAAAAATTGAGGCCGGGAGAAAATACGAGTTTCTCCGTTAGTTTAACCTTATAGGAGTACATCAGATTTGCAGTGGAGGTGCGCCAGCCGGCAGAGCCCATCTTATCGGTGGTCAGCAACAGTCCAAACCCACTGCGAAGTTCTTCTACAAAAACATCATACGAAGCCGCATAGGTAACGAACGCCTGGGGCAAATTCGGCCACTGCATGCGGTGATTGAATACCAGGCGTTGCTGGGGTGTGATCCCGGTAAATCCCGGGTTCAGGTAAAGCGGTGCGTTGTAGTATTGGGAGAATTGCAAATCCTGTGCTGAGGTAACGCCAACTACACTTACCAGAAAGACCAACAACCCGAAATGAATCAACTTTCGCATCGCTAAAACTATCGAATCAAGGTTACATCTCCAACCTGTGTTACCTGCTGGCCGTCAGACAAGCGGAGCACTAGTTTAAATACGTACACACCGGCAGGTAACAGACGTTGGTTCCTGTCGTAGCCGTCCCAGCCGCGAATCGGCACAGGTGCACCAGGCTCATTGCGGCTTTCAAAGATCATGGTTCCCCACCGGTCATAAATCTGCATCAGGAAGGTGCCGGGCTGGTTTAGGTTAATGCCCTTCACTAACGGAAGGAATACATCGTTAACGGCAGCACCACTGCCTGGTATACCGCCATTGGGTCCGGTAGGATCAGGTGTAAACGCGTTAGGTACCTTTACCTGTCCGCCTTCGCGAGCGGTTATCAATTGCGTTACCGTATCCACACACACCACGTTTCCACGCACTTCACGCATAACCATAGTAACTGTATAGAGGCCCTCTACCGGATAGAAATAGGTGGGATCGCGATCCCCAAAATTTTGTTTGAGGATATTGTTCGTGTCGCCAAAATTCCACCAGAAGTTCACCGAGTCGGCAGGCGGAGCAGATGGGGTACTGAAATTAAAGGTCACCAATTCGGTATTAGGTACAAACAAGGTAGTTGGTCGTGCCTGGAAAGATGCCAGCGGCAGGTTATACACATTAATCGGGACCGCCCCAGGCATTGCATTCGGGCCCGTTCCTGAATTATCGGCAAAGGCAGTCTGTCCCGTAATTGTGTTGGTAGTCGTTAGGAAAATCGTGTAAGTGCCTGGGTTAACAATATCAAATATTGGTAAGGGTACGGTTGATGTTCCGACTGTACGGCCTGCCTGATCCACTACAATCCACTGGAATTGATTACCTGTGGCCGTATTGGTTAAAATCCGAATTTGTGTAGGAAAACATGCGTTTTGGGGAGTGTACGTAAACCCAGCTACGAGCGGAGGAAGCAGAATACTTATATTTTTCTCAGCAATGCTTGAACAACTTACCCCGTTACCGAGGGCAACCGTGTTTATAGTCGTTAAACGCACTGTTTTAAGGCCTGGTGATGAATAATCTACAGTAAACGGCCCGACTCCGGAGGCTGTCAGTGGAGTTGCCGCCAAGCCAAATTCCCAATCGTAGCTGAAGTTCGCAACATCAATGGGTGAGGACGTGTTGGTGTACGTAACTGTAGCATTACCCCCAACAAACGGAGGAACCACTCCTTCATTGAATCCGGCAATAATTTCACGGTATACCGTTACAGGTATGGTTTGTTGCGCGTTGCAACTGCCATTGGAAACTGAGTACACGATGTTATACACATTAGGATTCAATGCGGTGGTATTTGTAATGGTAAATGTTTGATTGGAGGCTGTTACAAACGGGCCGCGGCTATCCACCACTGCGTTATCCGATTGCCGGATTACCTGCCAGCTATGGGAGTTGCCACCCAGTGTAGGATTTACAATACTCACCTGATCACCGCTACACATCTCGTTCTTATTCGGGAACATGTTAATGAGAATATTCGGGAAAATAGTTACCGCCTGGTTGCTCTGCTTCGGGCCGCACCCAGCTATATTATTCACGGCTGAAAGAATGACCGGGAAATTGGTATTGGTGGATGTATTAAAACTTACGAAGTTGTGAATAATGGTGTTTACTCCATTAGGGCGGCTGTTAGCCGGAATCACATCCTGGTTGCCGTCACTCCATATCCAGGTGTAGTCAATGTCCGGATCAACGGTCCATTGGAAGGTGAAGTCGCTGCCGCTACACTGCGCAGGAGGGCTTAAAATTACAAAGTTCGGATTGATCTTACTTACCGGAACCGTTACCGGAGGAGGCAGTACCGTTGCAAGGCATCCGTTAAAGTCGCGCACCCTGGTAAGCGTATAGGTGGTCGTGTTCATGTAATTCAGTATGGGAACCGGAGTTACATCCGCGCCAATCCGGTCGTTCACAAACGTAGTACCATCGTTGTAATCAAAGAAGTAAGGAGCGGTACCATTGGCGAAGTTGAAATTCAGGATAAAGAATTCACCCTCGCAAACAGGGGTGTGAGAAGGCGCTAATGTGGCCGTAGGAATGCTGTTCACCGTTACGGACACAACGTTTGACTCGAGGGTTTGACAACCTGAGGTTATAATGCGTTTGTAGTAGGTCTTAACCACCAAGGTGGGTGGGGCTGTAAATGTAGCTGAAGTTGCACCCAGTATATTAGAGAAAACAATTCCATCGGTTGATTCCTGCCACTGGTACACATAGTTGCCGATGCTTCCGAAGGCGGGGGCCAATTCAATAAAAGGCACTGGGGCATTCTGGCCCAGACAAATATTTTGATTGAAGCCCAGGATACCCTCAAACAGCGGCAGTGGATCAACGATAACAACCGGGAGAGATTTTTTAACACAGGTATTGACATCCGTAATGTTGATGTCATAGAGCCCTGAGTTTAAGCCTGTAAAAATTCCAGAAAGCTGCCCGGTAACATTGCCCGTTGGAGCACCGCCCTTGAATAATTCAAACGTATAGCCGCCTGCCCCTCCTGCCGAAGCCGTAACCGAAATCTGTCCATCGCTGGCGCCAAAGCAACTCACGGCAAAGCCATTGTAATTAGAGGTAATGGCAATGGCAATTGATAAATCAGCCGGTTGTGTAATCGTTACCGGGGCGGTAGTTAATAAGCATCCGTTCACATCCTGGATGCGCACACGGTACGTGCCGGCACGCAGGTTATCGAACACGCCTGTTAACTGGCCTGATGTATTCCCTGGGTTTTCCAAAAGGGTAAAGTTTAGCGGGGCTGTTCCTCCACCAAATGTAATAGTCAATTGGCCGTTTGTTTGATTGAAGCAGCTGATATTAAATCCATTGAAATTGCTGGTGGCAGCACCCACACCGGTTAGAGCAACTGGCTGGGTTACCGTGATCGGTGCGGTTACAACGGAGCAACCGTTAACATCCGTAACGGTGAAGGTGTAATTCGGCCCGGCCTGAACGCTTGTGAACACACCTGAGAACCGCCCGGTTTGATTGGCAACGGCAAACTGATCGAATACATAAATCGGTGAGCCTGTGCCACCGGCTGAAGTTACGGTTACAATACCGTCACCGGCACCGTTGCAGCTTACATTTTGCCCGTTGTAGTTGCTGGTAATCGAGGCGCTCGCTGTAATGGCCGGGGGTTGGTTAACTGTTATTGGAACGGTAACCGCCATGCAGTTATTAACATCCGTAACCCTGAACGTATACGTGCCGGCCGGAATACCGGTAAAAATACCGGACGCGGCTCCCGACACATTCCCCGGGATTTCAATAAACTGGTACGAATATGCAGCTGTGCCACCTGTTTGTGTAACCCTGATAATGCCATCGCTCGCCCCGTTACAGCTTACATGTTGCCCGTTGTAGTTGCTGGTAATGGAAGACGAAGGAACAAGAACAGCCGGTTGTGTGACGCTTACCGGAGCGGTTGTACGCTGGCATCCATTCTGGTCGGTTACCAATACCGTGTAAGTACCGGGCGGTATCCCTGTAAACACCCCACTGGCTGCACCGGTTACATTGCCCGGAATTTCAACCAATAAGTAGCTGTAAGCAGGAACCCCGCCAATGGCATTTACCGTGAGCACGGCATCACTAGCGCCATTACAGGATATTTGCGATCCGTTGTAATTGCTTGTTACCGACATGGAGGCATTGAGTGCTGGGGGTGGCGTAATTGTAATCGGAGCAGTAACCACAAAGCAACTGTTCTGATCGCGGATGGTTACGGTGTAAGCCCCTGCTCCTAAACCGGTATAGATGCCGGATAGGTCACCGCTTGTATTTGTAGGAGCCTGGTCTAATTTAAACGAATAGGTGCCGGTTCCTCCAGCCGGTGTTACCGTTATAATTCCATCGGTAGAACCTACACATCGAATCTGTTGACCGTTATAATTACTGGTAACAACCGCACTGCCTGTAACCGGTGTCGGCTGAGTAACAGTTATGGGTGCACTGGTTGTCTGGCAGTTGTTGATGTCGCGCACCGTGAAGGTATACCCGACACCGGCAGGAACCCCGATGAAGATGCCTGAGAGCTGCCCGGTAGTATTGGCCGGGATCTGATTGAAGGTGTATTGCAATATGCCTGTTCCTCCTCCGCCTGTTACAGAAATCACACCATCGCTTGCGCCATTGCAACTTACCTGCGAACCGTTGTAGTTACTTGTAACAGCTGCATTGGCTGTTACTGCCGGAGGAGGCGTAATCGTTATCGGAGCGGTAGTAAACTGGCACAGGTTTACATCGCGCACAATAAACGTATATGTGCCAGCCGGTATGCCTGTAAATATTCCGGTGGCCGCACCCGTAACGTTGCCGGGAATTTCAACAAAGGAATATGTATACCCAGGGGTTCCACCGGTTTGCGTAACGCGTATGGTCCCATCGCTGGCGCCAGTACAGCTTATTTGTTGGCCGTTGTAATTGCTGGTAACCGTAGAGTTTGCATTAAGTACTGCCGGTTCACTAACTGTTACCGGGGAAGTAACCCGGGTACAACTGTTAAGATCTGTTACCAAAACAGTGTAGGTGCCTGCGGGTACACCGGTAAAGATTCCGGTAGCAGCACCGGTAACGTTGCCGGGAATTTCAATAAGCAGGTATGAATATGCCGGAACACCCCCGCCTGCAGTCACAGTTAATATGCCATCGCTCGCACCATTGCAGCTTATTTGTCTTCCGTTATAATTGCTGGTTACGGCCATAGAAGCCGTAAGCGCGGGTGGAGGAGCAACTGTAATCGGTGCGGTTACCACAAAACAACTGTTGGCATCGCGGATGGTCACCGTATACACCCCGGCTCCCACCCCGGTGTAAATACCGGAAGCATCACCACTGGTGTTTGTCGGAGCCTGATCCAGTTTAAAGGTATGCGCACCGGTACCGCCAGCAGGTGTAACCGTAATTTGTCCATTGGTGGCACCAACGCAGGTAATGTGTTGTCCATTGTAATTACTTGTAACAACCCCGCTGCCGGTGACCGGAGTGGGTTGTGTAACATTGACGGGGGCCGTAACAAATGTGCAGTTGTTGGCATCTCTAACGGTAAACGTATATGGACCACCGGCAGGCACTCCGGTAAACACTCCGGAAAACTGTCCGGTGGTGTTGGTAAACACAAACTGATCGAATACATATTGAATGACTCCGGTGCCTCCGCTGCCCGTTACGGTTATTACTCCGTCACTGGCTCCGTTGCAACTCACCTGCGAGCCGTTGTAGTTACTGGTAACTGCTACCAGGGCCGTAACCGGTGCGGGCTGATTAAGCGTTATCTGCACCATGCTGGCACAGTTGTTCAAATCACGCACCTGGAAGTCGTAGGTGCCATTAGCCAGTCCGCTAAAAATTCCACTTCCGTTGCTTGGGCCCGGTGGGTTGATCTGTGTAAAGGTATAGGCACCGGTACCACCCGTGCCGCTTACGGTAATCTGTCCGTTGCTTCCACCATTACAGGAAATCTGACCGGTTACCAGAGCCGATGAACCTACCGGGAGCGGCTCAGCAACATTAACTAATGCAGATGTTATTGAACAGCCGGCAATGTCCATTACGGTTATGGAGTAGTTACCCGGACCAAGGCCTTCATACGAGCCATCCATATTACCGGTAAGGTTGCCAGGATTTTGTACAAGCGAAAATGTATACCCACCATTACCTCCGTTGGGGAATGCCGTAACCTGGGCATCGTTCGCACCGGCACAACTGATCTTTGCTCCGTTGTAGTTTGAAGTGACCGATGAGAATACCGTAAGTACCGATGGCTGGGTAACAATCACTGAGTTGGATACCCGTGTACAATTGTTGTCATCCCTGACTGTTACCGTATATGTTCCTGCTGCCAGTCCGGTGAATATGCCTGTCGCGTTAACTGTGCCCGGAGGTTGGTTGAGGGTGAATTGGTAGTTCGGACCAATCAGAGTTCCACCGCCACCAATTACCGTAATCTCTCCATCATTATTACCATTACAGGTTACCGGTGCGGTAAGTGAGGCGGCTGCTGTAACGGGTGTTGGCTCAACAATGGTTACCGTATTCGTGGTAAACTGGCAATTGTTATTGTCGCGTACAATGAAGGTGTAGGTACCTGCCCCAAGGCCGGTGTAAATACCGGATGCATCACCCGTTGTATTGCTGGGAATCTCCAACAGGCGGAAGGTATAGGTTCCGGTTCCACCTGCAGGTGTAACGGTTACCTGACCATCCGTAGCCGTGTTACACGAAACATGCCTGCCATTAAAGTTTGATGTAATTGCAGCAACACCTGAAACAGCCGGGGGATTTGTCAGGGTAAGAGGTGCCGAGTTGTTTATACAGTTATTGGCATCACGCACACGCACTATATAGGGACTGCCAGCCGCGGAGAGCCCATTGAATATCGGGCTGCCAAAGAAAGTTGACCCACCGTCAATACTGAACTGATAGGGAGCCACTCCATTGGAGGGCGTTGCGGTTATCTGGCCGTCACTTGCACCGTTGCAGGACACATTGAATCCATTAAAATTGGATGTTATAGCCGAAGTTACCGATGGCCTTGGGTTGATCACAAACAACACCTGGGCAACTTTGATACATTGGCCATTGTCCACTCTTGCAAACACCGGAACTCCGTTGGTTAGTGTGTAGGCCGTTGGTACTGCGATTGGAATCGTTAATGCCAAATCCTGAAACCAACTGAAGGTTATTCCTCCCCCGCTGTTAATGGCGGGCTGGAGCGTTGTCAGGTCAATGAAGAATGTACTTCCTCCGGGTACATCGGAGCAAACGGTTTGGTTGATGTTGTTGCCTGTCGGGGCAGGATCAACGGTGATGGTCACATCAACCGGATCGCTTTCACACTGGCCCAGGGCAACGGGTGTTTGCGCCTTCACTTCATAGGTAACCGTTCCGGGAACAACCCCATTATTTACCAGAATGTTGGTGATGTTGGCTCCACTGCCGTTGGCGGTCCCGGTAATCAAACCGGTAATACTTTTTACAATCCAGGTAAAGGTACTTCCAGGTATGGTTGATGTAAGCGTAATGGTAGGTGACGTACCACTGCAAATGGTTTCACTGGTTGGTGAACTGACAACCGGTTCAGGATTAACCGTTACCATAACCGGTATCGGAGGATCACCAATACACCCGGTTACTGAATTGATTGGCCGTACAAAATACTCAACCACAACAGGGGCACCGGTAGTATTTTCCCATCGGTCGTCAAGAAGGACAGAAGCAGTGAAAATTCCGGTGGTCGGATTACCGGCAACCGCAGTTAGGCCGTTGGTGTTAATTGATGTAATCTCAAACTGATCGGCTGTGGAGCTTCCGGCAGCCACGGACAGCACGATTGAAACTGACTCGGTGCCGCTACAAATTATGTCATTCAGGTTAGGGGCTAAAACCGGCTCAGGTCTGATGGTAAGGTTAACAATCTGGGCGGTGCCTGTACAATTCGCGAGGCTTACCGGCACAACGGTGTACTGTACCGTGAGATTTCCACCTGTTGTGTTCGTCCAGATGTCACCAAAAATTTCACCCGAAAGCGCCCCGTTTATCAGCGGGCGCGAAGCAGGAGATAATCCGGGGGGCACTGAAACATTGGTAATGTTAAAGGTAACAGCACCGGGCCCTGCCAATGTTATACCGGCCTGCGTATCGCTGCACACGGTATTTGATAAAGGATTCAGACTTGGTCGGGGGTTAATGGCAACCCCAAGGTTTGTCGGGTTTCCGGCACATCCCGTTGTAGTGGTTGGAGTCACTTCAATCAGTCCGCCCACAATACCAAAATTTATCGTTATCTGGTTCGTTCCCTGGCCGGCAATGATGGACGAGCCAACCGGAACTGTCCATGCATAGGTGGTATTGGCAAGATTCGGAACATCGTAAACAACACCTGTCTGGTTTTCGCAAACCGCAGTAGGGCCATTAATCACAATGGGTGGCGGACTGCTCTCCACAGTGATATTCTTCACATTGGGTAGGCCCACACAACCTTTTGCATTCGTTTCGATAAATGACATATCCTGTCCAGGACTAACTACCACTGGGAACGCTAACAAAACAAAGAAGTCATTCACGCCTCCACCTGCAAACCGGTCAAAGGGAGGATCAGGAATAGTCCATGCATAGGTTGAGCCCGCATTGATGGTGGTCACCTGATATAAGTTAATGGCTGTTGGATCCACGCAGACATTGGTTGCACCGATGATCGGGTTGGGGCCCGGCCTGGAGTTTACGGTAATTTCTACTTCAGCCACATTGGTACAGCCAAACACATCGGTAATCCGCGCGAAGAACGAAGTGCCATTGTTTGCCGTAACGTTGGTTGGAACAGGAACAGGTATAGTGGTGGCCACGTCTGTAAACCAGGCTACCGTGTTTGCCGCCACACTGTTTTTAACAGCATTGTCGAATGTGGTTAGGTTTATGCCGGTACGCGTGTTACTGCCCACGGGCAGGTCTTCGCAAAACTCAGGGTTTTGGTTGATTGCGGCCGGCCGTGTGCGTACAGTAAACGTAACGATTCCATTGGTTGTACAATTGGGGACAAAATTGGTTTGGGTAACTCGGGTGTAAACAATTTCACCGTTCGATAAATTAGCAGAAGCAGGATAAGGGACTGTCCGGGCAGCATCGGTAAAGAACTGTACGGTTCGGCCTACGGAACCCGGAATACCGGTAATGGCATCATTCAATGAGGTGAGGAACGCCAACGACACGGTGGCAACACCCGCTCCCGGTGTATTTTCACACAGAGCCGGAGTTTGGTTGTTATTTACAGGACTGGCATGGCGTGTAATAACAACCTGGTCATTCGATGAACTGCAAACACCCAATGCGCTGGTAACCGTCCATGTAAACGTAGTGTTTCCGACAGGGATGTTTGATACAGCACTGGTTGGACTATTAATGTTGGCAATCAGCGGAAGCGATGCTCCGGCACTTGACACAAAAATATTGTCGAAGCGATGGATCTGGTTAGCATTAACATTCAGCACACGCACCACAACCTCCAGTGTAATTCCGGAAAGCCCGGAAACATTAAAGGTATTGAATGCGCCATCCACTCCGTTACCTACAATCTGACCGATAAGAACCTCAGCGCCTCCGTTGATGCGGTAGTATGCCCGGATGTAGTCTGTCCCCGTCATGGGTCCGAATTCAGCTAACTGAATTGATATGGTTACATTTGGAAGAGCTGTGATGTTGATGGAGGGAGATCGCCAGATGAGTTCTGCGTTTACATCATGCGCCTGCATAACTCCGCTCTCAACGCGCATGTAATCACCTGTGGCAGCATTGTTTTCAAGCAACGTGTTTGTGTTCGGTGCAGTGATTGTCCAGCCGTCAGTAGGATGAGTAAAGGATAGCGGATGAGGATTAGGCCCGGAAAGCCCCGTACCATTCGGGTACGTAAATGTTTGATAGTACAAGGCGTTTCCAATGCTCCAGGTGCCTGTACCACCATTGTTGGCGGGCGTTGCAGCAAGGTTAGCGGTAGGATCGCAAGTGGCGAAATCCGGCCCTGCAGCGGCAGCCGAGGGAAGTCGGTCGAACGTAATTACCAACGGATCGTTAACCGCTGCACAGGCCCCCACCGGGTCATTCGTAATAAGCCTGAGGGTTACAGAGCCCGCAGTAAAGTCACCGGCCGAAGGTTGATAGGTATCCGTAGCGGGGCTTGTGTTATCGAAGACACCAACGGCCGCACCGCTCGAAGAGAATATTCCAGTTCCTGTTACCACCTCCCAGCGGGCTTGCGAAGCACCTCCGCCAAACGTGCCGGAAAGCGGAACAAAGAACGGTGCGGTAGGCGGGTTGTTTAAACAATGCGTGAAGTCAGCGGGAGCCGCAACGGTTGGCGGATCGCGGAAGATGATGTCCACAAAATCATCAGAGGCCGCACAGGTACCACTGGTCAGCCTCCAGCGATAAGTATAA
This sequence comes from Cytophagales bacterium, assembly GCA_037443645.1. GTDB lineage: Bacteria > Bacteroidota > Bacteroidia > Cytophagales > Cyclobacteriaceae > UBA2336. The sequence continues at coordinate 53,845 of JBBINY010000012.1, forward strand.
GTACCCGGTACAGTAACCGTAACTACGGCATTCCGGGTATTGGCATTGGGCACAAACGATGAAATCCCTGGGCCCGCTGTTTGCGACCACGTTCCGGTTGCAAACGTAGGGTCGTTGCCATTTAATGTCGCAGACAGACCGCACACATCCTGGTCGGCTCCGGCATTGGAAGCCGGAGGTGTTGTACCAAAATCGATAACAACATCATCAAATGAGGTACAGGTGCCATTAATCACCGTCCAGCGGAAGGTGTGAATGCCGTTGGCAAAAACACGAACGACCGCATTAGGGGTATTTGCATTGGGTGTGAATGTGGGTGCTGCACCAGGCCCGCTCACGCGTGTCCATGTTCCGGTTCCCGGTGCAGGATTGCTGCCGGCAAGGGTTGCGTCCAATGGGGGTGCAATACAAAGAAACTGATCCGGGCCGGCATTTGCAGTTGCAGGGTTCACGAAAACATTTATTGTGGTGGTGGTGCTGTTCTGCGATACACATGGTCCATTTGCAACGACTGCCCGGTAAACATAATTACCCGCAGGCAGAATTCCCGGATCGAACGTGGTAACCGAACCAACACCCGCATCAACAAAGCCACCGCTATTAATATTGACTTCCCATCTGACCACACTTCCGCGTTGACCAGAAAGATTAATATCACTTGCATCGGTGCCTTCACAATAATTGCCCCCCCCGGAGGCAGTGCCGCCAACTGAAGGGCCATAAATAGTGACCGTTCGTGTTGATGCCGTGGTAGGACACCTGCCTCCAGTGGTGGCATTTGTTGTAAATTGAGTAATTGCATTCAACGTACGGGTAGTAGTAGTAAATGAACCCCCGATGGTAAAATCAGCCGTAATGTTTTGTGTTGTACCGGGTGGGTCTACAGTGGCACCCGCCCCCCCACTGAAGGTCCATGAATATTCAGTTGCCCCGCCAAAAGCAACTGCCGGTGGTGGATCTGGGAGTGAATAAGGTACATTAAGGGACCCATCGCAGACATCAGAAGTTAGCGGTGAAATAATTCCAGGCGGACTCAATGCCGAACGCCTCGTAATTGTAACGGGTATAGGGTCACTTAAACAATTATTTGGAGGAGCGGCACCCGTTCTATGACGTACAAATACTGAGTAAACACCCGCAGTGGCCATTGCTGCCAAACCACCAGTCCTGTTTTCAGGTCGTAGGAACCGGCAGTTTGTACCATACGTTGATCCAATGGCATTAACATCAGCATTAGCGTCTGCCAACGTATTATACCATTTAATCTCTGTACTACCTGTAACACTTGCAGCGGTTACCTCAAAACATGTTGTGCATGCGGCTGGGCATCCCCCAGGCGCACTGGAAAGATCCTGAGAATTACAAAATTCCTTATTTGCTGCAACGGGTGATGCCGGTTTATCAATGACTTCAATATAGTTTTCAATAGATACCCGGTTTGCATCTGGACTTATAGGATT
>JBBINY010000013.1:0-54044 GCA_037443645.1 Cytophagales bacterium
AGGCGTTGGGAAAATTTGAAAAAGGGCAGACGATTCCGGTAAAAGTAAAACGCGGATCGGAAACGGTGATCGTGCAGGTTACGTTCTGAGTGTAAGCATTTTAAACCCGCAGCAATTCCCTTGAGATCACCATCTTCTGGATTTCCGTGGTGCCTTCATAGATTTGTGTGATCTTGGCGTCACGCATCATGCGTTCAACGTGATATTCCTTAACATACCCATAGCCACCGTGAATTTGAACGGCTTCGGTAGTTACTTCCTGGGCTATTTGCGAGGCGAAAAGTTTGGCCTGTGCTGCCGCCTTTACGAAATTCTTGTTTTGATCTTTCAGGTATGCAGCTTGCCATACCAACAAGCGCGCTGCATCAATTTTTGTAGCCATCTCGGCCAGTTTAAACTGAATGGCCTGGTGCTCGGAAAGAAAATGTCCGAACGCTTTACGTTCCCTGGCATATTTCAGGGCCAACTCATAGGCCCCTGATGCCAACCCCAGTGCCTGTGAAGCAATGCCGATTCTTCCGCCATTGAGGGTGGTCATCGCGAAGGTGAAACCAAACCCATCTTCACCAATGCGATTGGCTTTAGGCACTTTTACATCGGTGAACATGAGTGAGTGTGTATCCGAACCACGGATACCCATTTTGTCTTCTTTTTTTCCGACAACAAAGCCGGGCATTCCTTTCTCTATGATCAGGCCATTTATTCCCTTGTGACGTTTTTCGGGATGGGTTTGCGCAATGACAATGTAAACGCTTGCGCTATTGCCATTGGTGATCCAGTTTTTAGTTCCGTTCAATAAATAATAATCGCCTTTATCTTCGGCTGTAGTACGTTGGCTGGTTGCATCCGATCCGGCCTCCGGCTCCGAAAGGCAAAATGCTCCGATAACTTCTCCTTTTGCAAGTCGCTTTAAGTACTTCTCTTTTTGTTCTTCCGTACCGAATTTTTCAATCCCCCAGCACACCAGCGAGTTGTTTACTGACATGACTACCGAAGCCGAAGCATCAACTTTAGAAATTTCCTCCATAGCCAGTACGTAGGAGATGGTGTCCATCCCCCCGCCATTGTACTTCGGGTCCACCATCATGCCCATGAAGCCGAGTTCCCCCATTTTTTTTATCTGCTCAGCCGGAAATTTCTCGTGCGTGTCGCGCTCAATAACTCCGGGCAGCAATTCGGTTTGAGCGAAATCGCGGGCGGCTTGTTGCACGGCTAGTTGTTCTTCGGTGAGTTGAAAATTCATACAGGTTAGTTAACAAAAAAAGGCCCGGGTTGCCTCCGGGCCTTAAAATTAATGCATTTATGGATTATTGGTTAATCGCGCCTGCCCAGGAAAATCATTACCCAGTACATCAGCGAAGCCAGTGCGGCAATGGCTGCAACCACGTAAGTCATGGCAGCCCATTTTAAGGCGTCTTTGGCCATTTCATGTTCGCGACTGGTAACAATTCCGCGGGCCTCGATCCATGCCAGGGCCCTGCGGCTGGCATCAAATTCCACGGGAAGTGTGATGAGTGCGAATAGGGCGAATACCGTATAGCACGCAATAATCACCAGTATGGCGGTGTCGAATGAAAACAATCCTTTAACGGCAAATGCACCGAACATCATGGCGAAAAAGATGATGTTCATAATCCGAGAGGTAATGTTTTGAACGGGTACCATTGCAGAACGGAGTTCAAGCATGCTGTAAGCCGTTGCATGTTGTACTGCGTGGCCACATTCATGCGAGGCAACGGCTGCAGCAGCAGCATTTCTGCCGTTGTAAACATCATGACTCAGATTAACAGTCTTATTCACCGGATTATAATGATCGGTCAACTGTCCTTCAACACTGATTACCTTAACATCCTGGATGCCGTTATCAGCCAGCATGAGCCGCGCAATTTCAGCTCCTGTGAGATTTTGGTTAAGCTGAATTTGTGAGTATTCGCGGAACTTGCTCTTCAGTCGCCCACTCACCATCATCCCAACCAGCATAAAAACAACACCAATTACTAATAGACCCATATCGCTTCGTTTTTGTTTATTTCCAATTAAACAACTTCCGGACCACTTTAGGTTTCTGCCATTACGGCAGAGGCAAAGATAGTATTCTAGCCGGAATCGCTTTTTCTGCTATGTAATATAATGTACGTAGACAGTAGAGCCAGGCACCCGCCAACAATCATAAGAAGGGTTTGCCAGGCATGGAAAACAAACGTAAATGCTACTGCATCCGCCCTGGGTACCTGGTAAAGAAAAGATAGGGAGGCCGGCACCAGCATGTGGTATGAGCCGGTGCCACCAGGCAACGGGATAACCATAGCAACGGAGCCAACGGCAAACACCAAAATAACGGCACTCCAGCCCAGGTGGCTGGTTTCATCAAATGCCTTAATCACCGTATAGCTCATGGCAAAGTACAGCGCCCAAATCAGGAATGAATAGAAATAAAAAAGTGAATGGTTATTGAGGCGCAAAACTGTACCCAATCCGGATTTAAAGCCTTTCCAGAATCGGAGTACACTAGTCCGGAGGCGCGCATTCCGGCTGATCAGCAAATAACCGATAATGCCCGCCACAGCCACGATAAGTCCGCCAATCAAGCCTGGTAGAAGTGAATTGTTTCCTGCCGATGCTATGGGCAGGGATCGGATGAAGCCCATCAGCTTGTCGGATTCAACAACAAAGGCAACCAGCAAAATAAGGATGAAGCAGATAAAGTCAATAGCCCGTTCGGCAATCACGGTGCCAAAGGTTTTGTCAAACGGAGATTGATTGAGTTTATACAGGTTGTAGCATCGGCTTACCTCACCTCCGCGCGGAATTACCAGGTTGATCAGGTAGCCGTTCATCAACGAAAGAAAACTGTAGTACAATGAGGTGCTGTGGCCGGTTGGCTCAATGAGCATACGCCAGCGTTCAGCACGGATCAGGTGACTGATCATTGCCAGCAAGGCCATCAGCATAAGCCAGCCTTTATCAGCCAACTGCCAGGTGTGAAGCAGGTAACTCCACTTGCTTTGCTCGTTTGCCGGAGTGATAGCCCGCAATGAATACCAAACCAGAAATGCGGAAATGAAAACCAACGCCAGGTATTGGATGAGTGTACGCAAATGGGAAGTCACCACAAGCAAGATTAATGTTGAGTCGGAAAGATAAGACTTGGCGGCATAAGCACCGTATAACGGGCCCCGGCAAACAGCCGCCAAAGGGCTTACAGAAAACGGCCAAAAATCAGTTAACTGCCTTGAAATTCGTTGAAAATGTGGGTGTTAGCAGGCCAGACACGGAAGGGGAAATTCTGAGAAGGGTTGAATAAGGGGGGTATTTTTTGTACCTTTGTGGTTCATTTTTCCGTTCGGTAATAAAATTATCCCTATGTCAAAACTTCGTATCCTTTATGTAGCCAGTGAGATTAACCCGTTTCTTCAAACTTCGGAAGTGGCCGATTTTGTGCGCAAGCTTCCGCAGTATATGCAGGAAAAGGGGATGGAGATCCGGATACTGGTACCCCGGTTTGGAATTATTAATGAACGCAAAAACCGGCTGCATGAAGTGGTGAGGTTGTCGGGTATTAACATTGCGGTAGGCGATGAAGAGAAGCCGCTTACCATTAAAGTAGCCTCTATTCCCAACGCCAAACTGCAGGTTTACTTCATTGACAACGAAGACTATTTCCACCGCAAGTCTGTTTTCCACGATAAAGAAAACCGGTTTTACGAAGACAACGATGAACGCGCCATTTTCTTCTGCAAAGGAGCTATCGAGACCGTGCGCAAACTGGGCTGGGCTCCTGATGTGGTGCATTGCAACGATTGGATAACCAGTTTTATCCCGCTGTACCTGAAGTCCACCTATAAAAATGATCCGTTGTTTAAGAACACCAAAACCGTGTTCACCATTTACAACAACGACTTCTCCTACAAATTCAAAGGCGATATCCTTTCAAAGGTGAAGATGATGGACATTGAAGATAAAATGCTCGGTAATCTGAAGACTGCCGATTATGAGGGCTTTATCAAAATGGGCGTTGAGTTTTCCGATGCCGTAATTGTGGCAGGCGAAAACAAAAAAATAAAAGGCCTTTTCTCCAAGATGAAGGAGAAGAAAGTAGAGACCATTGACAAATCAGAAAACTACACCGAATCATACTTCAATTTGTATAATGAGCTTGTGGGTTAAACGAATCGGGCAGCTTCTTTTGGCTGCCCTGTTCTTGTTGGCTTGTGAAGATGAGGCCAGTTTGTTAGGATTCAGAAATCCAAATTCTAAGTTTGACGTTCGCTACATCGAATTCCCGGTAGGCAGCAGTGTGTTGTGGCTGGATTCGATGCGGTCCAGTAATTTTTACTCTCCGCAAGAAATAAACAGGCTATTGTTAGGTACCTATACGGATGACAAGTTAGGAGAAGTAACTGCCGGATTTTATTCACAATTTTTCCCGACCACAACAGTTAAAATTGCCACAAACTCAACCTTTGATTCAGCAGTCCTTCAGCTTAGGTTTGACCTGTATACGTATGGTGCTATATCGTTGGAAAGGCAGTACTTTAAAGTATATGAGTTGAGTAAAGAGATTTCCCGCAGTTTTTCGGGTTACTACTTCAATAAAACATCGGTTCCCCTCGGCCCGCAAGTCGCTGAAGGGAGTTTTATCATCAATCCGTTGGAGTTTGAACAAATTCGCGGATCAGGAAAGGATACCACGATAATTGTTCGCGTTCCGTTAAGCCCTGCGTTTAGTCAAAGGCTGTTTGATGCTGCGTTGCAGTATGCCAATGCCACAAGCGCACAAGACTCCATGTTTGTCAGATTCAATCTATTTGTAAAGGAGTTTAAAGGCTTAGCCGTATTGCCTACCGGTGGCGATAAGATTGTTGGGTTTGATCCTGTGAAATTCGAATCAAGGATAATTTTGCATTATCAGACACCAACTATTGACAGCCTGACCATTAATCTCCCCCTTGCCGGAAGTGGCATAACGAGCTTTAACGAAATTAAATCCGATCGTTCAGGATCTGAGGTTGATGTAACCCAGTACTTTACAGATTTTGAACCGACTACCGGGCTTCGCTGTGTTCAAACAGGAGTTGGATTATTCACGAAACTCGATTTTTCCGAGTTTATCAGTTTTCTTGAATCGGACACCATTCCAAACATTGCCATCAATTCGGCCGAACTGGTGATTTCAAATGTTGAGTCGACCGAAACGCTCGCCCCTCCGGGCGAACTGTACCTCCGGTTGCTGGATCCTGACAACCGGCTAAAGGTGTTTAACCGGCAAAAAACAACTGCCGCACGCGATCGGGATCAGAAAATTCTCACCCTGTACAACAACAGTACCCGCACCCTGAACCCGGATTATACGGTGGTTGGGATTGACAGCGTGTTTACCGTATTCAGTGAGACAGGATCCTATATGAATCTGTCATACTCTTCTTCAAACAACAGTTACCGGGGTTTCCTTACTCTTTTTGCCCAGGAACTGGCCGTTGATGAGATTGACAAGCCGCGGTTCAGGTATTTTGTTCTCTATCCGCGAAATGGGGCAAAAGGTGTAAATCGGGTTCTGTTCAATAAAGACAACATCAAATTCCGCGTGTACTACACCCTGCCAAAACCCATCTAACTATGTGCGGAATCGTTGCCTACATCGGGCACCGCGATGCCCAGAGCGTTATCCTGAAAGGACTCAGGCGGTTGGAATACCGCGGTTATGATAGTGCGGGCATAGCCTTGCTTAACAAAGGCCTTAACGTTTATAAAAAGAAAGGCAAAGTAAGCGAACTGGAAGATCACATCAACGGTGAGTTGTTAAGCAGCCACATCGGCATCGGGCATACGCGGTGGGCTACCCATGGAGAGCCTAACGACACCAACGCACACCCGCATTATTCGGCCTCCAGAAAGCTGGCCATCATTCATAACGGTATCATCGAGAATTACAGTGCGCTCAAGCAGGAACTCATTAACAAGGGGCATCGGTTTATCAGTGAAACCGATACCGAAGTTCTGATCCATTTTATTGAGGACATCCAGCAAAGCAATAACTATCCATTGGATGAAGCCGTACGCATTGCCCTTACCCAGGTAATAGGAGCGTATGCCATTGTGGTGATGTCAGCCGAAAACCCCGATCTGCTTATTGCTGCCCGCAAAGGCAGCCCGCTGGTGATTGGAATAGGCAAGGACGAGTTTTTCATGGCATCCGATGCCACCCCGATTATTGAATACACCAAAGATGTGGTGTACCTGAATGATCAGGAGATCGCTGTGATTGACAACGGAACCTTGCGGATAAAAACAATTGAGGATGCGCCCACTACGCCTTATATCCAGCGACTGGAAATGGAGCTGGAAGCCATTGAGAAGGGTGGGTTTGAGCATTTTATGCTAAAAGAAATTTTTGAACAGTCCCGCTCCATTAAAGATTGCCTCCGCGGCCGGTTAGATGTTGCTTCAGGACGCCTGGTGCTTGGGGGCATTCGTGAGTATTTAAATAAAATGGTGAATGCCGACCGCATTATAATTGTAGCCTGCGGTACGTCCTGGCATGCCGGCCTTGTTGCGGAGTACATGATTGAAGAATTCTGCCGGATTCCGGTGGAGGTTGAATATGCTTCGGAGTTTCGATACCGTAACCCAATTATACAAGAGGGTGATGTTGTTATTGCCATCTCACAATCCGGTGAAACTGCCGATACGCTCGCTGCCATTGAACTGGCCAAGTCGAAGGGAGCCATTATCATCGGTGTGTGCAACGTGGTAGGTTCATCCATTGCACGTGCCTCGCATGCCGGGTCCTACACCCATGCCGGCCCTGAAATTGGAGTGGCCAGCACCAAAGCGTTTACGGCACAATTGACTGTTCTCAGCATGATCTGCCTGATTGTGGCACAGAAGAAGGGCACCATTACCGATCGCAAATTCCACGAAATGCTGGTTGAACTTGAAAACCTGCCAGGCAAGGTGGAGGAAGTATTAAAGCAAAACAACAAGATCAAGGAGCTTGCTAATACATTTAAGGACGCTACCAACTTCTTATACCTGGGACGCGGCTTTAATTTTCCGGTCGCTCTTGAAGGGGCATTAAAACTGAAGGAGATATCCTACATCCATGCAGAGGGTTATCCGGCTGCTGAGATGAAGCACGGACCAATTGCCCTGATTGATGAGGAAATGCCGGTTGTATTTATTGCCACCCACGACAGTTCATACGAAAAGATTGTGTCAAACGTGCAGGAAGTAAAGGCACGGAAGGGAAGAGTTATTTCGGTAGTTACTGAGGGCGATAACCTGATACCTGGAATGGCTGAGTTTGTTATTGAAGTTCCGGCTGTTCAGGAAGCGCTGATGCCGATCGTATCGGTTATCCCGCTGCAACTGCTTTCGTATCACATTGCTGTGATGCGTGGATGCAATGTTGATCAGCCAAGAAATCTTGCCAAGTCTGTAACGGTGGAGTGATCTACGCCATCAGGTACTCCTTTTTCAGCAACGGACAAATTTTGTAACGCTCATCGTGCGTGTCCTCGTATATGGCTTCGAGCAGTTCGTACACATGCTTTACGCCAATGCGCTCACACCACTCAAACGGACCGTAAGGGTAATTAGTGCCTAGTTTCATCGCCTGATCGATGGCATCGCGGGTAGCGGTTCCCTCCTGCACGGTGTAATAGGCTTCATTAATAATCATGCAGATGATGCGGGGAGTTACCAGGCCAACCCGATCGTCAACAACCAGGTAGCGGGTATTAAGTTGCCTGCATATAGAGGACAACTCGCCTTCATGCCCCGGTTCAAGCCGGCAAACTTCCAGTACTTCGCGATTAACAAAGGTGGGCAATCCGTTAAACCCGAAAACATGAGCCTTGATCCTGTGATCGGCAAGGTTGGATAGCTCAGCCAGTGAAATTTTGGCGGTGTTCAAAAAAACACGGGCTGTTGGCTTTTCTCTGTAGATTTCAATCTGAAAGGGTTCTTCGTCAATAATAAAGTCAAACACCAGGTCGCTGCCGGTTACAAACCGCTCGGCTTCGCGGTGGTCGCCTTCCAGGGTGTAGTGATGCTCACCAAACTTTGCCCGGCATTCGTCAAGGTTTCGGGCATTGCCAACCATCAGGATGTTCATGAAATGGTTTTGTTTTCTATTTTTGAAACTGTACGAAAGATAATTGTTAAACCCATACGTATGTCAAAATCGGTTGTTTATTCACCCCAGGCGCCCGAGCCCATCGGCCCGTATAGCCAGGCGATACAGGTTGGCAACATGCTGTTTATCAGTGGACAGATTGCCATTCAGAAACCTTCCGGAAACCTCGTCACCGGGAATATTGCTGACGAAACAGCCCAGGTAATGAAAAACCTGGGTGAAATTCTCAAGGCAGCAGGCATGGACTTTTCTCATGTTGTGAAAAGCACCATATTTTTGAAAGACATGAACAACTTTCCGGTTGTTAATGAAGTGTATGGAAAGCAGTTTCCGTCTAATCCGCCTGCCCGCGAAACAGTTGAAGTAAGCCGGCTGCCAAAGGATGTGAATGTGGAGATTTCGTGTATTGCGGTAAAATAGTTGTTGGTTATTCGTTGGTTGTTGTTCGTTTAGTATTGGTTAGTGATTTGTCCAGGGAATGAATAAAAGATAACGCACAGCAAATAACAAACAATTCATAAAATAAACGAATCACTTGTTACTCTTCGCCCACATATCCTTCAACGTTACTGTGCGATTGAACACAGGTTTTCCAGGTTTTGAATCAGGATCAAGCACAAAATAACCTTTGCGGATAAACTGATACCGTGTACCGTCATCTGCTTTATGCAGATCAGGTTCAGCAAAGCCCGTTTCAACTTTTAATGAGCCCGGATTGAGGTAATCCTTAAAGTCGCCCTCCGCTTCGAAAGGGTTTTCAACCCTGAACAGCCTGTCATATAGCCTGACTTCTACGGGAACGTAATGCTGTGCACTTACCCAGTGCAGGGTGCCTTTCACATTGATTCCGGATGTATCTGCCCCACTGCGGCTTTCGGGAATGTAAGTGCAGCGGAGTTCTGAAATAACGCCTTGCGCATTACGAACCACATCATCACATTTTATGATATACGCACTTTTTAACCGAACCATCTGTCCGGGTGCCAGGCGGAAATATTTCCTGGGTGGGTTCTCCATAAAATCTTCGCGCTCAATGTAGAGCTCACCGCTAAATGGAATTAGCCGTTCGCCTGCTGATGGATACTCAGGATTATTCTCGCTGGAAACCAATTCGGTTTTTCCGGCCGGGTAATTGGTAACAACTACTTTTATAGGATCGAACACCACCATTCTGCGAAGCGCAACCTTGTTAAGGTGTTCGCGAACACAAAATTCAAGCAGGCCTACGTCAATCAGGTTATCGCGTTTGGCTACTCCAATCCGGTCGCAGAAATCGCGGATGCTCTCCGGGGTGTACCCTCTTCTCCGCATGCCGCTTAACGTGGGCATGCGCGGATCATCCCATCCGGTAACGTGGTTCTCATCTACCAGTTGCAGCAACTTGCGTTTGCTCATTACCGTGTAGGTTATGTTAAGCCGGGCGAATTCGTATTGTCTCGATGGGTAAATGCCGAGTTTTTCGATCAGCCAGTTGTACAGTTCACGGTGTGTGGCGAATTCCAGGGTACAAATACTGTGCGTTACTTTTTCAATGGAATCGCTTTGGCCGTGGGCAAAATCATACATCGGATAAATGCACCACGCGTTGCCCGTGCGGTGGTGATGGGCGTGTTTAATGCGGTAAATCACCGGGTCGCGCATGTGCATGTTGGGGTGTGCCATGTCAATTTTGGCGCGAAGAACCTTCTCACCATCCGTGTATTTACCGGTACGCATGTCGGCAAATAGCGTCAGGTTTTCTTCCATGGTTCTGTTGCGGAACGGACTATTTGTTCCTGCTTGGGTAGGTGTTCCCTTCTGGTGGGCTATTTCTTCACTGGCGCTGTCATCAACATAAGCCAGTCCTTTTTTAATAAGAGTTATAGCAAATTCATACAGCTGCTCAAAGTAATCGGAGGCATAGAATTCATTAGCCCACTCAAAGCCAAGCCAGCGTATATCGGCTTTAATGCTTTCAACGTATTCCACATCCTCGGTAACCGGGTTAGTGTCGTCAAACCGCAGGTTGGTGTATCCGCCATATTTTTTTGCCAGTCCAAAATTGAGGCAAATGCTCTTGGCATGGCCCACATGCAGGTAGCCGTTGGGTTCGGGCGGGAAGCGTGTAATAATGGTTTGGTACTTCCCGTCCTTCAGGTCGTTCTCAACAATTTCTTCCAGAAAGTTCAAACTCTTTTCCTCTATCATAATAGCGCGTTCTAAAGGCGACAAAGGTATAATGGATTTTACTTACAAATCTAATGCAACCGTTAACTTTGGGGCATGAGGCAAGTTCGTGTACGGTTTGCGCCAAGTCCTACAGGTGCGCTCCATATTGGGGGGGTTCGGACAGCACTTTATAATTACCTGTTTGCTCGCCAGCAGCACGGAACGATGATTCTCCGCATTGAAGATACCGATCAAAACCGGTTTGTACCGGGTGCGGAAGCATATATCATTGAATCGCTGAAATGGGCTGGTATTGAAATAGACGAGGGCGTGGAGGCAGGGGGGCCGTTTGCTCCTTACCGCCAATCAGAGCGGAAGGAATTATACAAGAAATATGCCTTGCAACTGGTGACCCGCGGGCATGCCTATTATGCCTTTGATACTGAGGCTGACCTGGAGGCCATGCGCGATCGCCTGAAAAAAGCCGGAGTTGATCATCAGCAATACAACAGCGTTACCCGGATGACCATGCGGAATTCCTTAACGCTGTCTTCCGATGAAACCGGGAAGCTCATTCAGGCCGGCACACCCTATGTTATCCGTCTGCGGGTTCCTGAATCCGGTGAAATACGGTTACAGGATATGATCCGGGGAGAGGTTAATGTGCAGGCCACAGAATTGGATGACAAGGTGCTGGTGAAATCGGATGGTATGCCCACCTACCACCTGGCCAACGTAGTGGATGATTACCTGATGGAGATTTCACACGTTATTCGCGGTGAAGAATGGCTGCCCTCTGCTCCGCTGCATGTGTTGCTGTACAAGAGTTTTGGTTGGGAAGCTGAAATGCCTCAGTTTGCACACCTGCCTTTGTTGCTAAAGCCCGATGGAAACGGTAAGCTGAGTAAGCGCGATTCTGACCGCCTGGGCTTTCCGATCTTTCCACTAACCTGGACCGACCCGAACACGGGAGAAAAATCTGCAGGTTTTCGCGAAACGGGCTATCTGCCTGAAGCCTTGATTAACTTTCTGGCATTGCTTGGCTGGAACCCCGGCACCGGACAAGAACTATTTTCAATGGATGAACTGATTAAATCATTCTCGATAGATCGCATCGGCAAAGCCGGAGCAAAATTCGATATTCAGAAAGCGCAATGGTTTAATCAGCAGCACCTGAAAGGAAAGTCAACAAAAGAGCTGGCCGGCTTTCTGTTGCGGCAAACGGAAAGGGAGCAACTTTTATGTACACCCGAGAAGGCTGAGAAAATATGCTCTATTATGAAAGAGCGCATTGCATTTCCGCAGGAGTTGCTGGAACATGGCAGGTTCTTTTTTGGAGTGCCACAATCGTACGATAAAGCAGTGGTGTCAAAAAAATGGAATCCCGATGCAGCACGTGCGTTCGAGGCTCTTGAAAAAGCACTGAAAAATGTAAGTCCCTTTAATGCAGAAGCCATAAAAGGAACTGTGGAAAAAGTTACCGCAGACCTCGGTTATAAACCGGGAAACATCTTGCAGATTTTGCGCGTAGCCATTACAGGCGGAGCTTCCGGGCCAGACCTGATGATGACCTTGGAGATCATTGGTGAGGAAGAGACCCGAAACCGCTTGCGAAGCGCTATTGAAAAGTTTAACCTAAGCCTCACCCCATCATGAGCAAGAAATCAAAACCTCCGAAAAAGACAAGCGAAAAAAAACCACGGGTACACAAAGACCTGGAGGGGTTTGAAATTTCTATTGATCAGTTTGGTGAATTGAAGTCAAATATGGATATCGAAAAGCTTAATGCCTTTCTCGATAAGAATGTAGATGACAAGAAGCTTGCTGAACGCGAAGATTATACCGAGTTGAAGAAAGGAAAAAAGAAAAAGTAACTGAATACACCGTGCAGCCACTTACACTAGGTCTGATCCGCGAAGGAAAAACCCCGCCTGATAAGCGGGTACCGTTCACACCCTTTCAGGCCGAAGAGATTGAACAGCGGTTTCCCCATGTAAAAGTTATTGTGGAAGAAAGTGAGGTGCGTTGTTTTCAGGACCGCGAATACCGCGCATTGGACGTTGAAGTAAGCGGTACCCTGGTTGATTGTGACATTCTGATGGGAATAAAAGAAGTGCCCATCGACCGGCTGATTCCAGGTAAAACCTACCTGTTTTTTTCGCACACCATCAAAAAGCAGCCTCACAACCGCAAACTCCTCAAAGAAATTTTAAAGAAAAACATCCGGTTGATTGATTATGAGGCATTGAAAGACAAGCTGGGTAACCGCCTGGTGGCCTTCGGCCGGTTTGCAGGCCTGGTGGGAGCATACAACGGCTTGTGGACGTACGGCAAGCGGCACAAAAAATTTGACCTCAAGCGGGCTTATGAGTGCTTTGATGTGAACGATTTGAAGCTGGAGTTACGGAAAATAAAACTCCCTCCAATAAAAATTGTGCTTACAGGCGGAGGTCGCGTTGGCAAAGGGGCCATGGAAACCCTTGATACAGCCGGAATTCGCAAAGTAGACCCTGCAGATTTTTTGAGCCGGGCGTTCGATGAGCCGGTTTATGTGCAATTGAGCAGTGCTGATTACCATGTTCGCAAAGAAGGCGGACATTTTAACCGTGATGAGTTTCACCGAACTCCTGAAAAATACAGCTCCACTTTTTTGCAGTTCACAAAAGTGGCAGATGTGTTGCTGGCCGGTGCCTACTGGAACCCCCAGGCGCCCGTCCTGTTTACCCGCAATGACATGCTTGCGCCTGATTTTAAAATCAATGTGATTGCTGACATTACCTGTGACATTGAAGGCTCGATACCCTCAACGTTGCGGGCAAGCACCATCGATGCTCCGCTTTACGATTACGATCCGACTGCCGGAAAGGAACTGCCTCCCTTAAGTGGTGAAAAGTTTGTTACTGTAATGGCCGTTGATAACCTGCCCTGCGAACTTCCCCGCAATGCTTCAGAAGAATTTGGCAGGGATTTACTCGACAAAATTCTTCAGCCCTTGTTGGTGGAGGACAGCGAGGACCTTATTGCGCGGGCAACAATCACCTCACAAGGCGCGTTGACTTCCTATTTTGAGTATCTTCAGGATTATGTTGATGAATTACCAATAACTTAACAGGCCATGCGAATTATTGTTGTGGGTTCAACCGGAACAATCGGTGCCTATGTGGCAGCAGAATTGGAAAAACGCCATGAGGTAATCCGCGCAAGCGCCAACCGCGGACCGCTCAAAGTAAACATCACGTCAGCTTCATCCATCCGCACCATGTATAAATTTGTTGGCCGCTTTGATGCCGTAGTATGCACAGCAGGCACAGCCTATTTTGGTCCATTTCATGCTATGAAAGAAAGAGATTTTTATACCGGCATAAAAAGTAAACTCATGGGGCAGGTTAACCTGGTAATGCTTGGCAAGAATAAAATAACCGAAAGAGGATCGTTTACGTTAACAACGGGCATCTTGTACCGTGATCCGGTACGTGATGGTGCCGCACTGAGCGTGGTAAACAATGCCGTGCATGGATTTGTGTTGGGTGCTTCGATTGAGTTAAAAAAGGGGGTTCGAATCAATGCTGTTTCTCCTGGTCTGGCCGAAGCCTCGGCAGCCCAACTCGGTTCCTTTTTTCCGGGGCATAACCCGGTGCCGATGTGGAAGATCGTGCAGGGTTATTTAAAAAGTGTGGAGGGGTTTGATACCGGAAAGATTATTGAGGTCTTAGCTTAGCGTTGTCATTACTGCATAGGAAATTTGCAATTCTTTTCAGTGCGTAAATTCTGAATGCATGAACCCAATAGTTACCCTTTTGTTTGGACACTGGGCGGCTGATTTTTTACTTCAGAGCGAAGCCATGGCTCTTCGGAAAAGTACAAGCATCAAATGGCTGACCTATCATGTGTTGGTTTATACCATTGTGCTTAGTTTGTTCAGTTTGTTTTTGCTTACCTGGAAGTTGGCACTTCTTTTTGCCGGCATAAATGGGATATTACATTGGCTCACCTGACTTCTTTACCAGCAAACTGGCAACTGCCTATAAAGACGACCGGGGAATTTTCTTTCTGATCATCGGGCTTGACCAGTTTATCCATTCGGCAACCCTGGTGATTACCCTCGGGTATTTTATGCCGGGTTTTTCAACCGCTCAATAATCCGGTTCACAACAGCCTGAACCGTAATACCGGTGAGGCATGCAAAATCACCGCGATGGCATTTTTCTTTGCCATACACCGAACAGGGCCTGCATGGAAGTTCGCTTCGGTCGATCTGTATAATGCTTTCCGGTCCTCTTTCATAAGGCCCAAAGCCAACATCGGGGTGGGTTCCTCCCCAAATGGATACTACCGGGGTACCGGCAAGCGTGGCCAGGTGCATGTTGGATGAGTCGGTGCACACCATCAAATCAAGTTGTTGAAGCAATGCAATTTCCTGCTGCATCTTCAGTTGGCCGGCAACCATCATGCAGGTGTTTGGGAAAAGTTCCTGCAAATCATGAAAATACTTTATCTCGCTGTCGCCACCACCAAACAAAAAGATGCGCGGATTGACCTTCCTTACGAGTTCGTTGATGAGGATTGGGTAATTGGCCAGTGGCCAGATTTTCGACTTATGCAAGGCAAAGGGAGCAACGCCTATCCAGGGATTATTTTTCACAAGGGCATGCCTGTCAAGCCATTTCTGAAGATGGTGCCTTGCGGTTTCATTAACCTGGAGGAAAGGACCCCTGACTACCGGGAATGTAAATCCGGCCTTTTCAAACGCCTGCTGGTATCGGTTAACCGTATGCGGCAGCGGTGCGGTAAGTTTATTTTCCTTTCGGGTAAACGCTTTCTTTTCTTTGCGTCCCTTGTTAAACACAATTACTTTTTTGCCGAATAGTGCAAAGAGGTTTCGGAGGACCATGGTGCGGAGGTGATCGTGCAGGTCAATAACCATGTCAAAGTCGTCCTTAACAAGGAGGGCAAAAAAGAGTTTGCGAATCCCAAAAAAGCCGGTAAATCGTGTATCTACATCAGCCTCAAAAACCTTAACGCGCTCAATACCTGCAAAGAGTGCCGTAAAGCGCGGACGTGTCGCCACCGTTACTTCTACATTGGGGTGTGCATGGGTTAACGAACGAAGCACCGGAACCAGCAGCAATACATCGCCCATCGCAGAAAAGCGGAGAATTAAAATATTGGTCATTTCCTGGTGGTGTACAACATTGGGTTTAATGTCGCATCGTTGTACATTTTCATCTGTCGGTACACTTTCATCTTGCGTTCGCCTGAACCGATGTCTTCAATCAATTGGTCAAATGCCAGATGCATATCTATTTTTTGCTCAAAAAGAATGTTGAGCTTAGCCTGGCAGCGTGCAATGTGGTCTGCCGGTGCATCCATGCGCTCGGTTTGCTCTTTCATGTGATAAATTTTCAGCATCAGAATGCTCATCCGATCCAATAGCCAGGCCGGGGTTTCAGAATTGATTTTGGCGTTGGGTTTATAGGTTACATTTTTAAACTGCTCTAAATAGTAATCATCCATGTGTTCAACGGTATCGGTACGGTCCTGGTTGGATTTATCGATGCGTCTTTTAATCTGCAGGGCTTCTTTCGGGTCGATGGATGGTAGTCGGATAATATCTTCAAGATGCCATTGTACGGTATCAATCCAGTTTTTAAGGTAGAGCAGAAATTCAAAAGTGCCCTCTGCAAACGGATTGCGGGCAGGAGCATCTACATGATCGGTGATGTGATAATCGTTAATGCTTTGTTGAAAGATCGCGTAGCAGTCGGAAGCCTTGAGCATAGCAGGTTGATTGACTCAAATTTAGTTATTTTAAACAACCCAAAGGGTAAACGGAATAATTCAGGTCCATGTCATCCCATTATTTTGTAAAAGAGGATCAGGAACCGGCACTGGTTATTGCTGATCTGAAGCTGGTGAATCCTGAGCACATCCGGCAATTGCTGGAATGGAATCCTACGGTGATTGTGCTGGAGCGGGCTTTGGAAGAGTTTATAACCTGGGGTGTTAAATTCGATGTGGTGATTTGCCCGCATGAAAAGGCAACCGTGTATGCCGAAAGGCTGGAGCATCATGCTCCGCTAAAACTACTCACACATCATCCGGATGAAAGTGCGGTTACCACCGCAATACTGTTCTTGCTGGCAGGAAAGTACAGGGCCGTTAACCTGGCAGGAGTGCCTCCGGCTGAGCTGCAAGCACCCTATGGCGATTTGGATATCGTTACCTTTTCATCGGGTGTTCGGTGGTCGTTCATCCGCAGTGGTAAATTTGAAAAGTGGATGAAGCAGAATGAGCACTTGTTTTTTCTCCCGGAGGCAAAACTCCGGAAAATAGGCATAAGCGATGGTGGGATTGTGGTTGAACAGGGACTGGTGAAGATCACCGGGGATATGCCATTTTGGATTGGTGAACCCTATGCGTGAGAAGAACCCGGTTAATTTTTCTAATCAGCACCAATTTATTGAAAGGGGGCTGTTGCCACAATGATCCGGTTTTTAGCGGAGAGATCGTTGATCAGTTGAACATGGGTATACCCGTGATGTAAGAATACATCGGTTGTTATTTGGCCAAAGCGTTCATTAATTTCAACCACTATGTGCCCGCCTGGGCTGAGCACTTGTTTCCCTCTGGCCGCAATCGCCTTATAGAAAATTAAAGGATCATCAGGGGCAAACAACGCCTCATGCGGTTCGTAATCAACAACCTGTTGCGGTAATGTATCACGTTCCGCTTCAGCAATGTAGGGCGGGTTGCTGATAATCAGATTCAGATTGCTGAACGGCAGTTCAGCGGTAAGCAAGTTGTGCTGCAGAAAATGAATATCGGCTTGGTGGCGATTTGCGTTTTCTTTTGCCACGGCAATAGCTGCATGGCTGATGTCGGTGGCAAATACTGTAGCGGATGGATTTTCCAGTTTTATCGTAATAGCAATACAGCCACTTCCGGTACCGATATCCAGAATGGCAGGGTTTGGCATGGTACGAAATAGCCCCAGGGCAACATGAGCCAACTCCTCGGTTTCCGGTCTGGGTATCAGCACCGAAGGGTTAACCGAAAATTTTCTTCCATAAAACACGGCTTCGCCCAGGATGTATTGTATTGGTTCTGCGTTGTTCAGTCTGGTGATGCAATCAGTTAACTGTGCCGCCTGTTGTTCCGAAAGGCTGATTGGAGTGCCAGCTAAAATGGCCGGTTTCGGCAGATTTAATTCATGCTCAAGCAGCATCATCACCTTTTCGTTAATCTCAGATAAAGGCTCAGGCAGTTTTACCTTCTGTACCAGTTCCGTAAATAGTTTCCGGGAGTTCACGCTTTTACCAATCTTTGCAAAAGTACAGATGAACCGGCACGATCACCACCGCGAGGAATTGTTTATGAGGCGCGCCCATGAACTGGCGTTGCTGGGAAGCAGCCTCGTAAGCCCGAATCCGCTCGTTGGTTGTGTGGTGGTTTATGAAAACCGCATTATCGGAGAGGGATGGCACAGAAAATACGGGGAAGCCCATGCCGAAGTGAACGCCCTGCATGCTGTGACGGATAAATCCCTGTTGAAGGAAAGCACCGTGTACGTAAACCTTGAGCCGTGCTCACATTATGGCAAAACCCCTCCATGTGCCGGGTTGCTGATCGAACATCAGGTGAAGAAAGTGGTTATCAGCAATGTTGATCCGAATCCGCTGGTGGATGGCGGAGGAATAAAAAAGCTTCGGGCTGCAGGGATTGAAGTGATTACAGGGATACTGGAGAAGGAGGGCAAAGAATTAAACAAACGTTTCTTCACATCTGTAGAAAAACAACGCCCTTACTGCATTCTGAAATGGGCGCAAACTTCCGATGGGTTTATTGCTAAGGAAAATTTCGATTCGAAGTGGATAAGCAATGCGCATTCGCGCCAGCTTGTACACAAGTGGCGAAACGAGGAAGATGCTGTTTTGGTAGGCACACGCACCGCTTTTCACGATGATCCACAGCTAACCGTGCGTGAATGGACGGGCCGGAATCCCGTGCGGATTGTCATTGACCGCTTTCTAACATTGAGCAAAAAGCTTCACCTGTTCGATCAGTCTCAACGAACGCTTGTTTACAATGTACTCAAGCACGAAGAACACGAAAACCTGGTATTTGCGCGTATTGATGAAACTGATTTTTTGAATACCTTGATGACGGACCTTCATAAACGAAGCATACAATCGGTTATGGTGGAGGGAGGATCTCATACGATTCAGGCATTTATCGATGCACACCTATGGGATGAAGCACGGATTTTCACCTCACCGCGCACATTTGGAAATGGCATACGTTCGCCCCAACTTCATGGGAACTTAATCGCCTCCGGATCCGTACTGAACGATACCCTCTCCATCTATAAACCAGCCTATGGAAAAAGTTAACATCCGTGAAAAATTCAACCAGTTTAGTGATCACTGGAATCCCCGCGTTATTGGGGAGCTAAACGGGCAGCAGGTAAAGGCTGCCCGCCTGAAGGGCGAGTTTATCTGGCACCATCATGACCATGAGGATGAATTGTTTTTGGTAACGAAAGGAAAACTAAAAATGGAATTTCAGGATAAAACGGTTGAAATTGGTGAGGGCGAATTCATCATTGTTCCGCGCGGAGTTGAACACAAACCGGTAGCTGAGGACGAAGTAGAACTTTTATTGTTTGAGCCGGCCTCCACCTTAAACACCGGCAATGTGGTGAATGAGCGAACCGTAAATGAGTTAAAAAAACTATAATGCGGGTATGGCCGAAGAACTGATTGTATCAACTTCCACGAGCAAAGAGGATCGGTATCAAACCCTGATACCTCAGATCGAGTCCCTGATCGTGGGTGAACCTGATCTTGTTGCCAACCTGTCGAATATTTCAGCAGCGCTGAAACAGGCTATGGGCTTTTTCTGGGTGGGCTTCTACCTGGTTAAGGATAATCAACTGGTACTCGGACCTTTTCAGGGACCGATTGCCTGCACCCGCATTGATTTTGGCAAAGGTGTTTGCGGTACAGCCTGGAAAGAAAAGCGGACGATCATCGTTGCAGATGTGAATGCATTTCCCGGTCACATCGCCTGCAGTTCGGAGTCAAAATCCGAAATCGTTTTGCCCGCATTTAAAAAAGATGAAGTTTTTCTGG
This sequence comes from Cytophagales bacterium, assembly GCA_037443645.1. Taxonomy (GTDB): domain Bacteria; phylum Bacteroidota; class Bacteroidia; order Cytophagales; family Cyclobacteriaceae; genus UBA2336. The sequence goes on from JBBINY010000013.1 coordinate 19,417, forward strand.
TACTGGATGTGGACAGCAGCCGGCCAAATGATTTTGACGAAACGGATCATCACCACCTTGCAAAATTGATTTCACTCATCGAAAAGCTGGTCTAGCACGTAGAATTGCGCTTCCGGCCTGTTGCTTCACACTAAAATTGTCTTGTCGACTGCCACAAGGTTTATTACCTTTAGAAGAATCATCCCCGCAACAAGTGACCCGAATGATTGTACTTGATGGTGAATGTTATGTAACGTATTATCAAAAACCTTTCTTGGTAAAATGACTACAACACGCAGACAATGGATTAAATCCGCATTGGCAGCCGGTGCGGGAATCCCCCTGAGTTTTGCACTCACCGAAGAACTTCTGGCAGCTCCGGTAAGTCGTGCCGAAAAATTTCACGGAGTATTTCGCTCCGGCAAGCTGGTAAGGCTCGGATCGAACGAAAATCCATACGGTCCTTCACTCAAAGCACGTGAGGCCATCAAGGTTTCGATTACCGAACACAACCGGTATTCATTTACCGAGGCCCAGGATTTCAAAAAGATTCTGGCCGATAAGGAAGGTGTGTCTCCTGACCATATTCTGCTGGGAGCCGGTTCAGGTGAGTTGCTGGCGCTTACCGGGATGGGCGTGGGCCTGGAAGGCGGAGCGGTACTCTCTGCTTTCCCAACGTTCCGTATGCTTATGGATTACGCGGTGAAGTTTAACGCCCGCTGGGACAAGGTTGACCTTGATCAATACCTGGTGCATGATCTGGAAGGGCTGGCATCAGCCGTTAAACCAGATACGCGCATTTTGTTTGTGGTGAATCCAAACAACCCGACAGGCACGGTCCTGGATCCTGTAAAATTGAAAAACTTCTGCATTGAAATGGCCAAGAAGACCATCGTTTATTCGGATGAAGCGTATCTTGAGTTTCTTGAACCTTCGAAGCAAACCTCTATGGTGGAGTTGGTAAAGCAAGATCATAACGTGGTTGTTTCCCGCACATTTTCTAAAATTTATGGACTGGCCGGTTTGCGCATAGGGTATATTGTTGCAAAACCGGAGCTCATTCAGAAAATCGGTAAAAATCAATTGGGAACGATTCTTAATCAGGCAGCAATTGCCGCAGCCAAGGCCAGCCTGGGTGATGAGGAGTTTATGGCATTAACACGGAAGAAGAATAAAGAAGCGCTTGACTACTTCTGCAAATACCTTGACAGCAAAAAGTGGTTTTACGGAAAGTCACAGGCCAATGTGGTGTTGTTCCCTGCACCGAAAGACGGCAGAACCATTTTAGAAGAAACCGAGAAGCGCGGCTTTCAGATCCGCATTTGGGATTACCAGAACAAAGAATGGTGCCGGGTAAGCATTGGCACACTGGATGAAATGAAGACTTTTACAAAAGCATTTGATGAAGTGATAGCCTGATCAGCAATGAAATTCACACTGCCTAAAACGTCCATTGATTGGCCCAATCATCTGATTGGGTTTTTTAGTGCGTTGTTTGGGATTCTCATTGCGTTTGAACTGGACTCCTGGCGGGAGAGACGGAATCAGGAGGAAGTGGTAGCACAGGCTTTCGATCGGTTAAAAACGGAAATCTCTATCAATCAAAACAGCCTGCATAGCAACGTTGCGATCAACCTGAGGAAAATAGCAGTACTGAAGCGACTTGCTGATAAACTTAGTGACAATCTTCTTTTTATGGGTAGCAAACCGGAGGCCGATTCCATCAATCAATTCTTTCACGGATTGATTTTGATTGAAGAAGATGAGAGAAAGGAAGGAAAACGCCCGGTTCATATAACAACCTCAACACTGGTTATGGGACCAAACCACACGTCTGCGTGGGAGTCTGCCAAGGCAACCGGGGTGTTGAATTTCATGGGCTACGAACGGGTGCTTACGCTGTCTTCGATATACAATTTTTCCACCCTGTCGGAAGAACAGAACCTGATTCGGCAACTCACCCGAAAGGCCGATGAGATAACCACCAAAGCGCAATTGATTTATTTCCTTACCGAGTTGGAAGAATCGTACCAGGTAATTCAGCGTGAATTGCAGGAGTATGATCAATTTGTAAGTATTCTCGGAATAGCGGAGTAAGCGGATGGTGCTTTGCACAAATCCTTGAAACGACTACATTTGCAGTCCGATTTTTTTAACCCGAACCGAAAGCACAGAGGAGTGGCAGACCTGCCTGCCGGCAGGCAGGGCGGTTGTGCTGATGGCAAATGGGAGCATTGATATTGCCTTGGAAGGATGCTCTTGTTAAAAAACCGGCAGTCCCTCAAGGGACTTTATTGAAGGATACTGATACCTTAAGGAGAAAGGTATTGATTAAGCTTAGCACAGAGGAGTGGCAGAGCGGTTGATTGCACCGGTCTTGCCCCGAAGGGATGCCTTCGGCAAAAACCGGCATCCCTTAGCGGGGCTCAGGGCAAAGCGATGTGTTTTGTTGAGGGAACCAGCTTTGATAAATGTTTTATACTTACATTTTACAAAGTGAAGGATGCAAGTCATTATTATGGTCATTCAAAAGATCTGAATAATCGGCTTAAAAAGCATAACCAGGGAAAAGTCAGGTATACAAAAGCGAGACGCCCTTGGAAGGTAATTTATACCGAGACCTTTGACACGAAGTCGGAGGCTTACAAAAGAGAGTTATTCTTCAAGTCAATTGAAGGATACCGATACCTTAAGGAGAAAGGTGTTGTTTAAAGAAAACAGAGGAGTGGCAGAGCGGTTGATTGCACCGGTCTTGAAAACCGGCATCCCTTCACGGGGATCGGGGGTTCGAATCCCTCCTCCTCTGCAAAGCAGAAAAGCCTGCGATAGCGGGTTTTTTTATTGGGTGACTGAAGGAGCTAACGGAGTTTCAGCGAGTGAATGCCGGCCGTTGGAAATAAAGCGAGCGGCCTGGTTTGTTTTGTAACCCCCTCCAGGGCTTACCGTCTCAATTCCCTTCTGAAAAATCTGCAAATGTTTTTTTCAGGTCTTTGCTGGTAAATACGGGCTGTTTTTTCTTAAAGGCATCCAGCTCCAGTAATACAATCCTCTGATCGTTCAATACGATTCTGAGTTTGTCAATATCCCTTTCAAATTCAGCGGATCTGCGTGCTGACTTCTGCATGTATTTGCGTGCAAATTCATCGCCTGCCGATTGTGCCCGGTTACGGATGTCAACATTGATTTTGATCTTATCCATAATGTCATCTTTTGATTTGCCGATCACTTCGGTTACCTCCAGTGTGTTCATTGTCAGCACAGTGGTGCCGCCAACAGCCGATACAACCTTGGCCTGATCGGTTTCAAACATAATGGGCGAAAAACCGGTTACTGCACCCAATGATGCATTGACAACCGAACGTTTCTTTTTACCCTTTTTGGCTTTCCGATAATCAACATTCAGCTTTTTCTGGTTTTCATCGAGAAGGCTGATCAGTTCAAGTGTACTAAAAAGACTGTTGCGGTATTTTTGGTACTGGAGTCCATCCTTTTCAATCAGGTTCTCGGCATCCAGTACAACAACTGTAACTTTCCGTTGCGTCCGGTTGCCTGATTTGTCTAAGCAAAAGAAGATTAAATCCGTTTTAAGACTTTTTTGAGCTTCATCTATAAAGTCGTACCCGGGTGTCCAGATAAATTCATATTGGAGTAACGTGTTTTCTTTCAGTGATGAAGTAGCAATGCGTTGGTCGGAGGGAACCAAGCCCACACTGCGCACCTCATCGTCCCCGTTAGGATCTGACACATAGAGTTTTAAACTAAGGGTGGCGTCTTCCTTTATTGTAAAAATGGAATCACCCGGAACAACAAGAATCTCGGGTGGTAAATCAAGCTGGGTTTGGGCAATCCGAAGCCTGCCTTTGGTTTCCGCTTTTGCGGGCTGATCCTGAACTACAAACTCGATAGTTACCGGAGCGCTTTTAAGTGCGTTAAACTGGTTGCGGGAGGGCGTCCAGGTTACAAGGCCTTGCGAGGTCATCTGAACGCCTTCCGGCAAGGTGGACGTAGTGGCTTTATACACCACGGGGTCGCGATCAGGATCAGAAACGTATTCTGCCGGTATCTGGTAACTATTCCGTGTAGCTTGCCGAACATAAAAAACAGGCAACTCCTCAATTGCAGGAGCGCGATTGACATGGTGCACCTTGAACGTGATCGTTTTGCGAACACGTGCCCCATCTCTCCATAACCCTACAAACTGAATGGCAAATTCTTTTGCTTGCTCGATCCGGTCAACCAGGTCGAAGGAGGGAACCCAATTGAAGTTACCCAACGAATCAATTTGAATTCCAATCTGGTCGAATCCCGTTATGGAAATACTATGCAGGCCGGCTGATGGCACAGCCTTTATCTGAAAGGAAACCCGCTGGCCTTCCTTTGCAACAATCCATCCCGTGGAATCCGGCAAAATCAAATCATGACCGTTTTGAGCATGCAGGACGGTTGCAAGCAGAACTAAAATCATTAAAAAAACAGCTCTCACAATTGTTTTAACTAAAATGAGGCGGCAAATTTAACAAGACAAGCGCGCTATAGGTATGGCAGGTAAGAAAAAGGCTTCGAATCAACCGAATTTCTTTGAGGATGTGTATGCGGTCGTCAGGCTTATTCCGAAAGGACGGGCCACATGTTATGGGGCAATTGCCAATTACCTGGGTACCAAAATGAGTTCCCGTATGGTGGGCTGGGCCATGCATGGCGCCCCAAAGGGCGTTCCCGCGCATCGAGTCGTTAACCGAAACGGCCTTTTAACCGGTAAACACCACTTTAAAACACCTTACACCATGCAGCGCTTACTCGAAAAGGAGGGCCTTAAAGTGGTCAACGACAAAATCCTGCATTTTGCCGACATATTCTGGAATCCAGCGAAGGAGCTCCTGTAAATTCTCCCAAAAACAGGAGTAGGTCATCCCAATTCTGGAAATAATATTCAAATAAGCTGCAAAATTCCGCAAAAAATGCCCATTTCTTACATGGCACACGTATTGGCATAGGTATGCGAAACTGAAGCGTAAGACCTATGAAAAAGATTGTTGTACTGTTGGCCCTTAGCCTCCTTCTAGCCACAGTAATGTCTCTGACAGCCGCCCCTGTTCCTCCTCACGAGGAGGTGGTTGATGTGATGAACACCAAGTACAAGAACCTGTTTGTTTTCAAAGCTGAACGAGAGTTGCTCGGAGCAAAGGTTGAAGTGTACTCCATGAATGGCGACCTGGTAACAGCGCAACGCCTGCATCGAAGGAAGATGATCATTGACTTCTGTGATGTAAAATTCGGAGAGTACACCATCCGTATAACCAAAGGAAACCGAAAGCAGGAATTTCGTTATGTGAAGAAATAATTCTGCCCGGCAGAATTGAACGATACACCAACGTGGGGTTGGTTTTAATCGGGTTAAGGTCGTTCCGAGATTTTGGGATGGCCTTTTCCTTTTTTAGCAGAGATCAGCCATAAGCCAAGGAATGTAATGGCCCCGTTTATAATCAGTATTTCGATACTGATAACATACCCGTTAAACCAGGTTGCTGAGTTTGAACTGATAATGTAGGAAAGCACGGGTGAGAGAACGCACACAAGCGGAACGAGCCGGTCACGAACCTGACGTTTGGTAAAAAGTCCGAATGAGAATAAACCCAGCAGCGGCCCGTAGGTATAACCGGCAATACCCAACACGGCATCAATGACAGCCCGGTTGTTTACTTCCTTAAAAATGAGAATGATGAGCAGGAAGAGCACTGAAAATCCGATGTGTACATAAAACTTCTGCACCCGCTTGGTTCGTTCATCCTTGTCTCTGAAGTTCAGAAAGTCGATGCAGAACGAAGTGGTTAGTCCGGCCAGGGCTGAGTCGGCACTGGCGTATGAGGAAGCTGTTATGCCAAGAATAAAAAATATTCCTACCAGCATCCCGAATTCATTCAATGCCAGGCGTGGAAAGAGTTCATCCGTTACAGTCGGACTCTGCAAGTTGTTTTTAGCCGTATAGATGTATAACAGCGCCCCCAGGGTGAGGAACATCAGGTTAACCACTACAATGATGTTGCTGAGCCAGAACATGTTTTTCTGGGCATCCTTTAACGTACGGCAGGTTAAGTTTTTCTGCATGATTTCCTGATCCATGCCCGTCATGGTAAGGGCTATGAAGGCACCACCCAGAAACTGTTTCCAGAAATAAAGCGGAGAGTTTACGTCATTAAAGTAGAAGATGCGCGAATAATCACTTTCACTTACTGTCTGAATCATTGAAGCAAACGACAAATCCAGCCGATCAGTAATCTGCCAGACAGCAATGGCAACGGCCGAAACGAGAAAAAACGTCTGGAATGTGTCCGTCCATACAATGGTTTTGATTCCTCCCCGAAACGTGTAAATCCAGATGAGCACAATGGTGGTGGCCACCGTAACAAAAAACGGGATGTTCCAGGCATCAAAAAGAAACAACTGCAGCACTGTAGCTGCCAGGTACAAACGCAGGGAAGACCCAATGGTGCGCGACACCAGAAAGAAAAATGCGCCTGTTTTGTATGACCAGAAACTGAACCGTTGTTCCAGGTAGGTGTAGATGGAAACAACGTTAAGCCGATAGTACAGCGGCATCAGTATGCCGATAATGGCCCAGTATCCCAACACATACCCCAACACTACCTGGAAATACCCAAACCCGATTTTACCCACATTGCCCGGAACAGAAATGAAGGTTACGCCCGAAAGCGAAGCGCCAATCATGCCAAATGCCACCAGGAACCAGGGCGATTGACGGTTTGCGGTGAAGAAGGTATCGGTAGTGGCGCCTTTTGAAGTAAAATAGGAAATGAGAATCAGCACCAGAAAATAGATACTGATAATGGAGATAATGAAGGCCGGTGACATGGTGCAAAGAATGCGGAATTCAGCCGGATTTCAAATTTTTTGCCTCTGCCGGCTTTTAGGGAATTGCTTTAACTATTTCTAATTTTGCAGGCTATGGTGCAATTCATTAAAGCGGGGGGTGAACAGGAGTTGGTTGAGGTGCTGGAAGCCATTGAAACAACCGAACTGCTCGACCTGGTGGTGTTTAACGATGACTTCAACACGTTCGATCATGTAATTGATACGCTCATCCGGGTATGCAAACACACCGTTGAACAGGCTGAGCAATGCACCTGGATCATCCACCATAAGGGAAAATGCACCGTAAAACACGGAACACTTACCGAACTAAAGCCGATGCGCGATTCGATTTGTGAAGCGGGTATTGATGCCCGGATTGTATGAGAAAACTTTGGCTCCTGTCATTTATTCTGGTATCCTGCACCGATGAAGCAAATTTTTCCATCGTTCCGCTTGATGTAGAAGTCGCTGACCTTCCGGCTGAAATTGAATCAGGTAACAAGGTGAACATCGGGTTAACCTACACATTCAACAATGGCTGCTCATCCTTTTATTCGGTAACCTTAACCGAGGAAAATAAAACAGTGATCATTGATACGAAAGCAAAGCGATCTCATTCTACGGTATGCCCGTTACTGATTGTCACCGGGTCAATTACCATCAACCACGCACCCCGGCAAACCGGAACGTACACATACCTGTTCAATCAGGGTAAATTGATTAAACACATAATCGTACAATGACCCATGGAATACTCTTCCAAACTCATTGAAGACGCAGTAAATCAAATTGCCAAACTTCCGGGCATTGGCAGGAAAACAGCCCTGCGCCTGGTGCTGCACCTGGTAAAGGAAAAAGAAGAAAGTACATTTTTGCTAACCGAATCCTTAAACAGGTTGCGCACAAGCATCCGGTTTTGCAAACACTGCCACAACATAGCCGATGCAGATGTGTGTTCAATCTGTGCCGGTGTAAAACGCGACCGGTCTATTGTCTGTGTGGTGGAAGACACCAACGATGTGATGGCCATTGAAAATACGGCTCAGTTTACAGGCCTCTACCACGTGTTGGGAGGAGTGATTTCGCCCATTAACGGCATCGGGCCTGGCGAACTGAAAATTGAGTCTCTCATCAATCGGTTGAATCACGGGCAATCCGAAATCAAAGAGCTTATACTGGCATTGAGCCCGACCCTTGAGGGCGATACCACCGCATTTTATATTCACAAGCGCGTGAAAGATTTGCCGGTTAAAGTAAGTGTTATTGCGCGGGGTATTCCGGTGGGTGGTGAATTAGAATATGCCGATGAGATTACCCTGGGCCGGAGCATTCTTGCACGAACTCTGTTTAACTAGAAGCTATCTCAAAAATAGGTTCGTCATTGCGAGCGCAGCGAAACAATCTCCAATTCGGTATCCAAAACAGGGATTGCTTCGGTCTCCCGATAATATCGGGATCCCTCGCAATGACGTGATTGGTATTTTTGAGATATCCTCTAGAACAATCTTTCTGTTTTTGCGATGGCTTCTAATCAATACCGGGTTTCATCTTCCCGAATTAATCTCTTTCTTTGTTTTGACAACCACGCAATCATGAATACCCTTTCCGATCGGATAAACGCCATTGAAGAGTCGGCCACACTGGCCATGGCCGCCAAAGCCCGCGAATACAAAAGCCGTGGCATTGATGTGATCAATCTTAGTCTGGGCGAACCGGATTTCAAAACCCCGCAACATATCTGCGAAGCTGCAAAGAAAGCAATTGACGATGGAAAGTATTTTGCTTATCCGCCCGTTGCCGGATATCAGGATTTTCGTGAAGCCCTGGCCGCAAAGTACCTGAAAGAAAACAACGTTCCGTATAAGGCCGAAAACATCATTGTTTCAAACGGGGCCAAACAATCCATCGCCAATGCCATGCTGGCCCTGCTCAATCCCGGTGACGAGGTGATTGTGTTTTCACCTTACTGGGTAAGCTACGATGCGCTCATCCGGTTGGCCGAAGCTACGCCTGTAATTGTAAAGGGTGGAATTGAAAATGATTTCAAGGTAACCGCTGATCAGGTAGAAAGAGCCATCACAAAAAGAACGCGGGCGATTATTTTTTCCTCACCCTGCAACCCAACCGGGTCTGTTTTCTCCCGTAAGGAAATAGAAGCAATAGCCACAGTGGTGCTTAAGCACGAGGACGTGTTGGTGATTGCTGATGAAATTTATGAACACATCAACTTTACGGATGAGTCGTTTAGCATTGCCTCGTTGCCGGGTATGTTCGAGCGAACCATTACCGTAAACGGGTTTGCCAAAGGGTACGCCATGACGGGCTGGCGCGTAGGGTATATTGCTGCGCCCAAATGGATTGCCGATGGTTGCAACAAAATTCAGGGGCAACTTACATCGGCAAATTGTTCCATTGCCCAGCGGGCTGCCATGGCGGCCATAACCGGTGAGCAAGAGCCAACGCATAAAATGGTTGAAGAATATAAAAGCCGGAGGGACATTGTGTATAACCTGTTGAAAGAAATCCCCGGCATTAAATCCAATTATCCGCAAGGGGCGTTTTACTTTTTTCCGGATGTGAGCGCGTATTTCGGTACATCGGATGGATCATTTAAAATTTCAAACGATACTGACTTTTGCATGTACATGCTGGAAAAGGCCCATGTTTCGCTGGTGCCGGGAGGTGCTTTTGGTGATGCAAAATGCATCCGGTTGTCGTATGCCGCCTCCGAAAATGAACTCCGTGAAGCGCTTAAGCGGATGCGTGTTACCCTTCAGAACCTGCGTTAGTTATACCAGCTTTTCTTTAAGCTTCAGAACGTTGCCCTCAATGGCATTGAAGGTTAGGAGCAGCCTTTTGCGCTTGTGAATAGCGTGATTTGCCCAAAAAATGGAGCTGAGGATAAATAATTGTTGCCATACAAGGGTTACCATGCGGCCTATTTTTGACTAAGAAAAAAACGTCACAGCTATGGACTCTATTAACCGCACATTAAACTATCAACTCGGCCTGCTCCATTTTGCCCATTTGCTGATGAGTTGCGATGGAAGAATTGACCATTTTGAGGAGTTGGCGTTAGAACGCATCAGGCGGGAGGAAGGCATTTCTCATCCCCTGTACCATTATTTCATGAAAGCATTTGCGCTGCTCTCGGAAGAAGAAGTGTATCGTGCCGGAGTGGCCAGGCTCAATCAGTGTTCGGACGAAGAGAAATTATGCGCCTTTGTGCATCTCTACCGCTTAGCTCAGGCCGATGACCGGATGGACATGAAGGAAGTTCGCTTCTTGTTGTATTCCCTGAAACAAACCCGAATTGAGTTTGAGGATGTGATGTTAAGTGCGCGCCTGGCCGACAGTGACCGCACCGCGCTGAGTGTTCAGAGAAGAGTAGCTTGAATTGTTTTCAATATTAATGAAAACCAGAATTGCTTTTATTCCGATAGGGTCTAAAGACACGATTTCAATTTACATTAATATGTACGACTACTCTGAATTGAAAACTCCGATTGGATTTACGATCTGGAAGTAGATTTTTAGGAAATATGAAACAACCATTTCTCAGGTTATTGGCATTGTTTCTCTTGACTTTCACTTCTCTGGCTGGTTTTTGCCATATAAATGATCCTGCGAGTTATGTGCTACTTATGAAGAACTCACCCTATTAAGCAGCAGTTTGATAGCAATTGGGGTTGCTTCAGTAACGCCACCGGTTTTCAGGAAAAAGAAAAAGAACACGTCCATAACGATTTTGACGAGGAAAGATGCAAGTGGATTGTTAAAAACCGGGAGCTAGCCACACTGTTTGGCTGGTGTACGCGGCAGCGGTTTGGTTGGAAGTGACCTTCCTATTCTCCTTTTCAGATCAGGTCCAGCATCCTCAGCCCAAAACCTCTCGCAACACCGGCACCGACTTCAAATCGCCCAGTGTGTCGATGTGGCTTTTGTAAAAACCAAGCAGCAAATCAAGCAATTCCCTCCTTTGGACAACCGTCATCTGAACAGAGACCTCATAGGATGAATCCAGCAGGTTACGGAGCAGACCGTGAACATTCCCTGCTACTACCCGCCCGCCCAGAATTTCGGCTGGTGCGTGCGCCCCAAAACCGAGCAACCGGCTCAGCTTAATCAGGAATACCAAATGAAAATTCTCAAAGCCTGATGGCATCTTATCCAGCATAATCAGCGAAGAGGAAATAAACCCGAACAAGGCATCGGTATGGCTTTGGTCTTTAACCGTTTTGTTCACCACTTCGTTGACGAACAAGGCAATGGATGATTTTTTTACTTCTGCCTGAATGGATTGGTAGGGATAATGGCACGTTGCTTCTTTGATGCGCAGCAGGTTGGCGTTTTCTTTATGGTAGACCACCAGATTCAGCAGGGTTAACGGCTGGAACAGCGCCATCTTTCCTTTGGATGACGTGCTGCGTACACTGTTTACGATGTATGATTGAAGGCCGAAGTGCTCTGTAAAAATGGTAACTATTATGGACGACTCGCGGAAGCGGGTGAAACGAAACACGATGCCACGGGTTTTGTGCAACACGGGCTAATTGATTACGGCAATTTTGCCAATTACACTCTCGCTGCCATCCCGCGAAACAGCAAAAACCAGGTAGATTCCCGTAGTGGCTCGCTTGCCGGAAACATCCCGTACATTCCAGGTGGCGGTACTGCCGTTGGCCATGGTTTGCCATACCAGCCGGCCGGAAGCATCGGTGATTTTTACGGTCGCGTCATTAGCCAGGCCGGATATACCCACCGTACCTGTGAAATCTGAGGTAACCGGATTGGGAAATATTTTGATTTGAGAGAACGATGCAGTGCCTGTTGTGGCATCCGATCGGAACGATACAATGCCAGCTGCTGTTCCAAAAAAAACTTCACCCGTTACAGGATTGATTTCAATGGCGTGCAGCACATCCGACAGCAACGGACTTTCTGCAGCGGTGAACTGCAGCAATTGGGTTTCGCCAAATGAATCGAAAAGCCATGTGCCACTTTCAGTGCCGAACCACTTTCGGTTTCCACCGTCTACAGCAATGGCGGTGGTTTTTTCATCGCGAAGCAGGATGCGCCCGTTTACAATGGGCTTCACGGCATTGACGTTTCCGCTGAACACCCGCGATGGATCAGGAAAATAGGCAACTCCGGCATCGCTACCCACCCAAACCTGGCCGTTCAGGTCACTGGCTATGGAGTGAATCCTGCGGCTGGGCAAGGCGCCTGCTCCCGGTGCTTCTGTAAGGTATATATGCTGATGAGTTGATTTGTTGAAAACCAAAATTCCTCCTCCACTTGCCGGATTCAGCACCATCCAAACCTGGCCCAAATGATCAACAAGAAGATCAACCGGAAATTGTGCAGCGGTAACCGGGAAAGAAAACGATTGCCAGGTATTATCGGGCTTTAACAAATGAAGGGGTTGGGGCGAATTAAAATTTGCTACCCATAGACCATTGCCCGAGTATGCGATTGCGGATACCCGGTTTGCCACAAGCGGACTGTTCAGGGATGTGTATAGAGTTGTTGTTGAGTTGTCAACAACCTGCAGTCCCGCAGTAAAGGATGTGGTGAATACCTGTGATGGAGAGAAGTCAATGTCAGTTACGTCATGCTGAAGAAATGCCGGCTCGGCCTTCCACATGCCGGCAGTAAAAATATTTACAGACTCTGTTTTATTTGCCGGTGTGAGATCTGTTTTGAATCCGCCAGCTACAGCGTATAGCTTGCCCGCGTTGTGTTTTAACCTAAAGCTTCCGGAAAAGGTCGGTCCGTTGGGGATGTGGGATTGAAATGCACCGGTGGTGTTGGCGATCAGGCCGTTGCGGCTGTCACCAATCCAAAAATTCCCGTTACCATTTTCAATAGCAGCATTGGGTTCCTGAATCAGCGGGCTTACGATTTCCGTCAAGCTGTTGGCACTGGTAAGCTTCCATACTTTTGTTTGCGTGGTGATCAGCAAGTTGGTATTTGCCGACAGGCTGGTAAATGCTTCGCCTTGCAAAAAAGTTTCTTTCGTCCACGTTCCATTAATGTATGAATACAGGCCGTCACCGGAAAGTGCTGCATATACCCTGCTGTTGAAAGATGCAATGGCGGCTACCGGGTTGTTGAAACTGCCCGGGTTAAAACGCCTCCAGTTGTTGTAATCCATCAGGTTGTCGCTCAGGTTGCCGGCAAGAACACCGTTTTCGGTTGCCATAAAAATGCTGTCGCCTTTGAACGTGCCCTCGTAAATTTTTAATAAAGCGCCACCGGGTCCGAGGTCACGCCATGTTTCCTTTACTTCAAGCTTTGTCAGATCAAACAACACCGTTCCGAAATCGGTAAACAGGTAGGCAATGTGCTGGCGGATGGTGATGTTGTTTATGCGTTTTGAACCCTCAATGGTGGTTGACCTTTTCAACGCGGTGAATTGCGTGATGCTGTTTTCCCTGAGAATATCAAGGCTGCCATCGGAATACCCGATCAGAAGCTGATTAAGTGCCTGATTGAAAGCCAGCGAAGTAATGGTTATGCCGCTAAGCCCATTTAATTTGGTTAAGGAGGTGAGTCCGCCAAGGACAAGATCATAAAGGAGCACACCATTTAGCGAAGCCGCTGCAATGGTTGTCGGGCTACCGGCCACATCATAAACAGCCTGAAAGGAGATGTGTGTTCGCCATGTGCCGATGGGAATTTCCTGCGAACGCATGTTGCCGGAATGAAAAAGCAATGCTGCAGCAAGCAGGAGCGCCCGATTATTCCGGCTGATTGGTTGATTCATTTTTTCTTTTCCTTATGCCCTCCATGAAACTGCCCCGGCTTCGGGCTTCGTAGTGTGCCCGCTCACCAAGCATAACCTGTTGATTGCTATCCGTCAGGCGGAAGGAAAACGATGCCAGCTCACCGGTTTGTGCACAGATGGCGTGAACTTTGGTAACAAATTCGGCAACTGCCAGCAGGTTGGGCATTGGGCCGAAAGGCTTTCCTTCAAAGTCCATATCCAGGCCGGCAACAATTACGCGCTTGCCATTGTTGGCAAGTGCATTGCACACTTCCACAATCGCTTCATCGAAAAACTGGGCTTCGTCAATGCCGACTACATCACAATCGCCTGCCAGCAGCAGTATATCCGAAGCAAAATGAACAGGGGTAGATCGGATGGCTCGTTCATTATGCGAAACAATGTTCTGTTCGTGGTAACGGGTGTCGGTTATTGGTTTGAAGATCTCTACGTTCTGTTTGGCAATCAATGCCCTGTTCAGTCTTCGGATGAGTTCTTCTGTTTTGCCGGAGAACATGCAGCCGCAAATCACCTCGATCCATCCAGCCCGGCCAGTCCGGTCGTTTTTGCGAAATTGCGGCTCAACGAACATGGTGCAATTTAATGACTCCTTTGGATAGTTTGTACCGGAGCCACTTCTCCCCGGCATGTCGCTAAACTTCAGCTAAATCTTGCCATATTGCATGGCAGTGATGTACCTGCTTTACTAATTTTACCGTTAAACCTGCATAACCTGGTTCATGCCGTATGGATGAAAAAATCAGTCTGGAAGCTATAGCCTTGTACAGCGATGCGTTTGCAGAAAAAGTATTATCCCGATTCTTTGATAAAAACGAGCGCATTACCGGTAAAGAAATTCTCACCCTTTGTGAAGTTCAACAGGTAAACCTGTTTGTTGTTCGTGAATTGTTCAAAACCTGGCGGGAAGAAACCAAAAAGCTTAAAAGTCCTTACTTTGATTACAACGGGGATGAAGTTAAAGAGGCGATTGAAAAATTTATGGGTATTTTGTCTCAGCATATCCTCATTGACCGGGCGCATTTTACGCCCCTGCTAAAAAAGGCTGTAAGTGCTACTATGCTCGTTATTTTTAATCCTTACGATTATTTCTCTGTGCTTATTTCGGGCACGGGTAATAAGTTGGACGTAACTGCCTTCCGCGAAGAGATCAAGTACCAGAAGATAAACAAAGCACCCCTTGAGCGACTTCTGCAGAAATTGGACGAACGCCATGTTTCTGAAATTTCGGGTAACGAAGCGTTTGCTATTCTTGATCAGATTCTGGAAGAAGTAAATTTTACACCTGAAGATGTAGAGCCTTACCTCGATCAGTTCAGCAAAGTTGAAAAATTAAGTCCCGATTCATTCTACATAAAAAAAGCCGAACCGAAACCAGCGCCCGTACCCGTTGCGCAGCCAAATGCAGTCCAGCAGGCGCCCAGGGAAGAGAAAAAACAAAAAACTACCCTGGCCGACAACTATCAGAAGATAGATAAGATAAAAGACCGGCTTACCATTAATCAGAAGTTTATGTTCACCAAGGTGCTCTTCAATGGCGATTTTGAATTGTTCAGCAAAGCAGTAGATGATATTGACCGGCAGGATAGTATGACCGGAGCCATGAAATACCTTACCCGGTTTGAGGATGAATGGGACAAAGAAAGTGATGAGTACCTTGAGTTTATGGAGATTATTGAAAAGCGCTTCGGCTGATCAGGAGTTCCTCACCCATTTTTCGATAACATCCGGGTAATGCCGGTATTCCAACGCATGCACTTTAGCTGCAATTTCTTCAGCCGTTTCAGATCCTGAAAGCGTTACTTTCGCCTGCAGTAATACTTTTCCATCATCATAGTGTTCATTTACCAGGTGAATCGTGATGCCGGTTTCTTTTTCATCGGCTGCCTTTACTGCTTCGTGCACCCGCATGCCGTACATGCCTTTGCCGCCATACTTGGGCAACAGCGCTGGGTGGATGTTAATGATTCTTCCAGAATACTTTTTCACCAGATTATCAGGCACAAGCCACAGGAAGCCTGCCAGCACAAGATGGGTTATCTTCTTTTCAGAAAGCCAGTTTAACACGTCTTCCGATTCACGAAACTGGAAGCGATTGAAAACCAGGGTCGGCACATTAAATTTTTTGGCACGCTCCAGCGCGTAAGCATCCGGATTATTGCTTAACAAGGCCTCAACGATAACCGTTGGGTGGTTAGCAAAATGTGCCATGATGGCTTCGGCATTGGTGCCATTACCCGAGGCAAACAGGGCGATGCGTTTTTTTTGAGAAGGAATGCCTGAGCCTGTCATAACCCGTCAAACTTAACCGAAAAGATAGTATATGAAAAATTCAAGGGCGTCTATACAATGGCCATGCTTAAAATGCCCAACAGCATAATCACCTTACAAAAGCTGCTCAGCCAGCCAAAGTCACGAACAGTATCTGCCCGTGCCAGCCGTGAAAGCAGCCAGGCGAGGGGCACAAACAGAAACATAATGAAGTAAATCATCTGAAGTTGCAAATAGGCGTAGTTGATAAACAAGACACTGAGGGCAAATGCAAGCGTAAGAATATAAAGGAAAGTTTTGGTTTTTCGGAGGCCCCAAACAATGGGCAGGGTTTTGCAACCGTAGGTATTATCGCCTTTCAGGTCTTCCATATCTTTTATGATCTCGCGGATAAGTGTCATAAAAAAAGCGAACGTTGCATAGATGATAACCAGGAGATTAGGCGTTTGATACAAAACATTGATTACTGCAATTGAAAGCCCGGTGAGAAGCGAAACGGCAAGGTTTCCGATAAAAGGCAGGCGCTTCAGTAAGTTTGAATAGAACCAAAGCAACACAACGGAGAAAAAATTAACGACCACAATCCACCACGATAAGAGCAAGCCCAGGGCAATTCCTGTAACCGACAACACGGCATGAAGAATGATGGCAAACCTGCGATGAATAAGTTTGCCCACCACTACCCGCCCCGGCCGGTTTATGATGTCTATTTTCATGTCGTAGTAATCATTTATCGCATATCCTGCAGCGGCAATTAGCGTAGTTGACAACACCAGCACCGCCAGCCGCCAGTCGGTGAGGGTGTGGCTGCCAACCAGAAAGTAGGCTGTAAAATATTGGGCCAATGCAAGAATAGCCAGGTTCCATGCCCGGGTGAGACGGAGAAACGATTCCACTATTGTTTTTTGTGAAGCCATGGTGGGTGAGCAAAGGTAAGCACCCCCCGCACTATTTCCTTAAAGCGGAATTCCACCGGATTTTATGGAATCATTAAAATTTCAGGCGCAGCATAAGCAGTACATTACGACCCGCCTGCGGATAGTAATAGGCGGTTCCGTAGTAGGAATACCCGTTTGAAGCATAGTGGGAATCAAAAACATTATTGAGGAGGAAGCTTGCCTGCATACTGGCAACATTCTTTAGCGGAA
The DNA here is from genome assembly GCA_037443645.1 of Cytophagales bacterium. Classification (GTDB taxonomy): domain Bacteria; phylum Bacteroidota; class Bacteroidia; order Cytophagales; family Cyclobacteriaceae; genus UBA2336. The sequence continues at coordinate 36,472 of JBBINY010000013.1, forward strand.
CATCAACTTCCAGGCGGATGTCGTGTATAAAATATGCATCGAGTTGTAAGGCATCGTTACCGGTGTTGTCAAGATATTGCCGGCCCACATATTTACTGAGGAATGAAGTGGTGATTAGTTTGTGAACTTTCCATGATAACTGACTGCCAGAGATGATTTGAGGCGAAAGTATGATCGGGGTGTTGCGTGTAATGAGATCGTTATTGGAGTCGGTAAACGTATAATTCCGGTTGATATTTTTGCTCCAAGTGGCATTAAAGTTCCAGGTGAATGCCTGGCTTAACCGGATCCGTGAGGAAACCTCAATTCCTGTACGATAACTCCGGCCCACATTGGCCCTTATGGGGTTGCCAACATTATCGAGTTCACCCGTCAGTACCAGTTGGTTTTTGTAATTCATCAGGTAGAAGTTTGCTTCAAGGGCATATGCCTGTGTACGCTTTTTCCAACCGGCTTCAAGGTTACCGAGCCGCTCGGGTTTTGGCTGGACCTCTGTGTTCAGGTAATCGGTGCGGTTGGGCTCGCGATGGGCCACCGCATAGGAAGCATACACCATGCTTTGAGCTTTGAATAAATAGCTGATGCCCACCTTGGGATTGAAAAAGTTGAACCTTTCCTTTACCGCATAGCCACGTTGATCATCACGAATGCCTGCGGTTTCATAAAACACATGCCTGAATTGCAAATCAAGGAATCCGTTTATCTTCCGGGTTATGTCGTGGTTGATTTTACCATAAACACTTGCATCATTTTTCAGTGAGGTTCCGTCATAGTATGCATAATCGGGGGTAGGAACAGCGGCAGCAAATTGCGCCCAGATCAGTTTTCCAAAATGGCGGGCATTGCCGTATTGATTCAATGCGCCACCAAGGGTTAAGGTGGTGCGGTCTTTTTCGTAGTTAAATGAGAAGGTGGTCCCGTAAAAGCGGTTATCAAGCCACTTCTGCACAACAACATCCATTGCGCTAATTGTTGTGTCGCCAATGGTATACTCAGGTAGTCCCAGGTATTTCAGCGAATCGCCCTGGTGATATTCCTCATAAAAGCCGAACCCTTTGGTGTAGTGCAACGACAGGTTGGTATTCCAGCGCGGGTTTAGCTGATGTGAAAAATGAAGCTGGTAATGATTTTGTGTATAGTTGTCAATCTGGTTTTCATAATACCGGATCACGTTGAAATTCTCATCATAAATCGCCCCCGCATAATTAAAGCGTCTGTTCTGCATCATGGTTGCCTCATCCAATCCATACCATGCCTGGTAGGTGATTTCCTTACCACCGAATGCAAGCGCTTTGATGGTTGTATTTTTTCCGTGGTAGCCTCCGCTAAGGTAGTAGGATCCAAGATCGGAAGATGCACGCTCAATATATCCATCAGAAGTGATCCGCGATACGCGGGCATCAAATGCCCACCGGTTCTGGATCAAACCGGTTCCGCTTTGAAAAGTATACCGTTGTGTATTGAATGATCCCACAGCAACCGTAGCCTCGGCATACGGCTCACTGACCAGTGAGGTGGTTTGCAGGTTTATGGTTCCGCCAAAGGCACTTCCACCGTTGGTTGACGTTCCTACTCCCCGTTGCACCTGAATGCTTTGTGTGGACGAAGCAATGTCCGGAACGTCAACCCAGAATGTACCCTGCGATTCGCTATCATTATATGGAATGCCGTTAATGGTTACGTTAATCCGTGTTGCATCGCTTCCGCGGATGCGCAAACCTGTATAGCCAATGCCATTTCCGGCATCGGAAGTGGCCACCAGTGAAGGAGTCCAGTTGAGCAGCATTGGAATATCCTGCCCGAAGTTTTGCTGTTGCAATTCTGCTTTTGAAACGGTAGTGAATGTAGTCGGAGTTTTTTCACCTGCCCGCGTTGCTGTAATCAGTATTTCATCGGTCAGTCGGGTTGCCTCTTCCAACCCGATCAGTATATTCTGATCCTGGGCGTTTACCATTACCTGTTTCGTTACATAACCGACAAACCGGATTTCAAGCATGGTTCCTTCCTGCTCCGATCGCATGATGCTGAAGTTTCCATTTTGATCGGTTATCGCTGTTACCCGGTCGTTTAACCGGGTAACAGTAGCTCCTGCCAGAACTGCTTTTGTTTTGGCATCTTCTACTTTCCCGTTAAGGGTTTGGCCATAGACGCACCCGCTAACAAACAGGCAGCAGATTGCAGTGATTTTTTTGAACATGGTTACCAATTGGTTTAAGCCTGCAGTACATAGGGGAATGGTCCTGCTTACGTTAAACCGTCCTGATAGCATCAGGACTTTGCCTCCCTTCGGCCGCATTACCGGCATCAGGTTCTGTGGGTATATTCTCAGCCCGTTATTTTAAGGCACCCCTTACGGGCAAATGTAATAAGAATCCGCATTCTGATTTGTGCGTTCAAAATTCTATTTTTGAACATGCTCATCGCCCGGGTAAATGCTAAGGAGTTCACCATTACGTCTGAAGATAGAAACTTGCTTGTTAACAACCAGAAACTGGATTGGGAAGTCGTTCAGATCGGAGAGGGTTATTTTCATATCCTGCACAACCAGCGAAGTTACCGGGCCGAAGTAGTGAAGGCCGATCCGGAAGCAAAAACATTCACCCTGAAAATAAACGGTAAGAAGTACGAAGTAGCTGTTAAAGACAGGTTTGATCTGCTGCTGGAGAAACTCGGCATGAACAATTCTTCAGCCGGCACCCTCAATTCCGTTAAGGCTCCCATGCCGGGTCTAATTGTTGAGCTGAAAGTAGCTGCCGGTGATCAGGTACAGGCAGGCGATCCGCTGCTTATTCTGGAGGCTATGAAAATGGAAAATGTTTTGAAATCATCCGGCCAGGCAGTTGTTAAGGCCGTTAACGTGAAGAAGGGAGAGAGCGTGGAAAAAGGTCAGGTGCTGATTGAATTCTAGGCCTTTGATGCATGCAGCAATTCTGAATATATTGCCTGAATTTTAGCTGATACGGTATGAAATACAAACGCATTCTGCTCAAACTTAGTGGTGAGTCCCTGCAAGGCTCATCGAAAGAAACCCACATTGATCCGGCCATGTTGGAGCAGTATTCTGAAGAAGTAAAGCGCGTTAGGGAAAAGGGAGTTGAAGTGGCCATCGTAATTGGCGGAGGAAACATTTTTCGCGGAGGTGAAGCGGATGCGCTGGGTATTGACAGGGTTCAGGGAGATTACATGGGTATGCTTGCCACCGTAATTAATGCCATGGCCTTGCAAAGCGCCCTTGAACGACACGGACTATATACCCGGCTGATGTCGGGCATTAAGATGGAGCAGGTTTGCGAACCGTTTATCAGGCGCAGGGCCATCCGGCACCTGGAGAAAGGCCGGATTGTGATTTTCGGTGCCGGCATCGGCAACCCTTACTTCACCACCGACTCCACGGCAAGTTTGAGGGCTATTGAAATTCAGGCAAATGTGGTGCTGAAGGGCACACGGGTGGATGGCGTGTATAATAAGGATCCGGAGAAGTTTAATGATGCCGTTCGGTTCAGCAAATTGTCGTTTCAGGAAGCGTATGAAAAAAACCTGAACATTATGGACATGACAGCCTTTACGCTGTGCATGGAAAATAAACTGCCGATTATTGTCTTTGATATGAATAAGAAAGGAAACCTGATGAAAGTGGCTATGGGTGAAGAAGCCGGCACGCTGATCAGCTAAATTCTTTTTCCGGAAACGATTTCAAATGTGTAATTTGAGTTTCGTTTTTCTGCTCCGAAAAATAAGTTGAGTTATGGAAGAGATTGAAATGTACCTTGAGGATGCCAAAGAGCACATGGTTAAAACACTAAATCATGTGGGGCATGAACTGACTAAAATCCGCGCAGGCAAAGCCAATCCGGCCATGCTGGATGGGGTGCAGGTTTCTTATTACGGAACCCTGACACCGCTGAACCAGGTTTCCTCCATGACCACACCCGATGCGCGGTCAATATTTATTAAACCTTGGGAAAAAAACCTGATCGCTGAAATTGAAAAAGCTATCCGCGATGCAAACCTGGGGCTCAACCCTCAAAATGACGGCCAGCAGGTAATTGTTAATATCCCCATGTTAACGGAAGAAAGGCGCAAGCAGTTGGTAAAGCAGGTGGGTCATGAGTGTGAACAGGGCCGCATAAGCATCCGCAACATCCGCAAGGAGACCAACGAACACCTGAAAAAGATTAAAGGTGCTTCGGAAGATGACATTAAAGATGCAGAAGGCACCGTTCAACGAATTACCGATGAGTTCATCGGGAAGATTGATGCCCTTATGAAGAAGAAAGAAAGCGAGATTTTAACTGTGTAAAAGGTTTCGCATGGATGATCAAAGTTTTATAGGTCGCGCCAAAGCGGCAACCTCGAAGTTCATAAAGCGAACATTACTTGTTTTACTGATTGTTGGCATTGCGGTAATAGCCTTTTTATATGTTGGCGTTTTTGAGCGCGGTGTAATGGCTGGCAAAGTGCTTCGCATCGCTGAAAAGGGTGTGATCTTCAAAACCTATGAAGGACAGTTGAGTCGCGAAGCCTTTGGAACACTGAAGAATGCGAGCCCACTGTCCGAAACGTACGACTTTTCTGTAGAGACCAGCGAAACCCATGTGCTTGAAAACCTTCGGGCGGTAGCACTAACCGGTGAACGTGTCAACCTTCATTTTGTGAAGCGCTATATGAAATTCCCCTGGCGTGGCGATACGCGGGTTTTTATAACTCGTGTTGAACGCGGTGCTCCTCAACAATGAGGTGTGTTTTATTGATTGGGTTTGTTTTAGCGGCTGTGACAGGTTCAGCACAGCGTAAAATGAATTTTCCTTCCGGATCATCGCTGATCAAATTATTTCTAAGAGGTGGCGGACAATATACCGGCATCCTGCTGGATGCGGATGATGCCGGAGTGCAGGTAGCCAAATTAACCAACCTGGACGAAGTAAGCCGGTTTGCGCCTGAGGAAATACAGCGAGTTGAAATCCGGAAGGTGAACAGCGTAAGACGCAACACGGCTATTGGTGCGGGCGTTGGTTTTATCATGGGGTTTGCAATTGGCTGGGAGGAATATAAAACCGGAAGCGGGGCGGACATTAATCAGTGGGGACATGCAACCGGAGGTGGTTTGCTGGGTGCATTTTCCGGAGGTTTTATCGGGTTTCTTACCGGACTTGCCACAAAGCAATACCACGTACTGGGAAGTAAAGAACGATACCTCACCATCCTGCCGCAACTTAACCGATATAAACCTGCATTACGCCATGAGGAGTGAAACACTGATTGTTTACGGATCGTATGGATATACCGGCAGGCTAATTGTAGATGAATGCCGAAGGCTTGGTTTGAAGGTCGTGCTGGCCGGTCGCGATAGCCGTCAGTTGGCGCAGCAAAGCAATGAATCAGGATACCCATACCAGGCGGTTGATCTGACCGATATACAGGCGCTGACTGCACTGCTCGAAAAAGGAGTGGTGGTTATTCATTGTGCAGGACCATTTCAGTTTACCGCCCGGCAAATGGCAGATGCCTGCCTGGTTACGGGCACGCATTATACAGACATTACCGGGGAGTACCAGGTTTTTGAGATGCTGGCATCGCTGGATGAGGAAGCTGTAAAAGCGGGTGTCATGCTTTTGCCGGGAACCGGCTTTGATGTGGTTCCCTCTGATTGCCTGGCCCGGTACCTGAAAGAAAAGTTGCCTTCGGCAACAAGCCTGCAACTTGCTTTTACCACAGCGGGAGGCTTTTCCAGGGGAACTACGAAAACAATGATTGAAGGACTCGGTTACGGAAGTACCATCCGGAAAAATGGCACGTTGGTCAACATCAAAACCGCTGAGAAGGTTTTAGATGTGGACTTTGGCACATTTAAAACAAAAGCCGTGTGCATTCCATGGGGCGATGTTGCCACTGCATTTCGAAGCACAGGAATTCCAACCATTGAAGTATATGCCGGTGTAAGTAAAAAGACAATTCGACTACTGAAGGCAAGCAATCTTTTTAATGCCATGCTGCGCAACCGGGGGGTGAAAAAATTTCTGCGTGGCCGGGTAAGTAATCAACAGCCGGGGCCTTCAGCCGAAAAACTGGCAACGGCACGCAGCTATTTATGGGGCAGGGTTTGGGATGATAAGGGAAATGAAAAGCAAGCCCGGCTTGAAACGCTGAATGGGTATGCCCTAACCGCAAAAGCAAGTGTGCACATCGCAAGAAAGATTCTGAATGGAGATGTAAAACCCGGATATGCAACGCCCTCTACTGCTTATGGTGCGGGATTAATTCTTGAAATAGAAGGCACGAAAGGTTTCAGCGATTAATGACAAGGCGGAAATTAAATGTGATAGACCCATTCTTTGTACTGCCCATCGGCCGGGTTGAAATCATCGCGTTTAAAAAAATGCTGATCCAGCATCTCCACTTCAGCCAGTTCGTCCAGTTGTAAATTGCGGTATCCGGCTGTGGCACCTGCTTTGGTAAAGCCGCGTTCCTGCCAACAGACCAGCACTACCTGGTTTCGGCTTGTTCTGCAAATTCCATACGGGTGAATTATCCGGGGTAGCGGCTCGTGCAGCAACTGGATACGGCAAGCTTTTTTTCTTTCGGAAGCCTGCCAAAGCATTTCAGTTATTTCATCCATGCTGAATGGTAATGGATACCGGCTGACTCTCATGGAGTGTTCCGATCGCTTTTAACATCGTTTGGTGAGCGTATGCTTTTTCGAAAGCGTTGGTTTTTTCGTGCTGCACACACACCAATAGCCCGCCACTGGTTTGCGGGTCGCACAAGGTTAATAACGATTCGCTTCCTATACCTTTTACTTTAGCCTGGTAGCTCTGCCAGTTACGCATGGTATTGTCGGGGTAAATCATTTGCGCGATGTAGTGGTTTAGATTTTTTATCAACGGAACCAATGTGTAATTTACTTCAGCCGAAAGCCTGCTGCCCTCACAAATTTCCAGCAGATGTCCCAGCAAGCCAAATCCGGTTACATCGGTCATGGCAGTAACGGCAGCTTCGTTACCCAATTTCTCACCAATGGTGTTAAGCTCCGACATTACGCGCACGGCTTCGTTCACATCTTCAGGCAGTGCGAGTCCGCGCTTCTGGGCAGTAGACAGTATACCGGTACCAAGGGGCTTGGTAAGGTATAGCACATCGCCCGGTTGTGCGGTGCTGTTTCGTTTCAGATTTTGCCTGGCTACAGTTCCGGTTACGGCCAACCCGAAAACCGGTTCCTGACTGTCAATACTATGGCCACCGGCAAGCGGGATGCCGGCCTGACTGCAAACCGATTGTGCGCCCGCCAGTACCTGCCTGGCTACTTCAACCGGGATTTTATCAACCGGCCAGCCAAGAATGGCAAGGGCCATGATGGGCTTACCACCCATTGCATACACATCGCTCAGGGCATTGGCTGATGCAATAATTCCGAATGTATGGGGATCATCAACAACAGGCATAAAAAAATCTGTAGTGCTTATAATGCAGTTTCCATCCGAAAGTTCGTAAACCGCTGCATCGTCTTTGGTTTCGGTGCCTACCAGCAGATTCGGAAACGAAACGGCTGGCCCGTTTGACTGGAGTATTTTTTCAAGCACAGCCGGAGCTATTTTACAGCCGCAGCCGGAGCCGTGAGAGAATTGAGTGAGTTTAATGGTATCCATTGTTTACATGGGGAATAACGTAGGATCATGGCAAACGATCAGGTAGCTACAGATAAAACATGGTGGAGGACATTCTCAGAATCTTTTCCATCCCATTCAATGTGCTGAATGATACGCTGCTTTTTCCGGCTCAATCCGTTCTGATAGGCTTTGTCGTAATAGGTTAGCAAAATCGCAATGGCCGAAGGCCAGTCGCCAGCAAGCAGTTTTTCTTTCGCTTCCTTAAAATGTTGTCCGCCCAGTTTTTTCACAATGCCGCTCATCGCAGCTAAAAATTCATGCGGATCAGCCGAGCTGTATTCGTTCACCAATCGCTGCACACGCACGGCTTTATCGACCTTGATTTCAATCACCTGGCTTTCCGATAACGCTTTCCAAAATACTTGCGGAAGAAAGACTTTGCCAATAGCAATGGACTCGTCCTCAATCCAGATTCGCTTGTGTGCATCCAACGTATTTATAGCCTCAAACAGATCGTTTTCAAACTGTTCGGTGGTGGGTTGGCGTGGCATCATCAGCCCTCCAAATACCGAACCTTTGTGGCACGCAAGGCGTTCAAGATCAATTACCTGCTCTCCGGCTGTGGCAAGTGCCCGCAGAATTTCTGTTTTGCCGCTGCCCGTACACCCTCCAATCACCATCAGGTGCAAGGGCTTTTGAAACGACTGTTGTACCCTGCTGCGATACGCTTTGTATCCCCCTTTTAGTTGATGGGTTTTAACACCCGCCATTTGCACAAAACTGCAAAAGTAAGCCGACCGCATGCCACCACGCCAGCAATGCACCAGTGCTTCACGATCACTTGCCACGTGAAGAGCCTGTTCAATAATATCATGCAATCTTGGACCTACTAACCGAAAGCCCGTCTTGATTGCCTCCAGTTGTCCTCGTAGCTTGTAGTCGGTGCCAACTGCAATTCGTTCCTGATTGTTTAGTAATGGGATATTTATCGCATTGGGAATATGCCCGCTTTGAAATTCGCCTTCTGAGCGCACATCAAGTACAGGCAGCGTGTGGCGTAGTGAAAGGAATTCATCCAGGCTGATGATCATGCAGTGAAGGTAGCACGATCTGGCATGCCTCACAAAACCCCGTCCAATCAATTGTCAGAAAAGCGGATGGCCATGTTGGTAGCAATGCCAAACCGGAAGCCGTACGATTGGTATTTGCCATCCTGGAAAGCAACGGCTGCCTCTAAACGGAAGATTCTGAGAATGCCGTTAATGCTGTAGCCTAATTCGGTGTAATTTTTTGATGTCGGTGTTGCCAGGTAGTTAACGAATATATTTTCACGAATGCCCAGCATGCGCACTTCGTAAATGGAGGAAACAAGGAAGCGTCTGAACTGGTAGTGCATGTTGGCAATGAAGTACTTATCTGCCGTGCTGTGCAAATAATAATCAAGCAGTCGGAAACTTCCGATCGGGTCCGTAGTGGCAAACGGAGTGCGGTTACCCAGAAAATGCTTGTAGTCTATAAACGCAAGACTGTCGGTCGTCAGAAAAGCTCCGGCACGCAGGGCCAGGTCCATTCGGCCGCGTACGCCAATACCAAACTCATGGCGGCCTCCTAATTCAATGCGGTCAAAGTCCAATGCGCTCTTAAGGCCGGTAAATCCTTTTTCGAAGAGCAGGTTAAAGGTGGGCGAGGAGTCTTCAATCTCAGACTTTCTTCCGTTGCGTATGCGATATTTCAGCCAGGGCCGGGCTGTAAATGCCACGGACCCTATAAATGCATAGTGTTCGGCAAAACTGGTAATGGGCAGTTCAAGGTTAACGGGTGCGTTGGAAGTATATCCTTCGATTTTGTCGCGGTCAACCCATTTGTAATTAGTGGTATTAAATAGCTCCCTTCGTTGGGCCCACGACCAGCTTGTTTCGGCAGTGTATTTCGGTGAAAACCGTTTGCGGTAGAACAGCGAAACAAAATCGCGCTCATAGATTTTCATCCAGTTCTGTTCCAGAAAAAGTGTGGTAAAAGCATTGATAACCGGCAAAATGGGTTCATCGGAGTTGAATTGCCGTATATACCGCCCTGCTTCCAGGTCGAAGCGGTAGTTCCGGTTTCGCATTTGAAACCGCAATGTGCCGCTGGCGGTTTCGCGTGAGAACGCATAGCGGAACGTTGGCCTGATGTTGATGCGTGTGCGGTTTGTATCCTGAACAAGGATACCGTAGTTTAACCGGTAGATCAGGTTGAATCCCTCTACGGTATTGAACCATACTTGTGGAAATTCAATTTGAAGGTTAGCGTGTTTGGAAATTTTGTAATAGTCACCCACCAGCAGATCCCAGGGCTGAAAACCTTTTTTATTCTTTTTTGCCCGCCTGATCGTATCGCCCTCTTCGCGTTTTTTCTCTTCTATAGCAAGGCTATCGGTAATTTTATAGCCCTTCACTTCATCCAGGGTTAATGGCACCGGGCGGATAAGTGACCAGTAGGCTGAATCTTTTTTATAGGCACCGCTGTCAATCTTAAATGAAGTAGTGTACAGCACATCAGGTTCTTTTTGTTCCTTCTGTTCTTCTTTTTCGTATTCTTTTAAGATGCTTTTCAATTCCTTCCGGGTAATTTCCTTACCCGAAGCCATCCGGTCCTGAAGCTGTTGATTTCTCTGGCCATACTTCTTTTCGATCTCTCTCGCTCTTTCCCGTTGAAGTTTGTCGTCAACCACCTCCATGGTTTCAACAACCAGTTCCGGATTGAGTGCGATTTTATAGTCGCTTACTGTTGCCAGGTAGTTGTATTCAAATTCGAAGCCGAAGAAGCGGCCATCGACAACAGATTGCTGGGATACCGGCAGCCATGCTTTGTCATCGATGGGTGCATACACCTGCTTTACGCCAATTTTTACACCCAGTTTTGTAGTAATGATGTCAAGGCTGTGAATACTCCACCAGTCTTCCACAATAAAGATTACTCCTTCAACCACGTTATCTCCCCGCGAGCGGGGTGTAACCTTAATCCGGCTGATGTCATACCCCCGGTCTTTGAACGTGCCCTGGTACTCAAATTTGTAATACCCGAAAGCAGCAGGCGAAAGGGGCGATACGGTTTCAGCAATCACGGGCTGATAGAAACTGCCGAAGATGAAGGCATTTGGCGAAGTGTTATTGTCTTTGCCATCGCTTCGAATGGAAAGGACTTTTTCAGAAAATGTTCCCGGTCGTTTGTAATGAATTTCGCTAACCGACTCAGAAATAAACACTCGATCTTTCTTTATGCCCTCCTTTTCAAGGGCCTTTTTTGCAAGCCATGGGTAGTCCTTCAGTTTACCGGCCCCTTTGATGTAAACACGAGCTGAGAAACTGTCGATTTGTTGGGTGTGGTATTTGGCTTTGGCAATGGCCTTGCGCATAATGGTGTAGGCCGGATCTTCATTGCCGGATGATATTGTAACCTGTTGCAATACAATGATCTGCTGCTTCATCACTATATGGATTTCCTCAAACCGGTCACCAACGGTGATTCTCCGTTCCTGGGTTTCATAACCGAGGTATTGGTACACTACATCGTAGGTGCCCGGGGACATACTCAACTCGTAGTAGCCGTTAACATTAGTTGTGGTACCGGTGCCCAGCTGCTTAACATAGATGGTGGCGTAAGACAGCAGCGTTCCATCATCGGCTTTAATGGTTCCGCGAATGCCTCCAGCCAGAACCGGTGTGTGGATTACCAGATAAAAGAACAGCGAGATGATAAACCTGATTGAATTTCCGGCTGTTTGCTGGGATGTTTGCATGCTTTCCTTGTAGATGGTACTGGGCCTGACCGGGTTGCTTACCTGTAAAAATTTTTCGACCGGATCATCTCTTCCACCGGGTCAGGAACAAGATAACGGATGGATTGTCCCTTTCTGATACAATGGCGGATAAACGTAGCCGAAATATCGATCATTGGCGCCTCAACCAGCTTAACGTTGGGATGACGTTTGAGTTCGGAAGTTGTTACATTAGGCCGGGGATAAACGTACAGGCCGTAATCTTCGAGGATTCGGTCGTAATTTTTCCAGTGTGTAAAGGAAGAAAGGTTATCTTCTCCGATGATGACCCTGAACTGTTTGTCGGGATGATGTTCAGAGAGATGGACCAGCGTGTGAATGGTATAATTCGGCTTGGGTAAGTGGAATTCCACATCCGACACTTCCAGTTTGTAATTGTCGTAGGCGGCAGCCCGAACCATATCATACCGGTCGAAATCATGCAACAGTCCCTTGCTGGGCTTCAACGGATTTTGTGGTGTTACAATGAACCATACTTTTTTCAGGTCGGTGGCTTCGGCCATGATGTTGGCAATAATCATGTGGCCGGTGTGGATGGGGTTAAAGGAGCCGAAGAATAAACCGATTTTCATTTTGCTATTTCTTCTTGAATTCATCATAAAGCCGTTGGGCATCGGCTAAGGATTTTTCAAGGGTTTCATTCAATAGCACGGCATCAAATCTATCCTGAAAGGTCATTTCAAATTTGGCTTTGAACAGCCGCTGCGAAAGACTGGCGTGCGATTCGGTGCCCCTGGTTTTGAGTCGCTCTTCCAGCACGGCCAATGACGGAACTTTAACAAAAACAGCGAGTGCCTTATCGCCAAAATAGCGTTTCAGGTTTAACCCGCCCTTTACATCCACATCAAAAATCACATTCTTTCCTTCCTTCCAGATGCGTTCAATCTCTGATTTTAAGGTGCCATAATAGTTGCCTTCGTAAACCTCTTCCCATTCAATGAATTCCTGTTGGTCAATTTTCTTTTTAAATTCTTCGGGAGTCAGAAAGTAGTAATCCTTACCGTTTTGTTCGGAACGCCCGCGCCTATCGCGCGTGGAAGCTGAAATAGAAAATCCCAGATCCGGGTTGACCTGCAGTAAATGCCTGACGATGGTGGTTTTTCCGGAGCCCGAAGGTGCGGAGAAAATAAGTGCTTTGCCGGCCATCAATGCAAAGGGGTATTTTGGCTGATTTGTTTTTTGATTTTTTCAATCAAGTCGGGAGGAGCGCCATTGCCGTTGCATTTGGTTTTCAAAAGGGCTTTGATAGCCATTTCCAGTTCATACCCCTTAAGGCACGGCAAACATTCATCCATGTGTGCCTTAAATTGTTGTTGCTGCTCCGGTGTGGCATCGCCATCGAGGATTTTCTGCAGCATCTCCCGGCAGGGAAATTTTTTGGAGGCTTCGGGTGAATCAGGAGGCATACGTTTAGGTGTTTTTGTAACCCATTTTTCTGGCGTAATCCGTTAACTTTTCTTTGAGCAGGTTGCGCGCGCGATGCAGGCGGCTGCGCACTGTTCCGATTGGTATATCAAGAATCTTCGCCATTTCATCGTATTTGAAACCTTCCAGATCACATAAAATGATCACTGTTCTGAAATCCACTTCCAACGAGTTAAGGGCATTGGAGATCTCATCACCAATCATATCCTGCAGTGCCTCAACCCGTAAATCGGGTGTGATCTGGCGGTTTACATCATCCGAATTATAGTATGTTTCAACTTCCTGGTAATCTACTTTCGAAGGCTCTTTGCTCTTCTTGCGGTAGTCGTTAATGAAACTGTTTTTTAAAATCCGAAACAGCCAGGCCTTCGCATTAGTTCCTTGTTGGAAGGAATCAATAAAGCGATATGCCTTTAAATACGTATCCTGAACCAGGTCGCTGGAATCATCGGCATCCAGCGTGAGGCGATAGGCAAAGTTGTGCATGGAGTTAATGTGGGGCATAAACTCGCTGTGGAAGATACGATGCTTCTCTGATTCACTGTATTGCTGGTTGCTATTTTCTTCCATGGATTTCAAAAGTAGTACTTCTTTGGATAACTTATAAATAAAAGTCGCTGCCGGTTTGGCAGCGACTTGCTGGTGAAATTAACCTGAAGGTTTACCGCTTGGCTACAACGCTGTCGAACGACTTCACCATGCGGATGAATTCAATCCGATACCCCTCCTTATCTGCTCCGCGCGCACCCTGGGCTAATTGGTCAACGTCAGCGTACGTGAAGTTTTTAACATATTCTGAATCGCGCAACACCATTCCGAAACCCGCCACTGCTGCCGACCACCTGAAATTGTCGGAAGTCTTCTCCAGGGGCACCATCGAATCCAACAACGGATGAACAATTAATTTGCTCACGTCTTCATCTGGATTTTTATACCGAAACTTCACGGTCATCAATTCTTTTGATTTTTGAGCTGAAGGATCAATCTGTATGGCGTGATATTTCAGTTCTTCTACCTTGAAAAATTCACTTTCTGCGCCCACGGGAATTACTTCATACAATGCAGTTACGGTATGACCGGAGCCCAAATCCCCCGCATCTTTTTTGTCGTTATTGAAATCTTCATTTTTCAACATCCGGTTTTCATAGCCGATGAGCCGGTAGGCTTTAACTTTTGCCGGGTTAAACTCAATCTGCAGTTTCACATCCTTGGCAATGGTGAAAAGGGTGCCTCCAAACTCATTGACAAGAACTTTTTTGGCTTCGGTAATATTGTCGATATACGCATAATTTCCATTGCCTTTGTTCGAAAGGGTTTCCATTTTAGAATCCTTATAGTTACCCATGCCAAACCCGAGCACGGTAAGGTACACACCGCTTTTCTTCTCTTCTTCAATTAATCGTTCCATCGCAGCATTGCTTGATTCACCAACATTGAAATCGCCATCGGTGGCAAGTATCACCCGGTTGTTTCCGCCTTTCTTAAAGTAGTTGCGGGCTGTAGCATAGGCAAGCCGTAAGCCGGCACCTCCTGCCGTTGAACCACCTGCCTCAAGGCGGTCGAGTGCCTCAATAATTTTTTTCTTATCACCGCCTGAAGTTGGCTCAAGCACCAGGCCGGCCGCACCGGCATAGACAACAATGGCTACATGATCCTGCTCACGCAGTTCATTCACCAACATTTTAAAGGATGCTTTAAGCAGCGGTAACTTGCTGGGCTCATCCATAGAGCCTGAAACATCGATAAGGAAAACCAGGTTTGAGGGAGGCAGATTTTCGGTAGGTATGTGCTTGCCCTGCAACCCGATGTGCACCAGTTTGTGCTTGCGGTTCCAGGGGGCGTCTGAGATTTCGGTAATGATGTTGAACGGGTGTTCGCCCCGTGGTTGCTGGTAATCGTAATCGAAGTAATTTACCAGTTCCTCGATACGAACGGCATCTTTTGGAGGCCGCTGCCCGTTGTTGATAAACCTCCGTATGTTGGCATACGATGCCGCATCCACATCAATCGAAAACGTAGACAGGGGATTTCGCAGCGCATCATGAAAGATGTTTTCATGGATGGCGTCATACTCCTCTGTATTCCACTGTGGCCTCGATTCATCATTGTAATAAAGGGGTTGCGCATATTCAGCAGGAGCACCCATTGCTTTATCTTTCTTTGAGCGGTTGTAAACACCCTGAGCGGTTACTACAACCTCGCTAAGTTGGAATGCATCAACCGTCATGGTTACATTGATGACATTTGATGTTCCGATTTTCACGTGTGCCGTGGTTAGTCCGACAAATGAAAAAACCAGCGTGCCTCCGCTGGAAGGCACTGTAATTGAATACATGCCGTTGGCATCGGTTGTGGTGCCTGTTTTGGTTCCCTTTAACACCACGTTCACACCGGGCAACGGGCTTCCATCTTCTGCCGAAGTCACTTTCCCGGTAATGGAACGGTTTTCGCGTACCTGGAACCCAAATGCGGCAAACACAAGGGTTGCCAGAATAATCAGTTTACTTTTCATAACGGTTTTGTTTTTGGATACGCATTTATGATGCACCGATTTGCCGGATTCCATACACACCCGAAAAAATTAGTACCTTAAAAGATGCTTTTTAACCGCCCGATAGCCGAGTTGACGGACCTGGATCTTGTTGCCAAATACAGGGCCGAAAGCGATATGGAGATTCTGGGCGTGCTGTTCAAACGGTACTCCGGGCTGGTGTATGGTGTTTGTCTCAAATACCTTAAAAGCCGGGATGATGCACACGATGCAGTTATGCAGATTTATGAAAGGCTGGCAGTGAGCCTGCTTCAACATGAGGTTGAGTATTTCAAAAGCTGGCTCTATGCCACAGCGCGTAATCACTGCCTGATGAAGCTCCGCTCTGAAAAAGGTAAGTTTTACGAGGAATTATCACCTTTCGTTATGGAAACAGGCGGGTTTCAGCATCTGGAATCCGGAGACGATCTGGAGGGAAATCTTGTTAAATTGGAAGAGTGCATCGGAAAACTTGGACCTGAGCAGCAACGGTGTGTCCGGTTATTTTTTCTGAACGAAAAATGTTATGCTGAGATCAGCACGGAAACGGGCTTTTCCATGAACCAGGTGAAAAGTTATATCCAGAATGGAAAGCGAAATTTGAAACTATGCATGGAGCGGAATGGCTGACCTCAGCAACGATATTAAGCGATACCTCAACGGGGAAATGACTCCGGCAGAAATGCACGCCCTTGAAAAAAAGGCGCTTTCTGATCCGTTTTTGGCCGATGCACTGGAAGGCGGTGAAGCTGAAGATCCGCTGCAATTTGCCCGTAGTGTGGCAGCCTTAAATGAGGCCGTTGACGCCACCGGGTCATCCGCAGTGCGCGCAGCAAGTGCCCCGGAAGCCATTGTACAACCGGCTTCGGCTGAAAAACCGGGCGGTCCTCCTGTAACACCAGCACGATGGGCTATGCGCATTGCTGCAAGTTTGATTCTGCTCGCAGCAGCGACTGCGATCATCTGGCAATTCGCAACGATGGATGAGCAGGACTCGCTTGCATTGAATGAAACGACCCGCGATAAACAGGCCTTCGCTGAAAAAGATGATGAAGCGGAGCATCCTATCCCGGCACCTTCGGCTGAAGAAGGCCCCCGCGTTGGGGATTCGGCACCTGCGGGTACAGGTACCTATCCACAAGAAGCAAAAGCAAAGCAAGGGGAGGTTGTGCCGGATTCAAAAAAGACTGCCCCCAAAGGGGAAGGAAAACCTGATTCAGTTCGCCTCGGTTTGCCGGTGTTAGCGGAAACAACCAATCAACCCGCACCGGTAGCCAGAGACGAAAAGCCGGAGGAACTGGCCCTGGCAACGCAACGCGAAGAGGAGGGAAAGCTGCAAAAAAAGGATACACGGGCTGATGAGGACCGGCAAAAAGTCTCTGAAGTTACACGCTCACGTGTTCAGGGGGCAAAAAGGGTTATCCGGGGAAAGGTAACTTCCTCCGAAGACGGCAGTCCGTTACCCGGTGTGAATGTTGTTATTAAAGGAACGAGTATCGGAACGGTTACCGATGCATCCGGCTTGTATCAGATGGCGGCAGATCAAACCAATCCTTCACTTATTTTTTCTTTCATCGGACTTCAATCGCAGGAAGTGAATGCCGGTGATCGCAAGCAGGTGGACGTTCAGATGGCGCTTGATGCCATGCAATTGAGCGAAGTAATAGTTACCGGATACGGGATTCAGAAAAATGGCACGCCCGATCCGCCAACCATTGAGCTGGCCCATCCTTCGATTGGTGATCGTGCCTACAAAAAATACCTGGAAAGTAACCTGCTCTATCCGCAGGAAGCGCTGGATAAAAAGGTTGAAGGAAGGGTAACGGTTGAATTTTTTGTAGAAACGGATGGCACAGTTTCGGCAATTACCGTTGTTCGTGGTATCGGTGCCGGATGTGATGAGGAATTGATACGGCTTATAAAAGAAGGGTCGCGATGGGAGCCGACCAGAAGAGACGGTGTGCCCATTCGCGACAAAGCACGCGTTCGGTTAAAATTTGAAATGCCGAAGAAGTAATGCCGATAAAGGTTAAACAACCTTTCGCCTGATCAGTTTGGCATATGTGCGACTCACCGGAAAACTTTTTCCCGAATGCATTTTCACCATCATGCCCCCATTAAAATGCTTTTCAATCTCTTTAAGAAAGTTAATGTTAATAATGGTGCTTCGGTGAACGCGGATGAACGTATCGGG
>JBBINY010000013.1:54054-54353 GCA_037443645.1 Cytophagales bacterium
TCCAGTTTACCGATACCCGAGGAGCTTACGAATTGATCTGTTTTAGTTGTCAGAATGGTGTAGTCGCCTGAGGCTTCCAGAAACATGATTTCTTCCACCGGCAGATTAATCAGCTTTTCAGATTTCTGAACGAAAATGTGGTTGTCGTACGATGATTTGTTTTCTGTTTTCAGGTTGCGGAGCAGTTCTCCCACGTTGTTTTGCTCCATACGCATGCGCTCAACCGCCCTTTTTACAGCCAGCCTGAACCGTTCCTGGTCGATTGGCTTGAGCAGGTAATCAACGGCATTCTTTTCGAA